>NZ_FMMP01000009.1 GCF_900095725.1 Cellulosilyticum sp. I15G10I2
GGGAATAAATAAGTGCAGAACCGTGACCTGCTGAAAGAACAAAACGGTCTCTGTTTTGCCATGTTGGGTTTTTAGGGTTGTGCTTCATATGGTCTGCCCATAATGTATAGGCCATAGGTGCAGAACCCAGTGGTAAACCTGGATGACCTGAATTGGCTTTTTGTACCGCTTCTGCTGCCAGTACACGAATCGTGTTAATCGTTTTTTGTGCTATTTGACTCACTCTATTTCCTCCTTAGATATAGGTTTTATTTTCCAAATTACTCATACCTTTTTATTATACTGTTTTTTTTAGTAGGTGTATATTATAAATTTTATTACAATATTCTCAGTGATCTAATGACTTTCTCTATCATTTATTGTATGCTACTAATAGGATGGTGATATTATGTCATATATATACCCCTCACAAAAGAATAATATAACCCGTTATAAAGTATATTTTGTTTATCGATCTAAAAAAATTTATTTGGGCCTCTATAGCTCAAAAGAAGTTGCCGAAAATGCTTTATTAGAAGCAAATCAAATTATGGAACAGCCTATACCGCTTACACAATATACATTCACTTCAATTGATTATAAAAAATTTATCTCTTTATGCAACTTCAGAGATCATCATGTTTATATTAAAAATCCAGTTTATATTTACGATACCTATTTTTGCTATCATTTGTCACAGGATATTATACTGACTTTTGATATGAAGGATTTATTCTTTTTTTCAACTTATAAAATTTCTAAACGGGGCAGATATTTCTATACCCAAGACAGCATTACCCAACAAAGCATCTTATCTAGGTTTGGCATCCCTCCCCACAGTGTTAACGGTGTAGATTATCGTTTTAAAAATGGATGTGACTATGATTTTAGAAGAGAAAATCTAGAAATCATTAATAGTTATAAAGGTGTTACCCGAAGAGAGAAAAACAATCAATTAATCTATATAGCTAAAATCTTTGTACATCATAATATAATTATTGGGCACTATACTTCTCAACTAGAAGCTGCAATCGCTTATAACAAAGCCATTGATATTCTTTTAGAAAATGGTATACAACGAGACTATGTCAAAAATACTATTCCCTATCTCACATTAACTGAGTACACTCAAATTTATGATAATATAGATATCTCGCCTTGTCTTAAAACACCTTCAAAACAAAAACGTATTGTTTCTTTAAAACAATATCGTGGTATTTGTAAAGATAAAAGTGGTTTTAGAGCTGTGATCGGTTATAAGGGCAAACAAGTCTATCTAGGTATTTATCCTACAGAAAAAAGAGCTGCTCAAGCTTATAATTTAGCTTCTTTTTATCTTTATGGCAATAGTGGATATATTAACGACATACAGCCTCTTATTTATGATCACGATAGTGAAAAGATTGCCAGCAAGCTTGCTAAACACCACATCAAAAAAATTAATACAAAAGCTCCTATGTATCCTTAATTCAAAGGAAACATAAGAGCTTTTTGCTTTATTCATTTGGAGTAACATATAGTCTTGTTATCCCAACATTATAAATATGATAAGGCGTATTTATAGATTTTGTAGAATGGTCTTGTTTTATAATACCATGTACATTATTTATAAGCGTCGGACCTATCACTTTCATATTTAACAGCATATGAATATACTGCTCATAGATAGACATATCATACGCTTCTAATGTCAGAATGCCTGATATAGAAATTTCTGGAGTAATTTCTATAAATTCTACGCCTTTATTAGGCTTTAAACCATACTTAATCGTATAGATGCCTTGTCCTGCTATTTCTTTTAATAATTTTTTATTATAACGCCCTATTTTTTGCAGCATCGTTTTGGAAAGGTCATTTGCGATCTGAATAGTGCATAAAGTATCTCCTTCGAATTTTTCTTCTAATGGATCATACAAGGTTATTTTACCATCACTATCAACGATAGCCAGACAGGCAATAATACTCGTATAATGCGTAATAGGCTGAAGCAGAAAGCTGTCTGCTTTTTCCTCTTCAAGAATAAAATCAGCGGCATCCTCTGCACTGGTAATATCCATACTCTCTATCCGATCTGCATACTGTTTAATAAATCTAAAAGGAAATGTCAGATTCTCAATTTTATCAAAAGTATCTGCTTTATTATCTTGATAATAAGTTGTGATAGTAGGGATTTGTAATTCCTCCAAAAGATCTAATAACTCTTTCTTATCACTTAATCTATTCATGACCTGCCTGCTTGGATAAGTTGATGCATGAAGCTTAGTGTTTAATACATAAGGTAAACTTGTATTAAATACCACTACATCTGATCTTAGGCTTAATTTCTGTATGCTTTCATTGGTAATAGTCGCTATGATATGTTCAGTAACAACTTGAGCACCTACACAATCAATTTGAGGATCTAATAAAGTTGTGTGAATCCCTTTTTTAGAAGCCTCTAAAGCCAGCATTAACGCTGCGCTGCCTCCGCCTACTATTCCTATTTGGTTTATACCATTAAAATTCATTCTTTCGTCTCCTCTTATATAAATATAGCTTTCACATCTTTAAATTTTAGCTATCTACAATAATATGTGATATGAAATCATTCTAATAAACAACGTTATAGTGATAAATAACTCAAGTCTATATGTTGTTTCTCTATAACTCTTTTTATCGCAATAAATATTCAATCACTTCTATTGTCTTTGATAGATCTTTTACCGTACCTGTTATGCCTATTACAAGTTCCTCTGTCAGTTCTAAAGAAGGAATGCCCGGCAATGCATTAACTTCTATACCGTATATATGCCCCTCATTTTTTAAAGCCTCTATTTTCTCTCGATAGTCATCATCTGTAGTGCTGACTTCAATATGTTCAGATGTAATGAGGCTGTCTTTTTTATCCTCTAATAATGGTTTGAGTTCTTCAATTGTATCTAGAGGCAAAAACATGTCTACCGCCCCTTGGTTTAAATAATTCATATGGGTGTTCTTAGAAACAATAAGAATATCCAACTCTCCTGTTCTAACAAGCAGCGGTATTTTTTGCATCATTACCATTTCAAGCTGTCCCACACTTTCAAAATTGACTGAGGATATACTAAGGTTTGTATCCCACTCACTTTCAAATCGTTCAATATCCTGTTGCTGCGTCTCATCACTTATGACTTTTCCTGCTATTACTACATGTACAGCAAACTCCTTTTGGGGCCTAAACATAGTAAGTACTAAACTGCCTAGTATAATTATTCCAATAATAACAGATGCAATATACCATCTATAGTATTCCCATATATGCTGTGTTTTTTTCTTAAAAGATAATTCTTTAAATGGTGTGCCGTATTTCTCCATCCTGTCTGTCCTTTCTAATTTCATGATAATACCCTTTGACTCTACTATAGAGTATGCTATAATCCTATTATACATCAAAAATATGATATTTGTGTGATTTTTAAGGAGGCTCTATGAACTTTTTAGACAAACTGCAGCGAAAATATGGAAAATACGCGATTAATAATCTCATGCTATATATATTATGCGGCAATGCTTTTGTTTTTTTATTTTATTATTTAACAGGCGGTAGAATCCTTTACTTCTTAGTATTTGATTTTAGTGCCATCTTACGCGGAGAGATCTGGCGTCTTGTTAGCTTTTTATTTATTCCTAATACATTTGATATGTTATGGTTTATCTTTTCAGCATTTCTGTATTACTCCATTGGTATGCAGCTCGAAAACACCTGGGGTACTTTTAAGTTTAATATTTATTATTTTACCGGTGCTATTTTGACCATGCTTGCATCTGCTTTATTTAACAGTTACGGAACAACTTTGTATATTAATTTATCTTTGTTTTTAGCTTATGCAACGCTATTTCCTAATGTACAGTTTAGAATCTACTTTCTCATTCCGGTAAAAGTTAAATATTTGGCCTATTTAAATGTTGCATTCCTACTTTATCAGTTCTTTTTAGGAAGCTTAGGTACTAAATCACTTATTATTATTTCATTACTAAATTACTTATTGTTCTTCGGTATACCTCTTTTAAAGGGACGCCGAACCCATACACAACGTCACTTTACTAAACAAAAACGTGAGCTTCAAAAAGGCTCTAGCGCGCCCATACGCGTCGCCTTTCATAAATGTCACGTATGCGGCAAGACAGAAGTTACTAACCCGGATATGGAGTTTCGTTACTGCTCTAAATGTAATGGTAATTTTGAATACTGCATGGATCATATTAAAGATCATGAACACGTTAACTAATAAAGGCGTATCTCAGCGATGAGGTACGCCTTTTCCCTTTGATTTCCCTTTGATTTCCCTTTACTTGCTCTATTTCTGAATTTCAAAGGAGTTAGCTATCTCAACTTTCATCATAAATTTTATACTTTATCATAAACAATATCAAAGTTATGACTAAAAAACATAGTGTTACTATTTCTACAATATACTCAGCTGCTATCTTAGTTGTAATAAAAATTGCGGTTGGCCCATCCGCCCCCCCTATAATACCGATCGCTGTAGCATCTGATGAAGCATTGTTTAAGAAGAAAGAAAATAACATGGGCAATATCCTCTTCCAAAACAACACATATGCGCTTAATACTATAGTTATCCAGCCGCTTATGTAGACTGCTGCTTGCAGTATCTTTTCCTTTTTCATAAATTTTTCCCCTCTCATTAACTCTATAATTGATTACATCTCCATAAACTTATTAACATATCCTATAGCATTTAAAATTTACGCTATTTTATCATCACTAAAAACTTTATCTTTTCCTAATTTCTTATCTTCAGCAAACAAACTATGTATAATCATTCCACCGATCACAACAATAACCCCAACTAATGACAACCCCGTTGGAAAAATGCCTCCGAGCAGCAAGACTTCCCCTATCAGTGCAAAAATAACTTCTCCTGCCTGTGTGGCTTCTACTGCTGCGAGCTTGTGGGAATCTTTTTTAACCAAATCAGTTGCTTTGAAGAAAAGTATAGTGGCTATGACTCCTGAGCTTATCGCAACTACTAATGATTGTGTAAGCTGCGACCCACTTGGAGGTCCTGCATGTATGAGACCCATAATAGAAAGCACTATCCAAAAAGGCATACTGGCTATCGTCATCCCCAAAACTCTTTGATAAGTATCTATTTCATCTTTGCAAATGCTCATCATCTTTCTATTCCCTAAAGGATAACTAAAAGCCGCAACTAAAACTGGCACTATCCCAAGCAGCATATCCTTCCCATTGATAAAAGAAGCATGACCAAACTGCATAAGTAAAATACCTATTAAAATAATAAGTGAAATCAATAAACCCCTCACTGGTATTTTATTTCTTACTTTCTGTACACGGCCATTACTATTAATTTCTGTATAGAAAAAAGGTACCAATAATGAGCCCGCAATGATTGTAACTTGCCATGTGCTAGCAACCAGCCACGAAGGCCCATATGCTGCTGCAAAGCATAAGGGCGCATAGAAAAGACCAAACCCAACTATACTCCACACCAGCCATTGCATGAAATAAGCCTTCATATGAACTATTAACCCTTTTATATTACCTCTTAGTACAACAATAACGACCAAAAATGGCAACATAAAAAGAAATCTTAGTGCTGCACTCCATATCCAGCTCCCTCCGCTAAGCTGCATAGCTCTGTTTAATACAAAGGTTACAGCAAAAAATAATGATGCTATTATACCTAATAAAATCGCTTTCATAGCTCCTCCTCTATAAGTTATCCTGTTGAAATACCTTAATTTAGTTCTTACGTATATTGTTAAAATACTTTCTATATATTTTAACCACTATTGTAACGCAAATCTCAAAAATAATAAAGTACCTTACTCCCTATTCTTTAATAGATAAATATACAGTTTATCAAGACTAGCACGGCAGGCAGGGGCACCTTACAGCTCGACTCGAGTATGGCTGTAGCAGACTGCCCCAAACTAGTACCACTTGACTTTTTCTGAAGATTATTATAAGGATTTTAAGGTTTTCAAATCCTATATCTCAACTTAATTATTTACTTATAGATAATTCTTTCTTATCCATAAACTTATCTATAATAAAGCATAGCGAGGTAGGCCTGAGATGTTTTTTGACTTGACTCGGGTATGGCAGTGGGTAGGCGGGAAAGACAAAAAATATCTCAGGCCTGCCAAGCGGCCCTAATATCAAGACTTCAATTATAAAAATAGCTAATATACTGCTATAGCTAGTAGTTTTCGTACAATCTGGTGCCCCTTACATAAGCCGCTAAAAAAGCCACTAAAGCAAGGTATTTCCCCTTCCTTTAATGGCATGATCCAACCTCTTATTCCTTTATCAAATCTTTAAAATGAGCACTATACTTAATCTCTCCATTATTTAAAATCCATAGTGCCTCCGTATCAGGTAAACTATCAATGAACTCTAATCCCTGTTCAAATGGCATATTGAACACTGCTGTAGAAAGCACATCCGCAACCCCTGAATCTGGGCAGATAATCGTAACAGCTGTTAAATATTCTGATGGAAATAGGGTATCTGTATCAATAATATGATGATAATTTTTATCCCCAACCGTGTAGTATCTCTCATAATTACCACTTGTCACAAGAGATAAATCACTTAGATAAACAATTTTAAGAAGAGGATCTTCAGATTCTTTCTCAGGATTTTGTACCCCAACGTTCCATAGCTTCGAAGGGTCTCCTTTATTACCAATTGCACGAACATTTCCGCCAATACTAAGAAGGCCCGCATCAAATCCATTTTTCATCGCCAATAAAGCAACCTGTTCAACAGCATAACCTTTAGCTATAGCACCAACATCCAGGCTCATCTCAGGATCTTCCAGAAAAACTGTAGATGCCACTTCATCAATAATAACTTTATTAATATCCGTATGAACTTTCGCAGCCTCAAGTTTATCTATTGGCGGCAGTTTAGCATTCTCAAAATCCTCAACGCCTTCAGTTCGATAGTCATGCCATATTTTGAGTACAGCTCCAAAAGCAATATTCACTTTTCCATCTGTCTTTTTATATTGATCTTTCGAAAAAAGTAGTAAATCAATGATTTTTTTATCAACTTCTATAGGTTTAACACCAGCATGGTCATTTATAGTTTTAATGTTATTTTTTCCTTCATAATCATTATAAATATCATATAATTCGTGATACTCTTTGAGACTATCATAAATAAACTTTGAATGCTTGCTGAATTCTTCTTTACTCTCCGTATAGGCCACAATTTTGGATACGGTGTTAAACAGCACAAGAAATTCAGACTCATAACGTGTCTTTTTTGGACTTCCACAAGCTGTAAAGTTCATTGTAAGGATAACCATAAGAATAAATGCAATTATTTTTCTAACCATACTTTTCACCTCAAAAATTTAAGAGGCAGCAACGCTGCCTCTTATAATGTTTTAATTATTATCTAGCAGATACACTTGCTTTTTCAATTACTGCTATGTAATCTCCAATAGAAACTGTTACAGAAGCTGCAAGTTCACTATCAGCTGGAGCTCCTTTTTCATTAACTGCAATCCCTTTAACTTCATCTAATGATTTTCCAATTAAATATTGAGATAAAGCAGTTGATTGCTCAAACCATTCTTTTCCTAAAGCAGAAGCTTTAGCCATACCATATTCTGCACCAAGTTCAAGCTTAGTTTTATAAGCTGCTTTAATATCAGAAGTAACTTTACCTTCTTTAGAGAACTTAACATTACTTACAGAGCCATCAATGATAGAACTTGTAATTTTACCATCAGCATCAAAAGTTGTAGCTGTATAAGTTGTATAAGCTTGTGCAGTACCGTCTTCATCAGCAGCATTTTTAGATTTAGCAATATTAGTCACTACACCTAATCCTAATTTATCACTTGATGATGCACCTAAATCTTGTGCATTGGCAACTGCTTTTTCGATAGCTTCTATATATCCGCCAATTTTAATTGTTACAGAAGCTGTAAGTTCAGCATCCGTTGGCGCTGTTGTTTCATCTACTGCAATTGCTTTGATTTCATCTACAGTTTTACCAATTACATACTCAGCAAGGCTATTTGCTTGTTCATTCCACTCTTTACCAAGTGAAGATACTTTACCCATGCCGTATTCTGTACCCATTTCTTGTTTTCCTACAAATATTGTACTTAAGTCAGTAGTAACTTCACCAGTTTTAGAGAAGTTTATTTTTGTTTGAGCACCGTCTATAGCGCATTTTACAATTCTACCGTCTTTATCAACAGTAACTGCAATAATTGTTGAGTCAACTTGTGCAAGACCATCTTGTTCGCCTGCATCTTTAGATTTTCCAGCTGTTGTAATCACAGCAAGACCAGTTTTCACTGCATCTGCAGCAACATTTTCAGCTGGCGTTTCTGCTGGTGTTTCCGCTGGCGCCTCTACCACAGGTGTTTCGGCTGATGCTGGTGTATTATTTTTTCCCCCACATCCAACAAGGGTAAAAGGTACTAGCGATAAAGTAAGTAATAAAGCTAATGATTTTTTCATTTATATTCCTCCATTTTATTATTTTTTTATTTTAAACCCAACTTTTTAAAGGCTGGGAAAATAAACTTAAGTAATGTAGCAGTCGCAATACCTGCCACTACCCCTGCTATCAGAAGTATTGGAAGATACGCCCATATATATACAGATGTAAATATAAAGGATATCGCAATAAATTGTCCTATATTATGAAATACTGATCCAAAAATACTAATCATCAAGTAAGATATCTTATCTTTAAATACAATCATTAAAATAATCATAACTACTAATGATAAAATACCTCCCGAAAAACTTAAAAGTGAAGCAATTGAACCTCTTGTGATGAATACAAAAAATGATTTTAAAACAGCTATCATTAATGCTTGATTTTTTCCTAGAAAAAACAAAGCATACATTACTGCAATATTAGAAAGTCCTAGTTTAACCCCCGGCACTGTAACTATCAGTGGTGGCAGCGAGTTCTCAACTATAGAAAGCACTATTGCCACAGCAAAAAGAAGTGCAGTTAAAACCATTATTTTAGATTTTTTAAAACCTATTTCTTTTTCATTGTTTATTATCTTCTTATTCATCATAAGCCTTTCTATTTTCCGACTACAATATCAAGATCATCTTCACTATAATTTTTTGCAGGAACAATTTTCAAAATGATTCCATTTGGTATGCAGGCTGCATTTTGTCCAATCATATTGAGTTTTCCTGATTGGATACAAATTTTATCAGGGCAATCTGATTCTTCAAAACGTATATTTCCATCTTCATAAAGATGAAAAATAACATGGTTATTTTGTGGAATTGAAAAAGTCTTTTCTATTCCAGCTCCTAAGTCAATAGTTTCAGCAAGCTCTGAATAGTAATAAATCTCGGCTTTAGCGGATTGCTCAGAAAATGTAATGCGGTAAATAAACCAAGCCGCTATACTAATAATTATAATGATTAAAATAATCCACATATCTGATTTTTTTACGAACTCCATTTTGCCCTCACATCTTATGAAAACAATAAACTTATAAAAATCATCAAAGTATTTGTTCCCATAATAATAATATAATTTTTAATAGCTAAAATAAACGTTGTTTCTTTGTCCTGAACGCTCAAAAATTCATTGATATTCTTTTTTACAATAAAAAATGTCAATAACGCGATCAAACATATTGGAGATAATATTCTAAGTATTACCATAACTATTATGGCAATGTAGGTTAAATAATAAAGACCTGCAAACAAATCCAGTGCCCTACGACCTAAATAGTAGGGCAAAGTATGCCTTTTAACCTGAATATCTTTTTCTAAGTCGCAGATATTATTTGCCAACATGATATTTGCAGTAACACACGTTGGAATAATAGAAAATAAAATAACTGTAACTATTGGTACTACATTCAAAGATATGCTGATTGTTTCAAAACTTAAATTTACAGAAAGAAGTGCACCTTCTGGCATGTTGATATACATTAAAATAAATGGTATCAGCAAACCATAAAAAACGCCCGATAAAATCTCACCTAAAGGTTGTCTGGATATAGGAACAGGTCCATAGGTATAAAAGATGCCACACAAAAAACACAGACCACCGAGCAAAAGGATAACAATATCTGTAAGATATGCAAGATATAATCCAAGAATAGTACTCATTCCAAGTAGTATAAGTATAATAATCAGCGCAATACTTCTTTTAAACTGTAGTGTCTGGTGATTAGTCTTCGTGTCAATATAGTTATTAATTGCAGTAGTTGCTAGATCAAATAAAAACATTCCTGCAAAAAATATCCCTGTTAATCTCCAATCTATGGCTTCTCTCCTATATAAAAGAAAGGCTATAGTCATTAGAAAAGTAAATAAACTAGTTATCTTAGTCCTAATCTCAACATAGTTTAAAAATCTCTTAATCACATTATCCCCCCATCTTATCTTTACAATACATGAGAAGCTTTATCTAAGATTGCTATGAGTTTTATGCGTTTTTCTTCTGTAATATTAAGTTCATTAATAATTTTTATGGACTTATCATAGTATTTTTTTGATACCTTACGAGTAAATATAAGTCCGCCTGTATGCGCAACAATATCATTGATATCATCTCTTGCAACCTGACCTTGCCTCGCTTTTTCTTTAAAATCTAGCTTTTGCATAAATGCATGAATAAGTGGCAGTGTTATGACGCCTTGTTCAAAATCAGACTGAACAGGCTTTTTAGCGATACTCTTAGATGTTTCAAAATCTATACAATCATCAGTAAGCTGAAAAATCATACCAATATAGCGTCCTAGAAGCTTATATTTTTTTGTGTTCTGACTATCGCTTTCACATACGATAGCCCCTGCATAAAATGAAGCTTCAAAAAGCGCAGCAGTTTTACCAGCTATAATTTTAAAATATTCATAAATAGATAAATCTAAATTACCGTTATTACTATGCTGATTCAGTTCTCCAAGGCATACTTTTCCCATATAATCCGGCAGATCCAAATCCAGGTAGTCTTCTCTGTTTGTAACAGAAGATGCCAGTTTAAGTGCAACACAAAGCAGATAATCTCCACAAATAACAGCAGTCTTTTTGCCATATTTTTTCTGAAGTGTAACAACGCCTCTTCTCAAGTCTGCATTATCTATCACATCGTCATGAACAAGTGTTGCAAGATGTAAAATCTCAATAGCTGCCGCTAACTTTACAGCGTTTGGATGAATTAAGCCTTCTTCATTTTCAGCACAAGCAAGCAAAGATACTGCACGAATATATTTGCCTCTTGATGCCTTTAAGTGTTCCATATATTTACGAATCACTGAAGGTGACGTACCTAATACTGTATCAATTTGTTCTTTAACAAGTATAGTAGCATCATCAAACGTTATAAAATTAATGTTGTCGTTTGTTCTTAAACTCTTATTAATCATTGTATATATACAACTTTCTTACAATAGGTAGTTTCTTCCATTGTTTTTTAAGATATGGCATAACGTAATAATCAAGTCCAAGCGTTCTTCCAGCACCAATTAAAACTGCAATACCTGCAAATACCATCCAAAATGTCCCTAAATATAAACCGGTTGTACATACAAACATAATTTGAAGTATGAGTGAGAATGCAGCTGCTGGTGTCGTAAACAGTCCTCCAATTAATGCAAGCCCAATCAAAATTTCTGCTACTACAATGAATATCTGCATAAAAAGCTGAACTGAATCATAAGGAAGAATAAATGTATCTACAAACCAGTTCATAAGTGGCACATCTAATTTAAACGCAAAATCATTAATACTAGAATGGATTAGATCTTTACCACTTACAAAAATAGCTTGGAATAAACCTAAGAAATCCCAATTAAAGATCGCTGTTCCTACTGTACTCGCAGCACCCGCAGCTGCTTCGGCTACACCTGTTGCTGCTGTTACTGCATCTGTGGCTCCTGTCGCTGCTGTTACTGCTTCTGCTACGACACCTGTTGCTGCTGTCACGGCTTCTACTACAGTACCAGTCGCCGCGGTTACCGCCTCTGCCACACCTGTTGCTGCACTAACTGCATCTGATACAGCTGGCACTGTGGCTTCGGCACCTGTTGCTGCACTTGCACCATCAGTTGCTACACCTAAAATACTATTGTACCATGCATTCGCACCACCAAAGAAACCTGTTAATTTAGGTGCATCCATCCACCCCTCGTTTACTTTTTTAATTCCTTCAAAAAGCCAAATGGCACCGAGCCACACTCTAAGAGGAACTAATAAAAAGCTAGGTGTTCTGTTTGAAAAATGACCGCCTACAAAACTTCTGCAATTTCTTATGGTAAAGAATTCGTGTTTTACATAACTAAATACTTTATTCCAGCCCAGTACCTGAATAAAATAGACAATGTTAATAAAGTGTTTTGAAAACATTGCAAGAAATGAAGGCAAATTAAACATAAAATTTGGGAGCCCCACTCTAGCAACTCCATATCGTCCTCCTACACAAACCATTACACCATGAAAAGAAGGTTTATATTTGGACATTTCCCCCTTGCCTGTTAATTCACAAACAATGTTTTTCGCAGCAGTGGCCGCACTATGTTCGCAGTTTTCAACCATTTGAGGAACAGGTTCTTTTTCCCCTTCTGGTGTATACAACATATTATCTCCAACGACAAAAACATCTTTATTATCAACTGAACGCAGATAAGCATCAAGCTTTATACGCCCTCTTTGTGCAGATTCTAAAGTCTTCGCTGCTTCACATGTAATATCAGCACTTTCAATACCAGCTGCCCAAATAACAGTTCCTGTATTTTGGCGTTCAACCTTATCATCAGACTTCATTTCAATAAAGTCACTGCCTATAGCAGACACACTTCTATTGAGCATTAATGTAACACCCATTTTCTGAAGACGTCTCTCCACTTTAGCAGAAAGCTTTTCTGGTAATATAGGTACTGTGCGGCTTAGTATATCTACATTGCAAATAGTTACAAGTTCTCTTTCAATTTCATATTTCTCGCAAAGGATTGGCACATATTCAGCAAGTTCACCTACCATTTCAACCCCAGTAAATCCTGCTCCTATTATATGAAAAGTTAATAGTCTTTTCTTTTCTTCAAGGTTCGTTTCACAAACTGCTTTTCTAAATGAATTATGAATATGGTCTCTAAGAACGACTGCGTCTTCATAAGACCAAAGCTTAAACGCAAATTCGTCTGCTCCTTCTACTCCAAAAAAGGTTGGTTTTGAACCAGCTGCAAGAACAAGATAGTCATATTCATAACGTTCACTTTTTCCAACAACTAATTTGTTATCAAAATCAATTGTATTTACAGTATCCAGTTTAACATCAACTTTTCTGCCAGCAAAAATCTTCTTTAAGCTTATTTTTATGCTATCCTCATCTACACGATTTGCTGCTACCTCATGAAGCTCGGTAAGCATAGTATGAAATGGATTTTTATCAATAATAGTAATACTAATTTCTTTATGTTTTTTAAGTTTTCTTGCCAACTTTTTAGCTGTTAAAATGCCGGCATAACCAGCGCCAATAATAACAATTTTCTTTTCCATTGCTTCCCCCTTATGCTTTTTTACTTAATTATTATATCAAAGCCGACCTGGTTAGTCAATTAACTTGGAATTCTAACTTATCTTACAATTTCCTTTTGAAATTTTCTCTATCCCTTTGATTTTCTATATTTTCATTAATTTCTCGCATGATCTCATGCAGAATAGGCATACATATTATTGCCAGTTCAACTGGAAAACATGATTTTATACTGAGATATCCTAATAAACTTATGACTAAGCCATAAAACAAAATACAACATCCTATAATTCCCGTTTTCTTACTTGGCGTCATCACAAACGTATCGTCTGCATACACTAATATAGCTAATATAGGGATATAGAGTCCTTTCACCTCAAATAAAAATAGGGGGATAAACCACTTTTTAAAAGTATGGTATCCTCCCACTAAAGTATTTCTTTTGTATATAATAATCTTCTTATGGTCTTGATGACGATACAGTAGTGTCATCAAGCCCTCTGTTATATGCAGTATGCCTATTAAAATAACAAAATTTACATAAGGCAGTGCCAACCACCCCTTATCTAATCCTAAGTAAATAAAGAGCTTATAAAAAAGATAAAGTATAGGAATACCATAAGATAAACAGGTAAACCTTTTATCAACAAGTGAACATAAGAAACTTATAGGTATTATAAATAGTATATTTAATGTAAAAGGTATTGTTAAGTCATAGATTATGATAAATAAACTAAAAACAAAGCCTAGAACAATTCCTACTAATAATTGATTCCTATTAGGATTAATTAGAATACCCCCTTATGCTATTTGATATCTTTTTGTATCACTTCTATAGCTTTTTGAAGCTGGGTATCTTGCTGATCTTCTAATCTGCCTCTCGTCATAGATTCTATTGGTAAAGATACTTTATAGTCTGGTTCTATACCAATGCCCTGTATGCAAATGCCGCTAGGTGTAAAATATTTTGCAGTGGTAAGCTTTAGAGCTGACCCATCACTAAGAGGTACTATGCTTTGTACTACACCTTTTCCAAATGTTGTCTCCCCCACAAGCTTCGCACGATTATGGTCCTTTAATGCCCCTGATAAAACTTCTGATGCGCTTGCACTATCTCCATTAACTACAACTACAATAGGAATGTTTGTATAATTCTCATCCGCATAGGCTTCATCTACCGTTCCGTTTTTATCCCTTGTTGAAACAATAAGTACTTTAGGAAGCAATTCATCTGCTATTTTTTCTGTAATGTGAAGCAACCCTCCTGGATTATTTCTTAAGTCCAGCACAATACCTTTTGCTTTTTTGTTTTCTATCTCAGTAAGTGCTTTTTTAAACTGATCATAAGTTGTTTCCTCAAATTGGCTGATTTTAATGTAGGCAAGATCATCTTCTAGCATTCTGTAGACTACAGATGGATAAGTTACATTTTGTCTTGTAATTTCAAAATCATATATTTTATCTTCTGATGATCTATAGATCGTAAGATTAATCTGCGTATCCGGAGCACCTTTTACAATTTTGGGAACAAGTTCAAAATCATCTCCTGTAATCGTTTTACCACCAGCTTTAATAATCTTATCCTTTGCTATTATCCCTGCTTTTTGGGCTGGAGATCCTTCAAATACTTCTGTAATGAGTATCGTATTATCAGATGGATCAATAGTCATCTGAACCCCTATACCAGCATAAACGCCACTTGACTTTTCCTTGAAACTTTGATACTCCTCTGGGGTATAATAATTAGTATATACATCACCCACCCCTGCTACAAATCCTTTATAGATTCCTTCCTGCATTTTTGCCTGATCCATATCCCCTACAAAATAATTATTAATTACTGCTTCTATTGCTAATAATTTTTTATCTACATAATAGTACTTATCTACAAATGCTGTACTGGTTATTAATACTACTATTGATAATAAAAAACCTATAGCAGCACCTCGAAAAAAGCCATTTTTTTTCATCAATGCCACCCTCCTTAACATAAAGTGTCTAAATGTATTTTACGTTTGTTTTTCAATTATTATCCTCATAAAATTTTACCTATATTATACATTTAATAAAATGCACGAATAGCTTCCACTAATTGTAAATCATTGTCTTGGCTAAGGGTACCTTTTGTAATGAGTTCGATAACACCTTCTAAGCTATTCTTAATGAGTATATCTGGTTTTACCCCACTAGCTTTTAGAGAGTTATTATCTGATGTATAAAGAATGCCTGTTGATATAACAAGTCCCGTTCTATCTTCTAATGGAATAGTCTCTGTTACAAGACCGAGGCCTGCTGAGGCTTCACCTACTACTTTCCCTCTTTTTGAAGACTGGATCGCGGCAGCAAATGCTTCTAAAACACCTTTCGTTTTACCATTAATAATAACAGTAAGCGGTTCCTCATATAGGGCTCCACTCGTTTTATATTCTTTAACTTCACCATGTTTATTTTTCACTTTAAAAATAACTTGCTTATCAATAAATAGTGTACATAGCTTATGGATCTCTTCGACATTATTAGTATAGGTGTTTCTAATATCAATAATAAAATTCTGGGCTCCTTTAAGCTTTAATTCTTCGACGACCTTAATTAATTCTTCACTTATGTGATCTTTAATAGAAGAAATAGCTATATAGCCAATATTCCCTTCTATAAGCTCATAGTCGATACTTTTAATATCAATAACCTCTGCTTTTAGATTGACATTTCTTTCTTGATGCCCATCATTCTCTTGAACTAAATAAGTTACTTCTTCCTCTCCAGTATAAGTAAGTTTTTTATAGAGATCTCCCTCATTAGATAACATCACCTTGATCCCATCAATCTCAGTAATCTTATCTCCCTGCTTAACCTTTTTAACTGCGGCTGGTGAGTTAGGTATTATATCTGTAACAATAATATAGCGTCCATTTAATCCCCATTCAAATAGAATGCCTGTACCTATATATTTGCCTTCTTCTAGTACCTGTTGCTTCTTAAATGCTTCTTCGTCTAAGTATCTTGTAAATGGATCCTCAAGGCCGCTTATATACCCTGCATAAATACTATCTTCAATTTTTTTGTTATCTAGTTCACCTAGATAACTTTTATTTAAAAGCTTACTGATTTGGTTCATTTTGAGCTGTGAATATTTAGATTTTATCATGTTCTTTGTACAACCTATGGTCATTACTATAAGTGTTATACCTAAAATTCCGCAGCTTACTGCCTTTAAGAGATGCTTATATTTCAACTGTGTCTCTCCTTATGCTATAATGTTTTTACCATTGTATATCTTTTTAATTCAGGGATCAACCTTTGTTTGATAATAAACAAAAGCACACCTTATACTTATTATATGAGTTGTGCTTTTCTTTATGTTATTTCTTTATGTAATTCCATGGATTAGTATGTGCACCATTTTTTCTAACTTCAAAATGGAGGTGATTACCGGTTGAATAACCTGTACTTCCAATCCCTGCAACTTTTTGCCCCTTTTTTACTGTTTGTCCTACACTTACAGCCAGTGATGAGTTATGTCCATATAGAGTAACTAGTCCACTTCCGTGATTAATCATAATTGTATTACCATACCCATTGATCCATCCTGAAGCTATCACAACCCCATCTGCAGCAGCTACTACCGAAACACCATAAGGGGCAGGAATATCTATACCTGAATGAAATTCATATTTCCCTGATATTGGGTTGGTTCTCGGATTATATTCTGAACTAATACGATAGTGTCCAGGCACAGGCCATGCAAATGCTCCGCCTGCATATTTAATTGTACTTAGTTCTGTAAGTCTTTTAATTTCTTGCTCTAATTTTTTAGATATTTCCTGCATCTCTTTAATTTGTGCTTGTAACTTTTCTTCTTTCCCTGCAAGTTCGAAGAGGGCTTTATTTTTGTTAGATCTAGCCGCTGATAGTTCTCCTTTTTTAGCTACTTGCTCTTTATAGAGTAGATCCAGCTCCGCTTTTTCTTCTTCTATGTCTGCTTTTTTTAGATCTATTGCTTCTACTTGCTTTTGATAAGAATCTATGAGTTCATTATCCTGCTTAGATATTCTTTTAATGTATTCCAATCTATTTATCGCTTCCCAGAAATTATCTGAGGAAAAAACAACTTGAATATAACCGATTTTTTGATTTTTATACATTTGAACCATCCGTGCCTTTGTTGCACTATATTGCTTATCCTTTTTATTAATAGCTTTTTCTAGATCTTCTTCACTTTTTTTTAGCTGTACTTGTTTTTCACCTAAGCTTGTTTCTAAATTTAGTATTCTATCTTCAATATTAATAATCTGGTGGTCTACTTGCTGAATATCTTTGCGAATATTTTCTTTTTGTGCAACGGTATTTTCTAATGCTTTTTTCGTATTTTCAATGCTTTCCTTTGTATTATTAAGTTGATTTTTTTTATTGCCTAAACTGGATGCATAGACAGGTGTGAGTAAAAGCATTAAAGTTAAGAATAAGGCTATTTTCTTTCTCATAACTTCTCTCCTTTTATACCTTTAAGTGTTTGTGGATAGCCATACCGCTTCCAACAAATCCAATACCTGTTCCTATAGACATACAAATAGGAATTAAGGCTCTCATAATATCTGAGGTTTCTTTTAATGTCAAACCATTTAACATTCCCATTAAATTTGTAATCAGCATTTCGCTCAGCCAGCTATAACTTAATATAATTATAATAATAGATAGGAGTGCCCCGATGGCCCCTATAACTAATCCCTCTATTAAAAAAGGTAACCTTATAAACCAATCGGTTGCACCTATATATTTCATGATATTAATTTCTTTTCTTCTAATATAGACAGTCAGCTTAATGGTATTAGTCATCAGCAGCAGACCTACTACAATAAGACATCCAATAATAATAAGAGAAATCGTATTAATTGTATTATTAATTTTCATAAACATTGCTGTTTCTTTTTGCAAATATCTTACTTCAAGCTCAGCAATACTGCTTAGAGCTTGTACCACTTGAGACTGATATTCAATATCGGTAACATTTATTTCAAAAGATGCAGGTAGTGGATTATCCTGTACAAAGTCATTAAATATTGAATCATCTTTACTTCCTTCACTAAAAGACTTCAGGGCATCTTCTTTAGAAATATAATTTACCTCCGCCACGTAGGGTATATTTTCTACCTGGCTTTTTAACTGTAGTATTTCGTTACCTAGTATACCCTCTTTAACATAAGCTGTTATCCCAAATTTAATTTCCAGTTGTTTAAGCATATAATCAACATTGGTAACAATTGAGTAGGACATACCAAGTATTAGGAGACAAAGCACAATAGTTCCTGCGGATGCAAGGGCCATAACTCTGTTTTTCCAAAGCCCTACAATACCCTCCTTAAACAAATACTTGAGAGTACTCAATTTCATCATCATAGCCCCCCTCATACATATCTTTTGTTACCGAACCATTCGTTATTTCAATAACTCTTTTCTTTAGGGTGTTAACAATCTCGCGTTCATGTGTCGCCATAACGATAGTTACACCTCTTTTATTAATGTCCTGTAGACAATTCATAATCTCCCAAGAAGTAGCAGGATCTAAATTTCCTGTTGGCTCATCGGCTATGAGGATAGGACTGTTATTAACTATTGCACGGGCAAGGGCTGTTCTTTGCTGCTCTCCTCCAGATAACTCATCCGGATAACATCTTGCTTTTCTGGCAAGACCAACAAGCCCTAATGTAATGGGCACATTTTTTCTTATTTCTCTGCCTGTAGCCCCTACTATCTGCATAGCAAAGGCAACATTTTCATAAACAGTTTTATTAGGCAGCAGCCTAAAGTCTT
The DNA here is from genome assembly GCF_900095725.1 of Cellulosilyticum sp. I15G10I2. Lineage (NCBI taxonomy): Bacteria > Bacillati > Bacillota > Clostridia > Lachnospirales > Cellulosilyticaceae > Cellulosilyticum > Cellulosilyticum sp. I15G10I2. The sequence goes on from NZ_FMMP01000009.1 coordinate 19,280, forward strand.
GAAAAACAATCCCAATATCTCTTCTGAGGTACGGTATTTGTCTTCTTTTCAACTTCGTTATATCTTTATTATTAATTATAATCTTTCCATGACATGGCTCTATTTCTTTTAGAAGCAGCTTAAGTAACGTGGACTTCCCTGATCCACTGTTTCCCGTAATAAATACAAATTCTCCTTTTTCTATACTAATATTTGTATTGTTGAGTCCAACTGCTCCGTTTGAATAAGTTTTTGATACGTTCTGCAAGTAGATCATCACTTACCTCACTCATCTTCTACATTCTGTTTTGGCTTTGTCTTTCCATATAATCCATGTATTGACTTACCATAATTGTAATTTTAAAAACAATGGCATCATCAAATTGACGCAGATCGAGTCCTGTTGTTTTAAGAAGCTTATCCAGTCTGTAAACTAAGGTATTTCTGTGAATATAAAGCTGCCTTGATGTTTCAGATACATTAAGACTGTTTTCAAAAAACTTATTAACTGTCATAAGTGTTTCTTCATCAAAGCTATCTACGCGTTTCTCCTTGAGCACTTCTTTAATGAAGAGTTTGCATAAGGATAAAGGCAGCTGATAAATAATTCTTCCTATTCCCAGCTTAGCATAATGTGAAATATGACCTTCACAATTAAAGATCTTACCTACTTCTAAAGCCATTGTAGCTTCTTTATAAGAATTAGACACATCTTTAAGATCTGATACCACAGCCCCTACTGCCACATAAACCTTACTCATAGCTTCAGTACTTAGGGTATCATAAATCATTTTAGCATAGCCTTCTATTTCTGCTGCATCATCGGAGGTTACCTCTTTAACTAAAATCATATTTTTTTCATCTACTGCCGTAACGAAATCTCTCGTTTTATCAGGGAAAATATTTCTTAATATATCTGATATATTACTGTCTTTTTTCTCATTGCATTCAATTAAATACACAATGCGCTTAACATTGTTTTTGATATGAAGTTTTTTAGCTCTTGTATAAATATCTACAAGCAATAAATTGTCGAGTAATAAGTTTTTAATAAAGTTATCTCTGTCGAAGCGTTCTTTATAGGCTACTAATAAACTTTTTATCTGAAATGCAACAATTTTTCCAAGTTTATAAGCCTCATCATCCACACCGCTTACCGAAAGAATGTATTCAACAAGATATTCATCATATATTTTAAAATAATGTGATCCTTGCATTTCCTGACTTTCAGCTTGTGAATTAATAAAAGACTCAACTTGCGGTATATAATCTCCTATACTATTTTGAATCGTACTTACTACTACTTTAGATTCTGCATCTATAATGCAAAAGTCTCTGCGTGTTATTGTCTTTAGTCCATCTATTGTATTTTGTAAAATTTGATTAGAAATCACTTTAACCAGCTCCCAAATTTAAAAGATTTATACTTTCACTATCTTAAATACTATTTTATCCTATTTAGTAACAAAAAAAAAGCATAAGTTTAAAAAAACCTTGTAGTAAAAACTACAAGGTCATTTATTGTCACATATTAATCTTAATATTAGTTTGTAATTGTTAGTTGTGTATCTAAATCGAACACATGAATTTTTGTAGTATCCATAACAATTTTAATTGTATCATCAACAACTGCTTTGCAGCTTGTTTCAAAACGACCTGTTACATTATACCCTTCACAAACCATATAATAGTTCTTTTCAGAACCAAGAAGTTCCACTACTTCTACAGTAGCTGTTGCAACTGCATATTTTTCGTTTTCATTATCAACAAGAACTGATGGATCACTAATATGTTCAGGGCGAATTCCCATCATAACTTCTTTACCAACATAACCACCATCTAGTACTTTTTGTGCTTTCTCTTTTGGTAATTTTACTTCTGCCTTACCAAATGCAAGTACAACATCTTCACCGCGTTTAGCCACTTTAGCTTCAATCATGTTCATTTGTGGTGAACCCATAAATCCTGCAACGAATAAGTTGTTTGGCTGGCTATATAATTTAGAAGGTGAATCTACTTGTTGGATTACACCATCTTTTAACACAACGATACGTGTACCAAGTGTCATCGCCTCAACTTGGTCATGTGTAACATAAACAAATGTTGTTTGTAATCTATGGTGCATTTTAGAAATTTCTGTTCTCATCTGCACACGAAGTTTTGCATCTAGATTTGATAAAGGTTCGTCCATTAAGAATACTTTAGGCTCACGAACGATTGCACGACCCATGGCAACACGTTGTCTTTGTCCACCTGAAAGTGCTTTTGGCTTACGATCTAAACATTGATCAATATCAAGGATCTTCGCAGCTTCACGTACACGACGGTCAATTTCATCTTTTGGAGTTTTACGAAGCTTTAAACCAAATGCCATATTATCATATACTGTCATATGTGGATATAAAGCGTAATTTTGGAATACCATTGCAATATCACGGTCTTTTGGTGCTACATCATTACAAAGTTTATCACCAATCCAAAGTTCTCCGCTTGATATTTCTTCAAGTCCAGCTATCATACGTAATGTGGTAGACTTACCGCACCCTGATGGTCCTACAAATATGATAAATTCCTTATCCTCGATGTCTAAGTTAAAGTCTTTTACTGCCACAAAACCATTAGGATAACGTTTTTCAATATTTTTTAATTTTAAACCTGCCATAAGATTTTTCCCCCTTAGTTTGGATAAATTAATATCTCCTTGGACTTACTTAACTATACTATATTTCAAATATCTAGGCTATTGGCTATTTTTATAAAAACCCATATTTCAATTTAGCTAATAGTCCTAAAGCCCTATAAAGTACTGTCCACTAGCTCTAAAAATCTATTTTTACAGTTAAAATTCAGTTAAATTTGCATCATATTTTAGTCACTAATCTACATTCTACCTTAACCTATACACTATTCCTAAATTTTTTCTTTATTTTTCACTACTTTTTTTCTTCTTTGTTTAACATTACCTCTATTAGAAATTGAGGCAACACCATCATACGAGTAATCCGTGTCGGCTGCTTCATCAATCTATAAAACCATTCAAGTCCCGTTTTCTGGAAAAGAAGCGGTGCACGCTTTGCTACTCCAGCCATAACATCTAGGCTGCCACCAACTCCTATTAGTACCTTAACATGCTTTAATAAATGTTTATTTTCATCAATCCAAATTTCTTGTTTTGGTGCACCTAGGGCTACTAACAGAATATTAGCTTTTGACTTATTAATATCTTCTATAATATCAAAAGTTTCTTCTGGCTTAAAATAGCCATCATGTGTCCCTACAATTTGTATGCCGGGATATGTTATTGCCATTTGTTTTGCAGCTTCTTTTGCCACCCCCGGCTTACTCCCCAAAAAATAGTACTTATAGCCTTTCCCAGCTGCTTGTTTCATAGTATTTTGCACTAGGTCATAGCCCGCTACTCTTTCTTTTAAGATACCACCCTTACGTATTTTTGATGCAATAACTACGCCAATGCCATCCGGTACTACGAGGCTTGCCTTTTTTAAAATGGCAAACAGCTTCTCATTCTTCTTTGCCAACATAATAATTTCTGGATTTGGCGTAAATACAGTATGCACCTCGGGAGATGCAACAAATTGGCTGACCCGTGTGGCCGCTTCATTCATCGTTACATTATCAAATGGTACACCTAATACCTCTATTTTTTCTTGCATTGTATCCTCCTATAGTAACTGCCCCTTAATATATTCAACTGGCAAGTTAACTTTCTTCACCTGTATCTCATGCATGACTTTTAAATGCTTTCTTTGTTCACTTTGAGAACTTATTAATTTCTGGATCATATGAATAAGTTTATCTGGATTAATATGTGCTACATCTATGCAGTACGGCACTTGCATATCTTTCATAAAATCTGTTACTTTTGGGTCATACGCGAGTCCTATCATTGGTGTCTGCATTGCTGCGGCCATGATTAAGCTGTGTAGTCTCATACCTATTATAAACTCAAATGAGGCTGTATAACTAACAACTTCATCTATTGTAAGCATCTTATCTATAACAATTGCATGCTCTTTTAACCTAGCCCTCAGCTTATGCGCTACTTCTCTATCCTGTGCATAGTGCATAGGAATTAAATAGACTTTATAACCTTCTTGGATGACATACTGTAAGGCTTTTTCCAGACAGTCAATGATAGCCGATTCATCTTGCCATGGTCTAATATAAACACCTACTGCTTTTTCTACGCCTAGCAAGTCCTTTACATATTTATATACATGCTCACTTGGTTTTATGCCTAAAACTGGATCTGCTGCCACTATAATAGGCTTCTTAACACCAATGGCTTCCAGCACTTTTTTCGAATGATACTCTCTTACAAAAATTTGATCTACCTGATTTGCTACTTTTTTAATAAACCATTTATTCCATTTATGATTAATGGGGCCTATGCCTTGTGAATAAAAAACTACTCTTTTTTTATGCCAAAGCGCTATTTTAACAATCCCTAAATAATACGGAACTGTTTTTTGGCTAGTAATATCTTGCAGCAGACTTCCCCCTCCGCTTATTAGCAGATCACATGCTTTAATAGCTTTTATAATGGCTTTAATATCCCATCTATTAACAGTTTCTACATCATATAAAGCCTTAGTTTTTTCTGGGTTATTAGAAAGAACCGTAATATCTGTATCTTTGATAGATGCTCTTAGCAAAGATAAAATCGCAGAAAGTACTGCTTCGTCTCCTATATTATCAAACCCATAATAACCTGAAATAACTATTTTATTTGAATTCCCCATTTTTTTACCACCTTAATAAGTAGTTTTAAAATATAAATCATAATAGCTCCAATAATAAATCCTATAACAATCCCATAACCACTTCTAATAAGTGAAATCAAAACTGGCGTATGAATATGTGCGTACGTATTAACAAGTGAAACAGGTCCTATAGCCGCAAAGATTAAAAATGGCAGATATTTTTCTTTATACCCAAAAGCAATAAGGGCTATTAAGATTGGGTACCCAATCAAGAACTCTTTAGTACGCGGTCTAACACCAAGTATATTGTCTAAAAGCTGTCTGACCTGAAGTTCTAAACTTGATACTGAACCACCATTACCCGTTCTTGTTGTGTAAATAAGAAGCGCAATACCTACTATGCCTATGACTGCTACTGCTAAATAAGTGACTTTACTTGTTAATAGTTTCTTTATATAACTTATATCTAGTCCATGCTTTTTATAGAAGGTTATTGCTAGAATAAGTATAATCGGAATAATATGCGCAATCTTTACGCCAGCAAATACATCGATGCCAAGCCCAAAGCTTGTTCTTGAGATCGTTCCTATAATCGTTAATGCGCCACCAAAAGCAATGAAACATACCTTCAAAAATGCCGTTAATGTTTGCCCCATATTTTTAGGCTCTGAATCTATGGCAGTACTTACTGCATAAGTTGGAAATATTATAGCTCCAAATAATGCCATCATCTTTAACCCAAAAGATGGAGACAGCTTCAACAAACCAGCATACCCGATAAAACCTATAATCCCAAGCAGATAACCAAGTCTTCTTAAACCTACTAAATCAAGCAGTAAAACAAATACTGCAATCGCTGCAATACCTGCAAGCACTGATAGTAAATAATTGCCTGGCTTTAAGTTGTAGTTCTGCAACTCTTCGGTTATGATATACCCTTCTTTTTCTGCCATATCTTTAAAGTTTCTAATATTAACTTTTAAATCTTGCATGTCTTTTTGCAGATTCATTGTATTGGGCATTTTAAAAAGAAAGGTTCTAAGATTTCTTTCTCTAAGTGCAAGTCCATACCGATCAAGCACTTCTTTAGGCCCATATTTTCTTACCTCATCATCTGTAAGGGTATGCAATCTTGTTACTCTGAAGTCTTGTCCTTGTTGACTTGATTGCTTTGCAAGCAGCCCAAAGCCCTTCTGTTTATTTGAGAAAAATTCTACAAATCCTAATTGATGTTCACCTATATAATTAATCATTAGAGGTGATGTTGCCCCTGGTATTTCTGAATCTGAAAAGTAAATGGCTCCCACGCCAGCTACCTCTTGAAGCATATCTATAAGGTACTCAATAGACGCTTCACTTGGCTCTCCCCATCCTCTTATCTGTGGGGAAATCACATAGCCTAAGTCCGCTGCAACTTTTAAATCTTCTGTATTAAATCCCACACCAATGCTTGCAAGTACATTTGAAAAATCCCCAACTTCAACAAAATATGCGTCTTCAGAAACAAAAGATCTCACCGGAACATTTTTTAAAGATAAATCTTTGTATATAGTTTCCCATATATTTGCATTAGTTGTTACAATGTAGTTAAGCTGTGGTTTAATATCTGTAATGTCTTTATAAAATGCCTTAACGAGATAACCTTCAAATACCGTAACTTCACCTTGTTCTTTATAATTTGAAAGTTCTCCTCTTGAGGCTGGAAGTACTGTATTTTCTCTAACAAATAAAGTTGTTGCACCTGCTTCTTTAAACTCTAGAAGTACATCTTGAATACTTGTTTGTGTTTGTTCAGAAATATTAAGTACATCTGTATATCTAATCGCTATTTGCACATTTTTATAAGCTTCTTCTGCCCTTACCCTAAAGAACCCGACAACTAAACACGCTATTACAGAGATAGTTATTAGAATGTTCAGGATCATTCTTATTTGTTTTTTCATTTTTCCCTCCATGTAGATGACTTTTTATGGGTTATGCCTATTGTATAGTATACCCCCCTCTTACCATAACTGTAAGATCTTTAGTTGCAATAAGGCCTCTGCCATCTTCTCTTGGAATAATAAGAAGATGATATCTTGGAGCTATGCTATTCGCATTCACATCTACTCCTGCTGTCATATCTTGAATCCCTCCAGCTTCTGAACCTATTACTTTGGCTTCTCCGGCTCTAATAATAATCTCTGACCCTTGTTTTCCTAGTATGCTCTTTCCTTGAGGAACAGATACAACTTCGTATGTATTACTTTCTTGTTGTAATAACTTAATTTGACTTGAAAGTTCATTAATAAGCAGCTGCTGCGCTTGAAGCTGCTTATTAACGTCATTAGATGTACTTCCACCTGCTCCTAGGTCTGCAATTCTTTTATCTACATAACTTTTTGTAACCAAAGGGTCATTTGAAGTCCCAGGGCCATTATCCGAAGCATAAAGTGTTGTAACTGCTAATACTGCTGTTAAAAGAATAACTTTTATTTTTGTTTTCATAGTATACCTCCTCATAATTTTTAATATGATATTTTCTATTTTAAATTCTGATTTAATAGCTATCTTAAAGTTGCTTATTTAAAGGGTACAAAAGTATAATAAATCTCATTACCTACCACTTTAAATTGAAGATAATGACTGTCCTGTACATTATCTGATGCCACTACAAGCCCATTATTTCTAATATAACGAATACCATCTTCAATCTGTGTTTCTCGTTCTGTTCCCCCTGCATACACTACAAAAATATTTTTTCCAGTCATCTCTCTTTGTGTTTTAAGGTATTTATGAAGAGCCTTACCTTCTTCTATATCATCAAATTGAGTAAGTGGATTTTTGCTCATAATAAGAATAATATTTTTAGCAGCTGTCCCTTCTATATCCTTCTTAATATTTAACCATGCATTTAGTTCCGTTACTCTAAGTCCGCCTTTATCAGTCCCTGCAAAAATTACTCTCGTGTTATTATGATCTACTGTAGTATAAGCATTGGCATAAGTATAAGTCGGAATACTTATAGGTAGCTCAATGTTGTTTCCTGATGCAAATAACAGCATGCTTGCATTTTGAGATAGTTTATGGCCTATGCTTGTAATCGTTTCTTTACTTAAAACCATACTGTTCGTTTTAGTAGGTCCTATGATATTGATTGCATATTGATTACCTACTGAAGGCTGCAAGCTCGGTTTATAATACGGATCAAACCTATAATCATCTCTTAGGGCAATTCCCTCTCTATTTCTAAAACCTCTTGTAATAGAAACATGATCAATATAGACTACACTTGTTCTTTTTTCACTCACACTATTTGCATAGGTATAAAATTTAGTTATTTTAGCTGGTGCAGTCATCGTTTGTGGCAGTATCACACTTAGATATTTCCATCCTTCAAAATTCAAACTATCTGCAAGCTTAAGATAGAATTTTGCACCTTTTGCATCTACAACCTCAATTTTAGCTGTATCTCCTTGCTTTCTAGCATAAACCCACATGTTGATACTCATAGCATCTGCTGGGATTTCTATAGGTTGGCTAAAAATTGTATAGGCTACTTGCTTATTGGCTGTTTTAGCAAAGGTATAACTCATCTTGATTGCTGTATCTCCATGATATTTAAACTCTTTTGAAGGTTCAACTTTTCCTTGTACTGTGGTAGTGTTGCCACCCCATACTGCACTATTTTTTTCAAATGATTCAATAGGAACCGCAGTATCTCCTACAATAACGCCTAAATTTGCACTTACGCCTTTATAAGATGCAGTAAGTAATGCTAATGACTTTTGAGCTGCTGTAATTTGATTACCTTTACCGCTTACCTGCTCGCTGTTGCTTGTCCAGGTAACTTTATCTGCTGTTAAAGGCAGTTTATAGCCCTCCTTATCTACTCCAAATATCTGTATTACTTTTGAACTATTTGGTGCAATTTGCAAGTTAGAAGGTTCAATGCGTATTCCTGCTGGTTTATCAGATATGTAGATTTCTTTTGCGGCTTCTATGCCATTACTATTTACAATAACCAGCGCTTTTCCTGCTGTTTCAGGATAAAAAGTAAAGCCATTAAATGTTCCTGCCACACCACTTACTATCATCTTAACATTGCTGCTTGCAACGTTTACTGGATTATAATTTTTATCTGTCCCTTTAACACTGAATGTGATGGGCTCTCCGACAAAAGCTCTGTTCGTCGTTGCATCCAGATAAAGCCTACTTAAATGACCTGTCTGTTGTGTTGTAAATACACCTATACCATTAACAACTCTCCTTTGTGCACCATCCGAAGGTGTATTTTGCAGCTTAACTTCTGCTTCAGCTTCATTTCTTGCTACAAGTGTGGTTGAACCCCCTCCATCAAAATACATTGCGTCTTGGACACCGTAAGACTTAAGAAGTGTAACCAGATCCTTATGATTGGCACCAAGTGTCTTGTTTCTTCCATCTATAGCTATTAAAAGTATTTCACTAGATTGCTTAAGGGTAGCTATTACTGTTCTAGGTGCTCTTGTAGCTGGTGTAACCTTATGAGATGCCCCCGAGAACTCTTCACCGTTTTTCATGATGATGCCGCTGCCACCCACTCCAAGTTTAATATCTTCTACCATTTGTGTAACATTATTATTTAAATAGATTGTTTTTTGTATCTCAGCCTTTGTACCAACTGGCAGTTTACTATAGTAGGCATTTGCATCGTTAGTATTAATAAGCACTACATAGCCATTTCGAGGAATAGCGACCACTTCATCTTGCTTCGATAAATAAGTTACCTCATTGTTTTCGATGACTGCTGTATATACCCCTTTAAATCTTGCAAGCGCTTTGCTGGTATCTCTTTCATAAGTATAATCTAAAACAATAGGCCGACTAAGTGTAGTAGGTATATTATTATAGGCCGCCATACCTCCTATGGGCAAATCATTTACATAGAGCATAACTGATGTGCCATAGTAATCTATTAAAGGATTATTGCCCGTATCAATCAAAAATGTAGCCATATTGTTTGCAATCCCTATTGTAGAATAATTACTATTATAGGCATGCTTCAGCTCACCATCAGCGATAACAGGTCCAAAGCTTGGTGTATTACTTGTTGCCGTATCAAAAAAGTCTGCATTGATACCTGCAATAGCACCTGATTGATTGACTAGATCTAGTATTGTTCTTCTTTCACCTAATGTAGTTGATTCAATCGGCTTTAGCTTTATGTTTTCATCTTGAAGATTAACTTTTAATATCTGAATGCTTTGCCAGCCTTCTCCAGTTAAGATCTGCTCTTTAATTAAAGTTGCTCCTCTCGTAATCATTTGTTCTGTTTTTTCTTTATGAAGAACTGTGCCATATACATTAACAGACAAAGCTGCCGCGATAATTAAACTGCTGATTATTTTGCTTTTTAGTTTCATGTTGTCATGCCTCCTTCTTGTATATCTTCACCTAATATTATTTGAATATCATATGCCATATCACTGTTTAGCTTAATAACAGCTTTTGTGAAATAACTCTGGAATTGTTTTGCAAGAGACACGTCTTTTGCATAAATTATAGTTGTCACATTATCTTTTGTATCATGATTATCAATACGGGCTACACTGTATCCTAACTTTTCAAGGGCATCCTTAGTTTTTCCAGCTGCACCATTTATTGAAGTTGCATTTAAAACTTCTATTGAGACTGTCTTATCCTCTATAACAGTCTCATTCGGAGCACCTGCGATTGTCTGGTCAAAAAATATTTCCTCTGTAAATGGCTTCATCTCATCCATATTCGGTATAAAATACCATTTTGACCCTTGATGCGCTGCTTCTCCTGGGATAATATTAAATGATAAGTACTCAAGGTCAAACTTTTTTAAGTGCGTATAGTACTGTGGGATTTCCGTAAGTGCCATATCTGTTTTTACCGAAGTAAAAATAACAGGAACAATCTGAGGCAGTTTTGTCAAAATACTTGGATTTAAAATCTTTTTGGCAAAAGCTTTAAGGAAAATTTGTTGTGTTTTAATACGACCAACATCTCCTTCTGCATAGCCTTTACGATATCTTACGAGCCCTTCCGCTTGCTTACCATCTAATATTTGAACCCCTGGATTTAAATGAATATGTAAGTTTTGTGCATAATCATCATAGTGCAAACCATTTCCATCAAGTGTCGGAACATCTACTTCTACCCCGTTAATGGCATCTACTATTTGTGTAAATGCATCAATTGTTACCACAACATAATTATCAATTGTTATACCTAATATATTTTCTATTGCATCAATTGTAAAATCCTTAATATTTTCTATGCCGCCATAGCTCGTCATTTCATTAAGCTTTGAAACAGATATGGAAGATCCTTTATGTTCTTTTAGCTTTTGTTGCTGGTCTTCAGTCCATGTTACCTTAGTATCTCTAGGTACTGAAACAACTTTCACTTTATTGGTCTGGCTATTATAATTCACAACAAATATCACATCTGTCCTATAGCCGTCTTTGTCTACACCGAATACAGCCAGCGTTTGATTAATATCTTTTTCTTTAGGCGTTGGTTTTAATTTAAGTAATCCTCCTTTTTCATCATCTTGATATATAAAATATTTGTATGTAACTGCAACTGCGCCTAATGTTATTAAACATACTGAAAAGGTAATGGCTGCTACTTTAAAAAACATAGTACCAAGTTTTTTCTTTTGAGATTTTTTAAGTCTCTTTGTGTTTGCTTTCATGCGACTTCGCTCCTACATATATAGATAAAATACATCATCTATACATTTTCTAAAAAATTATTTTAAATATTTTTACTATTTTTTACTGTATTTTTCTACCATACCTTTTATATTGTAGTAAAATATATCCTATATGTCCATTATAATACATAAAATTTATTCAAAAAATAACTTATGTAATTTTACTGTAAATTTATTGTAATTTTGTTGAATTTGCTGGATATCTAACTTATTATAAAATTAATACTTATTTACATCATGAAAGGAAAATATCTATGCTTAAAATTGGTTCCCATGTATCTATTAGCGGCGGCCTTTTAGGGGCCGCCAAAGAAGCCCATTCTTATGGTGCAAATACATTTATGGTTTATACAGGTGCACCGCAAAATACTAGACGCAAGCCTATAGAAAATCTTAAAATCGAAGAAGGCCATGCGTTTATGAGCGATCATGGGCTGTCTGATATTGTTGTCCATGCACCGTATATTATAAATCTAGCTTCCTCTAAAAAAGGTATTTATCAGCTTGCCAAAGAATTTTTAGCCCTTGAGCTTGAACGGACTGCCCAGATTGGTGCAAATTATCTGGTTCTTCATCCAGGCTCTTTTACAGATAAGACTTATGAATATGGTATCGAACGCATCTCTTCTGCACTTAATGACGTATTAAGGGAAGATATTGTTCCCGTTGTTTGTCTTGAAACTATGGCTGGCAAAGGCACTGAGATCGGTCGAAGCTTTAAAGAACTTAAAGATATTTTAGACCGTGTAGAACTTAAATCTAAAATTGGCATCTGCTTTGACACCTGCCACACTCATGACAGCGGTTATGACATTATCCATCATTTTGATGAGGTTCTTGAAGAATTTGATAGTCTGTTAGGGCTCGATAAACTCAAAGTATTTCATATTAATGGCTCCCTTAATACAAGAGGCGCAAAAAAAGATAGGCATGCAAATCTTGGTGCCAGTATTGATAATCCTCGTGGACAAGATTTTATTGGTAAGGAAGCTCTGTACCAAATAGTCCATCATCCAGTTACAGATAATAAGCCAGTAATTTTAGAAACACCATGGTTAGATGCTAAAACTAACCTTTATAAAGAAGAAATTGCATTTTTGAGGGGGTAGTCATTTGGATTTTTCAAAGCATATTGTTATTGTTACCGGGTCATCTAGGGGCATCGGCAAAAGCATCGCTTATGAGTTTGCAAGATGTGGCGCTTATGTCGTTTTAAATGGTGCATCAGATCAAAACCTGCTTAAGAGAACTTATCAAGAATTCATCACTGCTGGTTTTTGTGCTACTTTTTATTTTGGGGATATATCGGATTATTGCTGTGCAAAAGAAATGTTTATCCACACCTATAATACTTTTGGAGATTATCCATCTATAGTTATCAACAACGCCGGCATAAGTTATGTAGGTTTATTCACAGATACTTCACCAGAAGTATGGCACAAAATTATAACAACTAACTTAAATTCGGCTTATAACTGTGCCTATCTTGCAGCACCTCATATGATCAGCAGACAAGCAGGGATTATTATCAATATTTCTTCTATTTGGGGAAAGTCTGGAGCATCTTGTGAGGTGGCCTATTCAACAAGCAAAAGCGCCCTTAATGGATTTACCAAAAGTCTTGCCAAAGAACTTGGCCCTTCATCTATTCGCGTTAATGCTTTATCATGTGGCTGGATCGATACAGACATGAATAAACATTTCAGCCAAGAAGATCTTGATAATTTTATAGAGGATGTTCCTCTTTGCCGCATCGGTACCTCAATTGATGTCGCCAATGCTTGTCTATTTCTTGCATCTGATAAGGCCTCCTATATGACTGGCCAAATAATTAATATAGATGGCGGTTTCTTATAAATAAACTGCAATAAAATAACCTGAAAATATAGTTACAAAGTCCCATATTATAATCCCTGCCAGAGAATAGACTGCAAATGTTCTAGGTTCAATACTAAATATCCCTGAAATCAAAGTAATAAACCCTCGAACGCCAGGAATAAGTCTGCCAATTAGGCAGGCTTTTTTGTCATATTTTTCACTCATTGCTTTTGCTTTATTTAAAGAGTTCTGTGTTTTAGGAAATTTACTATAAACTTTATCATATATTTTGGCACCAAACTTATAGGCTATAAAGTAATAGGTGAGATTTCCTATTACTCCAGCAATAACGGCAATCAAAAAAATATAGCCAAAAGAATATTGGCTTTCGGCAATAAAAAAACCAATTGCGGGCATAATAATGGTTGCTGGAATTCCTGATAAATTTAAACTTTCTAAATACAACAGCCAAAATATAACAATAGGGCCATATGAATTAAACTTTTCGAGCAGCGCCTGTATATCCATCTGAGGGTCTCCTTTAAGGCATAGTTATCTATAGTATATGATAATACTTTTAAGGTAAACCTATGCATTTTCTGCCTTAAGTTAATCTATTTAGGCTACTCAAAATAAATATTTGTAATAGTTTTCTATAGGCCCGCAGGGGAAATTTTAGGATTCTCCAGTTACTCGCTTGCGTATTTCTAAAAATCTAAGCACTTTCTTCAAATGAACGGTCGAAACTCGCTGCGCTCAAACAATCTCCCTAAAAACCATTTGAATAAACTGCTAAGATTTTCTATACGAAATTCTCCAGAGGCAACTTCCGAATCCTAAAATCTTCCATGCTAGTCTCTGTAAATTGTATATTATTCGTTAAATAATTAGATACCTGATTGCGCCATACATTATATTAAATTACTGTGAGCTAAGCTTACCCTAAATTATTTCAAAATAGAAATTATACGTTATCTTAAACGCGCAAAATATGGGGATAAGCCACAGCTCGTCCCCATATTATCATTATCTCATTTCATGTATTCATTACTTTAATCTCAGTTTTTCTATTCATAAATATGCTTGCATTCTATAAAATCTAGCTGGGCAGGCAGGGGTGTTTTTCGGCTCGACTCGGGTTTGGCTGTGGGTAGGCGGGAGAGATGAAAAACACCCCTGCCTGCCCAGCGGACCTTATCCGAAACACTTAACTTAGCAATACGCCCTAGTTAATATAACCCTTACCTACTATAATCTGAATATCATACCCTATTGTCGTATTCGTTTGTATAGAAGCACCTTTAAAATAAGTCTTAAACTGTTCTGCCTGTTGAATATCTTTAGCATATATTACTGTACTTTCTAGGTCACTTTTAGAATAGTTATCTATGCGTCCTACTTTATAGCCTTGCTTTTCAAGTGTATCTTTTATTTTTCCTGCTATCCCTGTAACCCCTGTTGCATTAAGCACTTCAATAGTAACTGTTTTATCTATGACAGGTTCATTTTGAGTAGAAGTCTCTCCATTATTATCATCAGCTTCGCTTGGTGCAGCCTCTGTATCAAAGAACACATCTTCTATAAGGGCATCCATTGCTGCTCTATCAGGGAAGAAATAGGAAATGCCATTCTCGTATCTGCCTTCGCCCGGAATAGTATTAAATGATAAATAATTTAAATTAAAAGATTGTAAAAAAGGATAGTAGGATGCTATTTGTGTAAGGTTTACGTCAGTCTTAATATACGTAAATAATATAGGAATAATTTGCGGTATTTTCGTAATCATCTGAGGACTCATAACCTTCTGGGCAAAGGCTTTCAAAAACAGCTGCTGTACTTGAATACGATCTACATCCCCATTGAGATATTGTCTGAATCTTACCAGTTGCTCTGCTTTTTTACCGTCTAAGAGCTGAAGCCCCGCATCAAGATTGATATAAAGACCTTGCGCATTATCTGTATATCTCATCCTGCGAGGGACATCAACTTCAACCCCGCCAATAGTATCTACTATTTTTCTAAAAGCTTCTAAATTTATAATAATGTGGTTATCTATTTTTATACCCAACATATTTTCTATTTGATTAATTGTAAAATCCCTAATATTCTCTATGCCTCCATAGGCTGTCATTTCATTTATTTTAGAAGTATAGATATTTGTTCCTTTATATTCTTTAAGTTTGCTGCGCTGAGTCTCTGTCCACTGAACTTTTGTATCACGAGGTATAGAAACTAGTTTAACCTTATTGGTCTTACTATTAAAATTAACTACAAAAATAACATCTGTTCTTATACCATCTTCATCTACGCCAAACACAGCTATGGTTTGATTGATGACTGATGCTGCTTGTTTTTGATTTTCGAGTTCTTGCTCTTCGGCAGTTAATGACTCATTAGAGTCTATAACTTTGTTGTCATAAATAAAGCTGTAATATGCTCCTATTCCTATTCCTATAATAACAGTACATACTACCATTGTTATAGCAATAGCTTTCAAAAATATTTTAAGTAACTTTTTTTGTTGCACCATATTAAGCTCCTTATTCATTCTCTTCATCGATTATCCCCCTAAGTATTTACACTAGCTATCACCAATCTCTATTATAATATATAGTTATCTAGAAAAAAGTCGCTTTTTATTGTTGTAATTACTTTATGATATGATTGTAATTTGCTTGTAATATTTAATAAAAAGGATAGGCGTAAAAATCTATCTAGCTAATTAGTTAAAAAGCCAATCCCTAAGGATTGGCTTTTGATTAACGTTTTGAGAACTGTGGTGCACGTCTTGCTGCTTTAAGACCGTATTTCTTTCTTTCTTTCATTCTAGGATCTCTTGTTAAGAAACCTTGTTTTTTAAGAACTGGACGGAAATCTCCATCAGCTTGAAGTAATGCACGGCTAATACCGTGACGAATTGCTCCAGCTTGACCTGTTGTTCCTCCACCAAATACATTTACACGTACATCAAACTTGCTAAGTGTATCAGTAAGAACTAAAGGTTGACGTGCAATAACTTTTAATGTCTCTAAACCAAAATATTCTTCAATGTCTCTTTTATTAATTGTGATTTTACCGTTTCCTGGTACAAGATAAACACGTGCTACTGAACTTTTACGTCTACCTGTTCCGTAATATCTAACTCCTATCATTTATGTTTCCTCCTCTCGATACTTAGAATTTTAATTCTTCTGGTTTTTGTGCTTCATGATTATGCTCTGTTCCTGCATAAACACGTAATTTTGTAAGCATTTGTCTTCCTAAGCTATTCTTTGGAAGCATTCCTTTTACAGCATGCATTACTACTCTTTCTGGATGTGTATCCATCATTTTGCGTGCTGTCGTTTCTTTAAGACCACCAGCGTATCCAGAGTGTCTTCTGTATAATTTTTGATCTAATTTTTTACCTGTAAATACTACCTTATCTGCATTAATTACTATAACATGATCACCACAATCAACATGAGGTGTATATGTTGGTTTGTTTTTTCCTCTTAGTACTGATGCTATTTGGCTTGAAAGTCTACCTACTGTTTGACCTGCAGCATCAACAACGTACCATTTTCTTTCAACAGTTCCGGCATTTGCCATATATGTTGTTCTCATTATATTCCCTCCTTCAGGATCTCTCGTATTTCTTTAAACCGTCTATATTATATAAAATCCGGGGCTATTGGATTTTATAAGTGGGCTTATTAACACAACTTATATTATATTATTTTGTAAAAACACTGTCAAGCACTTTGTTACTGTTTGTCCTTATTTTATCCTTATTTCTATCTAATCATAATCAATCTTCAGCATCATAAGTCCTTCTGGCGGGGCCGTAGGCCCTGCTAAACCACGATCTTTACTTGCAATAATGTTTTTGACTGCTTCAGCTGGTAATTTATTGGAGCCAACTTGAATTAGCGTTCCGGCTATAATTCTTACCATATTATATAAAAATCCATTGCCGCAAATCTCTATCGTTATCAGATCATCTTGCTGTGTAACCTGCAAATCATATACCGTTCTTACCGTTGAATTTACACTGCTTCCCGCCGAGCAAAAACATTTAAAATCATGCTCGCCGACAATATATTCAGCTGCCTCCCTCATGAGACTTATATCCAACTCATAGGGATAAAAATAAGCATATTTATAACTAAAAGGGTCACGTATCTTACTATTTAAAATCTGATAACGATATGTTTTATGCTTTGCTCCATATCTAGGATGAAAATCTCCGGACACAACTTCCATATTTTTAACTACAATATCCTTGGGTAATTTACTATTAATAGCTTTGATCAGATTATAGACAGGTATACTTGTCTCGGCGTCAAATACACAGCACTGCCCTCTTGCATGAACGCCCGTATCAGTTCTACCAGCACCAATGACTTCCACCGGCTGCTGAATGATAGCAGCAATGCTCTTTTCCAAAACTTCTTGTATGCTTAAAGCATTATTTTGTTTTTGAAATCCATGATAGTTTGTGCCATCATAGGCCACTATCAATTTAAACCTTGGCA
This sequence comes from Cellulosilyticum sp. I15G10I2, assembly GCF_900095725.1. NCBI lineage: Bacteria > Bacillati > Bacillota > Clostridia > Lachnospirales > Cellulosilyticaceae > Cellulosilyticum > Cellulosilyticum sp. I15G10I2. The sequence goes on from NZ_FMMP01000009.1 coordinate 37,027, forward strand.
CAGACTTCTCCTCCTTGGTATATTTAAGGTGATATGAAATTTCTAAGGACTAGCTTGGCAGGGCGTGATAACTTTCGACTCGGGTTTGGCTGTGGCAGACTGTCCAAAAACTACTAGTCATAGTTTTCAAGAGGTCCGCAGGGGAATTTTAGGGTTCTCCAGTTACTCGCTTGCGTATTTCTAAAAATCTAAGCACTTTCTTCAAATGAACGGTCGAAACTCGCTGCGCTCAAACAGTCTCCCTAAGAACCATTTGAATAAACTGCTAAGATTTTCTTCACGAAATACTCCAGAGGCAACTTCCAAACCCTAAAATCTCCCTCTGCTAGACTCTGCGTTATCTAGGCTTTAATTAATTTTAAGACAGTCTGCCACTACTAAAGTCAATAGTTCTTAAAGCCTTAACTTCTATCTCGATTTTTCTTCCAAAAATTAATAATATTCTTTAATAACTTTAAGTTTAAGATGAATAGCAAAGTAGTCAGGGGATGTTTTTTGACTCGACTCGGGTTTGGCAGTGGGTAGGCGGGAGAGGCAAAAAATATCCCCTGACTGCTGAGCGGACTTCTTGCAACACCTCTATCTTTTTACAACGCTATACACCCTATCATAAACACGATCCCTATTACAAATGCATAGACATCCCTTCTCCTGTATTGCAGACTATTCATCCTCGTCCGTCCCTCACCGCCACGATAACATCTAGCTTCCATAGCCATAGCGAGTTCTTCTGCTCGTCTAAAGGCTGATATAAAAAGCGGCACCATAATAGGTATCATAGCTTTAGCACGTTTTACAATATTTCCGGTTTCAAAATCTGCCCCTCTTGCCATTTGGGCTTTCATAATCTTATCTGTTTCTTCTAATAAAATAGGGATAAATCTAAGCGAAATACTCATCATCATTGCGATCTCATGGGCTGGAACACCTATTTTTCTAAATGGATTAAGAAGGGATTCTATCCCGTCTGTAAGTTCTATAGGCGAAGTTGTTAAAGTAAGAAGCGATGATCCTACTATCAAAAGTATTAATCTCGTTCCCATCATAAGTGCCGTTTTAAGCCCCTGCTCTGTAATACTTATAAAGTGCCAGCTCACAAGCACCCTGCCTCCTGGCGTAAAAAATATATTAAGGGCTACAGTAAATAAAAGTATAAAAGCAATTCCCCTAAGTCCTTTTAACATAAACTGCAAAGGAACACGGCTTACTTTTATGGCTAAATAGAGTGCTGCCGCTATAAAAGCATAACCCACAAAATATTTAATAAAAAACAGACTGATGATATATATAAATGTAACAAGTATTTTAGTTCTTGGATCTAATTTATGAATAGAAGAAGAAACAGGATAATATTGTCCTATTGTTATATCACGAATCATAAGTACCTCCAGCTATTCTTAAATAATCCTTAATAATCTTTGCAGCTTCTTCTACAGTTAAAACATCTGTGTCTATTGCCATACCTTTATTTTTAAGTGCCTCTAATATATAACGAACCTGCGGCATAGCAAGTCCTATTTCCTCAAGTTTTTTACCTTCTTTAAACACTTCTCTGGTACTTCCTTGATAAGCTATTTTACCTTGATAGAGTACAATAAGTTTTTGCGCATATTTCGCCATATCTTCCATACTGTGTGATATAAGTACAATAGTTAGGTTAAGGTCTTCGTGCATTTGTTTGAGTTGGTTAAACAACGCAGTTCTGCCTTTAGGATCGAGACCTGCTGTTGGTTCATCTAAAATAAGTATATGCGGCTTCATAGCAAGTACTCCTGCAATTGCCACTCTTCTCTTTTGCCCTCCAGAAAGCTCAAATGGGGATTTATCATAATATTGCTCATCAAGACCTACTGCAGTTAGTGCATAACGTATGCGTTCATCTATTTGTTCTTTAGATAAGCCTAGATTTTTGGGACCAAATGCAACATCTTCATATACAGTCATTTCGAAGAGCTGATACTCCGGATATTGAAAAACAAGACCTACTTGTTGTCTTATCTTTCTTTTATCTACCCCATCTGCATGAATATCTTGTCCCTTAATAAGTACTTGCCCCGTGCTTGGCTTTATGAGCCCATTAAACATCTGAATAAGGGTACTCTTACCAGATCCAGTGTGACCTATAATGCCTAAAAAATCTCCGTCTTGTATTTCTATATTAATATCTTCTAACGCCACCTTTTGAAACGGCGTATTAGGGTTATAGATATGGGTAAGATGGTTTATCTTGATTGCCATATTGCGTTCACCACCTCTTCAAGTGTTAATAAATCCGGCTTAAAAGAAAAACCTTCCTTATTAAGTAAATAAATAAGATACGTTGTATCTGGCACATCAAGTCCTATTTCTTTTAGTACTTCTACTTGCTGAAATACGTCCCTTGGAGATCCCTCTAATACTATCTCACCTTTTTCCATTACAATAATGCGATCTGCAAGTATTGCCTCCTGCATATAATGCGTGATATGAACAATGGTAATACCATACTCCTTATTAAGCTTATTCATTGTCTGCATAACTTGCTTCCTGCCAATTGGGTCAAGCATTGCTGTTGATTCATCAAATACAATACACGCAGGCTTCATGGCGATAACACCTGCAATCGCAATACGCTGCTTTTGACCACCTGATAGTTGATTTGGAGATCTTCTTTTATATTCACTCATCCCTACTGTATCTAGTGCATTATCTACTCTCATTCTAATTTCATCTGGTGCGATTCCTATATTTTCAGGTCCAAAAGCCACATCTTCTTCAACAATAGTCGCTACAATCTGATTATCAGGATTCTGAAAAACCATGCCAACTTCTCTTCTTACATCCCAAATATTTTTAGGATCAGTGGCATCTATGCCACTGATAAATAAGGTACCCTCTTTAGGCGTTAAAATCCCATTAAGATGCTTTGCAAAAGTTGATTTTCCAGAACCATTATGTCCAAGAATAACTAAAAATTCACCCTTATTAATTGAAACACTTACATGGTTAAGTGCTGTAATGGCATCTTTTTTTATGCCATCTTCGTCATAATTATAATATTCAAATAAGATATTGTCAGCATTGATGATCGAATCCATAAGTGACACTCCTTTGTTATATGTATATATAAATTTTCAATATGTTCTATCTTTAATTAAAGATTTATATCTACACATAAAATTGCTACAGGCTTAAAAACCTACCCTAGTAACTATTAATTTATGAAGAAAAGGGATTAAGAACAGTTCTTAATCCCTGAATGTTATACTAATTCAATAATTACTTCTTCTGCTCCATCACCTTTACGAGGTCCGATTTTGATGATTCTTGTGTAACCACCATTACGGTCTGCATATTTTGGTGCGATTTGGCTAAATAATTTATCTGGTAAATCAACTTTTTTAGCTTGTCTTCTTTTAGCAGTATCAACTTCTGTTACAGGGTATAACACCTTTAACATTTGTCTTCTTGCATGTAAACGAGAAGCACTATCTTTTTTGATTGTTTTTTCGATCTCTTCAAATACAGTTACTTTTTTACCATCTACAACTTCTTTAACACGTTTACCATTAACGTCTTTTTTAGGTTGTTTTGCTGTAATAGTAACCTCTTCATAATTATCTTTTTCACGAACAGCCATTGCAATTAAGCCTTCCGCTATTTTACGGATTTCTTTTGCTTTAGATACAGTTGTTCTAATTTTTCCATGGTATAAGAGATTTGTAACTTGGTTACGTAAAAGTGCCATACGTCCAGCAGCGTCACGTCCAAGCTTTCTTTGTCCAGCCATGCTCTACCTCCTTTTTGTTTGCCATCAATCTTCACTTGGTCTTAGTGCAAAACCAAGTTCTTCAAGTTTTTGGAATACCTCTTCTAATGATTTGCGTCCTAAATTACGAACTTTCATCATTTCTTCTTCTGTTTTGTTCGTTAAGTCTTCAACTGTGTTAATTCCCGCACGTTTTAGACAGTTGAATGATCTTACAGAAAGGTCAAGTTCTTCTATAGTCATTTCTAAAGTTTTTTCTTTAGAATCATCTTCTTTTGTAACCATTATTTCTGTTGTACGAGCGTTTTCTGATAAGTCAATGAATAGATTTAAATGTTCACTTAAAACTTTCGCAGCAAGACTCACAGCCTCATCTGGTTTTAAAGTCCCATTAGTCCAAACTTCTAAAGTTAACTTATCATAATCTGTTTGCTGACCTACACGGGTATCTTCAACTGTAAAATTCACACGCTCAACAGGAGTAAAATTCGCATCGATTGGAATAACGCCTATTGGAAGCTCTGTTTTTTTAAGTTTATCAACACCTTCATATCCACGACCTCTTGTAATAGTCATTTCAATGCATAAATTTGAGTTTGCACCACCATTTAAAGTAGCAATATGAAGCTCTGGATTAAGAATTTCTATTTCTGGACCACATTTAATATCTGCTCCTGTAATAGCACCCTCTCCTGTTGCTTCAATATAAACTATTTTTGGTTCAACAGTTACACTTGTATCACGAATTGCAAGACCTTTTAAGTTAAGTATGATTTCTATAACATCTTCTTTAACTTGAGGAATCGAACTAAATTCATGAAGTACACCATCTATTTTGATACTACTTATAGCAGAACCTGGAAGTGAAGAAGAAAGGATTCTACGAAGGCTGTTGCCAAGTGTAATCCCGTATCCTCTCTCCAATGGCTCAACTACGAAGCACCCATATTTACCATCTGCGGATAACTCTTTAATCTCAATTTGTGGTTTTTCAAATTCTAACATCGGATAAACCCTCCTTTGGTTTTAAAATAAAATATTGAGGGTGACGAACTATTACTTAGAGTAAAGCTCAACGATAAGTGTTTCTTCGATGTCTGTATCTATTTGCTCTCTAGCTGGTACCGCTTTCACTGTTCCTCTAAGGTTTTCAATGTCGCCTTCTAACCATTCTGGTACAATACGAGAAGCTGTTACTTCAGTGATTAGTTTAAAACGCTCAAATGTTTTTGCATCTTCTTTAACTTCAATAACATCGCCGATACGCACTTGGTAAGATGGAATGTTAACTCTTTTACCATTAACTACGATTAAGTTATGTCTTACAACTTGTCTAGCCTCTGTACGTGAACGTCCAAGTCCAAGACGATATACCACATTATCTAAACGAAGTTCAAGGTAACGAAGTAAGTTTTCACCTGTAATACCTTTTTTACGATCTGCTTCTTCAAAATAAGTTCTGAATTTACCTTCAAGAACACCATATATTCTTTTTGCTTTTTGTTTTTCACGTAATTGCTTGCCATATTCGGACAATTTTTTCTTAGCTTGACCGTGTTGACCTGGCGCATAAGGTCTTTTTTCTACTGAACACGCCGCTGAAAAACATCTTTCGCCTTTAAGAAATAATTGCTTTCCTTCACGACGGCATTGTTTACATTTTGAACCAATATATCTAGCCATTTTTTATCTACACCTCCTATTACACTCTTCTACGTTTTGGTGGACGGCATCCATTATGTGGTACAGGAGTTACATCTTTAATTAATGTTACTTCTAAACCTGCTGTTTGAAGTGCTCTTATAGCTGCTTCTCTGCCGGATCCTGGGCCTTTAACCATAACTTCTACTGATTTTAAACCGTGTTCCATTGCTGCTTTTGCAGCTGTTTCTGCTGCCATTTGTGCTGCATAAGGTGTTGATTTTCTTGATCCTCTAAAACCAAGACCCCCTGCGCTAGCCCATGAAAGAGCATTGCCATTTGTATCAGTTAATGTAACCATTGTATTATTAAAAGTAGACTGAATGTGTGCTACTCCTCGTTCTACATGTTTTCTATCGCGACGTCTTCTGGTTGTACCCTTTTTTGCCGCTTTCTTTGCAACTGCCATGAGATCTTAACCTCCTTTATTTACTATTTCTTTTTATTTGCAACTGTTTTCTTAGGACCTTTGCGTGTACGCGCATTTGTTTTTGTTTTTTGTCCTCTTACTGGAAGTCCGCGTCTATGACGAATACCTCTATAGCATCCAATTTCCATTAACCTTTTAATATTTAAGGCGATTTCACGACGAAGATCACCCTCAACAATTTTAGTTTTGTCGATAAGTTCACGAATTTTAGCTACTTGCTCATCAGTTAAGTCCTTAACACGTGTATCTAAATCTATTCCAGCTTGTTCTAGAATCTCGCGAGAAGTTGGACGTCCTATACCATATACATAAGTAAGTCCGATTTCTACACGTTTGTTTTTTGGTAAATCTACACCTGCAATACGTGCCATTCTTGTTTGCACCTCCTAAAGATTAAATATATATTAATACAGCATAAATGACTATGCCGCAGCCGCTTTAAGTCACAACTTCACAAAATATTATTATATATTATATTTACTTGTAAATCAAGATTTATAATAAACCATATTTTGTTATGCTAAAACGTATTAGCCTTGTTTTTGTTTGTGCTTTGGATTCTCACAGATAACGCAAACACGACCTTTTCTTTTGATTATTTTACACTTTTCGCATATCTTTTTTACAGATGGGCGTACTTTCATTTTCTGCTCTCCTTTCTTTTATACCATTTATTTAGAACGCCATATAATTCGTCCTTTGGTTAAATCATACGGAGAAAGTTCAATAGTTACTTTATCACCAGGTAATACCCTGATGAAATTCATACGTAGTTTTCCTGAGATATGACCAAGAACAATATGTCCTCCTTCAATCTCAACTTTAAACATTGCATTTGGTAACTTTTCGATCACCGTTCCTTCTACTTCTATTACATCACCTTTAGCCAAGTTACAAACCTCCTCATTACACAGAAGATTGCCCTATATACTCTTTTAGAGCTTTCCTAACATCATTGTTTGTTAAGCGATTCTCTTCTATTATTTTTTGTTTTATCCATTCAATAATTGTATTTGTTTTTTGAACATGCTTTTTCTTTTTTAGTTTAGGATTATCAACTTTGCGTAATTTTCCGTCACTTAGGTAAACATATTCTTCTTCTACGCTTACGACTATAAATGGTTTCCCTTGATCACGTCCGCATTTTGAGAAAACAACCTGCCCTACCTCATACTCGCTATTCATTTAATCACCTCATTACTTACTGCTTTGTAATGTAAGTATTTCTGGAATATCATTGGTAATAACCACAGTATTTTCATAATGTGCAGATGGCATCCCATCTCTTGTTACGAACGTCCAATCATCTTCTAGTACTCTTACTTGCCACGTACCCATATTAACCATAGGTTCTATAGCGAGCACCATACCTTTTTGAAGTTTTGGTCCTCTTCCAGGTGTCTTGTAGTTTGGAACTTGTGGTTCTTCGTGCAATTCTCTTCCTATCCCATGCCCAACTAAATCTCTTACTACCGAAAATCCATTAGTTTCAACATAAGTTTGTATTGCAACAGATATCTGTCCTAGATGATTGCCTGGTTTTGCATATTTTAAACCTTCAAAAAAGCTCTGTTTCGTAACTTCTATCAGTTTTAATATCTCAGGGGATACATCTCCGACAGTATAAGATCTTGCAGCATCTGAGTGATATCCTTTGTAGTATACCCCAAGGTCCACGCTCACTAAATCACCTTGTTTTAACTTGCGTTTACCTGGAATCCCGTGTACAACTTCTTCATTAATAGAAATACAAGCTGATGCTGGGTATCCACAATAACCTTTAAAAGATGGCAGTGCATGTTTACTTGTTATAAACGTTTCTGCAATAGCATCTAACTCTTTGGTTGTAATACCTTCTTGTACTGCTTTACCCACTAGTTCGTGAGCCTCTATTAATATATGCGCTGCCTCTTTCATTAAACTTATTTCCATATCAGATTTAATGGGGATTGGCATCCTAATTCACTCCTAATGCTTTCTTTACTGCTGCACGTACTTCTTCCACTGTACCTACTCCATGAACATCAAGAACTTTGCCTTGAGCTTTGTAGTGTGCAATAAGTGGTTCTGTTTGTGCATGATAGATTTCTAATCTTTTTTTAACTGTTTCTTCTTTATCATCTTCTCTTTGGACTAGATTTGTGCTGCATGCGTTACATATGCCTGCTATGTCTTCTTTTTTACTTATCTTATGATAAGAAGCGCCGCAGCTTGGGCAAACAGTTCTACCAGCCATACGATCAACAATAAGTTCATCGGGTACCTCTACATTAACAACGTAATCTATTGGTATATTTAAGTCTGCAAGCATAGCATCTAATGCTTCTGCTTGTGGAATGGTTCTTGGAAATCCATCAAAAATCATGCCATTTTTACAGTCATCTTGTGTAATTCTGCTTTTTACAAGTTCTATAACAAGAGAATCTGGTACGAGTTGACCTTGATCCATATAAGCTTTTGCTTGTTTGCCTAAGTCTGTGTTGTTAGAGATATGTTCTCTAAAAATATTGCCTGTCGAGATACATGGAATATCATATAATTTTGTAAGCATTTCTGCTTGAGTCCCTTTACCTGCTCCTGGCGCTCCGAGTAATATCAATCTCATTACGGCAACCTCCTATCTTCTTATAAAAATCCTTTATAATGTCTCATTAACATCTGTGATTCCATTTGTTTAAGTGTTTCTAATGCAACACCAACAATAATGAGAAGTGATGTTCCTGAAAACGCTACTTGCACGTTTAATGTATATTCAAATACGAGTGGAATAACTGCAAGTATTGCTAAAAAGATAGCTCCAAGTAGTGTGATACGAGATGCAACATCTGATAAATAATCTGATGTTGGTTTCCCTGGTCTTATACCGGGTATAAATCCGCCACCTTTTTTCATGTTAGATGCAATTTCCATTGGATTAAATGCAATAGTTGAATAGAAGAAAGCAAATGCAAATATAAGTACTACATAGATTACTGTTCCTACTGGATGTGTCCATCTTAAAAATCTAAGTACTGTACCCCATATTTCATTTGTTGTTCCCCCAAATAAATTAGTAACAATTTCTGGGAAATTCATAATAGACATTGCAAAGATAATTGGCAATACCCCTGCTAAGTTGACTTTAATAGGAATATGTTGTGATTGTCCGCCATAAACTTTACGTCCAGCAGTACGTTTTGCATACTGTACTGCAATTCTTCTTTCTCCTTGAGCCATTAATACAACAAAACCTATTACGAGTATAAATAATAATACGATTATTGTTGGTATTAAATAACCATGTGTCTGGAATAATACGATGAAGTTTTGTGGAAGTCTAGAAATAATATTAATAAAGATAATAAGTGATATACCATTTCCTATGCCTTTTTGCGTAATTTGTTCCCCTATCCACATCACGAGCATTGAACCTGCTACAAATGAGATAACAACTACCACAAATGTCCATATTGTATTATCTACAAGTACACTTGGTTGCTGTCTGCTAAGTGTAAGCGTTGTTGCTGATGATTGAATTAAGGCAAGGGCTAATGTTACATAACGTGTATATTTGTTAATTTTCTTTCTGCCTTGCTCCCCTTCTTTTGCGAGCTCCTCAAGCTTAGTTATTGCAATTTGTAAAAGCTGCATAATAATGCTTGCTGTAATATATGGCCCTACTCCAAAAGCGAAAAGTGCCATGGTTTTAAATGCTCCACCTGTTATAACATCCATTAGATTCAAAACATTCCCCGCGTTTTGATTCATCATAGCTATAACTGCATCTGTATTAATTCCTGGTACCGTAATATGTGCACCTATTCTTACAATAAGAAACATCCAAAGTGTGAAAATAATTTTTTTGCGTAGTTCTGGCACTCTCCATGCATTTTTAAGAGTTTTGAATAAATCCACCTACATCACCTCTTCTATTTTTCCACCCACAGCTTCAATTTTCTCTTTAGCACCTGCACTAAATGCATTTGCTTTAACAGTTAATTTCTTTGTTAGATCACCTTTCCCAAGAATTTTAACCCCATCTCTTGGATTTTTGATGATTCCAGCTTCTATCATAGCTTCAACTGTTACTACAGCGCCATCTTCAAAGCGATTTAATAAATCTACATTAATACCTACTATTTCTAAACTATTACGGTTTGTAAAACCACGTTTTGGAAGTCTTCTGTATAAAGGCATTTGCCCCCCTTCAAAACCTGGTCTAACACCACCGCCAGTTCTAGAATTTTGTCCTTTATGTCCTCTTCCCGCTGTTTTTCCGTTTCCTGAACCATGTCCACGGCCTACACGGAAAGAATCTCTTTTTGAACCTTCTACTGGTCTTAATTCATTTAAATTCATGCTTCCTTGCACCTCCTTCTCTTTAAGCCTTTTATTACTCGCTTATTGCTTCTACTTTTACTAAATGTCTAACTTGATCTACCATCCCACGAATTGCTGTATTATCTTCGTGTATATTTGAACTATTGATCTTTCTTAACCCGAGCGCTTCTACAGTTTTTTTATGTTTTGGAATTGCCCCGATTGTGGATCTTACTAATGTTACTTTAATTTTAGCCACTTGAACATTCCTCCTTATCCTAGAAGCTCTTCTACTGTTTTTCCACGAAGTTTAGCAACTTCTGCTGGTGTTTTGAGTGAAGCAAGTGCTTCAATTGTTGCATGTACTACATTTTTCTTATTGTTAGAACCAAGAGATTTCGTTCTAATATTACGAACGCCTGCAAGTTCAAGTACAGCACGTGCTGGACCTCCTGCAATAACTCCTGTACCTTCTTTAGCTGGTTTAAGAAGTACTCTTGCACTTCCAAATTCACCAACGAATTCATGATAAACGCTGTCTGCGTCATTTCTTTCAATATAAATTAAGTTCTTTTTAGCATCTTGAATAGCTTTCTCAATAGCGTTTGGAATTTCCATTGCTTTACCAAGTCCAACGCCAACGTGACCATTTCCATCTCCAACTACTACTAAAGCAGAGAAACGGAAAGTACGACCACCTTTTACAACTTTTGTTACACGTTTAATCGTAACAACTTTTTCCTGAAGATCTAATGTACTAGGATCAATATTTAGCTTTTTAGCCACCGTATGTCCCTCCTTTACTAGAATTGTAATCCAGCAGCGCGAGCTGCATCTGCTAATGCTTTTACTCTACCATGGTATAAGAATCCTCCACGGTCAAAAACAACTTCATTAATACCTTTAGCAAGGGCTTTTTTTGCAACTGCTTCGCCAACAGCTTTTGCTGCATCAACATTTGATGTAGCTTCTAAGGCTTTAGCAAGCTCTTTTTCAACAGTAGAAGCCGATACTAATGTACTACCTTTTGTATCATCTATAATCTGAGCATAAATGTGTTTTTCACTTCTATATACTGCAAGTCTTGGTCTCTCAGTAGTTCCTTGAAGCTTATTACGCATTTTCATATGCTTTTTTACACGAATTTTACTACGTGATGCTTTAGTTATCATTCTTATTTCACCCCTTTACTCTTATTTTTTACCTGTTTTACCTTCTTTACGTCTGATTATTTCATCAACGTACTTAATACCTTTGCCTTTGTATGGCTCTGGCGGACGTTTAGTTCTGATCTCAGCCGCAAATTGTCCAACATGTTCTTTGTTAATACCTGAAATAGTAATTTTATTACCTTCAACTACTGATGTGATTCCTTCTGGATCTTCCATTTCAACTGGGTGAGAGTATCCTAATGAAAGAACTAATTTCTTGCCTTGTTTCGCTGCTCTATATCCAACACCATTGATTTCTAACACTTTATTGAAGCCATTTGTCACACCTTCAACCATGTTTGAAACAAGTGTTCTTGTTAATCCATGAAGTGATCTGTTTCTTTTTAAATCGTTTGGTCTTGTAACTAAGACCTGATTATCTTCAAGTGTAATATTCATTGCACTATCGAATGTTCTTGTAAGTGTTCCTTTTGGCCCTTTAACTGTTACTACATTGCCTTCAGCTTTTGTAACAGTAACACCTGCTGGAACCTCGATTGGTAATTTACCAATACGTGACATGGTCGCACCTCCTTAAACTTTTTATCTTTATTACCAAATAAACGCGATAACTTCTCCGCCTACGCCAAGTTTTCTAGCGTCTTTGTCAGTAATTACACCTTTACTTGTTGAAATAATTGCTGTTCCAAGTCCACCTAATACTTTTGGTAAGTTATCAGTGTCTGCGTATACACGAAGACCTGGTTTAGAAATTTTCTTTAAACCTGAAATTACTTTTTGATTTTTATCTTTGCCATATTTTAAAGTTACACGAATAGTTCCTTTAACGCCATCTTCTATAACTTCGTATCCTTTAATATATCCCTCATTTAAAAGAATTTCAGAAATTGCTTTTTTCATTTTTGATGCAGGAACTTCAACAATATCATGTTTTGCAACATTTGCATTTCTGATTCTTGTAAGCATATCTGCAATAGGATCGCTCATTGTCATTTTATTTGCCTCCTTTCCATTATTACCAGCTTGCTTTTTTAACGCCTGGAATCTGACCTTTATATGCTAATTCTCTAAAACATATACGACATATACCAAATTTTCTTATATATGCATGCGGACGTCCACAAATACGACATCTTGTATATTCTTGAGTTGAAAATTTAGCGGTTTTTTGTTGCTTAACTTTCATAGATGTTTTTGCCACTTTGCTTACCCTCCTTATTTTTGAAATGGCATTCCAAATTGTGTCAAGAGCTCACGTGCTTCTTCATCTGTTTGAGCTGTTGTTACAATAATGACGTCCATACCACGAACTTTATCGATTTTGTCGTACTCAATTTCCGGGAAAATAAGTTGTTCTTTAATACCTAATGCATAGTTACCACGACCATCAAATGCAGTAGCGCTGATACCACGGAAGTCACGTACACGTGGAAGTGCTAAGTTTACTAAACGATCAAGAAATTCATACATTTTTTTACCGCGAAGTGTTACTTTACATCCGATTGGCATCCCTTCACGAAGTTTAAATGCCGCTACAGATTTTTTAGCTTTAGTAATAACTGGTTTTTGTCCTGATACAGTTTGCATATCACTTACAGCACTCTCTAATACTTTCGCATTATCTTTTGCTTCACCAACACCCATGTTAATTACTATTTTTTCGATTTTTGGAACTTGTAATTGATTTTTATAATTAAATTTTTGAGTCATGGCACTCATGATCTCAGTATTATATATCTCTTTTAATCTACTCATAGCCTATTACCTCCTTTCGCCTATTAGTCAATCACGAAACGGTCTTTGTTTACGATCGCTACGCGAACTTTTTTACCGTCGTTTATTTGTACGCCTAAACGGGCTGGTTTTCCATTGTGCACATACATAACGTTAGAAATGTGTACAGGTGCTTCTCTTTGAATTAATCCGCCTTGACCAGCTGCATTTGGTTTTTGGTGCTTAGTAATCATGTTGCACCCATCTACAACCACACGACCATTTTTGCGGTCAATAAAATTAACATTACCTTCTTTACCTTTGTCTTTGCCAGCGATGATTATTACTCTGTCGCCTTTTTTAAGTTTAGTTTTCACTATTTGCACCTCCTTATAAAACTTCTGGAGCAAGTGATAAGATTTTTGTGTATTTCTTTTCTCTTAACTCTCTTGCTACTGGTCCAAAAATACGTGTTCCTCTTGGGTTTTTATCTTCTTTTATGATAACAGCTGCATTTTCATCAAATTTAATGTATGAACCGTCAGCTCTTCTTACACCTTTTTTAGTACGTACGATAACAGCTTTAACAACGTCACCTTTTTTAACAACGCCGCCTGGTGTTGCATCTTTAACCGCAGCAACGATAACATCACCAATACTGCCGTATCTTCTGGTAGAACCACCTAATACACGAATGCAAAGTAATTCTTTTGCTCCTGTATTATCAGCTACTCTTAATCTACTTTCTTGTTGGATCATGAGAAGTGACCTCCTTTCAAGATTACTAATACTATTTTGCTTTTTCTACAATTTCAACAAGTCTAAAACGTTTTGACTTAGATAGTGGTCTTGTTTCCATTACTCTAACTTTATCGCCGATTTGACACTCATTGTTTTCATCATGAGCATGTAATTTATAAGTTCTTTTTACGATTTTACCGTAAAGAGGATGTTTTACATTGTTTACTACTGCAACAGTAATCGTTTTATCCATTTTATTGCTTACAACGTTACCCATTAATACTTTTCGCATATTTCTTTCTGACACGACTTAGCCTCCTCTCTATTACACAGTTGCTTTTTGTGTAATAATAGTTTGAATACGTGCGATATTCTTTCTTACTTCTTTAATTCTTGCTGTATTATCGAGTTGATTGGTAGCATTTTGAAATCTTAAGTTAAAAAGTTCTTTTTTCGCATTCACCAACTCAACGTTTAGCTCTTCAGATGTTTTTGTTATTAATTCTTCTAAGAATGCTCTACTCTTCACTACCATCACCTGCCATTTCTTGTTCAGCACGAGATACTATCTTGCATTTCATAGGTAATTTGTGAACTGCAAGTCTTAACGCTTCTCTAGCTGTTTCTTCTGCTACACCTGATAATTCAAACATTACTCTACCTGGTTTAACTACTGCTACCCAATACTCAGGTGAACCTTTACCAGAACCCATACGTGTTTCTGCTGGTTTAGCTGTTACTGGTTTATCTGGGAATATTTTAATCCATACTTTACCACCACGTTTGATATAACGTGTCATCGCAATACGGGCAGCTTCGATTTGGTTTGATTTTACCCATGCTGGTTCCATTGCAACAATACCAAAATCACCATAAGTAATTTTATTTCCACGGGTAGCTTTACCTGTCATACGTCCACGGAATTGTTTGCGACGCTTTACTCTTTTAGGCATTAACATTAGTTAGCGCTCCCTTCCTTTTTAACTTTTTGTGGAAGTACCTCTCCTTTGTATATCCACACTTTAACACCGATCTTACCGTAAGTTGTATCTGCTTCTGCAAATCCATATTCAATATCCGCTCTTAATGTCTGGAGTGGAATAGTGCCATCTGAATAATGCTCTGTACGTGCCATTTCTGCTCCGCCTAAACGACCTGAGCATTGAACTTTAATACCTTTTGCTCCAGCTTTGAATGATTTACCCATAGCTTGTTTCATCGCACGACGGAATGAAACACGGTTTTCAAGTTGAAGTGCAATATTTTCAGCAACGAGTTGTGCACATGCTTCTGGACGCTTTACTTCAACAATGTTGATTGCAACTTTGTTTGCCGTAAGCTTTTCTACTTGCTTACGAAGCTCATCAATAGATGATCCACCCTTACCAATTACGATCCCTGGTTTAGATGTATGAACGTGGATTCTAACACGTTTAGACATTCTTTCAATTTCAATTTTGTCTATGCCAGCTGAATATAATTTTTTCTTAATGAATTTTCTGATTTTATTATCTTCTACTAGGTTATTAGCAAAGTCTTTTTTATCTGCATACC
This sequence comes from Cellulosilyticum sp. I15G10I2, assembly GCF_900095725.1. Lineage (NCBI taxonomy): Bacteria > Bacillati > Bacillota > Clostridia > Lachnospirales > Cellulosilyticaceae > Cellulosilyticum > Cellulosilyticum sp. I15G10I2. The sequence goes on from NZ_FMMP01000009.1 coordinate 52,385, forward strand.
ATCTGGCATCCCAACCTTTGATAACACCTACTCTTAATCCATGAGGATTGACTTTTTGGCCCATACCTAACCTCCTTATCTTTCATTTAGTACCACTGTAATGTGGCTTGTTTGTTTGTCGATTCTATAAGCACGACCTTGAGCACGTGGACGAATTCTTTTAAGTGTTGGCCCTTTAGTAGAAAAGGCTTCTTCAACAAATAAGTTAGCTGTCTCCATACTATTATTATGCTCAGCATTTGCTACAGCTGATTTTACTAATTTTTCTATAATACGTGCACCGTATCTTGGTGTGTATGCTAAGATTGCAAGTGCAGTATTAACATCTTTTCCTTTGATTTGGTTAAGCACGATATTTGCCTTAGTACTAGATAAACGTACAAATGTTACTTTTGCTTTTGGTCTTGAGTCTTTTTGAGCATTTCTCTCTTTTTTGATCTGGCTTCTATGTCCTTTTGCCATTTTTAAAGACCTCCTTCCGTAAATAATTAATTAACGAACTCTTGATTTCTTTTCTGCATCTTTACCATGACCACGGTAAGTTCTTGTTAATGCAAATTCACCTAATTTATGTCCTACCATATCTTCTGTTACAAAAACTGGAACATGTTTTCTTCCGTCATGTACAGCGATAGTATGTCCTACCATGCTAGGGAATATTGTTGAACGACGTGACCATGATTTGATTACTTTTTTCTCATCCGCTGCGTTCATTTCATCTATTTTCTTTAATAAATGTTTATCAGCAAATGGTCCTTTTTTGATGGAACGAGCCATTAATGATGCCTCCCTTCACTACTTTACATTATTTTTTGTTACGAGCACGTACAATATATTTGTTTGATTGCTTATTTTTCTTTCTTGTTTTGTATCCAAGAGCTGGTTTACCCCAAGGTGTACATGGATTTGGACGTCCAATTGGTGATCTACCTTCTCCACCACCGTGAGGGTGATCGTTAGGGTTCATAACAGATCCACGAACTGTAGGGCGAATACCCATATGACGTTTACGTCCTGCTTTACCAATATTGATAAGCTCATGATCGATGTTACCAACTTGACCTATTGTAGCTCTACACTCGATAGGTAAAAGTCTCATTTCTCCTGAAGGAAGTTTAACTGTTGCATACTTGCCTTCTTTAGCCATAAGCTGTGCTGACATACCTGCTGCACGAACAAGCTGCCCGCCTTTGCCTGGTTTCATTTCAAGGTTATGAATAGTAGCACCTATTGGCATATCTTTCATTCTGAGTGCGTTTCCAATGCGAATTTCCGCTGTTTCACCACTCATTAATTTGTCGCCTACTTTAAGCCCTACTGGAGCTAAAATATAGCTTTTTTCTCCATCCGCATAAGCAAGTAATGCAATATTTGCTGTTCTGTTTGGATCATATTCGATACCTACAACAGTTGCTGGTACACCATCTTTATTACGTTTGAAGTCGATGATTCTATATTTAATTTTATATCCGCCGCCACGATGACGAACTGTAATTTTCCCTTGGTTGTTTCTTCCTGAGTTTTTCTTTAAAGTAACCATTAAAGATCTTTCAGGAGTTGTTTTTGTGATTTCTTCAAATGATGAAGAAGTCATATGTCTTCTTGAAGGGGTATATGGTCTATATTTTTTGATACCCATCGCACTTTCACTCCTTTCAATCAATGCATTTACACTTAGCCGTGTGTTTCATCTTTATCTATTAAACTACATTCCTTGGAAAAAGTCAATGTCTTTACTATCTTGGTTAAGTTTAACAATTGCTTTTTTGTAGTCACTTGTTTTACCAACTGACTTGCCACGGCGTTTTGTTTTACCTTCGTAATTAGCCGTATTAACTTTTTCTACTTTTGTTCCTTCGAACATTTTTTCTACTGCATCTTTGATTTGACCTTTAGTTGCAGTTTTTTGTACTAGGAATGTGTATTTTTTTTCTGCCATAGCGTTCATACTTTTTTCAGTAACTACTGGCTTTAAAATGACGTCATAAAATTTTAAATCTGCCATTATGCGTACACCTCCTCGATTTTGTTAAGTGCATCTTTTGTTACTACGAATGTATCGTATTTTAAGATGTCATATACATTAATGTTATTAACAGCTGATGTTTTGATTGATTGAATATTACGTGCTGATAACATTACATTTTTGCTTGTATCGCCATCTGTAACGATAAGTGCTTTATTTAATTTAAGAGTATCTAATATATTTTTCATTGTTTTTGTTTTGATCTCTGCTAGCTCTAATGAATCTAATACAATGAATTTGCTGCCATTAACTCTGCTAGTTAAAGCTGATTTTAATGCAAGTCTTCTTTCTTTTTTGTTAAGTCTAATAGAGTAGTCACGAGGTTTTGGCGCGAATGCAACCCCACCACCTGTCCATTGTACTGCACGAATAGAACCTTGTCTTGCTCTACCTGTACCTTTTTGTCTCCATGGTTTTCTACCACCACCACGTACTTCAGCACGGGTTTTAGCACTTTGTGTTCCTTGACGTCTATTTGCAAGATGTGCAACAACTGCTGCATGCACTAAGTGTTCTTTTACATCTACTGCAAAGATTGAATCATTTAATTCAACTTCACCTACTTGTTGTCCGTCCATATTATAAACAGCTACTTTTGCCATTATTGTTCCTCCTTTCTCACCAGTCATTAAGCTTTAACGCTATCTTTTATAGCGATGATTGTACCTTTAGGTCCTGGAACTGCACCTTTAAGTAAAATTAAGTTTTTGTCTAAATCAACTCTAGCAACTTCAAGATTTTGTACTGTGATTTGAACACATCCCATATGTGATGGAAGGCCTTTACCTTTCATAACACGTCCTGGACTTGTTGCAGCACCCATAGAACCTGCTACTCTATGTGATTTAGAACCATGAGCCATTGGTCCACGGCTTTGTCCATATTTTTTGATTGCGCCTTGATACCCTTTACCTTTTGAAGTACCAGTAACATCTACTCTTTCTCCAGCAGCAAAAACATCTGCTTTGATTTCTGTACCTACTTCATATGCACTTATATCTTCCAAACGGAATTCTTTTAAGTGTTTTTTAAGAGCAACGCCTGCTTTTTTAAAGTGACCAGCTGCTGGTTTGATAACACGTCTTTCTTTAACGTCTCCAAAACCAACTTGAATCGCTTCATATCCATCATTGTCAGTAGTTTTCTTTTGAACAACTACACATGGACCTGCCTCTAATACAGTAACAGGAATTAAGTTTGCATTTTCATCAAAAATTTGTGTCATACCTATTTTCTTAGCTATGATTGCTTTTTTCATTTCCTTTACACCTCCTAATATCTACAGCGGATTGCTACCTTGGCAATCATCCTAGACGATTCTTGATTATCGCCCAATCTAGAATCTCATAGATTATTTCGCATCTACTTTGATATCTACACCTGCTGGTAAATCTATACGCATTAACGCATCTCCAGTTTTTGGCGTAGCTTCAACATCGATAAGTCTTTTATGAGTTCTCATTTCGAATTGCTCACGAGAATCTTTGTACTTGTGAACAGCACGTAAAATTGTTACCACTTCTTTTTTAGTTGGTAGTGGTATTGGTCCACTAACTTGTGCACCTGTTTTCTTAGCAATAGCAACTATTTCAGCTGCTGTTTGATCAATTAACTTGTGATCATAAGCCTTTAGGGTAATACGGATTTTTTGACTTGCCATAAAAAAAGTCCCCTCCTTTTCGTACTTTTTTTGAAAGCAGTACGACTAGTGGTGACTGTACACTCAACCTAGTGTGTCATAAGCGCAGACTTACTCTAAGCTTTGTATTAATACAAAAGCGCTTGACATCAGTTTATATAGTACAGTGACCTGCCGCCTGGTTTCTTGAACCGGACATTCGCTCCCTAGAAATTCACCTTTTTGTAAGGTGGTAACCTTCTAGATCATCGTTCTCAATGTCACAACAAATTGAGTATACACTAAAAGCTATATAATGACAAGGTTTTTTTTTAGTTATTACTGATTTTTTTATGGAAAATTTAGCTATTATGCTCTTTTCTCCTAATTATAGGGGATTTTTTAGAAAACCAAACTTCCCATAAATAATAAAAAGCATACCCTAGGGTATGCTTTTTATATGAGTTAATTACTCAATAATAGATGCTACTGCACCAGAACCTACTGTACGTCCACCTTCACGTATCGCGAAACGAAGTCCTTGAGACATCGCAATTGGATGGATAAGTTCAATAGTCATTTCAAGGTTATCGCCAGGCATACACATTTCTGTGCCTTCTGGTAATTCAATAACGCCTGTAACGTCAGTTGTTCTGAAGTAGAATTGTGGTCTATAGTGTGAGAAGAATGGTTTATGACGTCCACCTTCTTCTTTTTTAAGAACGTATACTTGAGCTGTGAATTTTGTATGAGGTGTAATTGAACCTGGTTTGCAAAGTACTTGACCACGTTCGATTTCAGTTCTTTGAATACCACGAAGAAGTGCTCCAATGTTATCTCCAGCTTGCGCTTGATCAAGAAGTTTACGGAACATTTCAACTCCTGTACACACAATCTTACGAGTTTCTTCATGAATACCAACAAGTTCAACTTCATCTTGAACTTTAAGAATACCTGATTCTACTCTACCTGTTGCAACTGTACCACGACCTGTGATTGAGAATACATCTTCTACAGGCATAAGGAATGGTTTGTCAACTGCACGGTCTGGAGTAGGAATATACTCATCAATAATTTCAAATAACTCTACGATTTTATCTCCCCATGGACCCATTGGATCATTTAATGCTTGAAGAGCTGATCCACGGATGATTGGCGTATCATCGCCAGGGAATTCATATGAGCTTAATAGGTCACGAATTTCCATTTCAACAAGTTCTAATAATTCTTCATCATCTACCATATCACATTTGTTTAAGAAAACAACGATGTATGGTACACCAACTTGACGTGAAAGAAGGATATGTTCACGAGTTTGAGCCATAGGACCATCTGTAGCTGCACAAACAAGGATTGTTCCATCCATTTGTGCTGCCCCTGTGATCATGTTTTTAACATAGTCAGCATGTCCTGGGCAGTCAACGTGAGCGTAGTGACGAGCTGGAGTTTCGTATTCAACGTGAGCTGTAGAGATAGTAATACCACGTTCTCTTTCTTCTGGCGCCTTGTCAATATTATCGAAATCAACTGCTGCACCTAAACCATATCTTTGGTGAAGAGTTTTTGTGATAGCTGCTGTAAGTGTTGTTTTACCGTGGTCAACGTGTCCGATTGTACCAATATTAACGTGTGGCTTATTTCTTTCATATTTAGCTTTAGCCATTTTGTTTGTTCCTCCTTTAATTTGCTGAGTTTATTTTTCTCAGATAATTTGATTATATTCAATTTGCAGCTACTTTTCAAGTAGCTACAAATTATTATTTAGAGAATGTGCTGCTATATTTTAAATTTAAGCTTTTTGATCAGCTATAATTTTATCCTGAATACCTTTAGGGCATGGCTCATAGTGATGGAATTCCATCGAGTAGTTACCACGACCTTGTGTTCTTGAACGAAGTTCAGTCGCATAACCAAACATCTCTGCAAGTGGTACATAGGCTCTAATTTCTTGCCCGCCACCAATAGCTTCCATACCTTCCATTTGTCCACGGCGTGAGTTAATGCTTCCAATAACATCCCCCATGTACTCTTCTGGTGCAGTTGCAATAACTTTCATAATAGGTTCAAGAAGTGTTCCGCCTGCTTTTTTCATTGCATCTTTAAATGCCATAGAACCTGCGATCTTGAAGGCCATTTCTGATGAGTCAACATCATGGTATGAACCATCGTAACACTCTGCTTTAATACCTAATACTTTGTATCCTGCAAGTGGACCTGCTGCCATTGCTTCTTGGATTCCTTTGTCTACTGCAGGGATATATTCTTTTGGAATTGAACCACCCACTACTGTACTTACGAATTCATAAGTATGTTCAGAGTTAGGATCAAGTCTAGAGAATCTAACTTTACAGTGTCCATATTGTCCGCTACCACCTGATTGTTTTACATACTTAGAATCAACTTCCACATCTCTAGCCATTGTTTCTTTGTAAGCAACTTGTGGTGCTCCTACATTTGCTTCTACTTTAAACTCACGTAAAAGACGATCTACGATAATCTCTAAGTGAAGTTCTCCCATACCTGCGATGATTGTCTGCCCAGTTTCAGTATTTGTAAACGTTCTGAAAGTTGGGTCTTCTTCTGCAAGTTTTGCAAGTGCAATACCCATTTTTTCTTGACCAGCTTTTGTTTTTGGCTCAATAGCTACTTCAATAACTGGCTCTGGGAATTCCATAGATTCTAAGATTACAGGGTGACCTTCATCACACAATGTATCTCCTGTTGTTGTACCTTTAAGACCAACAGCAGCAGCTATATCTCCTGAATAAACTTTAGCAATTTCTTGTCTTGTATTTGCATGCATCTGTAAGATACGTCCAATACGTTCTTTTTTGTTTTTTGTTGAGTTGAGTACATATGAACCTGATTCTATTGAACCTGAATAAACTCTGAAGAATGCAAGTTTCCCAACAAATGGGTCAGTCATAATCTTAAATGCAAGGGCTGCAAATGGCTCTTCATCTGATGAATGTTTTTCCATTTCTTCACCAGTTTCAGGGTCAATCCCTTTAATAGCAGGGATATCTGTAGGTGCTGGCATATATTCAACAACAGCATCTAAAAGTTTTTGTACCCCTTTATTTTTGTAAGCTGAACCACAAAGTACCGGAATGATTTGAACATTGATTACAGCAGTTCTAAGTGCTGTTCTAAGTTCCTCTTCTGTTACTTCTTCACCTTCAAGATATTTCATTGTAAGGTCTTCATCTGATTCACAGATTGCTTCAATCATTTCGTTTCTGTATTGTTCAGCTTTATCTAAAAGATCTGCTGGAATATCAGTTTCTTCTATTTCTTTGCCTAAATCATCTTTGTAGATGAAGGCTCTGTTTTTCATAAGGTCAATAACCCCTACGAATTGGTCTTCTGCACCAATAGGTAACTCGATTGGTATTGCATTAGCACCAAGTCTTGTTCTCATCATGTCTACTGCTCTATAAAAGTCAGCGCCCATGATATCCATTTTATTTACAAAAGCCATACGTGGTACTTTATATTTATCAGCTTGACGCCATACTGTTTCAGATTGAGGTTCAACCCCACCTTTTGCACAGAATACGCCAACAGCAGAATCTAGTACACGGAGTGAACGTTCAACTTCTACTGTGAAGTCTACGTGCCCAGGTGTATCTATGATATTAACACGATTGTCTTTCCAAAAACATGTCGTAGCTGCAGATGTGATTGTAATACCACGTTCTTGTTCTTGTTCCATCCAGTCCATAGTGGCTCCGCCTTCATGAACTTCTCCGATTTTGTATGTCTTACCGGTATAAAACAAGATACGCTCTGTAAGAGTTGTTTTCCCCGCGTCAATATGCGCCATAATACCAATATTACGGGTGCGCTCTAGCGGATATTCTCTTCCTGCCAAGGTAATTCCTCCTTTGGATTAATAGCCTACCATCTGTAGTGAGCAAATGCTTTATTTGCTTCTGCCATTTTGTGTGTATCTTCTTTTTTCTTAACTGATCCACCAGTGCTGTTAAGTGCATCTAAAAGCTCTGCTGCAAGAGCAAGTGTTGTTGTTTTTTCTCCACGCTTACGTGTGTGAGTTGTTAACCAACGAAGGCCTAATGTTTGACGTCTTTCTGGACGCACCTCCATTGGTACTTGGTAAGTAGCACCTCCAACACGACGTGCTTTTACTTCTAATACTGGCATGATATTCTCTAATGCCTCTTGGAAAACTTCTAAAGCATCTCTGCCTGTTTTTTCTTTAATGATGTCAAACGCACCATAAACTATCTTTTGTGCTTTACCTCTTTTACCATCCAACATAATGTTGTTAATAAGTTTTGTTACTAACTTACTATTGTAAAGAGGATCTGCTAATACATCTCTTTTTGCTACATGTCCTTTACGTGGCACGGTCTTCCCTCCTTAACTAATATCTGTGAAATATCATCGGTACTCGTCCTCAAATTTGAGGATCGTGCGCGCCCTTGTTACTCATCTATTTAAAATCTGATTTATCAGCTTTAGTTGTGTAAGTTGGGCACCAATTAATTCCTAATTATTTTTTACCTTTAGTTGCTGCTGCACCTTTTTTGCCTTTTTTAGCACCGTATTTAGAACGAGCTTGTTGTCTTTTCGCAACACCTGCTGTATCTAATGTACCACGGATAATGTGGTAACGTGTACCTGGTAAGTCTTTTACCCTACCACCACGGATTAATACAACGCTATGCTCTTGAAGGTTGTGTCCTTCACCTGGAATATAAGCTGTAACTTCAATCCCATTTGTAAGACGTACCCTTGCAATTTTACGAAGAGCAGAGTTTGGTTTTTTTGGTGTAGCTGTTTTAACTGCTGTACAAACACCTCTTTTTTGTGGCGCAGAGATATCTGTTGCACGTTTATGCAAAGAGTTAAATCCTTTTTGCAATGCTGGCGCAGTTGACTTTTTCTCGATTTCTTTTCTTCCTTTACGTACTAATTGGTTAAATGTTGGCATTCTGGCACCTCCTCCTTACTCAATAATTGCTGCTACTGCAGTTTTCACTTCAACGTTACATTCTTTGCCCAGTTCATGCATACTATCAATATACTTAACTTCGACATTTTTAGCTTTTGCAAGCTCTACCACTTGACTTGTAACTCGGTCATCGGCATCTTTGGCAACAAACACAAGCTTAACATTTTCTCGTTCTAACCATTTTAAAGTCTGTTTTGTTCCCACAATCTTTTTCGTGTCTTTCAAATGGTACAACATAAATCCCCCTTTAGGTTCATTTTTATGCATACTATTACACACTGAACGATTCTATCATTCCCGTCGCTTCTTGTCAAGGTTTTTTTTAGGACTGCTCAGTGAGCACCGAATTCTTCAGCTACTCACTATCAGATTTCTAGAAATCTAGGCAATTTTTCAAACTAAAATGAGCGCACTATTCATTTTAGTTTATGAACAGCCTCAAACGCGTGAATTATAAAATTTGTATGCTTATAAGTTGTTTCTCTATATACAAAAGCTCTAGGTACTGCATAAGCGCAGTCCCTAGAGCTTTTTAATACAAGATTATTCTTCTCCTACCATTGTTACATTGAGCTTGCGGTATTTATCCATACCTGTTCCGGCAGGAATTAGCTTACCAATAATAACATTTTCTTTAAGTCCAATTAATGGATCTGTTTTTCCTTTAATTGCCGCTTCTGTAAGCACTTTTGTTGTTTCTTGGAAAGATGCAGCGGATAAGAAGGACTCTGTTGCAAGAGAGGCTTTTGTAATACCAAGCAGCACGCTTTTCCCTACTGCCGGTTCTAACCCTTGCTCAACAGCCTGTTTATTAACTTCTAGGTATTCTAATATATCGATAGAACTTCCAGGCAATAAATCTGTATCGCCGCTTTCTTCTATCTTAACTTTTTTAAGCATCTGACGCACAATAACTTCAATATGCTTATCGTTGATATCAACCCCCTGAAGTCTATAAACACGCTGTACTTCTTGAATCATATAATGCTGTACACCTGTAACATCTTTGATTTTAAGAATATCATGTGGATTAACACTACCTTCTGTAAGTTCATCTCCAGCTTCTACTGAAGTACCATCTTGGACTTTAATTCTTGAGCCATATGGTATAGTATAAGACTTTGTTTCTCCATTTTCATTATCAGTAATAGTTACCTCACGTTTTTTCTTAGTATCTGATATAGTTACAATACCAGCAATTTCAGATATGATTGCAAGTCCTTTAGGTTTACGGGCTTCAAATAACTCTTCAATACGAGGAAGACCTTGTGTAATATCATCTCCCGCAATACCTCCAGTATGGAATGTACGCATTGTAAGCTGTGTACCAGGCTCTCCGATAGACTGTGCTGCGATAATACCTACCGCTTCACCTACTCTTACTTCGTTACCTGATGCCATATTTGCCCCGTAACATTTTGCACATACGCCCATTTTAGACTGACATGAAAGCACATTACGTATTTTAACTTTTTTAATTCCAACTGACTCTATATACTCAGCTTGAATCGGTTTTATCATTTTATTCACAGGAATGATTACTTCCCCTGTCTCCGGATGAACAATCTCTTCAGCTGCAAAACGTCCTGATAAGCGTTCATGTAATGGCTCGATAACTTCTGAACCATCTGTATAAGCTTTAACTACCATACCCGGAATTGGTTGATCTGGGATGTGATCATGACAATCTTGTTCTCTAATAATAACATCTTGTGATACGTCTACAAGACGACGTGTTAAATAACCAGAGTCAGCTGTACGAAGTGCCGTATCTGCAAGTCCTTTACGGGCACCATGGGCAGAAATAAAGTACTCAAGTACAGTAAGACCCTCACGGAAGTTCGCCTTAATAGGAAGCTCAATAATACGTCCTGATGGTGATGCCATCAGACCACGCATACCTGCTAACTGTTTAATCTGATTCGTAGAACCACGGGCACCAGAGTGTGCCATCATATAGATATTATTATATCTTCCAAGGTTATCAAGAAGAGCCTTTGTAATTTTATCATTGGCCATATTCCATGCCTGAATTACTTTGTTATAACGTTCTTCGTCCGTCATAAGCCCACGTCTGAAGAGTTTTGTAACATGTTCAACTGCGACTTGAGCTTCATCTAAATACTCTTGTTTTTGACCTGGAACTACCATGTCTGATACAGATACGGTTAATGCGCCTCGTGTTGAATATTTAAAACCTAGGTCTTTAATATTATCAAGCAAAATGGCAGTATCTGTTGCACCTTGGGTATCGATGCACTTTTTAATTATTTGTCCCAGTTGTTTTTTACCTACTAAGAAATCAATCTCATACTTAAATTTGTTTTCTTCTAGCGTTCTATCTACAAAACCTAATGTTTGAGGCATGATCTCGTTGAAAATAATACGGCCAACAGTCGTATTTGTAATTCCGCTCTGCATAACGCCATCTATTTCAATCGTCCTGCGTACGTTAATGCGTGCATGTAACGTAATGACTTTATTGTCATATGCGAGAATTGCTTCTTTTTCATTACGGAAATACTTACCTTCTCCTTGCTCACCTTCTTTATCAAGTGTAAGATAGTATGTTCCAAGAACCATATCCTGTGATGGCACCGCAACGGGTCCCCCATCAGATGGCTTGAGTAAGTTATTTGGCGCTAATAGAAGGAATCGGCATTCTGCTTGTGCTTCTACTGATAAAGGTACGTGAACCGCCATTTGGTCTCCGTCAAAGTCTGCATTATAAGCTGTACATACAAGAGGATGCAGCTTAATCGCACGGCCTTCAACTAGGATTGGTTCAAACGCTTGAATCCCAAGACGGTGAAGTGTTGGGGCACGATTTAGCATAACAGGATGCTCACGAATAACTTCTTCTAATACATCCCATACCTGTGGCTGTAATCTTTCTATCATGTGCTTAGCATTTTTAATATTATGTGCAATACCGTCAGATACCAGCTTTTTCATTACAAATGGTTTAAAGAGTTCAATCGCCATTTCTTTTGGAAGCCCGCATTGATAAATTTTAAGACTAGGTCCTACTACGATAACAGAACGTCCTGAATAGTCAACACGCTTACCAAGTAAGTTCTGGCGGAAACGTCCGGATTTACCTTTTAACATGTCTGATAAAGACTTAAGCGGTCTATTTCCAGGTCCTGTTACAGCTTTGCCACGTCTGCCGTTATCAATAAGTGCATCTACAGCTTCTTGTAACATACGTTTTTCATTTCTTACAATAATATTAGGTGCCCCTAAATCAAGTAATCTCTTTAAACGATTGTTACGGTTAATAACTCTTCTATAAAGATCATTTAAGTCTGATGTTGCAAAACGTCCACCATCAAGCTGTATCATTGGTCTTAAATCTGGTGGCAACACTGGTATCACATCTAAGATCATCCATTCAGGTTTGTTTCCTGAAAGTCTAAATGCTTCTATAACTTCTAAACGCTTAATAACACGTACTCTTTTTTGACCTGTAGTGGTTTTAAGCTGTTCTTTTAACTCTTGGCTTTCTTTCTCTAACTGAATGTCAGAGAGCAGCTTTTTAATAGCTTCAGCACCCATTTCAGCGACGAATGAGCCTGCGCCATATTTTTCTTCTGCTTCTCTATATTCTTTTTCACCTAAAATTTCTTTATAGTCTAAACTCGTCCCTTTAGGATCTGTTACGATATAAGATGCAAAATATAATATCTTTTCAAGCTTTCCTGGGGTAATATCAAGTATTAACCCCATTCTGCTTGGTATTCCTTTAAAATACCATATATGTGATACCGGAGCTGCAAGTTCTATATGCCCCATTCTCTCACGTCTTACTTTAGCTTTTGTAACTTCTACACCACATCGGTCACAAATGATACCCTTATATCTGATTCTTTTGTATTTTCCACAATGACACTCCCAATCTTTGCTAGGCCCAAAGATTTTTTCACAAAATAGCCCATCTCGTTCCGGTCTTTGAGTACGATAATTGATTGTTTCTGGTTTCTTTACCTCTCCTCTAGACCATTCACGGATTTTATCAGGGGAAGCCAATCCTATCTTTATGCTTTCAAAAAAGATAGCTTGATCTATATTTGGCATACTATGCACTCCCTTCATACTTTTTATAAATCTAAATCATCTAATGAATCATCCTCAAATACTATATCATCCTCAGGCTCAAAATCCAGCTCGATGGTATCATCAAATAAATCTGTATCTGTCTCTAATTCTGATACGTCCTCTACATAATCGTCTGCTACAGGTATATCTTCTAGTCCTTCAACATTAATATTAATTAATTCACTTTCATCAACCGTTTCTTTAATGTCAATTTCTCTCATGTTATCAGTCAATACTCTTACATCGAGTGACAGTGATTGAAGCTCTTTAAGCAATACTTTGAAAGATTCTGGTATGCCTGGCTCTGGTATATTCTCGCCTTTAACGACAGATTCATAAGTTTTCACACGACCTACAACGTCGTCTGATTTGATTGTTAAAATTTCTTGAAGTGTATATGCAGCACCGTATGCTTCAAGTGCCCAAACTTCCATCTCTCCGAAACGCTGTCCGCCAAATTGTGCTTTACCGCCAAGTGGTTGCTGCGTAATCGTAGCATATGGTCCTGTTGAACGTGCATGCATCTTATCATCTACTAAATGGTGAAGTTTAAGATAATGCATATAACCTACTGTAACTGGATTATCAAATTTTTCTCCGGTTCTGCCATCTCTTAGATAGATCTTACCTGTACTATCAAGCGGCACACCTGTCCATTCAGCTCTATGATCAAGATTTTCTTCTAGATAGTTATACATACTTTCATCTAACTTTTCTTTCCATTTATCTGAAAACTCTTCCCATGAATGGTTAACATAGTCGTTTGCCATATCTAAAGTATTCATGATCTCTTGCTCACTTGCTCCATTAAATACTGGGGTTTCAATCTTAAAGCCCAGTGCTTTGGCTGCAAGTCCAAGATGGACTTCAAGTACCTGCCCGATATTCATACGAGATGGTACCCCAAGTGGATTAAGCACAATATCAAGTGCTCTTCCGTTAGGTAAAAATGGCATATCTTCTATTGGAAGTACTCTTGATATAACCCCTTTGTTACCATGACGCCCTGCCATCTTGTCTCCAACAGAGATTTTTCTCTTCTGAGCAATATAACAACGTACCATTTTATTAACACCAGGATCAAGGTCATCTCCATTTTCTCTTGTAAAGATCTTAACATCTACGATAATCCCCGCTTCACCATGAGGCACACGCAGCGATGTATCTCTTACTTCTCTTACTTTTTCTCCAAATATCGCACGTAGAAGTCTTTCTTCAGCTGTGAGCTCTGTTTCACCTTTTGGCGTAACACGGCCTACAAGAATATCTCCTGAACGCACTTCAGCTCCAATACGGATAATACCTCGTTCATCAAGGTCTTTAAGTGCATCTTCACCGACATTTGGAATATCTCTTGTGATTTCTTCTGGTCCTACTTTAGTATCACGGGATTCAAGTTCATATTCTTCTATATGAATAGAAGTATAAATATCTTCTTGTACAAGTCTTTCACTAAGAAGGATTGCATCTTCAAAGTTATAGCCTTCCCATGTCATAAATCCAATAAGAGGATTTTGTCCGAGTGCAAGTTCTCCATTATCTGTAGAAGGTCCATCTGCTAAAACGTCTCCTGGTTTAACAATGTCTCCTTTTGATATAATAGGTCTTTGATTAATACAAGTTCCTTGGTTGCTGCGTTCGAACTTAGTTAACTTATAAGCATGTTTTTTGCCTTCATTATCTTTTATCACAATTTCTCTTGCAGTTACCTTATCAATAACCCCTGCATGTTTTGCAAGAACAAGTGCTCCCGAATCCATAGCGATCTTATACTCCATACCTGTTGCAACGATTGGGCTGTTTGTACGGATAAGCGGTACTGCCTGACGCTGCATGTTCGCACCCATAAGTGCACGGTTAGCATCATCGTTTTCAAGGAACGGAATAAGAGCTGTAGCTACAGATACAATCTGTTTCGTTGAAATATCCATTAAATCAATCTGAGTATAGTCAAATTCTAATATTTCTTCTCTTCGTCTTGCTGTAACACGTTTATTAATAAACTCCCCATTTTCAGCTAATGGCTCTGTTGCTTGACAAATCGTATACTTTTCTTCTTCATCTGCAGTAATATAAATAACTTCATCTATAATTCGTGGTTTGTCTCCTGATTTATCAACCACTCTATAAGGTGCCTCAATAAATCCGTACTCATTAATTCTTGCAAATGTAGCCAAAGAGTTAATCAGACCGATATTTGGACCTTCTGGGGTTTCAATAGGGCACATACGTCCATAATGAGAATGGTGAACGTCACGGACTTCAAAGCCGGCTCTTTCTCTTGAAAGACCGCCAGGTCCTAGTGCTGACAACCTTCTTTTATGTGTAAGTTCTGCTAGTGGATTGTTCTGATCCATAAACTGTGAAAGCTGTGAGCTTCCAAAGAACTCTTTAATCGCAGAAGACACTGGTCTTATATTAATAAAAGCTTGCGGACTAACCGCTTCTTGATCTTGAATAGTCATTCTTTCACGTACAACTCTTTCCATACGAGAAAGCCCAATACGAAATTGATTTTGGAAAAGTTCGCCTACTCCACGAATACGTCTATTTCCTAAATGGTCAATATCATCTGTATAACCCACTTCATATTCTAAGTGCATATTATAGTTAATAGAGGCATAAATATCATCTATTGTAATAGATTTTGGTATCAGCTCACTTTTTCTTGCTTTAATTTCATTTTTGATATCTTCAATATCTTGATGTTGTTCTAATATTTGTTCAAGAACAGGGTAATATACAGTGTCCCTAATATCTAGTTCCTCTGCATCTAGTCCTTCAAAACTTTGGATATCAACAGTTCTGTTGGTAAGGATTTTAACAGGTCTTTCTACACCTGGTATCTGTACAAATACAGCTTCTACCCCTGTATTTTGGATAGCATTTGCCAGTTTAACTGTTATTCTTTCTCCTTTTGCAGCTACAACTTCACCTGTAAACGGACTAATAACATTATCTGCCAAAACATAGCCATTAACCCTATTGCGAAGGGCTAGTTTTTTATTAAACTTATAACGGCCTACTTTAGCAAGGTCATATCTTTTGGGATCAAAAAACATATTATTAAGAAGTGTCTGTGCACTATCTACTGTTGGCGGCTCCCCTGGACGAATACGCTTGTACATTTCAATAAGACCTTCTTCATAAGTCTTACTTGTATCTTTTTGTATTGTCTCTAAAATCTTAGGTTCCTCACCAAACTTGTCTATGATTTCAGCATCAGTTCCAAGCCCCAGTGAACGGAGCAGAACTGTAATAGGCACTTTACGTGTGCGATCTACACGCACATAAAAAATATCATTTGAGTCAGTTTCATACTCAAGCCATGCACCACGGTTTGGAATAACTGAAGCTGCAAATAACTTTTTACCTGTCTTATCAAAACTTACAGCATAATAGATACCTGGTGAACGTACAAGCTGACTAACTATAACACGCTCTGCACCATTAATAATGAAGGTACCGTTGTCTGTCATAAGTGGAAAATCACCCATAAATACGTCACTATCAACACTCGTACCAGTTTCTTTGTTATGAAGGCGTGCTCTTACTTTAAGTGGTGCACTATAGGTTGAATCTTTTTCTCTACATTCTTCAATAGTATACTTTGGTTTGCTGTCTAAAAAGAAATCTACAAATTCTAAAATGAGATTACCATTAAAATCAGTAATGGGGGAAATATCTTGAAATACTTCTCTTAATCCTTCTGTTAAAAACCACTCATAAGATGCTCTTTGGATTTCAATAAGATTAGGTATTTCTAGAACTTCATCCTCTGTTCTAGCATAGCTCATGCGAATTTGTTTGCCCATATGAACAAGGCGACTTTTAGATTTTTGCATGTGTTTCTCACCCCTTGCAAAATTTATAAATAATGCATGTTACTGCACCGTTTCAAAAAAGGTATAAAATGTGACATAGTTCTAATTTACCGGATGGATGCTCAAAAATGTATTTTAAATTAGAATATGTATTGTAAAACTAAGACTGCTATGCTATAATGATAAAAAAAATTCATTTACTTTATAGCATATTAGCGGATTTTATAATGCTATCACAAAAAAAAGGTTAAGTCAACCTTTTTTTGTTTTTTTATACTTGTTTTTCTTTATTTTTCATTGATAACTATTTCCAGTTGCCAACTCATACAGATAAATATAACTATATCATTCCATTCTTACCGGTTCAAGGGGAAACCCCTTGTTATTTTTTTGCCCTCTATTAGCTCAGGTGCATGAAAAAATAAAAACACATAAAACATAGGCAGACACTTAAGTGTCTGCCTATTCATCTGTTCTTTTTTAATATTTTTAATTATTTTAATGTAACTTTTGCGCCAACTTCTTCAAGTTTAGCTTTGATTGCTTCTGCTTCTTCTTTAGCTATACCTTCTTTAAGTACTTTTGGAGCACCGTCTACTGCTTCTTTAGCTTCTTTTAAGCCAAGACCAGTGATTTCACGAACAGCTTTGATAACTTTAATTTTTTCTGCGCCAGCTTCTGTTAACTCAACATCAAATTCAGTTTTTTCTTCAACTGCTGCTGCTGGGCCTGCTGCAACCATAACACCTGCTGCTGCTGATACACCAAATTCTTCTTCACAAGCTGTTACAAGTTCATTTAATTCTAAAATAGTTAATTCTTTAATAGCTTCCATAATTTCTTGAATAGATAGTTTTGCCATTGTTAAGCACCTCCATAAATTTTGTTATTATATTATTGTTCTTCTTTTTTCTCTGCAACTTGTTTAATAACGCGTGCAAAGCTTGATATTGGTGATTTGAAGCTTCCAAGTAAACGACCAAGAAGTTCTTCTCTTGGAGCAATATTCCCAATAGATATCATACCTTGTGCATCATAATAATGTCCTTCAACTACACCTGATTTAAATTCTAATTTATCATTGCCTTTAGCAATTTTAGCAAGAATTCTAGGTCCTGCTGTAGCATCATCATAACTGATGGCTAGTGCTGTTGGTCCTTCAAGGTCTTTTGCAAGTTCTGCAAATTCTGTTCCTTCAATAGCAAAGTTCACCATAGTATTTTTATAAACTTTGTATTCAACATTGCTTTCACGAAGTTGTTTACGAAGATTTGTATCTTGTTCTACTGTAAGACCACGGTAATCAACTAAAAGAATAGAGCTTGCGCCACTTATCTTTTCTTTAATTTCGTTAACAACTACTTGTTTTTGTTCTACTTTTGCCATTATTACACCTCCTTGAAATCTTAATCTAAGCCGTACGGACAAAACTCGGTATTTAAACTGAATCTTATAGGTTGTCCACACTTCTTAATAGAAAAAAGCCACTTTGCTCTCAAATCCGCAGGCAAAGTGGCGATACATCCGTCCATTTATCGATAGACCTCGGTAGGTTGTATACGTTATGCCTTAAGACTCAGGCACCTACTGTCTGCGGTACAGTATTTAATTTGTCAACGTCTGTTATTATAACATCATTATAACAACTTGTCAACGTTTATCGAATCTTAAATTATTCTGCTTTCATTGGGTTGATTTTAATACCAGGACCCATTGTTGTTGAAACAGAAATGCTACGTAGGTATTGACCTTTTGCAGCAGATGGTTTTGCTTTTATAACTGCACTCATTAACGTGTGGAAGTTGTCTTGTAATTTTTCAGCACCAAAAGAAACTTTACCAATTGGAACGTGGATAATATTTGTTTTGTCAAGACGGTACTCGATTTTACCAGCTTTGATTTCGTTAATTGCTTTTGTTACATCCATTGTAACTGTACCAGCTTTTGGATTTGGCATAAGGCCTTTTGGTCCAAGTACACGACCAAGTCTACCTACAACACCCATCATGTCTGGCGTTGCAACTACGATATCAAAATCTAACCAACCTTCATTTTGAATTCTTGGGATTAATTCTTCCCCGCCAACGTGTTCTGCACCAGCAGCTAATGCTTCATCAGCTTTTGGTCCTTTTGCAAATACAAGTACTCTATGAGTTTTACCTGTACCGTGTGGTAATACAACCGCACCACGAACTTGTTGGTCTGCATGACGGCTATCTACACCTAATTTAATGTGGGCTTCAACTGTTTCATCAAATTTTGCAATTGATGTTTTTTGTACAAGTCCAAATGCTTCTGTTGGATCGTAAACGCTAGTGCGATCTACAAGCTTAGAAGCTTCAATATATTTTTTACCTCTTTTCATGACTTTACCTCCTTGTGGTATTATCGGGGACTAAGCCCTCCCACGTAAATATATACGCGCCTTTAAATTTTAATTATTCTTCGATTACGATTCCCATTGAACGAGCTGTTCCAGCAATCATACTGATAGCTGCTTCAATGCTGCCTGCATTTAAGTCAGGCATTTTAAGTTCTGCAATTTTGCGAACTTCATCTTTAGATATTTTAGCTACTTTTGTTTTAACAGAGTTAGCTGACCCTGATTCGATTTTACAAGCTTTCTTTAAAAGAACTGCTGCTGGTGGAGTTTTCGTAATAAATGAAAAACTTCTGTCTTGATATACTGTAATAACTACAGGGATAATAAGACCTGCATCTTTTGCTGTTCTTTCATTGAATTCTTTTGTAAAACCTACGATATTTACACCATGTTGACCAAGTGCTGGACCTACTGGTGGAGCTGGAGTTGCTTTCCCAGCTGGAATTTGTAATTTGATCATTCCTGTAACTTTTTTCGCCATTTAAGCGCACCTCCTAAAAAAATGTGGTATTCGCGGGGAATTCCCTCCCACTCGCGCGTTCATACTTTAACTTTTTGTAATATATTGAAGCCTACAATCATTGTGTGTAGATTCCTTAGACAAGTATCTCTATTTGAGTCATACTTATCTCTACTGGGAACTCACGACCAAATCCATTTACTGATACTACTACAGTACCTTTGGATTGGTGAACTTCTTTTACAATACCTTCGGAGTTTTCAAAAGCTCCTGTAAGTAATGTGACAGCATCTCCTACTCGAACAGTTGGCACAAGTACGAGCGTGTCTATTCCCATATTCTTAACTTCTTCTAATGAAAGTGAAACTGGTTTGGAGTCTGGCCCTACGAATCCTGTAACACCTCTGGTATTTCTAACGACATACCAGGTATCATCTGTCATTACCATCTTAACTAGTACATAGCCAGGGAATGTTTTTCTTTGAACGGTCTTTTTCACACCGTTCTTTTCTTCTATCTCTTGTTGCAAAGGAACTTCTACAGTATGGATGAGTTCTTGCATATTTCGATTTTTAATCGCTTTTTCTATATTAGCTTTTACTTTGTTTTCATAGCCCGAAAATGTATGAACTACATACCACTTTGCCTTCTCCATATTTGTTCCTCCATTATTATATTAATCCTTGTAATAAAAGCATGCCTTCGCTTAATACGAAGTCCATAGCTAAAATGATAAGTGCAACTATAGTAGATAGTACAATAACATTAAATGTCATCTTCATAAGTTCTTGTTTGTTAGGCCATACAACTCTTTTGCTTTCTCCAGCAAAATCTTTTAAAAACTCTATCATAATCCACTTCCTCCCTGGGTATTCTTTCACACAACTTATTTTTTAGTTTCTTTGTGTGCTGTGTGTGTTTTGCAGAATCTGCAATATTTCTTTGTTTCCATGCGGTCTGGATGTGCTTTCTTATCCTTTGTCATGGTGTAGTTTCTTCGCTTGCAATCTTCACAAGCTAAAGTAATTTGTACTCTCACGTTTTGACACCTCCACCTTAAGTTAAATCTCTTAAAAATTGCCATAAAAAAAAGACCTATTTAGGTACAAGTTAAATATATCATACTCTTAAACGGGTCGTCAAGCTTTATTATTGGATGTTTTTTGTAAAAATTAGGTTTTTCCCTGCTGCTTCTTGTAGGCATTTGCCGCTTCTTTAGGATTTTGAGGCAGCTGGACTCTTTCCAGCTTCTTTTTGGAATGCGTTTGCAGGAGAAGTAGATTACTCTGTTCATGTTCTATAATGGCTTGTTTAGCCTCAAGTATGGCAGCAACTAAGCGTTTAAGCTCATGTAGATCTGCTTCATATTTAACAACCTCTTTTAGCTCATCATATTTCTGCTGAAAAGCCAACTCAAGTTTATTAAGCTCTTCTGTAAGCTCATCTTTATAATCTGCCATCTGAGCAATCATATCTAAAGCATTACTCTCTTCTTCTTTAGTATCCATAGGAGCCAGCAAAATAGTCGTTTGATTATCAGTAATGGTATACACTTGTTCTAGTAACGCTTGAATTTGACTTAAATATCCTACTAACTCCTCCATAGGTTTCACTCCTTATTTTTTATCAATAAATAAGCCTTCTTCTTGTGACATGCCATAAGGGTTCGAATACATCGTATCTCTTTTTTTAAGCTGTCTTATTTTGCGCAGCTGAAGTTTGACTTCATCAAGCTGCATGTTAAATTCTTTTTGGTTTTGTTGATCAATTTTTGCTATTTCTAATAATATCTCTCTGTCTGCCTCTTCTAATACACGAGGCACCGCATTTGTTAATTGATCGATTTGATCTATAATAACTTGTTTCGTTTGCATAAGGCTTTGAAATTGGTCAATATCTTCGCTTTCTAGTGCTGTCTGCTGAAGTTTTGTGACTTCTAGCATTTGTAGCAGTAGGTCTTTTTTCATTGTGTAAACCTCCTTTTAAATAGGATAGTTCTTTTACTCTAATTAAGGAGTAAAAAATACATTAATACTTAAAACTAATGGACTAGGTTATATACGAGGTCCGCTTGGTGAGTGGGGATACTTTTTGCCTCTCCCGCCTCCCCACAGCCAAACCCGAGTCGAGTCAAAAAGCATCCCCACTCACCAAGCTATTCTTTGTAGATATATTTACCATGTTAAATTACTCGTTACTAATCTCTAATATATATCGTCCATTTAAGTCCATCAATTAATGCTCTATTCTTCATAAATTATATGAAGCAAAATAGTGCAGCCTAAGCTGCACTTAATAATTATACCTCATATACTTACTTTATTAATCCATGACAAAAAGACTTAAAGATTATCGCTATTTTAGGATATAAAAACTGCTACGCATGTTTTTTTACTTTCATAGCCTCTTGCCACACATCTCTAAATTCACGAATTAAATCTGCCGCATCTTGAAGTTTTTGAATACTTTTTTCTATATTAGCATCTACTAAAAGTTGATAAATGAAAATATATATAGCCTCCATTTCAGAAGCTATAGAATATTTAGTGTCTAAGGTTGCTCTTAGCTCTTCGATAATGTTTTGAGCTCTTAAGATATAGTTATGACTCTCTTGAGGTTGTTTTTTTTCTATAGCTTCTATCGCTTGATTACAGAACTTAATTGCTCCATTATATAGCATCAATGTAAGTTCTGCTGGTGAAGCTGTCATTATACTACTTGTTTGGTATTGCGCATAAGGATTGGCCATACTTACATTCCTCCTAATTGTTGTGATAACCAGCTGCTTTGACTATTAAGCTGACTTAAAGCTTTCTCCATTGCTGTAAACCTAGCATAGTACATATTCTCTAATCTTGAATATCTATCCTGTAATTTATCAATCTGTTTATTAACACCTATTAATTTCTCTCTATCGATAATATCGTGATAGAAAGAACCATAACTTTTAACATTACTTATCCCCTTAATCATTGATTGGAAAGACTCATGCAACTTATTTCCAATCCCTTTAATCGTCGTCCCCTCCGCAGATTTCCCTGCAAATAATTCTATCACTGCATCTGCATTTTCATTAATAGCTCCCCTTAACTTATCCTCATTTATATAAAGCTTCCCTTGTTCTCTCCAATCATTCGTAGTAATCCCTATACTAGATAGACTTGTATAAACATCTCTACCATTATCAACATCCTGTAGTATCCCTCGCATAGTATCCCTTAATGCTTTAAGCTGTGTATCATTACTGAATAACGAGTCTTTTATTTTCTTCTCCCATGCTGTAATATCACTTTCATTCATGCTCTCTTTCTGCTCATCTGTGAGTGGACTGTATGTACGTGATTTTTCTGCGTTAACTTTGGTATTAATATCTTCAATTAATTTATTATATTCATCTACAAAATCCTTAATAAAATTTACAGCACCTTCTATATCTTTAATAGAATTAATGGTAATCTTCTCACTTGTCTCACTTGTAATAGTAAACTTTATACCATTTATTTCTATACTATTGGTAGTGGATTCGACTGTCACCCCCCCATTATAAACTACTTTTGCACTGGTTCCTTTATAATCACTTTTAAATGTCCCCACAACATCTTCATCATCAGCATAAGTGTACCCAATCCCTAAAGCTTTTAGGGCATCTTGGTCGCCTCCTATTGTTATACTTTTGTCTTTTCCTGTCTGTGTGCTAGATATAATAAATCCTTTAAGTACGGTATCAAACTTTACAGTTGCTTCTGGATTACTTACTTTGTTGCCACTTGCATCAAGTTCACCAACAGCTTTTCGGAGCTCCGTCTCTAGATCCTGGATTTTAGTGGTACTTGAAATAGCTATATTAACACTTGCATTGCCATTTATCCCTATTGTAATTTCTTTATTTCCGACTATCCCTACCTCATCTAAAGTTTTATTTTTATCATCTATCCCTATTGATTTGGTGTTAACCGTTGCCTTGGTCGCCATCTTCTGAATTTCAATTGTATGATTACCTTCAGGAATAGTAATGTTTTTATCTAGTGATATGGCACTTGGATTAGATACTGTTACAGCTGTCTTATTAAATGTTGATTTCAGCCTCATTTTGTCTACATATTTGGTGAAAAATGTGTTAACTTGAGAATTCATATCTTTCCAAGCATCCTTTTTCCATTCTAAAAGAGTTTGCTGTTGCTTTTGACGATTAATTTTTAATTGTTCAGTCCCTAGCAATGCTTTTACCATGGCTTCAGTATCAAGCCCTGATGCTAATCCTGAAAATCTAATACTATTTACTGCCATAAATGTTCCTCCTTACCTTTTTTCATCTACAAAGATGCCTGCTGCTTCACACATCGAAGCTACCATGTCCAATATTTTTTCTGGCGGAAGTTCTTTAAGTACTTCCTTTGTTGCTTTATCAATTATTTTCACCATAATTTGTTTGGTTTTTTCATGTACAGAAAACGCCAGTTCTTTATCTCTTCCTTCAAAACTTTTATTAGCTTTTTCTATTGTTTCAATTACAGTTTTTTCTTGAACGTTAGGTATATACTTAATATCTTCTTGAAAGTTATTCATTGCCTTTTGCGTAATTCTACTTTCATGTTTGGTCATTGCTTCTGATTGATTATTACTTGCTTGATATGATTTTTGTGGTGCTACATTCCCCAAACCTTGTATGCCCATTTTCATAATCCCTCCAAATATTATTAAATTTTTCATAGTTTATATATGTTTACATTACTTAATAATCTATGTATAATATATCGACCATTATTTTTATTTATTAATACTGTCCTACTATTATGCATAACTTTTTTAGAATCTTCTCCCCTATCCCTTCGAATTCTTTGTTTTTCTCCACTCTAAATCCCATATACTATTCATTATGCTCCAATGCTGCCCCTTCTATTTAGGTTGATGTCGACATACACGCATTTATTACTCTTGGTGCTTAAATCCTTATCACCTATTTCATTTCTTAAATACTATTTTCTACATTTATTTCATCTTATTGTTTAATTCTATAGATATTGTTGATTGTGATTTAATTCAGCTTTACTACTTAGTACCCTCACAAAGTATTATTTACAATAATCTGTTAGGTTTTTGAGAAACTGGAATTTGCAAATCACTTGAATTGCTTTTGGCTGTGCTTCTTTTGTTACTGCCGCATAGCTAAAAGAACCATCTCTTGAAATTACAGTTATATCAGTATATGTTTTTAATCATTCACACCAATCTTAAATTCTCTTGAATCTAGTATATCAATTATCTTCTCAGTTTCTATGTCCACCATAATTGTCCCTCAGCTAACACATTTCATAAAAGTAAAGTTATAAATACAAACTTTTGAAATACTAGACTTATCAAATACATTTTTATAATCCTATGATTTTCACCGCAAAACATAGCTCCTCTAATTGATAATCCTATAAAAAAGTACAGCTGAGCCAATACCTCAACTGATAGTCCCCTCATTTTATAAAGGTATACTTCACTTTATATCTTCAGTAAAGCACATTAATCTATCAAAATAACATCAGTCTGCTTTCCCCCATATGTGTTCATTTCTACTTCTTGACTAAAAATGTTTCTTATGTTTTAGTATATTTTTCATAGTCTTATTCTCTATTAGAGTTGAATTCCTAAAATGTCAAGTATAACTACTAGTGTATTGTTAATATAAGACATTTAACTGCCTCCATGTATACTCTTTACGAAATAATATAGGGCTGTAGTATCCCTTC
This sequence comes from Cellulosilyticum sp. I15G10I2, assembly GCF_900095725.1. NCBI lineage: Bacteria > Bacillati > Bacillota > Clostridia > Lachnospirales > Cellulosilyticaceae > Cellulosilyticum > Cellulosilyticum sp. I15G10I2. The sequence continues at coordinate 77,510 of NZ_FMMP01000009.1, forward strand.
TATTTCTTCTTTCCACCTCATGAAAGTCGGTGTAACACCTTGCTCTATTTGTTTTTCTAAGTTAATTTCATTTTCTTGTTCATAACTTGCTACTGTTTTAGCAATAGCCGTTATTAAGTCATTTTCTAATTCTTTTATATTATTTTTTGCAAGATTAGATGCCATAGGTTCTAAAGCATTTTCAATACTTGCTATTCCTTCCATTACATCTTGTAAAATGAATAAAGCTTCTTCATATTGTAATTCTTTTAGTTGACTTTGAATATGTAGAATTCCTTCCTCTAGTGTATTTAAGAGCTCTAGTAGTCTTTCCATAACATCATAGTATTTATCCATTACCATTCCTCCTTATTGATTTATGAGCACCAACACTTTAAACTTTACATTGACTTCTTTACTAGAAAATACTAATTTTTTAGAACTATTCAACTATAAATTATAATTTGTTGTACAAGCTCTTACTGTATTACTACTATTCCGATCACCAAATTCTTACAATACGAAGATTCTTTTACACTATCTATTAACTTCGATTACATTAATTGATTTACTTTTAATTCTGGTATAATATTTTTTTCTGAAATTACTAATAGTATTAAACTATAATAAGTTTATAGCTAAGGCTACGCATTTTCGATTTACTTCTTTCTCTTATATATTTTAATTTAGATGCTAAGTGATATTTTACCATTGTTATGGAATCCACTTTGCATTTTTCTTGATAACTCTGGCTGGGTTTCCAACTACAATACAATTTGCCGGAACATCTTTAGTTACTACTGATCGCGCACCAATAACAGCCCCATCCCCAATCGTAACTCCCTTTAAAATAATGGACTCTCTCCCAATCCATACTCTATCACCAATAACTACAGGCGACTGCTTAGAGCTTTTAGATCCGTCCGAATAAATAATATCATGAAAATCACTATCCATAATCACTACGTTATTAGCAATAGCTACCTTGTGCCCGATAGTGATGCTATTCGAACACCGTATTTGAACCCCATAATTGGCATAACCTGAACCTAATGTTAATATTCCATCATCAAAAATACTTATATCACAATTATAGTAAAATGAAAAATTCCCCTTTATATCTAATATTGAGTTTTCTCCTATCTTAAGTAACATCTCAGCTTTAGATTTTTTTAATTTACAGGCATTAAGTACTAATTTCCCTTCTAATATAATCTTTGAACTGTTTTTAAGTTCCCATATAGTGTTTTTATATGGGATAACTCGACCACCTTTTTTGATAAATTTATTTGATAAATAATTACCGCTAATATAATATATATATTTCATTTGAAAAAAGTTCTGTAGGGCTTTTACTTTCTTTTTTAATAGTTCCAATGACCTCGTCTCCTTTTATGAGAAATAACTATTAATATTAGCAAACTATAATTTAGAAAAATCACAGTTATCCGGATCATGCCTTACTCTGAAGTCCTCATTTATAGCTTCTATCGCTGCCATTTCTTCTGGCAATAGACTAAAATCAAAAATAGAAATATTATCTCTCAATCTTTTTGAATCTTGCGTTTTGGGAATTGAAATAATTCCATTTTGATAATTCCATCTCAATATAATTTGAGGAACTGATTTTTTATATTTATCTGCCACTTGAAGAAGTATAGGGTTTTCTACGAGTTTTCTATGCATTCTAGCCAAAGGAGAGTATGCCTCAACGCGTATTTGATAGCTTTCACAAAAACGGGTTAATGGTTTCTGAGTTAAGCAAGGATGTAACTCAATTTGATTTACTGCTGGTATCACGTTAGCAATATTTAGTAGACTTTTTAGATGATGTTCATGAAAGTTACATACGCCAATAGCACGTACCAAGCCTTGTTTATATAAGTTCTCCATTTGAATCCATGACTCCAAATAGTGATCTGTTTCCGGCCAATGTATTAAGTACAAGTCGACATATTTTAGTCCTAAAATGCTCAAGCTTCTTTTTAATGCTCCTTCAACATTACCGCTTCTCTGTTGCGAATTACTTAACTTAGTAGTAATGAAGATTTTATCGCGATTTTTATCACATAATCGAATCGCCTCACCAATAGACTCATGGTTCTGATAAGCAGACGACGTATCAAAACTTCTATATCCATAAGTTATAGATTTCAACATGGTCTCAATGAGTAAATTGCCATTCATCGGATATGTTCCTAGCCCAATTACAGGCATTTCAATCCCATTATTTAAAATAAATTTTTTCAATATCTCACATCCCCTCTCCATCACTGCTTATTCTTTTTTGATGATATTATAACATGCTTTAGAATCCCTTAAAATTCATATGTTAGATTAATTGTCACTCATTTTTGTTTCATCTTTCTGATGCACTGCTTTGAAAAAAGCTTGATCAAAAGAATTTGTGGTAAGTTCTTCAAAAAACTTATGGCGTTGTTGTCCCCTAGGAGCACTTTCAAGCAAACAGGCATTGCCTCTTATAACCTCATCAATTGTACATTGTTCAGATACAATCTTACATCCCAGTTTGCCAAACAATGCTTCTCCTTTATTAGAATTCACAAGAACAACAGATGTTCCTTTATTTTCATCTAAATGTGGCCTAGTCTTTCCAATGCCCCAGAAATCCCCTAAAGTAATATCTGAAACTCTCGGTAATTCTTTATATTGGCATTTATGACAGCACGGTCGTAAATATAGATTATACTTTAAATATCCCACCATGTATAAATCATGATTCCGATCTTCAATATACTGTTGTCCATTTTCAAATTCTATTAATGTACAAAATCCATTCCAACCACGCGACTTATTTTTAAAAATCACTTTTTTTATAGGTTGTTCATAGCGGTTTTCTAACATATCTAAATACTTTTTATACACCATGGGAGAAATGACGCCTCTACAAATAAAATCACATTGGATTAAGTTTAAATGTGGTTTACCTAAAAATGCTGCTAAACCCGCATTTTGACATGGTGTCCCACAGAACAATATCTTTTTTTCAGTTTCTAATAATTTCAATACCTGCTCATACATATTACTTATATCACTTTGTAAATATTTCGATTGCCTTAACTTATGAATATCTGACGGGTGATTAATAATAGCATGCTCTACCATAAACTCGTTAATGTATCGTGCGCCTACAACATATCCACCATCTTGCAATATTTGATTTGCCAATTCAGTAAACATGCCTCCCGAAGTGCTATGGTATCGAATATGTTCATCTTTGCTCCATGCAGCAAATACATCTGGATTATCTGCATAGTTACTTTTTTTCCTTTTTAAGGAAGGGCATTTTGATATACAAATACCACATTGATTGCACTTTTCTTGTACTTTAGGATACCAAAAACCTTCTTCATCAGTTATCATATCTATAGCCTTTAAGGGACATGCATTAGCACAACTATTACATCCTGTACATAAAATTTTTTCTATTTTATCTATCACTTATGTCACCAACTTTATTATTTATAACTAAATATATATTTGATAGCATCTACTTCTTTTCACAACCCAATTCCTCTATCAAACCTATCACGTTTTCAATTGGTTTTATATAATTAGGAACAGTCTTTTCTAGATAATCCTTAATCTCATTTTCGCGTTTCAACATCCATATAAATGCCTTAGTTAACTCACTATCGTTTTTCATCTCTTGAACAGGAACCACATAATGGCTATAATCCCCAAATAAATCCTTTGCAATCCCTTTTGCCTTTATTGAATATCCCACTGCAAGTGTTGGTACATATGTCGAATATGCCGCTATTGTGGCATGTGTTCTGGCCCCAACAAATAAACAACATCTTGAGATAAATCCTTTCAGCTCCATACAGTTATGATCTTCAATTAATACTACCCGCTTAGTATGTTTAAATTCATTAAACAACTCCGTAAGTGGGGTTAGATCACTATTATCCTCAATCACAACATGAGGTATTAAGGCTACTTGCTTATTAGTTTGTTTTATTATATATTCAATTAATTTTCTGTAGTTTCTATATACCATATCTGAATTCATCTCATACCTTTGCACCAACGGGCTCAAATTAATACCTATTGTTTTCCCTTCAATAAATCCTTCTGGCAGTTCTAAATTGACTGTCGGCAGTATAAATGCCGTATCTGGAATAAGATGTGTATTTTTAGAAATACCTGCTTTTAGAAGTGCATTGAACGTCATTGTTTCTCTGGCAGTAATCAATGAATATCGTTTTAAATCTTCAATAACTTCTGGTTTAATAATAACATCTTCTTCAATCGATACCCCCCACAGGACATTTTTCACTTTTTGGGATAGTTTTTTATTTATATATGCCAAATTTTTATAATAATTGCCATAGCAATAATTATCCCCACCAATTGAAAAATAGATTGAATTTTGTTTAATATTTCTCAACAATGCCTCATTAGCATATCTATAATAATACGTGTTACATTCAAAACCATATCTCAATATGAAATTAATCATATAAGGGATAGTTTTCTCTTTAAAATACCGATGATATTGTACAATATCAAATAAGAAGCTCTCTAAGCCATATTTATAATCCATTTCTTTATTTTGTGAATATAACGTCATAATTGGACTGTAGCTTTTTAAAACTTCATATGTACTACGCACCAATGCTTCACATCCATGGTTGTCACTTCCTCCGTGACCATAAAAACAAATATTCATGTCACTCTCCACCTCTTCATTGTCACATTGCATCTTCTTTATTTATCAACATTACTACTATTAATTATTTATGAGAGTTGATATTTCATTTATATCCTGTGTAAAATTTTTTTTAAAGTCTTTGCTTCATTCACTGTAGTAAATGGAGATTTTAAGATATTATTATAATTTTCTTCTAATTGTTGTACCATCTGTGCTAAAGGTTGTTCGCATCCCTCACATTGATACCGCACAATCTTATCACACATTGAAATCATATAAGACCACTCTGAGTACCTTGCCCTAGGTTTAATTAAAGGAATCTTTTCAGAAAGATATTCTGTACGCTCTCTATACATTAAAAGGTATTCATTTAATAAATCTGCCGAAAGGTTGTTAGACTGTATAAAACTTGTCATATTATTGTCATGTTTTGTAAAATGATACAAGGGTGTTCCTTGAGCAACGATAGTATTCGCATTAGAAAATACTTTATAGATAATATGAATATCATCTACAAGTGCTCCTACCGGAAATCTTAAACCTTCAAACAGACTTTTACGAAAAAGCTTAGTCGGTGGTGCTACATTATATTTTTCCCGCTTTAATAATTCATCCAGTCCCTGTATTTTATCTAATACAATCAGCTCATCAAATATAAAATATGGTTCTAATCTATTCCCAAAGTCATTTAAACTTCCACATATTGAAATATCAGCATCATATCTAGTAATAAGATTAACAAGATGTTCAAACATTTTAGCATCACAAAAATCATCATCATCAACAATTAATATGTATTCACATGAGGCTGCATCAATAGCTAAATTTCTACCTACTGATGCCCCCTGATTTTCTGAAATGCTAATTAGTTTTATTCTATTATCCTTTTGAGTATAATTTTTACATATTGATGCGGTATCATCTGTTGAACCATTATTAATGAGTATAACTTCAAAATTAGAAAACGTCTGTGAAAGAACGCTTTCTAACGCCCGAGCAAGATAATTCATTCTGTTATAAGTTACAAGTATAACACTAATCATTGGTAAATTATTAAACATATTTAATTTCTCCCTAGTATTTCTATAAACTCCTAATCCCTTCCCCCTATTTAATAACTAATATATCCTATTATCAAATTGAGATTCACCTAATCCTAAACTTTTCAACTGTTTTTTTAATATCTCTGATATATCCTTTTGTTGAATTGAAACTATAACAAATATATTCTTCATCTTATTCATGGAGATTCCTTTAAGTACAGAGGGTAAATATACTTGTATTCCGTCAATTATACATCCTTCCTTTATATGGCTATTATCTAGGAATCCTTTTACATTATATCCTGCACTTTTTAGAATTCGAGCAGTCCCCTCACCATTATATCCTGTAGGGAATATATATATATCCTTGTCATCTTTACCTGCTACTATCTCCAATGTTCTCTCAATCACATCTTTTTGATAAAGATACAATCCCATATATGACCCATGCCTACATACAAAATCAAATAATTCTATTTCTGGAGATGTTTTATATATCGCTTTAATTACATCTATATTATCCTCGATCACTACTGATAGCTCCTGAATTTGATCTAAATCAAATGTATCACACCGCGTTGCAAATAGTCCTAATAGAAATGTAACTCTCGAGATAATATATTGCCTTCTAATACTTTCATACTTTTTTTCTTCTGCAAAATTTAATAATCTCATTGCAAGCACAAGGTGTGCCTTGCTGTGCAAATACGTCTTACTTGACGTAATCGACCCATTTGCTCTAGGTCGGTAACAATAAAATGGTTCTTTAATAAGAGAAAATTTTTGAGCATAACATACTACCTTAGGAAACCATTCCTCATCTTCTACATGGTATCCTTCTAGAAATTTGAGATCATTTTTAATTAAAAAATCACGATTTATTATAAATCTACATGTAGTACAGGTGAATTTTGGGAAACTCAAGAAATGTTCTACTATGATATCTGAATCTGGATTTCTAAATATTTCAGAATTAAAATCGACATCATTACAAAGAAAAGCCCCTCTCTCGGGCTTACAAATAAACTGACCTACAAGTACATCTGGGCTATTCTTTTTTAAAACTTCTGAAATATTTAAAAAACTATCTTTTATATACCAATCATCACTATCACAAAAATGTATATATTTACCTATTGCATTTTTAATACCTACATTTCTAGCTCCTGCCGGAAGAGAATTCTCTTCAAGATGTATTGTTGTGATATTTTTATATTTTGAAGCATATTCATCACACATTCTACCACTTGAATCTGTTGAGGCATCATCCACTAGTATCACTTCATAGTCATCAAAATTCTGATTTAATATACTATTAATACACTCGTCTAAATAGTTTTCCACATTATAGACGGGTATTACTATACTTAAAAGTGGCAAGTAGTATCACCTCCCAAAAAATATCTACAATCAACAATTTTCTTTGCTTTATAGTTTTTATTAATATCTCTAAATTCATCCCAAGCAGTAGCTAAAACAATTATATCCGATTCCTCACATAAGGTTTCTAATCTTTTATAATAATTTACTCCATTAAATTTATATGCTTTTGCAAATGCTTCATTTGCTATTGGATCATATGCAAGAATATTAGTGTATCCAGCCGCAATTAGAAGTTTAATAATCTTAGCGGAAGAACTATCTCTAACATCATCTGATTTTGGCTTAAAGGATAATCCAAGTATTCCTATCCTATCTTCTTTATTAGAAACACTCATTATCTTATCTGCCATAAATTCAGGCATGGTCTCATTTATTTTAATAACATTTTTAAGTATCATTGGTTCATATCCCTTTGCTAGTGCCTTGGCATACATAGCTTGAGTATCCTTTGGTAAACAGTATCCGCCATAACCACAACCCGGATAAACATAAGAGGACATATTGCATCCATTCCATCGCTTATCCAAATGTAATACTTTAAAAGCCTCTTTAATTTGAATCTCTCCTATAATATCCGCAACTTTTGACATTTCGTTTGAATAACTTATCATCGTTGCAAGAAGAGTGTTGGATAAATATTTTATAAATTCACCAGTATTAAGTGATACAGCAAAAAAAGGTGTATCAAAACTACTATATAGTGATTGTAGCATATGCTTTCCTTTTTCATCAGAAATGCCACAAACTATTCGATCAGCATTCATCATATCATCCCAACAGTAACCCTCTCGTAAAAATTCCGGATTATTAGCAACACTAAAAGTCTCTCTATTAAATAATCCTTTTTGTTCCAAATATGGTGTTACTCGTTCTGAGGTAGTAGATGGCGGAACTGTAGATTTTACAACAATAACTCGATATTTATCATCACTTAAAACACCCCAAAACATATCTATTGCAGAATAAATATACTTAAGATCTGCTTCTCCATTTTCCCCGCAAGGAGTCCCAACGCACAAAAATATAAAGTCACTATTTTTAGCAGCATCTTCTGCATCACTTGTAACTGTAAAATTTTTATCTATATGTCTAATTAAAGCCTTATCAAGTCCTGGTTCTATAAATGGAAGTTTTCCAGATTTTATCATACTTACTCTCTCATTATCTATATCAAAACCATATACTTTATTTCCTTTTTCTGCAAACGCTAAGGCCGTAGTCAGCCCCACAAATCCAAGCCCAAATACAGTTACTGTATATTTCATACGACTCCTCCTATCTTAAACTTTATCTTTATAATTCGTTCTGATGTAATTTACCATTCAATCTCTTCTCTTTGACAATTAATTAAATACCTAAGATATCTTTTAATCCCTTCTTCAATATGAATTTGAGGTTCATATTGAAGAAATTCTCTAGCTTTTGTTATATTCGGACATCTTCTATTAGGATTATCAGTTAAATATTCTTTATCCCAATGCGATTTATAGACTATTTTCCCTGCATAGTTAAACAATGTTTTGCCTATATTTTGATATAGTGCTGCTAATTCTGTTATTGTAATTTCATCTCTATCAGATCCAATATTAAATATATCAAATTTCCCGTGCAGGGCACACTTTATATAACCTACTGTAGCATCAGGTATATAATCAAAGGTTCTAGTAGGTTTGCCATTAGAATATATAACTATGTCATCATTATCAAGCACAGCCTTCGCGAAGTCAGCTACTACCCTCTGATCATTAATTCGCATCCCTGGACCATAATTATTAAAAGGTCTTACTATAGTAACTGGCATTTCGTACTCATGGGCAAAATTATAGCATAGTGTTTCACCAAAACGTTTTGATTCATCATAGCAAGCCCTGGGACCACAGGTATGTACATTTCCCCAATAGCTTTCTGCCGTTGGAATTTGTGAAGAGTCTGGCTCTCCATATACTTCACTACTAGAATAAAACAAAAAACCTCTTATAGCCTTATCTCTGAAAAAGTCAAGTAATCTCCTGAGTCCTATAACATCTGCATCCATTGTTTGTATAGGATACTTCCTATAATATACTGGTGAAGCAAGAGATGCCATATGAAAAATAATATCTGCATCACTTGCGAAATCCAAGTCACAATTAATAATATCTAATTCACGCAAATCAAAAATAGGATAGCCCAAAATTCTTTCTAACCATATAGGCTTTCCAAACATATAATTATCTATACCATAAACTTTTCTAATCCCAAGTTGTTCTCCATATACAGCAAAAAAATGTAGTAAAGAGTATCCCAAGGAACCTGCAAATCCTGTTACCAAAATAGTTGAATTGGCTATTTTTTCCTTATCTTTATTTGACATAGCATTAAATATTAATTCAACATCTTGTTTAGTAATTAATGGCACATCAAGCATATTTCCACCTCTTCTTATATGTATTCTTCTATTCCCAACTTTTCCAAGGAGCTTTATCTTCTCTCCATAATTTTTCCAACAATCCTTTGTCTCTCTGAGTATCCATGCACTGCCAAAAGCCATAATGCTTGTACGCATTAAGTTTTCCTTCTTCAGATAATTTCTCTAACGTATCTTTTTCGAAAACTGTATTATCACCTTGAATATAATCAAGAACTTTTTGGTCCACTACCATAAAGCCACCATTAATCCAGCCACCATCTTCTTTTGACTTCTCAACGAACTTCTTTATCTCGCTTGTTTGTTCATCAATATCAAGTACACCAAAACGTCCACCTGGCTGAATTGCAGTCATAGTAACAAATGCATCTGATTTCATATGATGTTTTTCAAGAACATTAATATCTATATCACATACTCCATCTCCATAAGTAAGCATAAAACGTTCATTATCTATATATTTTTTAATTCTCTTTATTCTGCCACCAGTCATAGTATGTAGCCCCGTGTCTACTAGTGTAACCTTCCATGGCTCCGAAACATTACTATGAATAGTCATTTTATTTTCATTTGTAAAGTCAAAAGTCACATCTGAAGTGTGTAAATAATAATCTGCAAAAAATTCTTTAATACTATACCCTTTATATCCAAGACATATAATAAAGTCATTATATCCGTAATGGCTATAACTTTTCATTATATGCCATAATATTGGTTTATCTCCTATCTCAATCATAGGCTTTGGTTTCAAATGACTTTCTTCACTTATTCTTGTTCCAAATCCACCTGCTAAAATTACAACCTTCATGTTATAGTCACATCCTTTATGTCATTCCGAATATTATATTTTCACTAAACGCTCTAGATGTTAAACTTGTTTTTATAACTTTCATTTTTATGGCTTTCTATAATTGTATTTAGTGCTTTTATAGCCTCATCTAATAACTTAATTAACAGATTATTTTGGTTAAGAGATTTTCTAATATTTACATCTGAGAGAATGGTAGTTATTACTCTTATTCTCTCTTCTATTGGTGCACTGATAGAGTTTATAGCTATATCTATACAGTCCTTCATAGAGTAATAAAGCACATTTGTGATGAAATTTAGATTACTACTATTTAACTTGTTCCATTTTTTCAAAAGACTTTTACTTTCATAATAGATTTTTATATAATCCAAATACCTGTTTTTATTAACCTGAGAATTATAGTGAGAATTCTTTCTTATTCTATAGTAGTGAAGTCCTTTATTAACTGCAACTAATGAATTTGCCGCCTGTAATTGATAAAGACTAAGCATTGTATCCGCACCATTCAACATTTCTATTTTATTACTAGTGAAGTCTTTTCTGCTTCTATTACTTAAAGATACTCTAATTAATTTGCCCCAAATAGGCCTAAAGCAACCATATATTTGTGGAAAAACATCTCCTACTTTTGTTATATCATCCGTATAGAAGTCAGGCGGGCAACGCTTGCCATGTGCTTTAGAGTTTTCATCGTAAAACATTTCAGTTCCACCAACTGCTATATCTGCATTATATTTTTTGGCAGCCAAATAGAGGTCTTTTAAAAAGTCAGGATGTAAATAATCATCACTGTCTAAAGTACACATATATTCTGACTCAAGTCCATTAATATAATCAAGATAATCAGTATTAACAGGTTCATTAAATAATAAACTATTATTCTGATTTCTAAAAACTTTAATTCTTTTATCCTTTAGGACATAATCATTTAAAATCTCGCTAGTTTTATCTGTACAACCATTATCTAAAATAATCCACTCAAAATCAGTAAAACTTTGATTTAGAACACTTCTAGCACATTGGTCTATGTATCTCTCTACATTGTAAGCCCAAGTAACTATTGTTATTGCTGCTTGATTTTTTGTCCCCTCCTCTATATTCTTCTTGTATTGTATAATATCATCTAACTGCTCTAGTTCTTTTTTCCTCATTCTTGCATCAGTTTCAACTTCTACGTCTTCAGCCTTAATGACTTTTTCATAATATTTATAAGCCATTACATACTTTTCTTGAAGTTCATATAAATAAGCTAGATTATAAAGAATCTCACAATTAGAACACTCAATATCCATTCCTTTTTTCAAAACGCTCTCAGCTTCATCCATATTTCCTTCCAACATGGCAATAATTCCTTTAATAGAATAGACATCTATATCATCATTTACTATTTTTTGATATTCGTCTACCATATTTTTAGCATCTTGTAGTAATCCATCTTCTATTAAGGATTGGATATTTTGTTTGAATTGCCTTTTGTAAAGCTCCATTTCATCTAAATAATAGGTTTGAGTTTGCTTCACTTGTGCTATATCTTTTTTTAGCAATTCTATTCCTTTTTTCATGTCAGGATATACCTGTAGAGCTTTTCTTAAGTAATTAATATAGCTTTTGTTATCTTGTTTTTGTTTAGCATGATAAATATATAATAGAAAAGCTTCTTCATTACTTTTCAAATATGCTATTTTTTCATTTTCAATTACATCAGTATTATATATTTCTCTTATATATTCTATCCCACTTAAAATATACTGATTAAAAATCAGCTTATATTCGTCTTTATTAAAGGTATGTTTCATTAATATGAAATGACATAAAGCTTTAACTAGTCTTTTCTCTTTAACATTAACGTCTAAACTCATAGTACAAATATAGGTTTTTATTAAACTTATAAAGTCTTCTTTATACTGACTATATAGATAAGTAAAATATTGTTGTAACTTATCTTCTCTTATATTATCTGCTGTATCACTAATATAATTATAATATTTAAAAATATAAAATATAATATCACCATAGAAATATGATAATTTATTAAAATTTAATACTTTAATACTTTCTATTAAACCGTTCTCCATTATGCTATTACATAAATTTATTCTTATTTTGTTCAAAAGCCCATAGTCCGTTGATTCATATGCGAAAAATCTCCAAAAGACTATCTTATCCTTGGAAACTAGTAAATTAATGTTTTTTTCTAAGTTCTCTATATACACTTGTATTATATCATTAGATAAACCTTTAATTTTTTCATTATAATATTTTATTATCTCTTCATACTTATGCAGTTTATAACAAGCTTGTATAAAATATGAGATGCTTTGTCGAAGCACTTCCATACTACTTATTTTATTTGCATAATGTAAAACTTTATCATAATTTTCTTGCCTCGTATAGATCTGACATAGTTCTCCATACACATACTCATAGATGTCTAAAGAATATACTGTTACAGTAATATCCTTTGAAGCAGGAAGTTTATTATATTTCGGTAACATCTCTAAGTAAATATCATAGTTTTTTAGAGCCTCTTTATCTTTATATAAGTTTTTCTGTGCATGTCCTAAAAAATAGTATAAATCAAGATACCCTTCTTTAACTGCTAAAGCTTCTGTACAAAGATCTTCTAATTCTTTGTATTTTTTATTTTTATAGTACAGAAGAGCTAACTGAATATAAACATACATACTATTTCTCAAATTTATTTTTTTCTTTTTTGCAATATTATAAGCCTTTAGCGCTGCTTCAAGTCCTTCATTAATATAACTATGTGCCCCATATGATTGGGAAAGTTGAAACCAATAATAGACATTCTCTGGATGTTTATCTATTTCTTCTTTTAAAATCTCTACATTTCTTTTAAATTTCCTTTCCATAAGTACTTTGTCTTCAGTAGAATACCCATAGTGAATTAATTCACTTTTAAAAAAGTATATAGGTTCTCTTACAACAGGTTGCTCATGAATTGCCCCTTCATAGCGAAAATCTTTATCCTTTTTAAATAACCTTGCAATAGTACTAAGCGTATATTTATTTTTTTTAGTGTAGTTTTTAATCTTAATATATCCAGTATTATAATTTTTATATTTGTCATGTTTAAAAAAGTCAATAATTTCTTGAACATCTTCTAATATTTCATCTGCGTCTATAATAAAAATCCATTTTCCCGTTGCATAACTAATACTTTTATTTCGCATATCTGCAAAGTTATTATTCCATAGATGAAAATATACTTTATCAGTGTATTGTTTTGCTATCTCCACTGTGTTATCTTGAGATCCAGTATCTAACACCACTAATTCTGAAGAAAGAACATTTAAAATAGGTTTTAGACTTTCAAAACATTTTTCAAGATTGGTAGCCTCATTTTTTACCATCATTACTATACTTAGTAGCATACTAAATCCTCCTATACATCTTTTTATCTTATAAAAAGCCACGCACTTACACAAAAGCTCATGATTTTTTATAAAATAAAAAGGGGAGTAGAACTCCCCCCTCTTTATTTTATATACTATCTTAATAATTGAAGAACTCCTTGTGGAGCTTGGTTTGCTTGAGCAAGCATAGACTGAGCTGCTTGTTGAAGAATATTTTGTTTTGTAAACTCCATCATTTCTTTAGCCATATCTACATCTCTAACTCTAGATTCAGCAGCTTGTAAGTTCTCTGATGAATTATCTAAGTTTTTAATAGTATGTTCAAGTCTATTTTGGAAAGCACCAAGTTTGGATCTTTCAGCAGATACTGTTTCAATAGCAGTATTAATAGTAGTAATTGCCGCTGTAGCCACTGATGCACTTGAGCTAATATCTATAGCAGTTGCTGTTTCATCATCTCCACTAGCTACTGATAAACCAGTCCCAGCAGTCATGTTCTCAATATTAATAACCATTTGTTGATCTTCATTTGCACCAACTTGCATACTTAAATCAGTTCCACCACTAGCATATGTTCCATCTAATAGCGTCATTGTATTGAATTCAGTGTTGTTAGCAATTCTATTGATTTCTTTTGCTAATTGATTAGCCTCATCTTGAATAGCTGTACGGTCATCAGAATTATTTGTATCATTTGATGCTTGTACTGCAAGTTCTCTCATTCTTTGAAGGATTGCATGAGTTTCAGTCAAAGCACCTTCTGCTGTTTGGATCATTGATATAGCATCTTGAGAGTTTCTAGAAGCTTGGTTCAGCCCTCTAATTTGTCCTCTCATTTTTTCAGAAATTGAGAGACCAGCTGCGTCATCCCCAGCTCTATTGATTCTAAAACCAGATGATAATTTTTCCATTGCTTTAGCACCACTATTATTAGTGATTCCTAATTGTCTGTGTGTGTTCATTGCCATTAAGTTGTTATTAATTCTCATAATTTATTCCTCCTTGAAATTTTTGTAGGCATCCATGCCTTTATTTTAGATTAAAAAGTTATTTGGCCATTTAACTTTTTTGTTTCACTATATATATCGGATAAAAACTTGTCTACTTTAGAGTAAAATAATAATTATTTTAAGAAATATGTTAGTTTTTATGATTTCCATAAGTCTTTGAATTTTGAAAGGGTTTCTTGTTCCATTTTTGTTGCTGCCCTATTACTTACCTGGATTTTTTGATAAATTTCTTCTCGATAGATGGTAACTTCTTTGGGAGCTGCGATACCAATTTTCACTTTGTCCCCTTGTATATCCAATATTTTAATTTCTATATTCCCATCTACAATAATTGCTTCGTCTTTTTTGCGAGTTAGGGTTAACATGGTATTCAGCTCCTCTCCGTTTTAAAGTCAAGTATAGGATGTTTAGTCGTATAAGCATCCTCTTCAACAATAACTTGCAACCCAAGTCTTGTTTCTTGATGAATAAGAAGAGGTGCCATCAAGTTAACCGTAGTTTCCTCTAACGTTTTTCCTACAGTTGTTATAACAAAAATAAAGAAGTCTTCATCTTTTCCTCCACCCAGCTTTTCAAAATATTCTTCTTTAATAGTAGGCGTATAGTTAATATTAAACATATAAGGATTTAGAATTACAAAACATACATCCTCTTGCTGCGCACTTTGCAGATATTTAAAAGGACTTTCTATATCTTCATCTTCTAAAAGAATGTATTCCTTAAGGGTTTCAAAACCCGGAATACCTTCTTTAAAAATAATTTTTTTATTTTCGTTAATTTCTATTTCTCCAAACTGAGCTGTTTTAAGCAGCATATACTCTCACCTCTTTATTTTTTTACAATACTCTTTTACATACTCATGTTTTAAACAATTGAATTTACAATACCTAGAGAGGGAGGCTGGGGCGCCTTACAGCTCGACTCGGGTTTGGCTGTGGGTAGGCGGGAGAGATGTAAGGTGTCCCAGCCTCCCTCTCGAACCATTTATACAAACTACAATCTTCAAATATAGCAAAAGATAGCAAAAATGCTATCTTAAAAAATCTGCCAATGTATTCATAATAACCTTCGATGTTGCCTGAAGTGCTGACTGATAAACAGCATATTGTGCATTAAACTGTGTATAAATTTCTTCTAGGTCAACATCTTCTGTTTTTGAAAGCAGCTCTGTAAAGTTAGTTTTATCATCTTCAAGCCTGCTTGCTGTATATTCAAGTCTTACCATTCTGCTTCCGAGATCAGCAGTCATTTCAGAAAGTTTAGAGAGTTTTTTATCAAAATCACCTATTTTTTCTTGAAATAATTGATGTAGATCAATATTAGCGCCTGCCGTACCGTCGATGTATGCATCTAAGTCGTTCTTTATCTTACTCACATCCGTCAATATGCCACTCATTAAACTATCCATACCTAGCGTATTAACTGTAATAGTACTGCCTACTCCTATTTCGTATTGAATCCTTTGATCATCTGTCTTACCTAAAACATTGGGATTAATAGTGCCCTTTGGTAAGATTGTTCCTGCTGGGAGCTCTGTTGCTGCAGGCAAAATCGTCCCTTCCGGAACACTTATATCCGCTCCCAAAGTACCAGCCGGAATTACAGTTGCATTTTTTAATGTTATAGGAGATGGAATAATAGTTCCCGCTTTAAGTATAGTCTCACCATTTAGTAGTATACTATCACTAGTGATCACATTTTCTTTCAAGACTGTGTCCTTGGCTAAAACAATAGGTTCATTTGTTTTATACCCTGAAAACACATGTCTGCCTACATAAGTCGCATTTGCTTCTTGCTGAAGTTGCTGCCAGAGCTGGTCGATATCGACTTTAATCTTTTCTCTATCCGATGCTTCAAGGGTATCAGTTGATGCCTGTACACACCTCGTTCTAATATCTTTTATAATCTCCGTAATGTTACTGAGTGCTTTTTCTGTAACACTCATCCACGAAGTGGCCTCATCTGTATTGCTTTTATATTGCCCAACTTCTAGGACATTTACTCTTAGTTTAAGCGCTCTTCCTGTTACAATCGGATCATCTGATGGTCTTTGTACTTTTTTGAGTGTACTCATTTGAGTATAAAGCGTATCTAACCTCGCCATATTACTATACAAAGAATTCAGCGTGTTATTTCTAACCATGCCATTCGTTACTCTCATGCTATCCCTCCTTTATTAAAAACTTCCAAGTCTAAATATTGTTGTCTCATAGATACCATCTATGGTATTGATAATTTTCGCAGCAGCTTGATAAGCTTGTTGGTACTTGATAAGATTTGCAAATTCTTCATTAGTATCTACCTGCGATACTGCCAGTCTTTGATTGTTAATATTATTAGTAATAGATGTCTGTGTCTTTTCATACATATTGGCTTCTTGCGTATTAATCCCCAGTTCACTAAACATAGAAATCATATAGTCCTTAGGATCGCCTTCTTTAAACATCTTTTTATTATTTTTTTGTGCTGATAATGCTAATAATAGATCATTGCTGCTTGGATTGGGGTTTGTATCACTTTCTGGATAGTGCACGTAATTTGTTCGAATATTCCCCGCACCCCCAAAGATATCGAAAGATATGGAAAAGTTCGCCGCCGTCATGGTTTTATAACCATTGGTCAGATCCGGCTTATCTTCTGGTGTACCTGCACTATTACCATCTGTATAAGTAAACAATTGATATTTATGTTGGTATGTATTAACATCAGCGGGTGTCGCTATAGGCAGCCTATTCGCATCAAAATACTCAACAGCCCCATTTGCTTGTGTTTTTTTAAATATAATAGTACCTAATGAATTGGTCAGTTCTACAAATCCATCTTTATCTTTACTATATTCTTCATTCATAGTCTGTGCAAACTGTCTAACATATTGATCCATACGTTTAATATAGTAAGGAATCCCATTATAGTTTACAGCTGATCCTGTACCGCAGCCATCACGCATATCAATAACACCTTTTAATTCTCCAGACATTTTGCTATCTGACATGCTAAAGGGCAGTCCATCCTTCCATACCACATCATAAAGACTGTCAATATCTTCATCATTTAATTTTTTCCTAGGAAGATTGATTTGCATATCATTTTCTATAAGTGTATTGGCTCCTAGCTCAATTTTATAGCCCACAAGGTAGTTCGGCTGGCTCGGATCAAATTCACCGGTTACTGTAATTGATGGATCTAGTTTTTGCAACTTATTAAGCGTGTCCGTAATCTTATCCTGCAGCGCATTTATCTGTGCAGGCGTGCCTGTCCCTAACAGTTGTAATTCCTTCCACTCGTTTGTATGTTTCACAAGCTGTGCACTCAGTTCATTGATCTGATCTTCTTTTGCCCCTCTGACTGTTACACCTAACTCTCTTACATGCAAATGATCTACAAGGGTTTGACCTGCAATTTTAACTGAAAACTGTTTAAACTTTTTGCCATCTATTTCAATCTCAACTTCTTTTGTTTCTACATTAACAAGCTGTGATAATCTATCTACCGCAAGCTCTCTTGCATCCCTGAACGTATTGGCATCATCACCATATATTTCAGCTTGATAGATTTGACTGTTTAAACTTTGAATTCTACTCCCTAGCAGATTAATTTCATCTACCTTAGTTTTAAGTTCAAAGTTTAAATCTCTTTGAAAACCTGAAAGAGAAGCTGACATATTATTAAAATATGTCGTATAGTTAATCATTTGCTGTCTAAAGGCAGCTTGTCTTTCTTTTTCATCTGGCAGCTTGCTTAAATTATCTATACTATTAAAAAGATCATTAAATATTTTAGTAAAGCCCGTATCGCTTGGTTCTCCGTAAACTGACTCTATAATAGAGTTTTGTTCAACTTTTATGCGATATTCCCCAAGTTTATCATTTTGTGACCACAACTTAGTATCTAAGTAGGATTCTCGGATTCTTGTTATATTGGTTGTTGCTACACCAGTGCCCAGCATACCTACACCCATACCACTTAGAGGGATACTTGCATTTTGACCAAGTACTTGTCTGGAGTAACCTGTCGTTGTAGCATTTGTAATGTTGTTAGAGGTCACTGATAAACCTCTTTGGGCTGCAAAAAGCCCGCTTACTGCTATGTTAAATTCAAAAAATGCCACTTATATTCCCTCCTTGCCTACATCTTATTGATGATGGTATCCATCATACTGTCGAGCATCGTTATCATACGCGCTGAAGCATTGTATGCATATTGATACTTAAGCATACTTGTAAATTCTTCATCTTGAGATACCCCGCCTATTGATTGTCTTTCATTTTCTATATTAACTACTGTCGTTTGTTTTTCTGATACTTTATTTTTATATCCAGAACCTTCAAGACCAATGTCAGTTACAAACTCTGCATAAAAACCCATAATACTAACCTTTTTAGCATAAGGTCTTGTCGGATCTGAAACAGTTGACCCTTGAGCATCCTTAGGCCAGTCTCGGTTTGTACTCCAGCCTGCTAAAAATTCAGTTACCTTACTGTTATTACCTTGGTCTAAATACGTTGGATCTACAGTTCCAAGTCTATTATATCCGCCATTTTCCATAAGGTCTGGATTGATCCTAATATTTCCTGGTACTAAGTATGAATTTATTTTTTTGAGATATGCATTATATTCATCAACATAAGTTTTGTATGCAGCTTGATACCCCGGATCTGTAGGATCAGTTGGTTTTGGCGCACCTGTATAGGGATAATCAGCTGGTGTTTTGATAGGTACAAACATAGGTACACCCTTGAGTCCTTCATGTATCCCTATCCCGTCTCCGTCAAATAATGCATTAGCCATTGTGGTAAGTTCATTAATCAGTTCATTAAACTTCTTATGTATTTTAGGAACAAAATAACTATTTCCTGGTACATCTACACTATAATTATCATTTAAAGCGATATCAGACCAGCTTGTACCATATTTTACAATCGCTCCGCTTGCATCTAGCTGATCAGCTCTTACGTATTCATCCCCTCTTATGAGCAGCAATGATTTGAGCTTGCCCGTATCATTTTCTTTTGCAGCACTTATTACTTTATTAAAATTATAAACATCTTCTTTTGTATTAGACCATATGGGTTTTACAAAAGGACTATTGTCTACTGTTTGTTTAAGTTCAAGCAACGTTACAAATTGTTTATCTACAACGGTTCTGCCTTCTGCTTTTAGAACGATACGGCTGTCCGCTTCTTCGTAATAATCTATTTCCATAAACCCAGAAAGTTCATCTAATAATAAATTTCTTTGATCTCTATAATCATTAGCATTGTCTCCATTTATTTCTGAGAGTGCTATTTTTTCGTTATGCTCATAAACACCCCGAATCAATTCATTAATACGATCTACTGATTTTATAACTTCACTATTAAGGTTATCTTGGTAAGTCATAAAAGAATCAGCTATATGGTTCGCTTTTTTAACAAGTACATTAGCGGCTTGTATAAAAGAAAGTCTTTCTTCTACCCCATCTGGGTTGGTATTAAGCTTTTGAGCTTGAGCCCATAGGTTGCCTAACATTTTACTGATGCTTTCCCCATAGGGTTCATCAAGTATGGCTTCTATCTCCTGAATACTTGCATTTTGGGCTTGGTAGAAACCTAAAATACCGTTTTCTGTTCGAAAACGCCTGTCTGCCAGTTCACTTCTTATCTGACGAATTTCAGTAGGCGTTACCCCTAGGCCCACTTGCATTAATCTGCCATTTGATCCGATGTTGAGGTAACTGCTCTCGTGCTGAAGTAACTGTTGTCTTATATAGCCTTGTGTATTAACATTAGATATATTATGGCCTGTTACCTGAAGCCCTTTTTGGGCAGCACTAAGACCTGATACCATTCTTCCTATACTTGCAATAGATGACATCCACTTACTCCTTTACTGTTTTTTATCAAAAAAGCTCTGCTGTCTCTCGGTACTTGGATCTTCTCCTGGTTTATTATAACTGCCAACATGGGTATATCCTTTTGTACTGCCAATAGCATTTATGGTGAAATCAACAAGTTCCAACGAATGATTAATAAGTACTGTATTTAATTCATTTTGCTTTTTAAGCTGTTGTATTATACTGCTAAGCGCATCTCTTAACGTCAGCAGCTTTTGACTTGTTTCATTTTCTCTCCCCAGCTTTTCTACTATTTTTGATACACTAAGTGTGTTATAATCCATACCTGTTACGATCGAAATATCCTTTAGCAAAACTTCACGTTTTTTATCTAAAAGACTTGTTCTGCCTACAAATTGTTCTTCCGTTGTTACTATCTCCTGTAATAAATCTAAATTTTTATCAACTACAGCGTCTTGCTTATATTTTGCGAGCGTTAAAAGCCCCTCATAACATTCTTTTTGCTCTTCTAACACTTCTATAAGCTCATATACAATGCCAGCCATAAATGTTCCTATCCTTTAAGATCTAAATGAGATAGTATTTTATCTGTCACTTCTTCTGCTTTTACACTATAAGTGCCAGAACTTATTCTATCTTTTATTTCATTAACTTTATCTTCTCTGATGTCAGGGGTCGCATTCAGCAATTTATACACTCTTTGAAAATCTTTTGCTGTTTCTGAAAGCTCTACTTGATCTTTTTTCTGTGTCTTAGCGATTGGCTTTGCGCCTGATACAGATTGTTTTTTATAAGTTTCATATATGTTATTAATTTGATCTATTCTCATACCATTCACCCCTTTGGTGTATTATCCTTTTTATATTTATTATATCGACGCTTCTATTTTTTTCTTTAGTTTAATTAGATAAATATGTATATATCTTTTAAAATAAAAAATAGAGGATTATTATTTTATTAATCCCCTAATGATTATTAATTATTTATTTTATACGGTCAGATTTTAAAAATCTCATTTTTTGACCCTTCATTCTTTCTGCTTCTTTTGCATCAGCTGCTTGTTTTTCTGTTCTTATATCCCGCGCTGCACCTTGGAGATCACCCATAAGGCCTGAATTGCACTTTGAACACAATCTGCCTGTAAGTATCTTTGCGCCACAGCCCTCACATGATAATGCAATAGGAGAATCTGGCGTAACTTCAAGTCTGCCTTGTCTTAAAAAACTCTCAATAAGTGAAACAGGCACCTCTGTTTCGTGACTTACCTCAGTCATATTAGCTCCTGGATTGTTTCTTAAATACTCCTTAATAACTTGAAACATCTCTTCTTCTTTTTGCTTGCATTTTGGACAAATTTCTGGCCCACTTATATGCTGAAATATTTTCTTACATCTTTTACATACACGAACCTCCATACCTTCACCCCCGTACGTAGTATTTTATAAAAACACTTTTTAACTTATCTACTCATATTATACTCCGATACATACTATGAGTACATATATTTTTGAATCTCCTGTAATATTTTGTCTTTTAATTGCATGTATGCATTCCCTAATGGTTGCACCTGTAGTATATATATCGTCTAAAACAGCTATATGCTTAACCTCTAAAGCATTTATTTCCGGTTTTACTGCAATACTTCCTTTTATATTGCTAAGCCTCTCCTCTTTACTGCATTTTGATTGTGGCTTAGTTTCTTTAACCCTTGTCAAAATATCATAAACCTTAACTCCCGCCAACTTAGAAATCTCATTTGCCAAGTCTTGCGCTTGATTAAAGCCTCTCTTCCTAAACCTTGCCCGCGACAAAGGTACTGGAACCAAAGCATCGATATGAAATCTATCTATAATGCATAGATCATTAACAAATAAGTCTGCATATCCCTTTGCGTATTTACGCAGTCCTTTATACTTCCACCTCAGCACCCCTTTTCTAAATCCATCTTCATAAGGAAAAAGTGCTACAACCTGCGTATTGCTATCCATTTCTTCTTTATCACAGTATGCACAGTGTACATCATCTATACTATAAGGCCTCCCGCAGTGCGGACACAGATTATGCCTCAGCACAAAGCTATAGCACTTGTCACACAAGTGTCCTATCACCCGATCTTCCAGTATCGTTTGGCATACTATACATTTATTAGGAAATATAAGTTGTTTTAAGTAATGGTACATAACTTTTACTCCTTTGCTATCTTACAAAAGCTGCTTAAGATGCATCGCCAAACTCGAATATCTCTCTATCTCCCTATTATTATCAACCATTCTTTCTAGCGTTTCTTTAAGGCCTACACCAACTACTAGCTTTTTAGCCCGTGTAATGGCTGTATAAAGCAGGTTTCTATTTAAGAGCATAGGGGGGCCACTGTGAATAGGTATAATAACAGCTGGATACTCACTTCCCTGAGACTTGTGGATCGTTACTGCATAGGCAAGTTCAAGTTCGTCTAGCTGATTAAACTCATACTCTACAACCTTCTGATCATCGAAGGTAACTGTTAGGAGTTCTGTTTCATTATTAATCACACTCACAAGTCCGCAGTCTCCATTGAAGATGCCTACACCCTCATCTATAGGAATCCCGAGCCTCGAATAAATCTTCCAAGGGGCATTGTAATTATTTTTAATCTGCATCACTTTGTCCCCTTCTCTGAATATAATCCCTCTATATTCTTTTTCTGGTTTGAGCGCATGATGAGGATTAACCGCCCCTTGAATGGCTTTATTAAGTTCATTAACACCTATGGGCCCCTTTCTCATAGGCACAAGCACTTGTATATCCTTTAAACTGTCAAAACCTTGATATTTAGGAAGCCGTGTTGTAATAAGATTTATAATGGTGTCTCGTACTTCTTCCTGGACAGACTTTTTAATAAAGAAAAAGTCTGTGCCTTCTTCATTTGCTATAGGATATTCTCCTTTGTTGATACGATGGGCGTTCATGATAATAGCACTCTTGGTCGCCTGCCTAAAGATCTGCATCAATCTTATAGTAGGGATCTTCTTACTTTTTATAATATCTTTAAGGACATTGCCAGCACCTACCGATGGTAACTGGTCCGCATCACCTATAAGTACAAGACGCTGCCCTGGCACTATTGCCTTTAAAAGTGCATGCATCAAAATAACATCTACCATAGACATCTCATCCACTATAATAACATCAGCCTCTAAGGGATTATCTTCATTCTTATTAAACATCTGCCTATTCGTATCTTCTCTCATATAGTTAATCTCTAGAAGTCTATGGATGGTCTGTGCTTCAATCCCTGTAGCTTCACTCATCCTTTTAGCAGCTCTTCCTGTAGGGGCTGTAAGGAGTACTTCCTCGCCCGCTTTACCCAGCATATGCAAAATTGCATTAATAGTCGTTGTCTTCCCTGTACCTGGGCCTCCTGTTAGGACAGTTACCCCATTACAGAGTACATGTTTTACGGCATCTCTTTGCTCTTTTACAAGCTCTATTTTGAGTTCTTTTTCTGTCCGTGTCAGTTCTTCTTCTGTATCCGGCGGGCTGTCTTTTTGATAAAGTGCGGCGAGATCAATAAGCTTTCTGGCAACGCCTTGTTCACTATAATACAGCGAAGTTAAAAAAACGCAAGCAACAGGGGTATCATTCTCATCAATGGTGTAGTTTTTTATGATGATCTGCTTCGAAAGACTCAGTTCAATAAGTGCATTTTCCACGTAATCTATGTGGACACCAAGAAGCTGCGTCGTCTGATCTACAAGAAGTGCTCTTGGCATATAAGTATGCCCATTTGAAGAAAAACTAGACAATATAAAAGTAAGTCCCGTTTTAATACGGTGTGGATCATCCCTTGCGATACCTACTTTATAAGCGATCTCATCAGCTTTTTTAAATCCAATGCCAAAGATATCCTCTACTAGCCTATATGGGGTATTTTTAATCACTTCCATTGTGTTTTCTTTATAATGTTTATAAATTTTAATAGCATACGTTGGCGTAATATTGTATTCTTGCAAGAAGAGCATCGCGCGTCTTAATTCATATTGTGCATGAAATACTTCCCCAATCTCCGCAGCTTTTTTTTTACTAATACCACTCACCTGAGCTAGCACAAGGGGTTCTTCTTCTATAATCTTAAAAGTATCTAAGCCAAAATGCTTAACAATTTTAGTAGCAGTTTTGGCACCTATCCCTTTAATAACACCGGAGGCTAGGTATTTCTCCATTCCTTGTACTGTTTTTGGCATACTTCTTTCAAACATTTCTACCTTAATTTGTTTGCCATATATGTGATGAGTAACCCAGCTTCCAATGATCTTTACATCTTCTCCGGCATAGACACCCAACATATCTCCAACGCAGGATATTTCTTCACCCTCATAATCAATCGTACATACTGTATACCCGTTTTCTTCGTTTTGGTAAATAATATCCTCTATCGTTGCTTCTATTACTACTTGTCCATCCAATTTTACTCACCACTTTTATGCATGATTTTTGTCCACATTATTTATTTAAAAAGTATAACATATACACAACTTCACCACAACGGGTGGATAAGGTTGTATTTGAACCTAAAAGGAGCAGGCATAGTCTGCCTGCTCCTCTTAGGTATAGTATAAATCTGCAATCTAATAACTCTATAAGTATAACTATCTTAAAACAGTTACCCCTTCATCACTATCAATAACATAAAGCGCATCTACTTTACTTAGTTCACTTACAGCAATGTAAGAAACACCTTGCTCTATAATAGTGTTAACTGCAAATTCTGCATTATCAGTTATAATAACTGACTTTTTAGTCTTAGCATCATATATAACCGCTGCATCTAACTGGCTCATAGCCCCTCTAAGTGGGATATACTTTTCTTGATTACGCGTAATAATTTGCTCTGGGCTGATTTGAACGAGTTTAGTATCCTCTGTTGAAACACCCCCAGCATTTACACTCATTAATAACTGCATAAACTCTTCCATAGTGTAAAGCACATTACTTGATGGCACTTTAAAATCTTTTTTTGCACTTTTTTTAGAATCGGCATTTACGGCCATATTCAAATTGATCTTTTCTTCACCAAAGGCAAACTTAAGTGCAATATCCATATCTTCTTTATATGTATTATCCTCAAAAACATATTTTAGCGTTGCCTTACTGCCAGCTAACATAGGTTTTACCATCTCCTGACCTTGTACTAGCGCAAGTTCAACTTCTTCTTTATTCTCATCTATATCTTTTTGTGTCACACCTGTACCACTAAGTTCATTAATAGCATCCATGTTATTCATAACTTCTTTTATAAACTGTACTGATAAATCTACCATTTGATCACTATTAAGTTCTATTGTGTATGTTCTGCCATTTTGAGTAACAGGTACTTTTACCTCAGAACCTTTAAATAAAGCTTCTGTAAGCGCCATAGCCTTTTTTTGATCTAACATAGCGGCTTGCGTGCCTGTATTTAGATCAATCCCAATAAACTCTGCCTCAATACTGTTTAACGCCTCAGATATCGGAGCCCCAGAAACTTGCATTAACTCTGTAAAATATGTTTTGCTGATATAAAGTGTTTGATTATCAACATACATTTTAACTGGTGACATTTTAACATCTAGGCTCATATTGCTGAATTTAATCGTATTAATTTGCATTTCTACGTAAGCTTGTGTTTCTTTTGTATTAGCATATCCACTAAAGTCTGCCCCTAGTTCAAACTTTTGCCCCTGAACCTCAGCAGTTACTAGTACGTTTCCTTTACTTTCTGCATACTCCCATGCAGATGTTTTTTTCATTTCTTCATATAGATTAAGCCCCTCTGTGCTACATCCCACAGTTCCAAGTAACATCAACAATGTCATAATTACTGCTATTAATTTTTTCTTCATAACAAACCTCCATCTTCACTTTAATTACTCGTTCTAGTTAATTATAGTAAACAAATTTGGAAATTTCAAGGAAAATCTCCCTATTAAGTTTATATTACATTCTGATTACGAGCCTGCCGCTTTAACTTCAAACCACATGTTTACTGATATGAAGCAGGGCCAACTATTAAAAAATAGCTGGCCCTGCTTCATATCGTTTATATAAATTATTTTATTTCAGCTTTTAATACATCAACTTTATCTGTTCTTTCCCATGGAAGATCTATATCAATACGTCCAAAATGACCATATGCAGCTGTTTGTTTATAAATAGGCTGTCTTAGATCTAACATTTTAATAATCCCCGCTGGTCTTAGATCAAAGTGCTTATTCACAATTTCAACTAAGGCTTCATCACTTACACTACCTGTTCCATGGGTATTAATAAGTACAGAAACTGGTTTTGCAACACCTATTGCATAAGCAAGTTCTATCTCACATTTTTTAGCAAGGCCTGCTGCCACTATATTTTTTGCTACATATCTAGCTGCATAAGCTGCTGAGCGGTCTACTTTTGTTGGATCTTTCCCTGAGAAAGCACCTCCGCCGTGGCTTGCATAGCCGCCATAAGTATCTACGATAATTTTACGGCCTGTAAGTCCTGAGTCCCCTACTGGTCCACCAATTACAAAACGTCCCGTTGGATTAATAAAATACTTTGTATCTGCATCTAATAGTTCAGCTGGTATAATCGGTTTAATAACATGTTCCATAATATCAGCATGAATTTGTTCTTGTGTCACTTCTGCTGCATGCTGTGTGGATACAACAACTGCATCTATTCTTACGGGTTTATCATTTTCATATTCTACGGTTACTTGTGTTTTGCCATCTGGTCTTAAATAGCTAAGTGTTTCATTTTTACGTACTTCTGATAACTTTTTAGAAAGTCTATGTGCAAGAGATATCGGCATTGGCATAAGTTCTGGTGTTTCATCACAAGCAAAACCAAACATCATCCCTTGATCTCCAGCACCTATCGCCTCAATAGCACTATCTGACATTTCACCACGTTTTGCTTCTAAGGCCTTATCAACCCCCATTGCAATATCTGCGGATTGTTCGTCTAATGCAACAATAACGCCGCATGCGTGTCCGTCAAAGCCAAAGTCTGGATTATTATAACCTATTTCATTAATAGTATCTCTTACTGTTTTATTGATATCAACATAGCAACTTGTTGATATTTCTCCCATAACAAGTACAAGGCCTGTTGTAAGTGCTGTTTCACAAGCTACTCTAGCCTGTGGATCTTGTGCATAAATTGCATCTAATACCGCATCTGATATTTGATCTGCCATTTTATCTGGATGCCCCTCTGTTACTGATTCCGATGTAAATAATCTTTTTGCCATTTTTTACTCCTCCTTTTAATTTTACGATTTGGCTCATTGGCTCCACAACTACGTTGTAGCAGCATTTGCAATAAGCTATTCTTACTGTTAGGATTAACAGAAAGCAAATAAAAAAACCTCATTAAAATGAGGTTAATAGTATGCGATCATTCATCCTCATCTTACGCATAAAATATGCGTGGGAATTGGCACCTTAGCTTATGCTAGGTTGCCGGGTTTCATAGGGCCCAGTCCCTCCACCTCTCTGGATAAGAATTTATTCAGTTATAGTTCATAATATAGTCTACCACTCAAATATAACATTGTCAATATAGATCGTTTTTTATACTTCTTGGTCAATATTTATACTATTTTGATTATCTGTTTTTATCTGCTTTGCATAGACATTAGTCATCTGCTTATACATCATATCCGCCAAGCCAATACCACCAGCTTTTGCCATATCTTCTGACTGATTATTAATGATATAATCCTCGAAGGTTTTTTCATAGTCCCCCTTTGGTATTAGCCCATCTTCTGATACCATAGACTTTTTCATTTGTTTAAAAAGCTGTGAAAGCATATAGCTCTCTAACTTCACACATGCATCTTTCAAGGCTTTATCATCTTGTTCCCTTGCTGCTTGCTCAAAAATAGCATCAAAGTCTTTGGTTTGCTCTTGCTCTATTTTGCTCGTTATTTGCTGCCCTAGGATAGGGTTAAATTGCAATGAATTGATTTCCACTTATTTCCCTCCTTAGCTACGCTTAAGATCATTAGCTTGCTGAAGCATCGTATCTACCGTTTTGATTGATGTTGAGTTAAGTTCATAAGCCCTTTGCGCTACAATTAGCTTTACCATTTCCTCTGCTACTTGTACATTAGACCCTTCTAGATAACCTGTTCTGATACTGCTTCTAATAAGCCCATCTTCTTCGCCTTCTATAAGAGGTTCACCGGATGCTGCTGTCTGTATAAATAAGTTTGATCCAATAGCCTCTAAGCCCTCTACATTGGCAAATTGTACGATTTTAAGCTGTGCTATTTCCATACGCATATTTGTTTCTTCATCTATGTAATAAATAGAGCCATCTTTACCTATTACTACCTTATCTACAGGTATTTCCGTTCCTATAAGAATAGGTTCATCTTCTACAGATAAAACAGTATTCCCATCAGACGTAACCAGTGCATAAGCCCCATCTTCTGTAAGGGAAATGCGGAAACTTCCGTCTCTTGTATAAGTCATCTGATCACCTTTTTGTACAGTAAAAAAGCCTTTGCCCTCTATAGCCATATCCGTATTATTTCCTGTTTCTTGAAGTATGCCCATACTGTAATTACGGGAATTCGGCAGGGCTCTTACCCCATGTCCAACTTGCATAGTTGTAGGCTGCTGCACATTGTCTACATTAGGCGCGGCCATTGTTTGATAGAGTAAACTCTTGAAATTAGTTGTTTCCTTTTTATAACCTACCGTATTAACATTTGCCAGATTGTTTGCTATTGTATCAACATTGAGCTGCTGAGATGTCATCCCCGATGCTGCTGTCCATAATCCTCTTATCATTGTCTATCCTCCTATGCTCTTCCTACTTCATTGACTGTTTTATTTAATAGCGCATCATGGGTTTGTATAACCTTTTGATTGGCTTCATACGCTCTTGAAACAGTAATCATATCTACCATTGCTATCACTGGATTAACATTAGATGCTTCCAAAAACCCTTGAATGATACTTCCTTGAAAAGGAACGCCTGGTGCACCAGCTTCATATAAGTTATCATTAACTTTTGTAAGTGTCTTAGGGTCATCAAATCTAACAAGCGCTATTGTATCTACCAATTCGCTCCCCCTATACAGTTCTCCCGATTCCTTAATAGTAACCGTGCCTCCATTTAACAAGAAGTCTTGTCCTAGTTCTAAAGGAGTGCCTCCTTGTGAAAGCAGATAGTATCCCTCTTTTGTTACAACTTGCCCCTCTTGATTAATAGAAAAGTTGCCGTCTCTTGTATAAAGAACACCACCTGGGGTCTGAACTGCAAAAAAGCCCTCTCCTTGTATTGCCACATCAACCATACCATCCGTCTTTATAACTGAACCTTGAATAAAATTGGTATAGACTTCATCTACTTTTGCACCTAAGCTCATATTGCCTATAGTACCATTATTTGGAATATGATTTTGCATATCATCTATTCTACTTGCCAAGACTTGCGGAAATGATGCAATAATAGTGGTATCTTTTTTATAACCCGTTGTATTGACATTCGCCAAATCATTGGAAATAATATCCATCTTCTTAGTTTGTACGTTCATTCCCGTTGCTGCAGTATATAATCCCCGTATCATGTCATCCTCCTTTATTTTTGTTTTGATCCATGGGCATATCTGTATTCTACCCACATCCCAGTGCCTACTGCTACACATGACATAGCGTCATCTGCAATAACTGCATTAATACCTGTGGTATTATGAATAAGCTTGTCAAGGCCGTAAATGAGACTGCCTCCTCCAGTAAGTACTATCCCGCGATCTGAAATATCCGAAGCAAGTTCTGGCGGACTGACCTCTAGCACTGAACGAATCCCATCTATAATATTCGTAATAGGCTCTTCTAAAGCTGCCATAATTTCATCAGCAGTAATTACAATATTTTTTGGAAGTCCTAATATCAAGTTTCTGCCTCTAACATTTATTTCGGCAGGAACCTCTCTTTTATAAACACTTCCTATATTAATTTTTATATCTTCAGCTGTTCTTTCACCGATTAAGATATTGTATTTTTTTCTTATATATCTCGTAATCGCCTCATCAAAATCATCCCCAGCTATTTTAAGAGATTTTTTTACAACTGCACCACCTAAAGATATAATAGCGATATCTGTTGTTCCGCCTCCTATATCTACAATCATACTGCCGCAAGGTCTTGATATATCAATCCCTGCTCCAATTGCAGCTGCTATGGGTTCTTCAATCGTATCTACATATCTTGCGCCTGCCTGTTTGGTGGCATCTTCTACGGCTCTTTTTTCTACCTCTGTTACGCCGCTTGGTACACATACACCTATCCTTGGTTTAATAAGTCTATGTCCTATTGCTTTGTGTATAAAATATTTAAGCATTTGTTCGGTAGCATCATAGTCAGATATAACACCTTGTTTAAGGGGCCTAATAGAACGTATACTAGCCGGAGTTCTTCCAAGCATACGTCTTGCTTCTTCACCTACTGCTATAATCTCATTTGTCTTTTCTTTAATCGCTACTATGGATGGCTCTCTAAGGACTATCCCTTTTCCTTTTACATAAATCAGCACATAAGCTGTTCCCAAATCAATTCCTATATCTGCTCCTAATCCAAACATTCGGCTTCTCCTTTGTATAATAAATATATGATTGATTTTAATGATTCATCAGTTATATCTGTAGTTCTATTTTATCTATCACATTATACCATTAAATCCCTCCATTTTGCAAAATATTAAATTAAATTGGAAAAATTTTAGGTATAAAATAATTATAGCATCGCCATATAGAGATTCTATATAGCGATGCTATTTATTTTAACTATTTCATAATAGTCGAATATTTTTCTTTGGTTGCAAGTCCTCCCCTTAGATGCCTTTCAGCTTTATTGAGTTCTAAAACTTTTCTAGCTTCGGTGGCAAGTTTAGGATTTATCTTTTCTAGTCGTTCTGTTACATCTTTATGAACTGTACTTTTACTTATACCAAATTTCTTTGCTGTTTCTCTTACTGTAGCATTAGAATTAATAATGAATTTAGCAGCTTCTACGGCTCTTTCTTCTATATAGGCTTTCAAGAAAAGGCCCCCCTTAACACAACTCTTGTTTTATACATATGCTGCGGGAAGCTTATTTATGCCGAGAAAATATAAACCTACTCAGATAAAAAAAATGAAGAGATAGCCCTAATAAGGTCTGCCTCTTCATTTTCCCCTGGTATACTATTGTATATTATCTGGGGTATGCCCCATATCAACGCCTTCTGTCTCTACAGATGCCTGCTTATAATCTAGAAGTTTTAATGGATCAATCGCTTTATCATTGTGCATAGCTTGCAGATAGATATTATTCCCTTGAGTAATAAAGGCACCCGTTGGAGCACCAGCCTTACCTAGAGGTTCTCCAGCTTTTACTATTTTGCCTAATAAGTCTTTATTAGGTGTTCCATTTTGGAAACCATATAAACTCTTATAGCCATTACCATGGTCTAGGATAACTAGTTTTCCTACATAGGGCATATCTGATGCCAAAGTACTAGAATCATCAATAATATCTATTACTTTGCCGTCCGCTACTGCTTTTACTTGTTGGCCTTCTTTTGCTGATATACATATTCCGAATGTACGCATGGTTTGGTTAAGTGATTCACTAAACCAATGTTTTGTACTTTCATCTGTATAAGGAACCACTACTTCGCCAACTACCGGCCAAGTAAAAGTATCTCCCTCTGCAAAATAAGGTTGTACAACAGCATTTGCGGTAGTAGACTCAAACGTTTCAGCTACTATGTCTTCCTTTTTAGGAGTCTGATCAATTTGTTCTTGTTTTGCCTCGCTCGCTGCTTCTTTGTTTTCTGATACTGCATTACTTTCTATATTGCTTTCTGATGTTTGGCTATTAAGGTCATCTTCATATTCTATAACCACATCACCAATACCGTCCGTAATGTTATCCTCTACCTTGCCAGCTGTTTCTTCATTCTTAGCATATGGGTTTGGTTCTTCATATACATTCCCACCTCGGTTAGGAACAAAGAATATAGCAACAAGTGCGCCCACACTGACTACGCCGACAGCAACGTAAAAGGCATGTCTTTTTAAAAATTGTCCTATTTTTTTAATATTCATTTTATTACACCTCCGACGTCTAAATTATCGCCAGAGTTTTTTAATATTATTCATATGTATTTATTTTTTATGTATATAATTTTGAATTATAATATCAGTATAATAATGCTTAATAATCTCATGATATTTTTTCCCTTCTTTGGCAAGCTCATTAGCACCATTTTGACTAAGACCTACCCCAGAACCTGCTCCTTTTACATCAAAAATCAAAGTCTCTCCATGGTTGAAGATCTTAAAATTACTGGATGGAAGCCCTATTATTTTTCTGAACTCTTCTCCTTTTATAACTCTATTTCCAATTTGAATACTTTTAATGTATTCGGCTTCATCTTTTTCTACAATTTGAATCTGGTTTTCTAAGGTTTTTTCATCCACAATCAGATCTGAATACACCTCTCTAAGTTTATTAGACATCTCATGTTTGGACATTTCAACCTGCTTTGTAACAGGGTTCTTTTCACTCATCACACTTATCAAATAAGGTACTTCAACATTATATATCTCATGAGCTGATCTTGTTTTTCCTCCATTTGCCCTATGATATAGTGCTTCTATAGGTTCGCTATCATATAAAATAATTTCATTTTGAGTCTCTTTAACTGCATCCTGATAGGTTGCATAAATATTATTAAAACTTTCCCCCCATAGATCTTGCATTTCTTCTAGGCTATACCCTATAAGTTCGCCTTTATTT
This sequence comes from Cellulosilyticum sp. I15G10I2, assembly GCF_900095725.1. NCBI lineage: Bacteria > Bacillati > Bacillota > Clostridia > Lachnospirales > Cellulosilyticaceae > Cellulosilyticum > Cellulosilyticum sp. I15G10I2. The sequence goes on from NZ_FMMP01000009.1 coordinate 110,831, forward strand.
TGTATGCCTAAAATTCTTCTTGCCATATAAGTTCTGATAACAACAGCTTGTGCTTTGATCGCTTCATATTCATAGGTATAAGGGATTTCTTTAGCTAATATGCCTATGATTTGTTCTTCCTGAATAAAATCAGATGTATTTTTTTGAGCACTTTGTGTTTGGGACACACTATTAATCTCTTGTAATAAGTTTTCATTTTGATAGCCCCCCACATACACAACCATAAAAGGGATAAAAAACAAGCACCCTCCTATAAAACATATTGCTTTTATAAACTCTCTCATTTTTTTCCTCCTATGCCCGTATACCCTCTCTTTAATACATTATATGAAAGTAAGACAAGTTTATGAGTTAAAATGATTCATTATAAAAAGGCAATGCTATAATAATCTGCGTTTCGCCTTGTATCTCATTGTAGGAAAAGCTGATCTGTATATTGCTTTTAGTATTATCTTGATCTAACACATAGTCTTTTATGAATTTAGTATAGGCATAATAAGCCTCGGTATCTTGATGGACGTCATCCTGGTAGTAGCCTGTCTTTTTTGCTTTAAGCTGATTTAACACAGTATTTACAATAGCTTTTCTCTCTCCTTTATCTTTTTCGCCTCTCATAACGCCCTTAAAATATAACGTCTCCTGAGCTTTCACCCCCCAGTTTTTAAATAGCTGAAGCGATCTGTTTCTTAGATGATCTATTTGATTGATATCTTCAAGTCCTTGTATCATAATTTTATAATGCGTATTATAATGTAAGTCTTTTTGATTTCTAATAGATAAACTATAAGGTGTCTCAGTCTCACTTCCCGTTACTCTGATCTCCATCGCCTCTTCCTCTTGAATAAATTCAGATTCACAATGAACAGGATGAACCTGCGTGCATAACCTAGAACAGCTATATTCATGCGCAAACTCATGAACAACCTGATTATGCTTAAGCGCCAAATCCCTCTCCTTTAATTCTTCCTTCTCCTTTATACCTCTTAATGTGCTGCTAATCTCAGTATATGTAATGTCCGGCAAAGCAATTTTTTCATATAGTGTTCTAACCTTTGTTTCTTTCCTATCATAATAATCAATACCAAAGATATAGCTCGTTGATACTAGCAATGTTATCAAAATAATTAACTTATTATTCATTTTCATAAAAACCCCCATACTTTTATATATTAGATAATAGTTAAAGTATGGGGGGGTTTTTCCTTTTTTATACCATACATAAAAAATAACATTCAAATTAGCAGAAACTAAATTGAATGTTATTTTTATATACTTACTCCATATACTCATGAGATATACACATTTTATAAAGACTAGAGAGGCAGGCAGGGGCACCTTACAGCTCGACTCGGGTTTGGCTGTGGGTAGGCGGGAGAGATGTAAGGTGTCTCTGCCTGCCTCTCGGCCCTATATCATATTCCCTGCCTAGTTTACTCTGTTACTTGTAAAAGCCAGTCACACAGCAAAGCATAACGTACCGGCTGCTTTGGATTAATTGTATCAATGAGTCCAATCGCATAAGCTTTTTTAACAGCCTCTTGATATTTACTGCTTACACCACTTATGGCCACATTAGAAGGCTTAACTTTGTAGCCTGTCTTTAATTCATAAAGTCTTACCACTGCTGCTATAGCTTGTTCTTCATTAATCCCACCCGAAGCACTTTCAGTATAAATACCTGCTGTTCGAGCTTTCGTAAGTGTATCTGCATAAACCGGCGCAGTAAGATCTATTTGAGGTTTATTTTGTGCTATGCCTAAGAGCAGATGAACAAACTGATTACTATGTACAACTTCATTTTGAAAATAGACAGTCCCAAGTGCTGATATACCGTAGGTATTCGCAAGTAATCTCATACCATAAGTACTTGAATAGGCTGAAGCTGTCTTTAATTTTTCATAAACGGTATATATTCCTGTAACCGCTGTTGAATAAGTAATATAAGTATCTGTAAGGGTATCAATACTATGGTTTTCTTTTTTCCAGGCTGCAGCATCAAAATTATAGGTATAGGCGAATAAGTCTTTATACATATATTCCTTAGCAGCATCCAGCTTAAGTTTTACTTTGAGGTACCCATCTAACTTTTTGATTATTGTTGTTCTATTGCTGCCTTTTATAAAAATGTCCAGTTGTTCCCCTTTAAGCAGTGTTTCTGGGTATTGTCGTATAATATGCGTTATCTTATAATCAACAATTTGGGTAAATTCAAGTTGTACCATATCTTTTGCACTATGTTGTTTAGTATAGACTTCAAGCGCTTTTACAGGTATTTCATAAATACCTATATTGGTTGCAATTTTGAGTTCCATCCTCTGACTAATAAGTGCATCAATAATAGACTTTGGTATTTTAAGTCTTCTAATAGCCGCATCATGCTTATTATTAAACTTTTCAACCTTGATTGTATAAAAATAATCTTTTTTCTTCATGATATCGGTAATAATTTTAGCTGTATCTACTATTTCTACAGTCCAGATATCTTTTGAATAGTCCTCAATAATAGCCTCTGGATAAGTAATAATGTTGTCGTTTTCTCCACCGTCATATTCATCCGTGGACGTTTTAGTGAGTATCCTTACCCAGCTTGTATAGTCTGATTCTCTAACAATTTCTCTATTGCCTTCTGTATCTTTATAGGTTAAAACTGTCTTAACTTTTACATAATAAGGTCTGTTAGCTATAAGATTGTTAAATCTCACCATATTTTTAGCAAGCACTTCGTACTGCGCATCACCATTATTTCCTGGGACAACAGCCCCTGATGTATTTACAATAACTGCATCTAAAAACTCTGGATTATCTGCAAATTCTACTACGTAACTGTATTGCTTTTCAGTATTCTGCATTTCTGCTGTATCGTTGGCATTTTTAATCCACTCTACTGTAATATAATCTTTAGCTATTGGCGGAAAATCCTGACCAATTTCTAGTATACTTTGGTAAGCAGCCGGTCCTAGGCCTGTTGGCATAGCAGGCGTTCCTAGTGGATCTGTTTTCACTGTGACTGGATTACTCCATGCTGAAGTTTCAGTCCCTTTTTTCTGCTTTGCTCGGATCCAAACATTATAAGTTGTTTCCGGTACTAATCCTGTTATTCTGACATTGGCTTTTGCCCCGTTTGAAACATAGTTCATATCTCCCGGAACATCTGAAATATTAAAATCCCATGTAATAGCTGCTGAAGGATTATCAAGTCTGCTATACACAATCTCATAGTCAAAGCTATTATTATACATCCACCATACAGTAATAGATGTATCATCTTTAGTATCCAAATTAAGTTCCGGTGTCTTTGGAGTCTCTTCTGGACTTTCATAATCCGTAAGGGTCGTAGCCAGTACATAACTTGGATAAGTTTGTACAAGTCGCGTCCCATCGTCTAATACTTTATAAGCTCTAATCAACAGCACATAGCGTGTATTAGGCAAAAGCCCCTCTTTAGTATACTCCATCCAATTATTATTATCAGGCTCCTGATTAGTCTGAGGAATATGCGGTGCAATAGTTTCCCAGCCTGTTTGTCCAAAGTTTACAGGATCCATAAGCCAATCTTGGATCGTCATTTGCATACCCTTTTCTTCTATGTACTTAGCAATTTGACGGTTGACCTCATCATAACTTAAAACCTTAAATTCATAATTTGATTCATCACCTAGCGCAACTGTCCTATTGATATAGTGATCATCATAGTAAACTGTTCCCACACTGTTTCTTATCTGATCTACCTGATTGGACGTATTAAGGATGTGTTCAGTAAGTCCCTCTGCAGGCTTAAAGCGAATATAAGGTGGCGTTGCGGTTCCTGTATATACAACTGAGTTCCATTGCAGTGCCTGTTGTTTTTCCTCCGGCGGATAATTGTCTCTTAGGGTGGCATCCTTAACATATATTTCTCGCCACGTGGTACGCCATCTTAAGGTTGCAGATACCATCGTGGTCTCATGGAGTTTGAGCGGTGGTTTTGCAAGAATAGGTGGCGTAAACACTTCACCATTTTTATCTATTGTAATTGATACAATGGTTGGATCTGATAAAATATAAGAAGTTCCATAAGGTCTTTTAGCTATAACTTTAATAAAATATGAACTGTTAGCATTAAGCGCCGCTTGGGTATTATCAGCCTTTGTATATTGCTCAATTAACGTTTTAAACCCTACTACCCGCGTTCTGCTTTGATTAAAAATCAAGTTGTTTGGCGCAAGTTCATAAAAAGGAAGATTACTAGCTATTGGCGTAAGGTTTTCATCTTCTAATAAGTTTTTATCTTTCGTAACGTAAACATCATATTGGATATCATAATCCACTATCTTATTATTTAATGTGTCTGTTTTTGTCGGTGCATCCCATACAAGCTGAATATTTAAAGGATTTGTATTCGTTACGTGAAAAGTATTGTCTTTAAACTGCAGACTTCCTCTTGAAATATCATCTTCTGACACAATATAGGGTCTTATATCAATATTTGTATCGCTTATATCGATGCTTTCCGAAAAGGGCTCTGGAATTTTAGGTTTAAGGGGCCTAACCGCTGCCTGCCCAGGAATATACAGTACACGTTCCGTTTCCAGCATCTCACTCATCTCATCAATCTGAAACCGTACAAAAAAAGTAGTATTCTTCGTCGGTCTAAGGTATTGATAATAACCTAAGTCTTTGTTTTCTGCCAACGAAGTATTAAGAATAGTTCCTATCAGCTGAGGCACAGCGTTTCCTTCATCGATTTTATATATTTCCGTTTTTTTAAGCTTGCTATTAGCAGTGATCCATGAAGCTAAATGCCATTCTAATCTTACATAATTGGGTTCTACATCAAATACGTCAAGCAAAATATCTGTAGAGGCCTGTGCAACTTTAGGGCCATTAATACCAGTTTCTTTATTTTGAACAATATTTTCAAATCTATAATTGCCTATTAAAGCATTGTTCACACTTGTAGGAACTACATATGCAGAATAAATTTGACCTGGTGTTGGTTGTTCTACAATATACCTCACCCGCTTTACCCCATTGACCGTTATTTGGTTGCTGGCATTTTCTGCATATGCATTTGAAATAGGTACAGCTGTAGGTGTGATCGTAACCCCACTACTATTGGTGATCCCTTGTTCCATTTGCTCAACCGTTGCACGGTCTGCAGGCAGATAACGCACCTCATAAGAAGCACCTGGGATATACTCCCAGTTCACCTCTAGCTGTCCATTTTTATTTTCAAGTCTTGTATTAAAGTCTGTAAAGAAATAACCAACCCCTTGGTTGTTACTGGCTCTTACAGGTGTGGTCACACTGTCATTAGTATGGTAATGCCCTGGTACAATCTCTATCTTATAAAGCTTGCCGCTCGTAAAACGGTTATCTTTAAGCGTATCCCCTACATTATAAATATAACTTTGTGCATCTTCATTACTATTATCGCCTGTCGCCGGAATAGATGATGACGGACTTCTCATAGCTGCATTATTTAAAGCATCTGTTACCAAAAGCTCATAAAACTGAGTCGGATCGTTTGGTGTCCCAATTTCTCTATTTCTTACGCCGTTCCACTGTACCGTAACATCAGGCGTAGCATTAGATAAATTTTTATTGCTTCTTACGATAATGTTGGCTATTGTAGTACTGTAAGAACCAGTTTGAGCATTAGCAAATATATTTATAGGTACTAAACTGATGGTAAGAACTATAAACAGCAGCCAAGCTACTAGTTTCTTTTTATACATCTTCTCCGCCCCCTATCTTAGTGCTACTTTTGAAAGTATTTTTAGTGTTTCTTCTACTGACATGGACTTACTTGGTAATACTTGTCTGTTTGGATTGTTTACGATATTAAGCTCAACCCCAGCATAAACATAGGCTCTGTACTGAGTTTGGAAAGCTCCTATATTGGTTACACTCTGTCTATTTTTAATCTGAACAGATGTAATGGGTCTATTATATACTTTCTCATAGGCCTGCATAATAATATAAATAGCTTCATCCTGTCTGATCACTTTATCTTGACCGATACTCGTTATACCCTTTATTCCTCTATTTTTTAGGTATTCCATATAATCAGTATTTCTCTTAGCCCCAAGTATTCTTGCAACTGCCCCATATACCTGCCTTTTTGTGGCGCCAGTTTTAATCATATAGGCATCTAATACAAAAAAATCTGTTAAATTATATTTCGAAATCATATTTTGATACGCCGCAAGACTTGGGATAGTGTTTGCAATACCAGTCTTGCCAGTGAAAATATAAATTCCTAATTGATGCGCTTCAATAGTATAGCCGCCATTTGCCTGCAACACCTCGACACTGCTCCAAGTTCCTTCTAAATAATAACCATTTACTGAATAACTGTCTAAGATACTTGTAATAAGTATAGGCTTTTCGATCTCATATACAGCTACTGTCTTATCTGTTTGTTTCTTTAAAATACTTTTTACAGAACTTTGATGATCTTCTTTAATATTCGCTATAGCACTATCAATAATATCTTTTAATGATTCATCATTAATAGTTCCTTTACTTAATTCATTTTCAAGTCGTGTGATAATACGGATTCTTTCTCTGTCAACCAATTTATTAAGTGCTATCATAATATCATCCTCTAGGATCATATCTTCTTGATCTATATAAATAATATCCATATCAATACATATTTCTGGTGATAAGGTGTCTTCCCCGTTAACCTTACTTCCAGCTGCCATTTTAATAAAATCTAACTTAATATAATAATCTTTAATTTTCTTTTGATTCTTCTGGGCAACTGCTTCCTTAATCGCTTCATTATCAGCAGTAAGCGTATACGGTCTTATACTTATTGATTCCGTACCAAGTACAGCATTAATAATTACATTTAAGTCGCTGGCTTTATTTAGCATTGTAGCTGGCAGATAATAGGTAAGTCTATTCATGCCTTCTAGTGTCTGCAAGTCATATGCACTTTTCACAGCAAGTTCTGCATTAATATATGACGCTTTATACTTATAAGCTGCTGAGAATCTATTTTCTCCTTCTACTTCCCAGTACGCTTTTCTTCTTAGTTTCTCTACCTCATCCTCGAAACGCTTAAGATATTCACTAAACTTATTATCCTTGTCTTGGTCATCTTGATCAAATTCCGTTCTTGCAACTACCTTTTCTGAATAAAGCGATCTTGGATAGTCTCCATTTTCTGGTTTAGCACTGGTTTTATCAACAACTCTTACTTTAATATCATATCTTCTTCCAGGTTTAAGGTTATAAAGTTTATAGACAAAATGCCTATAACCTGACGTTATGGTACTTGGATCTTCAATCGATAGAACTGATACCCGCGAATAGTCCAAGCGATAATTATCATCTGTCTCGCCTTGAACTGCTATTTCAAATTCATAATCATTTGGAACATTTGCACCACCTGGTATAGGCGCTAAGAAACTAATGACCGTCTCTGTTTTAGGATCATATGTATATTTGCTAGGTGTTTCTACCTGAAGCTTTATAGGCCTTTCAACCGGATGAGTCGTAACAGGTACCATAATCCACTCTGATCTGACCATGGTTCCGTTAACGATGCATACTGTACGCACATAATAATAATAAATGGTATTAGGTGAAAGATTGTTATCTTCTAACCTTAAGCTGTCTGAAGACTGAACGGGTTCAACTTGATACCACCCGCTAGCTGATGGATTGCCTCCTATAGCCATAAGATTTGGTTCTGATGTTCTGAATCCAACAACTTTATTATTATCAGAAACTAATGCCTCTATATTTAATTGACGTCTTTGTTCATTTTCATTAAGTTTAACATCTGTTGCTCTTGCGATTTCATAATAAAGTTTCGTTATATCCTCATCTTTTTCAAGCTTTGCTTCTGCCCACTTTAAGATAGCCGTAGTATTATTAGGCTGAGACTCTACCCAAAAGTCCTGTGGTGCAGGCGGCACTTTATCTTCTGGTTTAGGCGGCTGTGGCAAAGCTGTCGTTGTAAAGCTAAGAATCTTTGAGAATATTGAATACCTTGAATCTTTTGGCTGCAAGTCTTTAAACACATCTAATCTTACTCTCGTTTTTACATAATACACTTGATTCGCATCTAAACCTTCTAATGACAATTTGACTGGCGGCGGATTTTGAACATCTCCTAGCGAATCAACCGTGTAAACAATGGGAAGAACGCCTCCGTTTCTTAAAGACTCCATCTCATCATCAGTTAAAAGTATCGTAGTATCTGCAGCATGCTTATAACGTGCTACACCTGTTTCAACTACAAAATCTTGGTCTGTATAAGCTGTTTTTTTATCATTTTTTTGATAAAGAAAAATCTCATAAATTCCTTTGTAAGACGTTTCAGTGGTTGTTTCATCTAGATGAAGCGCTGCTGGCTTAAGCATCTTTTTTACATAATTCGTAATATTAATTTTATCAATCTCAATATCATAATTAATTTTTGGCGGCAATGGATTCATTACCGAGCGGTTTATGCTCTCAAGCTTTGTAGGTGTTGGTATAATTTCTATTACTGTATCAAGAGGTACTGAAATGTCGTTTGAATCCTGACTTACAGCAATTTTTGCACCGATGTCACTTGGATCAAATATTGCTCTAATGCTTGCATAATAAACTTTAGGCACTGTATAGGCAGGCATTGTCATTTCATTGCCTGGTGTATAATCGTTCCCGTTAAATCTATTGTCTTGAACCTCTATAAACTCCCAACCTGTTTCATTGATAGATTTAAGCACAACTTCTTCCACTAAAAAGTTCCCTGTACTTTCTATGTATTGTCCCGATCCAGCCTCACCACTTACTGCTTCTACTACAATTTTACCACTCACAAGGTCTTTGGATACTTTAAATATCTTAATGACCTTCGAATCTGAGGCAGGTCGTGTCGCACCGCTTTCTTTTTTGGTTTGGTGGAAGGAAAGTTCATAATAGATTGCACCCTTCGCTAAAATAGCCTCTAACTCACTTTTTTGTGGTGCCTGCCAAGTTATATCAAATCCAATGGCCTGTGGTGGATCTTCTAGGTTATCTCCCGGCACAGCATAAATATTGTTAATACTTTGTATTTTAGATACTGGCGGTGGCGGTGTTTCATTATTAATACTAAATTGTATGATTTGAGACTGAAGGGCTGCTTTGCCGCCAATATCTGCTTCGACTTGGAAGTAGGTGGTCTCAGCTGTATTAGGTACGTAGATATAGATGAGCTCCGAATTATTTAATCCACCTGGATAGTTATGGTATACCAACGGTGAAACATTATCGTATAGTGTTCCTTGTTTTAAAGTATAGGTTACAGCACCGTTTACTTTGTAAGGTTTAATCCAAATACCTACCTGACTCTCACTGGCTCTAAAAGCACTGTATTCCAAATAAGTATGTCCATTATTTTCCGGGCTGAATGTTCTTTGTCCTATGTCAAGACTACTCATAACACCGCCACTGAAACTTAATCCCGCATTTATCAACATACTAGAATCAAGTTTATCCCATTCTATAACTTTTACTTTATTATCATTATCCAGATAGTCCGTAGATTGATTGACATAAATACTCATCGTACTACCGCTTGTTTGCACCTGTCCATGCGTTGTACCATTTCTTTTCACCTCTATGGGATTAGCTGGTATTGTGCTCCCTAAAGAAAAGTTAAGTGTAAGCGCATTGCTGCTCCCCCCACTTTCCCCTCCTGATGCTGAAGTCGCAATGGACATATTTAATACTGCTGAGATATCAGATCCTTCTACCTCAGTAAATACACTGCTGCCACCAATAATGGCTTTAGGTTTATCAAATGATACTTTAACACCTGGACGACTACCCAAAGTTTCATCTCCGCTTTGAAGTGTATGTTTAGATTCTAGTGTTGGACCCGATGTTAAATGTGTAGGTGTAACTGTAAACTTCTCAAGACCCTTTAAAGTGGTCAAAGTTCCTGTCTTTTGAATACTGCCACTGTCGTATGTTAATTCAAATGGTGTGATATAGCCTGCCTGTATCCCCTGCGTACTGATATGGATAGTCTGACCTTTAATTTGAAGTCTAATAGGGAGTGATCCTGCAGTAAAACTTAATTGCTGCTGTTCAAAACCTACGGTTTTACCTGGGGCATCCAGCTGCAGATTGTTGTACTGAAAAACACCTAATGCTGGTGAAGTTGTCTGCCATGCCCAAGTCCCTGCATTATAGGTTCTAAAACTATATGTAGCTGGAGTCGTACTGAGACTAGCCCTCATCGTTACTTGTCCTGAAGCTGCTACATCAAATTCGAGATCAACTTTATTAGTAATTGATTGTTGAACATAATAACTCAATGTATATTTACCTATAGACTTCATATCCCATTTGACCCCGGCTTCATCTTTTTGAAGCCCATTGTTGTTGGGTTCTATCCCATTCAACCCATCTAAAAGTCCTTGATCAGTAACCAACCTATAGTTAAATTCGCTATCAAACTCAGCCGGTGCAGCACTTAAACTTAGGACATTTAAAGAACTTAAAAGCATAATAATGGTTAATAATAGTGCTACTCTTCTTTTCATGTGCTATCTCCTCCAGATCTAAACTAGTAATCTATATGAATATCTCTTCAATAAATAAGTTTTCTCCTAATATTTATCGACATCATTTAGGTTTAACATAATATTCCTGCTTCATATTCGTAATAAAATCTTCCAATATATTGTCGATCGCTTATCTGTTGGGTATTTGCTCAATGACCTTTTTAAAAGCTGTGGCTATAGGCAGCGCTTCCATTTGTGCCAATGTCACAAACCTGCCCTGTGAGATCTGATCCATAGTCTCTTTTGGCATTTCATTCTCCCTATTGCTTACTAACAGTGGCTTCATTTCCCACTTAAGGTGGGTAAATACATGCCTAACTGTGTTCAGTGGTTTAACCAGAAGCAACTGGTGCTTGATATTATCAAAAACGGTTTTATCTAACATAACAAATCCCCAAGTATTTGCTAATAGCCCTTCTTCGGGCCTTTTAACCATATAGTAGCTTTGTTCTTTTTTAAAAATAATGACATAATAATACAAAGTCTTACTGTTTACTTTTTTACTTTTAACTGGATAATTTTCTGCTACTCCCGTTTGATAGCCACCGCACAATGTCTGTACCGGACATGCGGTACATTTAGGGTTTTTAGGAGTACAAACCAGTGCGCCGAGTTCCATTAAAGCTTGATTAAATCGATTAGGATCACTCGGCATAAGCGCCATAACCCTTTCATCAAATATTTTTCTATTTTTAGCAATACTAACATCTTCTTCTATTAAAAATTGTCTGGCAAGTATTCTCATTACGTTGCCATCCACCGCTGGAATAGGCTTATGAAAAGCAATACTTAAAATAGCACCCAAAGTATATGGACCAATTCCAGGTATTTTCTTAATAAGGTCACTATCAGTCGGGAAAACGCCCCCATATACTTCGTCTATCATTCTAGCGCCCTTATGTAAATTCTCAGCTCTTCTATAATAACCAAGCCCCTGCCAGTAAGTATAAACTTCTTCTAAAGAAGCACTGGCTAAACTATGAATAGTCGGAAATCTATCTATAAACCTTTCATAATACGGAATCACAGTATCTACCTGCGTCTGCTGAAGCATAATTTCTGATACCCATATCGCATAAGGATCATTTGTGTTTCTCCATGGCATTTCTCTTTTATTGATGTCAAACCAAGCTAGTAATCTTTCTGCATAATCCATAGCAAATTCCTTCCGTCATATAATACATTTTATATTATACTTATTTTACCATAAGTTCGGGAATTAAAACATATTATTTCCTTGGAAATATATATTTTTTTACTTTTTTCTCCATTTTTCTCAAATTAAGCAATATAAGTGTTTATTTTACGTTTTAATATGAAGTCAAAAAACTACAAATACTCTTTGTAAATTGAGTATCTATATAAGGTTCGTAAGGCTGACAGGGATACCTTACGCCTTTCCCGCCAACCCACGGCCTACCCGAGTCAAGTCGTAAGATACCCCTGCCTGCCAAGCGAACCTAATATCAGGACTTCAATTATAAAGATACCTAATATACTGCTATATGCAGTAGTTTTCGCACAGTCTGGTGGGTAGGCGGGAGAGCTAAAAGAGTTCCCTCACTCCCCTGCGGACTTTATCCAATAACCTAAAAAACAAAATCATAAAATAAAGTGCCCTAAATACCTTTTTTCAGGTCTTTAGGACACTCTCCATACATTTTATAAATACTACTCTATCTTTCTTCTTTCAAGTTCAGCCTTACAATAGCTTTCTTAAGAGCAATCTCAGCTCTTACTTTGTCCATACTATCTTGTGACAAGCGGCCTTCTGCTCTTTCTTTAGCTTTTGCAGCTCTTTCAACATCTATGTCGTCCGGAAACTCTGAGGCGTCTGTAAGAATAACTACACTGTCAGTTGTAACCTCTGCAAAACCTCCCATAGTTGTTGCTTTCTTTAGTACGCCATCTTGCTTATAGCGAATAACGTTATATCCAAGCAGTGCAACTACCGGCTCATGGTCATATAGTATCCCCATATCCCCTTCTGTTGTATGCAGTATCACTGTCTCTACTTCTTCATCTAGTATCATTTTAAGCGGTGTTATTATTTGAAGCCTTAGTTTATTTTTTTCCACACCTATCACCTACAATGTTTTAGCTTTTTCTATAGCATCTTCAATTGTTCCTACCATAAGAAACGCATTTTCTGGCAGTTCATCATGAAGTCCTTCAAGAATTTCTCTAAATCCACGAATAGTTTCTTTAACTGGCACATATTTCCCTTCCATACCCGTAAATGTTTCTGCTACGAAGAATGGTTGTGAAAGGAACTTTTGAATCTTACGTGCACGGCTAACAACCACTTTATCTTCTTCTGATAACTCATCCATACCTAAAATGGCTATAATGTCCTGAAGTTCTTTATAGCGTTGAAGGATTTCTTGAACACCACGAGACACTTCATAATGTTCTTCCCCTACAACTTGAGGATCAAGGATACGAGATGTAGATTCCAGTGGATCTACCGCAGGGTAAATCCCTTGTTCAACAATTGCACGAGAAAGAACTGTTGTTGCATCCAGATGGGCAAATGTCGTTGCTGGTGCTGGGTCAGTTAAGTCATCGGCTGGTACATATACTGCCTGAACTGATGTAATAGACCCTTTTTTAGTAGACGTAATACGTTCTTGAAGTGCGCCTACTTCTGTTGCAAGAGTTGGTTGGTATCCAACAGCACTTGGAATACGTCCTAAAAGTGCTGAAACTTCTGAACCAGCTTGAATAAAACGGAAAATATTATCTACGAATAATAGTACGTCTTGTCCTGACTCATCACGGAAATATTCCGCCATCGTAAGTCCAGTTAATGCGACACGCATTCTGGCACCTGGTGGCTCATTCATCTGACCAAATACCATTGTTGTTTTATCTAGAACCCCAGACTCTCTCATTTCATGATAAAGGTCATTTCCTTCTCTTGTACGTTCACCTACTCCTGCAAATACAGAAAATCCACCATGTTCGGTTGCTATATTACGAATAAGTTCTTGTATAAGTACTGTTTTTCCTACTCCTGCTCCACCAAAAAGACCGATTTTACCACCTTTAAGATATGGGCATATAAGATCAACAACTTTAATTCCTGTTTCTAAAATTTCTGCTGAAGTAGACTGCTCTTCAAATGTAGGCGCTGGTCTATGAATAGGCCATTTTTCTACATCTGGATTTTCTTTGCCATCTACTGCAAGTCCTGTTACATCAAATATACGTCCAAGTGTTGCATTACCTACTGGAACTGAAATAGGTGCTCCAGTATCTAAGGCTTCCATTCCTCTTACGAGTCCATCTGTAGCCGACATCGCAATACAACGTACTACATCATCTCCAAGATGGAGTGCTACTTCTACTACTAGTGTTTCTCCATCTTGTTTTTTGATATTAATAGCGTTATATAGCGCCGGAAGATTTTGCGGACTAAATTTAATATCAAGGACAGGACCAATGATTTGAACAATATGTCCTATGTTTTGTGCCATGTACTCTTTCACTCCTTTGTTTGAATTAATCCTGGACATTTTTTGCTGCCAGTTTAATTATAAATTATTTGAGTGCCTCGGCCCCGCCTACAATCTCTGATAGTTCTTGCGTGATAGCTGCTTGTCTCGCTCTATTGTACTGAATGTTCAACTTTTCCATAATTTCTTCTGCATTTTCAGTTGCAGAATCCATCGCTGTCATTCTTGCACCTTGCTCACTTGCACTCGCTTCTACCAGACCACCATATATTACGTCTGCTACATATCTTGGAATAACGTATCCAAGCACAGCTTCTGCTGATGGTTCGTAAACTAAAAGATCATTTGGCAGTCCGTCTTCTCTAGTTTCTTCACTCTTTATACTTTCTATATCTATTGGCAAAATGCGAATCATAGTAGGCTCTTGCTGAATAGAAGATTTAAAACCTGTATAAGCCAGATATACTTCTCCAACTTCACCTTTAATAAACTTATCTATTGCGTAATCAGCAATTTCTTTTGCCACTTTATAGGTAGGCTCTTCTGATATACCTAAAATTTCTTTAAAAACATTATAACCTTTTGCTTTAAACAGCTCTTTGCCTCTTTTTCCAACTACAACTAAGTGAGCTTTTTGCTCATCTTTTATATGTTTCATAACTACTTTACAAATATTTGCATTATAGCCTCCGCAAAGCCCTCTGTCTGCTGAAAGGGTTATATAGAGTGCCTTATCAGATTCATTTGGCTTTAAAAAAGGAGATCCTATACCATTTGCATTTTTAGCTATTGACTGCATGGTTGTAAGCATTTTATTAAAAAAAGGTCTTGTTTTAAGTGCAGCTTCCTTGCTTTTATGAAGCTTTGATGTTGCTACAAGGTTCATGGCACTCGTAATTTTCTTGGTGCTGTCTATGCTTCGTATTCGCCCTTTAATATCTTGTAAAGACGCCATTTATCGCACCCTCTCTGTTAATTAGTTTGCTTTAAATCCTTGTTTGAATTCCACAACAATATTTTTAAGTTTTTCTTCCAGATCTTTTGTAATACCTTCTTTTTTAACAAGCTCTGCAAGAATCTCTGGATACTTCGTATCAACAAATTCAACTAATTCACTTTGGAATCTAACAACTTCCGCTACTGGTATATCTAAAAGATATTTTCTAGTTGCAGCGTATAATATAACGATTTGATGTGCAACACTAAGCGGTGCATATTGCGCCTGCTTAAGCACTTCCATAATACGCTCTCCTTGCATAAGCGCATTTTGAGTCGCAGTATCAAGGTCTGATCCAAATTGTGCAAAGGATGCCAGTGAACGGTACTGCGCAAGTTCAACACGGATAGGCCCTGCAATTTGTTTCATCGCTTTAATCTGAGCAGCGCCTCCAACACGAGATACCGAAAGACCCGGGTTAACCGCTGGCCTTACCCCTGCGTTGAAGAGTTCTGTCTCTAAGAAGATTTGTCCATCTGTAATAGAAATAACGTTTGTTGGAATATAAGCTGAGATATCTCCAGCTTGTGTTTCAATAATCGGTAAGGCTGTAATAGATCCGCCGCCTCTTTCGTCTGAAAGCTTTGCAGCTCTTTCTAGAAGACGAGAGTGCAAGTAGAATACATCCCCTGGATAGGCTTCACGACCTGGTGGTCTTCTAAGAAGAAGGGCCATAGTACGAAAAGCTACTGCATGTTTAGATAGATCATCATAAACAATAAGTACATCCTTACCATTTTCCATCCATTCTTCACCTATTGCAACCCCTGCATAAGGTGCAATATATTGAAGAGGTGCAAGCTCACTTGCTGTAGATACAACAACTGTTGTATAGCTCATCGCATCATTTTTTTCAAGCGTACTTACAATTTGTGCTACTGTAGAAGCTTTTTGTCCAATAGCAACATAAATACATAATACATCTTTACCCTTTTGGTTAATGATCGTATCTATTGCAAGTGCTGTTTTACCAGTTTGTCTATCTCCGATTATAAGCTCTCTTTGTCCACGTCCAATAGGAACCATTGCATCAATGGCTTTAAGCCCTGTTTGAAGTGGTGTATCTACTGATTTTCTTTCAATAACCCCTGGTGCTATACGTTCAACTCTTCTAAATTTATCTGTGTTAATAGGGCCTTTACCATCTATTGGCTGACCAAGGGCATTAACAACACGTCCCATAAGCGCATCGCCTACTGGAACCTCTACAACACGACCAGTTGATTTCACTGTGTCGCCTTCTTTAATATTTTGATCTGAACCTAAAAGAACAACTCCAATATTGTCTTCTTCTAGGTTAAGTACCATACCATAAACACTGCCCGGAAACTCAAGTAACTCTCCTGCCATTGCTTTTTGTAAGCCATGGATACGTGCAATACCATCACCTACAGTAATAACAGTTCCTACCTCAGCTATTTCCAGGTGCGCTGTATAGTTTTTAATCTGCTCTTTAATAATGCTGCTTATTTCTTCTGGTCTCAGATTCATTAACTTATTACACCCCTTTCTATGCAAGTTTAAGCTCAGTTAACTGCTTCTTTAATGTTTGCATTTTACCTTTAATACTTGCATCTACAACTTTATCTCCAACTCTAATAACAAGTCCTGCTATAATAGACGCATCTATCACAGTGTCAAGCTCTATTTGAGTCTTTGTACTATTTTCTAACTGTGTTTTAATTGCTTCTAACTGACTTTCCTGAAGAGCTACAGCCGAAGTTACTGTTGCTTTTAAAATACCTTTGTGATTTTTTACCATCTGCAAAAATGCTTCAAAAATATTAAGCAAAAATTCTTGCCTGCTCTTTTTAACGGTAAGTATCATAAGTCCAACAAGTGCTGGTGATACCTGATCAACAAATATTTTTTCTATGAGGGAAAGTTTCTCATCTACAGTTACTTTTTTACTTTGAAGTATTACTTCAAAATTGGGCTCTTCGCGAAACAGATTTACAATAAGCTCCGCTTCTTTTACATAATCTTCTATCCTATTATCCGAAATAGCTAGGTCAAATAGGGCAGTAGCATATCTTTTAATAGCTAGCTGAGCCACTGTACATCCCCCACTTCTTTTATAATTTCGTCAATTAGAGCATTATGTTTTGTTTCATCTATAGAGGCACTCACAAACTTGCTGGCCATAATAGTTGATATTTCTATCATTTCTTTTTTAAGATCATCTTTAACACGTTCTTGCTCAAGTTTGATGTCACTTAATGCTTTTTGTTTAATATTTTCTGCTTCTTCTCTTGCAGCTTTGATGATTTCTTCTTCTCTTATAAGTGCCTTTGCCCTTGTATCTTTTAAGATTTGGTTAGCTTCATCTTTAATATTTTTAAGCTTCGCTTCATAATCAGCCTTTAATTCTATTGCACTTGCTTTTTGACTTGCAGCGTCACTTATAGTCTGTGCGATAGTATTTTTTCTTTTATCTAAAAACTCCGTTACGGGCTTAAATAAAAGTCTATAAAGAATCCATATGATCACAAAAAGTGATATCCATATAACTCCTAAATCCCAAAGTAAAGCCATATCAAACCCGATAATTTTACTTGGCTCTGTGGCAGATAATAATGTAATAAATGATGTATTCAAAGGGAAGCACCCTCCTTTCTATACTAGTAGTGCTTTTTAATTATCCTATTAATTGCATATATCTTGTAATAAGTGGGTTCGCAAATAAAAGAATAATTGCTACAATAAGGCCATAAATCCCTGTTGTTTCTGCTACCGCTGCTCCTAAAAGCATTGTACGTACTACATCTGATTGCGCTTCTGGCTGACGGCCTACGGCTTCTGCACCTTTACCAGCTGCATACCCTTGTCCAATACCTGGTCCTATCCCTGCTATCATTGCAAGTCCTGCACCTATTGCTGAGCATGCTAAAATTAGAGCTTTTCCATCGATTTGATTTTCCATAATTAAATTCCTCCTTAAAATACTAGCTTTGATCATTTAGTTTATTATTTAAAAATATTAACAAATAATAATAATAAAGCAATAATAAGCGCATAAATACCTGTTGTCTGCGCAACTGCTTGTCCAAGAAGCATGGTTCTTATAACAAGAGGCTGTAGTTTAGGTCTTTTGCCAACAGCTTCTGCTGCTTTGCCAGCTGCATAACCTTGTCCTATACCAGGTCCTATACCTGCTATCATAGAAAGCCCTGCACCTAGTGCTGAAAATGCGAGTACGAGCCCTATTCCTTCTCTTGTAACAAGTGGATTAGCAAATAGCATAACAATTGCTACAACCAGTGCAAAGATACCTGAAGTCTCTGCAACTGCAGCACCTAATAACATAACAAGTGTTGCAGGCCTTCCGCCCTCTTTAGGATTTTTGCCCATTACTTCTGTCGCCTTGCCCGCAGCATACCCTTGTCCAATACCAGGTCCTATACCTGCTATCATTGCAAGCCCTGCGCCAATAGCTGAAAACGCTAAAATTACTGCTCTTGGGTCAATTGGATTTTCCATATTGAATCCCTCCTTAATATACTCATTTTTGATAATCTGATTTGTTAGTTAAGGATGTTAACAAATAACAATAATAATGCAATAATAAGCGCATAAATACCTGTTGTTTGAGCAACTGCCTGTCCAAGAAGCATTGTTCGTACGATAAGAGATTGCAGATCAGGTTTCTTACCAACAGCTTCTGCGGCCTTACCGGCTGCATAGCCTTGCCCAATACCTGGTCCCATTCCTGCTATCATTGCAGTTCCTGCCCCAATGGCCGAAAATGCGAGTACTATGCCTATCCCCTCTTTAGTAATAAGTGGATTGGCAAACAGCATAACAATTGCAATAACCAATGAGAAAATACCTGATGTTTCTGCAACTGCCGATCCGACTAGCATCACAAGTGTTGCAGGTTTTCCGCCTTTCTCAGGATTTGCCCCCATTGCTTCTGCGGCTTTGCCTGCTGCATAACCTTGCCCTATACCAGGTCCTATGCCCGCTATCATAGCAAGTCCTGCCCCAATGGCCGAAAATGCGAGTACAAGCGCTCTAGGATCTACATTTTCCATCCATCCAAAAAGTAAATCAACCATTCCTGTCACTTTATTCACCTCATTTCTTTTTAGTCCATGGCACTTGATACAAACGTCATACTGAGCATGACAAAAATAAGGGTTTGAAGTGCCCCTGCAAAAACATCAAAATAAATATGCAGTACAGCTGGTAACCCAAGTGTAAGAAACCATGGCATCATAGCATAATACAATCCCATAATGATTGTTCCGCCTAATATGTTTCCAAACAGACGGAAACTCAGTGAAATTGGTGTTGCAAGCTCTCCTACAATGTTAATCGGTAATAAAAAAGGCATAGGCTCTAAAAATCCCTTGAAATAACTAAGCCCTTTTGATTTTATGCCATAACCATGGATCATAAAAAATGTAGTTAAAGCCAGTGCAAGAGTTGTTGCAAGATCTGCAGTAGGTGGCCTAAGGCCAACTAATCCTGAAAGATTTGATAATAGGATGAATAAAAACATAGGCCCGTAAAAATGGGAAAACCCCTTATTGTTTTTGCCCATAGTACTTGCAGTAAAATTTTCAAATGTATCTACTATGAGTTCAACTATATTTTGCAACTTACTTTCCGGAACTTCTTTAAAATTATTAAGCTTAATTCTCACAATTACTGCGATAATGGTCAGTACAGCCATAACTATCCATGTGTTAATATGTGTTGTTGTTATACCTATTGCCTGACCGTCTACCTCAAATAATTTGACGACAGTTTTTATGCCAAAATCTATATTTTGTTCCACCTACGTACACTCCTTTCTGTATTAAAATATATATGCAATGAGCTTAGAAAAGCTCTTATTGCCGCATTGATTTCTTCAAAAAAAGCTGCATATATGCTGCCACTTTCATAGAGATAAGACCTAAAAACACACCTAAAATATGAATACCAGGTTCGAGTACCGCAATAAATAATACTGCACCAGTAAGAAGATATCTTAGCATGTAATGGGCTGTAGCATAGTTCTTTGCTTTAATCTCTTCCATAACAACTGCTTTATTAAATGTGATTTCCATAAGCTTAAATTTAATAAGGGAAAATAGCAGTCCAATGAATACTCCTTTAGTCCAGCTCCATGAATCACCAACTACTAACATGCCTATAGTATATGCTATTAAGGAAAATGCTATCATACTAAGTGGTATAAAGTTTTTCTTAATAAAAGTCATACTCATTTGTCTCCCCCCTTCTTAATCTCTTTGCCTACGATATAAAACAAATTTCTAAATGCGCCGCCCACACCTAAAATGATAAGCACAATAGTAAGCCACGGCTCAGTATTCATCTTGTTATCCAAAAAAACTCCTAATAATGTACATAATAAAATAGGTGTAACCATAGAGATCCCCAACTGCGACACTAACATCAAAGAACGTGCCCAACTGCTATTTTTCATTGCTCTGCCTCCTATGATAGTTCCCCATGTTATTTTAACTCATTGCGCATATATAATTCTACAAAAATTTTGTTTTTTGGTAAATTTTTAACATATTCCTACAAAAAAATCTAAATTTAACGACAAACTTCTCTATTTTTTACTTGTAACAATAATCCTCTGGTCTTTCATTCCTTTTCTTAAAATGATAAAGGATCGCTTCCACTATTCTCCTTGAAGCTTCTCCATCACCAAATGGATTCTTAGCTTGTGCCATTTGACTATAAAGGTTCTTATCCATCAGCAGCTCTTTTGTAAGCTTATAAATAGTATCTTTTTCTACACCTGCTAGCTTTAAAGTCCCAGCTTCAATACCTTCTGGTCTTTCTGTTACATTTCTTAGTACGAGTACTGGTTTCCCAAGAGACGGTACTTCTTCCTGAAGTCCACCTGAGTCTGTAAGCACAAGGTAAGAACGCCTCATTAAATTATGCATATCTTTGATATCTAAAGGTTCCACTAAATGTACCCTAGGCACATCTCCTAGTATACTGTCTACTACTTCTCGTACTGCAGGATTTTTATGCACTGCATAAACAACTTCTACATCCGCGTGTTCAAGAACTACCTGACGAACAGCCTCACATATATTTCTTAGAGGCTCTCCTAAATTTTCTCTTCTATGGGCCGTCATTGTAATAACTCTGCGTTTAGCATAGTCAATATCATTTAGTTCCCCTACAGAAAACATATAATCTTGTTCTATTGTTGTTTTAAGGGCATCAATAACTGTATTGCCTGTAATAAATATACTTTCTTCTTCTACCGCTTCATTAAGCAAATTTTGTTTTGCAAGAGGTGTCGGAGAAAAGTGCAGATTGGCAAGTGATCCTGTAAGTTTTCTATTCATTTCTTCTGGAAAAGGCTCATATCTGTTAAAAGTCCTAAGACCTGCTTCTACATGTCCAACCGGTATTTGTTTATAAAATGCTGCAAGTGCTGCTACAAAAGAAGTGGTAGTATCTCCATGAACAAGTACAATATCTGGCTTAGCCTGATCTAGTACTTCTTCTAATCCCTTTAAAACTCTAACAGTAATCTCTGTTAGAGTTTGTCTTTGCTTCATAATATCTAAATCGTAATGTGCTTCGAGTTTAAATATATCAAGTACCTGATCTAACATTTCTCTATGTTGTGCCGTTACACAAACTATGCTCTCTATTGCTTCACTTTTTTCTAATTCTTTAACTAGAGGCGCCATTTTAACAGCTTCCGGTCTAGTACCAAATATACTCATTACTTTTATTTTATTCATTAGATGATTACTCCTTGATATTGAAAATATTCGCACATTATATGCTTATAATATGACTAAATAGTATAAAGATTATACTGTAAAAGAACTATTGCATTAAAGATTATTTTCCAATCCTACTCTTTACGATATCTTCATCTACAGCTAAAACTACTCTGTTTTTTCCCTTTATCTTGCCTCTAATTAAGGCATTATCAGCTGCCCTTACAGCCTGATGCGGATCATCTGCCATATCTGGATAGGTACATACCCCCAGCGTTACTGTAACAGGAATGTCAACATCATAAGTCAGCTGAATATAATATACTGCTTGTCTAAATTCTTCTAGAATATGTATAGCCTCTTCTATAGGAACAGGAATAAGGATGACAAATTCATCGCCTCCATATCTTACAACTTCTCCGCCATACTCCTTTACAGAACCTTTTGCGAGTTGTGAAATAGCTTTAAGCACCGTATCTCCTTTAAGATGTCCTAATATATCATTAACCTGTTTGAAGTTGTCGGTATCTATAACTGCTACAGTCATAACACTTTTAGCATGATAAACTTTATCAAGCGCTTTTTGAAGATGCCGCCTGTTGTAGGCTCCTGTTAAAGGGTCTGTCTGAGATTCTTTAGAAACGCTCTGCAGTAATCTTGAATTTTGTGCATTAATAGAAATAAATACAGTAAGCGTTTCAAAAAATGCAATGGTGTTATCTGTAAAAAAGTTAGGTTCTTCGTGTTCTAATACTAAGGCTCCAAAAATACTATTATCATTAAAGTTTTTAAGCGGGACAGCTAGTCTTGAAAGCGGGACATTAATACAGTCAATTAGTGGGCTGACTATTTCCTCTTTTTCAAATGTATATGAACCTTTTAAATCTCTCAAAGCACTTGGAATCTCCATTACTTTAATTGCTCTAAAATCATTTTGCAGCTCTACACTTCTAAAATAAACTTTATAGTCTCGTTCCTGAGCTATCCATAGATAACAGGTTGTAACGCCCATTACACCCATCAGCATATCTGTTAATATAGCCATAAGCTGCCTGAAAGAGCTTATATTTACAGCTTCTTTCATAATTTCGCCTAGCAGCCACAACATGCCTCTTTGTTGTTGTAGTTGTATTTCTAAGTGTTCTATTTCAAATTGTTTTTGCTCTGAAAGTCCACTATCCATTTCGCCATCCCCCCTTTAAGGAAAACTATGCTTCTTAAATCCCTGTATCAACTATAAATAAAGCCTGTTATAAGTATCAGTTTAAACATGGCACTTCTTCTATTCTTATAGTACTAATTTATACTAAATTGACAATAAAATCAAATATTATATAAAAAAACTTATAATCTTCTGTTTAAAACTACCTTGTTTCCAAGATACGCTTAGATATATTGACTGTTTCCATCGCATCTTTTGCATAAAAATCTGCACCAACATAATTTGCGAGTTCTTCTGTAAGTACAGCACCACCTACAATAACTTTAACTTTAGGACATTCTTCTCTGAGCCTCGTTATAGTTTCTTTCATACTGCTGACAGTTGTAGTCATAAGTGCACTAAGTCCAACTATTTTAATGTGATGCTTTTTAACTGCATCAACTATTTTTTCAGATGGTACATCTTTCCCAAGGTCTAATACTTCAAAATTATAATTTTCCATAATAACTTTTACAATATTTTTACCAATATCATGTATATCTCCATAAACTGTAGCAAGAACAATCTTGGTTTTAACAAGGGCATGTTCAGTATTACTTTTTATAAGTTCTGTCTGAAGTTTTTCAAAAGACTTTTTAGCAGCTTCCGCTGACCTTATAAGTTGTGGCAAATAAATACTTTGGCTTTCATACAAGTTCCCAACTTCATTAAGTGCGGGCACAATATAATTTTCTATAACTTCTAATGGCTGCATAGATTTTAAATAATCACCTGTAATAAGTTTTGCCTCTTCTTTAAGCCCGCTTTTAATTGCTTGCTTTAAATCGCTGCCACTAGCAGCTGATATTTGTTCTTGATTTTTAGACTGATTATTTTTTTCATCACTATAATTATCTGTATACTGTGTTGAGCCTTTATCTTTTCCACTAAGAACCCTATAGGCATTAATAGTTTCTACCATCCCTGTGTCTCCTGGATTCATAATCGGTGCATCAAGTCCTTGCATAAGCGCCATAGCAAGCATGGTTTTATTGATAAGCGGCCTATTAGGCAGTCCAAAAGATACATTACTTACCCCTAGAACTGTCTTCACTCCAAGTTTTTCTTTTACAAGTCTAACTGCTCTTAGGGTTTCAAAGACAAGTTCCTGCTGCGCTGATGCAGTGACTACGAGACAGTCTATTAATATATCTTGTTTAGGTATTCCAAGCTCTAATGCTCTTTGAACAATTTTTTCTGCTACCGCAAGTCTCTCTTCGGCTGACTCTGGAATACCCTTTTCATCTAATGTAAGCCCAAGTACACACGCCCCATATTTCTTAGCAATGGGGAGTATTGTCTCTAAACTTTCTTTTTTACCATTTACAGAATTAATTATCGGCTTGCCATTATAGATTCTTGCGGCTGCTTCTAAAGCTTTCACATTTGAAGAATCTATTTGAAGGGGCAGGTTAATAACTGACTGCACCTCAATAACAGCTTGTCTTAACATACCGACCTCGTCAATGTCTGGAAGCCCCATATTCACATCTAATAGATGAGCCCCTTGTTCTTCCTGTACAATAGCTTCTCTAAGGACGTAATCCATATCGCCATTTCTAAGTGCTGCCTGCAAAAGTTTTTTACCTGTTGGATTAAGTCTCTCTCCTATAATAACCACATCATCAAAAAACACCGTATTTGAGTGACTGCATACGCCAGTTATTTCTTTTTTAACAGGTATAGTATAAATAGATCCCGCAATTTGGTTCACCATTTTTTCTATATATTCACAAGTTGTCCCGCAACAACCTCCAAGTACGCTTACACCGCTATCCGCAAATGCTTTCATATAAGATGCAAATTCATCTGATGTAATATCATATCGAGCGGTGCCTTCTTTCATTACCGGAAGTCCTGCATTCGGCTGTACCATAACAGGTATCGATGCAAACTTTAACACCTTATCTACAATAGGTTTAAGTTGCTTGGGTCCTAAAGAACAGTTTATACCAAGCGCCGAAACGCCAAGGCCTTCAAGTGTAAGCACCATAGCTTCTATACTCGTCCCAAAGAATGTACGTCCATTCTCTTCAAAACTCATGGTGCAAAATATTGGTAATGTTGTATGCTCTTTTGCTGCAAGTATCGCAGCCTTCAGTTCATATAAATCCGTAAAAGTTTCAAATAAAATAACATCACAGCCTGCTTGTTCTCCTGCTATTACTTGTTCTTTAAACACTTCATAAACTTCTTCAAATGATACATCACCAACAGGCTGTAGTACTTTACCACTAGGGCCTACATCTAATGCAATATATCTTTCATCAAAATCTGTTCTTGCATTTTTTGCAAGCTCAATAGCTTTTGTAATAACTTGTTCTACAGTATAGGAGGTATTATTCATTTTATAGCGATTAGCTCCAAAAGTATTGGTTGTTATAAAATGTGCGCCAGCTTCTAAGTATTCTCTATGAATACTTTCTATTGCATGGGGATGCGTAAAGTTATAACTTTCTGGCAGCTCTCCGAGCTTTAAACCTTTGTTTTGGAGAACCGTCCCCATCGCACCATCAAAAAACAGATGCTTTTTACCTAGAACATTACAAACCACATTTATCTCCTCTTTTCTTATATAAACATACTTCTTTTAAATTACATAACTTGCAGCTTTTCATTCTGCTTTCTTTTTGATCTGATACACCAATTAAGGCTGTTATGGATTTAGTCGGAATAAGCATATTCGTTTTAGTAAGGCTGATCCCAATTCTTTTTGAAGCATCTAATAGATCAATAAGACTTTGCTGAACCTCTAAAGGAACATCTCCATAACCTGGACTAAATCTCATCGTGAGAAATTCACCTTCTTTAAGCGTCTTTATGATTTCACTTTCAAGCTCATCACAAGCACGCTCTACGCATACCGATGCACACGCATCCAAAATAAGTGCATCCAGCATATCTATTTTTTGTCTTAAGGCAATCTGCCTGTCTGCTTCTTGTCCCAATGTTACAGCAAGTATATAACATTTTTTGCTATTTGCAAATAACCTTAATAAATCCTTACTTATAATCTTAAAGTGCGTATTTTCAAACGAAACGCCTTCTGCATCCAGATAGATAGGTAAAACCTTATAGACACTCTTTACTCCGCCTATTTTCTCAAGCTTATCATATGTATGTCTTATTTTTTCAATAATATCATCATTTGACTTATTTTTAGGGGTTTGAATATAGCGTAGCGCCTCTTGTATCATTAAATCAGAAATCTTCATTTTTACTCCCTCTTTACTCTCAGTGCATAAAGAATCCCTCTAATGTTTTCTGCTATACGTTTTGCAATATCCGCTTGATTCATTGTATAAAGATGTATGCCATCTACGCCGCTTGCAAGAAGATCTATAATCTGCCGAGTAGCATAGGCTATGCCAGCTTCTTTAATCGCCATACTATTATGTCCGTACGCTCTTATAAATCGCTGAACAGACTCAGGGACTGTGGCCCCGCAAAGTGATACCATTCTCTCAATTTGTTTTGAAGACGTAATAGGCATTATACCCGCTACGATCGGAACATTTATACCAATAGACCGTGCCTTTTCGGCAAAGTTATAAAACGCCTGATTATCAAAAAAGAGTTGTGATACCAACATATCTGTTCCACTATCTACTTTTGATCTAAGATGTTTTAAATCCTCTACAATACTATAGGCCTCTAAATGTTTTTCAGGATAACATGCACTTACTATATTAAAATGATACTTATTCTTTATATAACTTATTAAGTCAGAGGCATACTTAAAATCTCCAAGAGTAGATAATTCATTAAGATCACCTCTTAAAGCAAGGATATTTTTAACCCCTTTTTCATCGAGTTCTTTAAGAATATTATCCATTTGATCCTTAGTGCTGCCTACACAGGTTAAATGAGCAAGGGTTGGTATGTTATATTTATTTTGAATAACCGAGGCAATTTCTACAGTATTTTCACGACTGCTGCCTCCAGCACCATACGTTACACTTATAAAATCTGGCATAAGACTAGCTAATGCATCAACTGTCCCATAGATAGATTCTAAATTACCTCCGCTTTTAGGCGGAAAGATTTCAAAGGAAAAGGTTGGTTTTTTAATTTCTATAATTTCTTTTACAAACATTTTCATCACCACTTTTATTATATTTTTCAAGTGCAAAGCACCCTACACTTCAGTATTTAAGGCATCTTTAAAATTAAGTTGTTCTAATACGCTCAATTTTGCGTATTACATGATTTGTTTTTAGCTCTTGATATAAAGAATTGATCTCTGCGCCTACAAGAAGCAACATGCAGCTTGAGTAAAGCCAAATAAGAAGCACGAATACACCTCCTATACTACCATATAATTGATTATATTTACTATAATTATCTACGTATATGGAAAAAATTAGCGAAAAAAAGTACCATCCTAAGGAAACGACCACTGTTCCTGGCCAAACATTTTTACATTTAAGGTGCTTTCTGGGAATAATCCTATAAATGATATATAAAATAGCAATAAGGGCTAAAAAGGGCATAATCAGCCTGCCAAGCTGCCATATAGGCATAAAGATCCCTTTATTCATATGAAGACTTTCCATAATGTAATCCCCTAACCTGTTTCCAAATACTAAACCAACCATAAGCACAATAATAAGAACTGCGAGTAAAATAGTATAAAGTACTGCTGTAAGTCGTGAAAGCCAAAACGGCTTAACCGGTTTAGAGTTATAGGCCAAATGAATACCTCCAGCGAGAGCATTAACAGCTGTTCCCCCTGACCATAATGTAAACAGCATCCCTACAGATAATAAGGTGGTACTTCTATTAATAATAAACTGATTAATCGTGTT
Source organism: Cellulosilyticum sp. I15G10I2 (assembly GCF_900095725.1). NCBI lineage: Bacteria > Bacillati > Bacillota > Clostridia > Lachnospirales > Cellulosilyticaceae > Cellulosilyticum > Cellulosilyticum sp. I15G10I2. The sequence goes on from NZ_FMMP01000009.1 coordinate 138,546, forward strand.
TTGTATAAAAGGTACAGATGAAGCCGGAACAATTTTAGCTATATACTCAAGCAAGATCCCGGCCGGTATTTTTGTATAAGTCAGCAGTGAGATAATAAAAATCAAAAACGGAAAAAAAGCCATAATCCAATAATAAGCTATCTGAGCACTGGTAGCTGCTATATTATGTGCGGTATATCTTTTTATTAGTTTTTTAAAAAACACAACAACGTTACTATTCATCATATTGCCTCCTTTCTTAAAACATATGAACATGTTTCCATTATTATTAACCTTATTGCCCCATTAGATACTTGAGTGTGATCAATTTTATAAGTTTTACTTCTCAAAGAAAAATAAAGCTTGTATACTTAGAGTATACAAGCTTTATTTTTCTTTGGTTTTTAAAGGCATAGCCTTAGCTTTTATTTGAGATATAAAGCTTTTTTTCTTTACATCTGGAAGTTTACCTGATAACACATTTACAATAAGTATTCCTGCTAGTTCTACTTTAATTTGTTTTTTAATAGGAATAATATTATAAAGTTTTTCATCACACATAAGTGTTTGTATCTGGGGCCCTATTTTAGCTATGACAACGGGCATTTTGCGTTTTTTATAAATCCACGGAAGTTGGTCCTTGACTTGTTTAGGTAGTTTAAGGTTACTCGCATGATCCTTTTTCTTATCTATTACAAATATGGACATTGCTTGTTTATGCTGATTAATAAGCTGTTGCTGACTATCATACTTTTTCTGTAAATTTTTTCCCCAAAAATATAAGCCTGCCAAAAGGGCGGCTATTACTGCAAGTACAATAAAAAATATTGTCCAGTTCACTCTTAATACCTCCTTGATAACTTTTAATTGAGCTTAGATTAGTATAGCATACCAAAACTTATAACACAATGTGGTTAATAATTTTTATTCTTTAGTCTAATACTATAATTGAGGTGATTGAAATGATACATGTTTTTTTAGTAAAGGTTACATGGCTCGATATATTTTTATATATTAATATTTTACTGGTTCTTTCTGTTATTTTCTTATCTCGAAAAAACATTAGTACGACTTGGGCATGGATTATGATTATGCTCTCTATCCCAATTGTAGGTTTTGTTTTATATTGCTTTATCGGCCAAGATCTCCGCAAACGAAAAACATTTAGCAAAAAGGAAGAAGAAGATAGATTTCTAGCTGTTGTACATAGACAACAAACCTCCCTTGCATATCCCATTAATGAATTTAATAATGCCCTTATTAAAACCTATGAAAATCTTATAAGCCTTCATCTCAATGCCCATGAAGCACTATACACTGAGGATAATAGCATCAATATTATTACCGATGGTAAAGAGCTTTTTAATATGCTTTTTGAAAGCATTAATAGTGCAAAAAAATATATTCATATTGAATATTATATTATACGTAATGATGAACTTGGGAAAGCTTTTAAAAATCTTCTTATAAAAAAAGCTCAAGAAGGTGTTGAAGTTTTCTTGCTCTATGACGATATGGGCTGCTTTGGTATTCCAAAAAAATATTTTTATGAACTAAAAAATGCAGGCGTCAAAGTAGCTTGCTTTTTTCCATCTTTTATCCCCTTTATTAAGCTACGTGTAAACTATAGAAATCATCGTAAAATTTGTGTAATTGATGGTGTTACAGCCTATCTTGGAGGTTTTAACATCGGTGAAGAATACGTAGGGCTTAATAAAAAACTTGGCTATTGGCGTGATACGCATCTTAAAATAACAGGCAGTGCAGTACGTTTAATTGATTTGCAATTTTTATTAGACCGCAGATTTGCAACAAACGAAAATATTTCTTTAGATAAATATATTCCCATTGAGACAAATAACGCACCTGGTAACATAGGGATGCAGATTGTCTCAAGCGGACCAGACTCAAAACACGCTAGTGTACGCAATGGTTATATCAAAATGATTCATGAAGCCAAAAAATCTATTTACATTCAAACACCCTATTTCATCCCTGACGAAGGTGTTCTTATGGCTATTAAACTTGCTGCACTTTCTGGGATAGATGTTAGAATTATGATTCCTAATAAACCAGATCACGTCTGTGTTTATTGGGCAACTTATGCCTATATAGGTGAAGTTCTTGATTGTGGGGTACGATGCTATACCTATGAAAAAGGATTCCTACACGCTAAAACAATCGTTATAGATGATACTATTTGCTCAGTAGGTACGGCTAACTTTGATATACGCAGCTTTAAGCTTAACTTTGAAATAAATGCTTTCATCTACGATACATCTGCGTCTAAAGAGCTTTCCCGCGTATTTCGCAGCGATTTAAAAGACTGCAAAGAATTAACCCCTGCGATCTATAAAAGCAGAAGCTTGCTGATTAAGTTCAAGGAATCTATCTCTAGACTAATATCTCCTATATTATAAACAAAGCTAAGAGGCTTTAAAAAAGATTTATCATTTTTAAAAAGCTATATGAGTTGCTCACAACAAGCACTCATATAGCTTTTTATAGTCCAATGTGTATATCTCCATCTACCTTTCTGATGGTACAATGCACCTTTGAATCATCTACATATTTAATTGTGTTGCCTATCATAAGTCTGACTCCCGGATGCATAATATCTACAACTTTAATAATGCCATCCTGTGCTTCTCGTAACGTATTAGATAATTCATCATACTCTTTCTTAAGCGTTTCTATCTCCTCAATCAAAGGTCTTCTGGCATCACTAAGTTTTTGAAGCATTATTTGTTTTTGCATATCTAATTTTACTTCTTTAGATTTTGAGAGTAGAAACTTTATACTTTGCTCAACTTTAGTTAAACTTGCTCTTTTTTCTTGAAGTTCAGCTTCTATTTTTTTATGATTTTGATAAAGACTTGGTAAAATACCTATTTGTACGGATGTAACAGTTCCCATTGGTGAACCTATACTTTTGGCAAAGATCATGTTAGTCGCTGCAACGCTTCCTCCAACAATTGTTCCTTTGCCAGTTTCGACTTTAATACTATTACCTGCCGAAACATGCGAATGAATAATAGCCTCTGTAATAACATCTTTGCGTGCTTCCACAGTAGCATTCTGAATAAACTTTGCAACAATATTACCACCTGAAACCAGCTTGCCCTTTTCTGTTCCCTGTATGCCATAGCTAAGAATAATATCGCCGCCTGCTATGATAATAGCATCTTCTACAGGTCCTTTAACTTCTACAGATCCTTCTGCTTTTATAGTATAACCCGATTTCACACTACCGGTGATGCTAACACTCCCTAAAAAGTCTATATTACCTATACCACTGTCTAAATCGCCATTTAGAGTATACACGGTATTAATATAAATATTATGTCCATCATATTCTAGTTTGCCATCCACTGAGGCCAAAAGGGTTAAATTGTCTTCTGATAATTCTGTATTTTTCCCTTTTGGCATTCTGGTGTCTTTTCCCTTTTTCGCTCTAATGCTCTGATCTAATACATTATAGCCATCAACACCCTCTGTCGCTGGTATTTTAGTTGCTAATATTTCTCCTTTTTTTACATTATGAACAACATTGAGGTTTTTAAAATCAACTGTTCCATCTTGATTCTGTTTAGGCCTAAAATTTTTAATACTATCAGCATCAAAAGTTAATGTAAGTACTGCATCTTTTCCGTTTTCAGGCTGCATACCTTTTGCGACAATATATTTATAATCATATTGTCTGCTGAGTACTAGTTTATCGAGAAGTTCTAAATCCAAACCTTTTTTAATACCCTTTCTATCTATCTCACTTCTAATTTGGTCACCAGTTAATTTATTTCCTCCATTTTTAGGTGCTTCAAACCATAATACGGCAAGCATCCTATCTCTGGATATTTCAACCACTACTATTTCATTGACTGGCTTAGCACTATCTATACTATTATCAATACCACTTTGATGTTCTGACATATGACTCACCCCCATTAATCTTATTTAACTGCAGCTACTCAAATGTAATAGATTGCAGTAAATCCTGCACAATCCCTTGTATATACTGAGGTAATTTTTTAAGTGTCTCTTCTTCTAATTCCTCTTGATAAATAGCTTCGCCAATATTAACGTAAACCTTGCCTTTTTGAACACTTTTCTTTTCCTCAAACACCTTATAAGTATCCTGAAGAGCTATTGGAATAATAGGCACCTTCGTTTTAGTTGCCAGCTTAAAACTGCCTTCTTTAAATTCCTTGAGTGCTTTGCCATGAGCCCTTGTTCCCTCTGGGAATATTACGACTGACTGTCCTCCTTTAAGTTCACTAATTCCCATCATAATTGCCTTTAACGACTGCCTTAGGTCTTCTCTATCTATATAAATACAACCTAAAGCATCGAACCATTTTTCAACAAGAGGCATTTTTGCTACTTCTTTTTTACCTATAAATATCAAAGGATCTTCTATCAGACTTACAAGTGTAACAATATCAAAAATACTTTTATGATTTGCCACATAAAGCACTGGGCCCTTTTGGGGCAAATTTTCTTTACCTTTAACCTCTACAGTTATGCCTCCTGCTTTTAGCATATCCTGCGAAAGCTTTTGAACAATCTTATAAATATGGGCTCTGCTTACTTTTTTATCATATTTTAAATTACCATACCTATACTTTTTTCTTTCTCCCATACTGGTGATGTAATTAATGATCATAGTATTTAGAACCTTTATACTGCCAAGCATATAGACCACCCCTTAGTCTTTTTTATAATCTTCTAACATCCTCTCTTTAAGTGCATATAACCCGTCGGATAACACAACTGACATAATTTGAGGATTAATAAGCCTTTTATACTCATCCCAAAGTGTATCAAGCTCCCGTGCGGCATATTCCTTAATTGCCATTACTGACGGCGATTCATATACTTTATTGCCGCTTCTAAATATAGGAACTAAAAGTTCTCTTACTTCATACGTATTAGCCTTAAGCTTCATTTTTTTCCATCTTGCATGGGCATCAAGTAATGTCAGTGGTTTCGCTGCATCAAATACTTCTTCTTCTAAAGCTATAATATCAGTTTGGATCTTTCGTGTAGCTTTATCATAGATCCTAACAACTTTTTTGACACCTGGATTAGTAACTTTTTCTGGATTATCAGAAACTTTTATCTTAGGAATATTTATACCATTTTTACCTATTTCTGCTGATAATTTATAAATCCCGCCAAACGACGGGCAATCTGATGAAGTAATGAGGTTTGTACCTACTCCCCATAAACTTATCTTAGCGCCTTGTCTCTTCAGGTCTGTAATCAGCAGTTCATCCAGATCGCAAGAAGCGCTTATAATAGCCTGTGTATGCCCAGCGTCATCCAACATACGTCTTGCTTTTTTTGATAAATAAGCTAAATCTCCGCTGTCTAGGCGTATACCATACGCTTTTGAATGAATCCCTTGTGCTTTCATTTCATCAAATACTTTGATAGCATTAGGCACTCCTGATTCTAGTGTATCGTACGTATCTACTAACAAAATACATTTATTAGGAAACAGTTTTGCATAGGCTCTAAAAGCATCTATTTCAGCGTCAAAACTCATAACCCAGCTATGGGCATGAGTTCCGGCTATAGGGATATTAAACATTTGTCCAGCAAGTACATTAGAGGTAGCACTACATCCTCCAATAACAGCAGCTCTTGCGCCATAAAGACCAGCATCAGGTCCTTGTGCTCTTCTTAGTCCAAATTCAAGCACCGGATCCCCCTCTGCAGATTTTACTACTCTCGCTGCCTTTGTAGCAATCAGACTTTGATGATTAACTATATTCAGAAGGGCAGTCTCAACAAATTGGGCTTCAAAAATAGGCGCTTTTACTCTTAGGAGAACTTCTCCTGGAAAAACAACTGTACCTTCCTCTACTGCATCAATATCTCCTGTAAACTTAAAATTCTTTAAATACTCTAAGAAATCTTTTTTAAATAAGTTCAAGCTCTCTAAATAGCTAATATCTTCTTCACTAAAAGATAAATTTTCAATATAATCTATTGTTTGGGCAAGTCCTGCACATAGTGCATAGCCATTTTTTGATGGATTTGTTCTATAAAAAAGATCAAATACTACTTCATGATTGTTAACATCATTTTCATAATAGCCTTGCATCATGGTGAGTTGATATAAATCTGTTAATAATGTTAAATTTCTCGTACTCATGCGGCAATCTCCTATCTTTGACTCATACTATGAGTTGTATTATACTGTAGCAATACGCTATATCAGTATTCTATAAATAGTATTATACCATATTTCGTCATTTTTAAGTAAACACTTGAGTAATATGGCTAAATATTTTCAAATATTCAATAAAGGACTTTGGATTTTTAGGAGACGTAATATGTTAAAAAACAAACTACACAGTAGCAACATTATGTTAATTACCCTGATAGCCGTTTTATGTAATATTTTATGGGGAACCCCCTTCCCAGTACTTAAAATCATTTATAAAGATATGGGCATTATAAGCAGCAACTTAGCTGATAATATTACCTTTATTAGTTTAAGATTTCTTCTGGCAGGCCTTTTACTGTTTATATTTGGTTTATTGACTGGTGCCCCTTTATTTAAGATCCGTAAATCTCAAATAAGGCTTATTGTCACTTTAGGTATCTTTAATACTACCTTACAATATTTCTTCTTCAATATAGGAGTTAATAATACTACAGGTATCAAAGCTTCAATCCTTGCACAGATCTCCATATTTTTCTCAATTTTACTTGCTCACTTTATCTATCAAAATGATAAATTAAGCCTAAAAAAAGTATTGGGACTCTTACTAGGTTTTGGTGGTCTTATACTTGTTAATCTAGATAAGAGCAGCGAAGGGCTACTACGTTTTTCTATCCTCGGAGAAGGTTTTATGATATGCTCTGGTCTTGTCAGTGCATTTGCTATGTTGATTGCTAAAAAAATAGGTAAAGACCTGCCTTCTTTAGTATTCACCTGCTGGCAGATGCTTGTTGGGTCTATTTTACTATTTCTAGTTGGTCTTGGGATGGGCGGTAACCCTCTTTCTTTGCACTTCACACCGCTTTCAATTGGCCTACTATTTTATTTAGCACTTGTCTCAAGCGTCGCCTTCTACCTATGGTACGCCATTTTACAGCACCGCAAAATCAGTGAACTGGCCATGTTCAAATTTATCATCCCCGTAACCGGCAGCGTTCTCACTGGCCTCTTCATCCCCGGCGAGACATTGTTGCCCGTTCATTTCATCTCACTCTTACTAGTCTCCGCCGGCATTATAATAGTAAATAGGAAGTAAGTGATAGTATTAAATGTTGGTTGAATTTACTAATCTTCATTTACCCCTTTACAAGTCGTCCATTTAAATTTATAATGTTGTCTATATAAAATTTTATAACTTAAACACAGTGAAAAGGAAAAGTACTATTTTTGATGCGTTTTCAGCGAGTGGGGTTGGTGCAAGCCCATACGATAGAAAATACGAAAAATCCCCTTGGAGTGGCAGACCGAAATCAAGTAGGCTCTGACGGAATCCTACCGTTACTTATTAGGAAAGGTATAACGAGCGGTTTCTCTATAAGAGAGGCAAATCAGGTGGTACCGCGGAAGATATAGTAACTAACTACTCTTTCGTCCTGTTAATGGATGGAGGAGTTTTTTCATGTTTACATTTAATTACAATTTAGGAGGCAAAGTATGTACAAAAAGGTAGATACCAACCTGAACTTTGTGGATAGAGAACTCGATGTCCTGAAGTTTTGGAAGGAACATAATGTATTTGAAGATTCTATAAACGCCCGTACTGACGGACCAACTTTTACTTTTTATGATGGTCCTCCAACAGCAAACGGCAAACCTCATATCGGCCATATTTTAACCCGTGTTATTAAGGACCTTGTGCCACGTTATAAAACAATGAAAGGCTACAAAGTACTTCGTAAAGCTGGCTGGGATACCCACGGGCTTCCTGTAGAGCTTGAAGTTGAAAAACTTCTTGGCATCAGTGGCAAGCCTGAAATTGAAAAATATGGTGTTGAGGACTTTATTACTAAATGTAAAGAAAGTGTATGGAAATATCAAAGTGAATGGGAAAAGATGTCTGACCGTGTAGGCTATTGGGTAGATATGGATGATCCTTATGTAACTTACCATAATAATTATATCGAATCTGTATGGTGGTCTCTTAAACAAATCTGGGACAAGGATCTTATTTATAAAGGTCACAAAATTGTTCCTTACTGCCCTCGTTGCGGGACTTCTCTGTCTTCTCACGAGGTAGCTCAAGGCTACAAGGATATCAAAGATGCCACTGCAGTTGCTAAGTTTAAAGTAAAAGATGAAAACAGCACCTATCTTCTCGCATGGACAACCACCCCTTGGACACTTCCATCAAACGTAGCACTTTGTGTACATCCTGAGCACACTTATGTAAAAGCTGAATTTGATGGTAATAAATACATCCTGGCCGAATCTTTAGTGGCTTCTGTCCTTGGTGAAGGCGCCTGTGTTTTAGAAACATTTCCTGGCAAAGAACTTTGCGGCTTAGAATACGAACCTCTTTTTGACTTTGTAAAACCAGAGAAAAAAGCATGGTTTGTCGTATCTGATACGTATGTAACTCTTACAGATGGTACCGGAATCGTTCATATCGCTCCTGCCTTTGGTGAAGATGATGCAAAAGTAGGGCGTGAAAATGACCTTCCTTTTGTTCAGCTTGTTAACGAACAAGGTTACTTTACACCTGAAGTAGACTTATGGCAAAATATCTTTGTTAAAGATGCAGATAAACATATCCTTAAATGGCTAGGTGAAAATAATAAATTATTTAAATCTGAACCTTATGAACACAGCTATCCTCATTGCTGGAGATGTGATACACCGCTTTTATATTATGCCCGTGATACATGGTTTATCTCTATGACAAAGGTGCGTTCTGCCCTTGTTAAAAATAACAATACTGTTAACTGGCTTCCGCCATCAATTGGTGAGGGACGTTTTGGCAACTTCCTTGAAGGCGTTATCGACTGGGGACTTTCTCGTTCCCGTTATTGGGGTACCCCTCTTCCTATTTGGGAATGTACATGTGGCCATAAACACATGATTGGCAGTATAGAAGAGCTAAAATCAATGAGCTCAGACTGTCCTGATGAAATTGAACTTCATAAACCTTATATTGATGCAGTTCACCTTAACTGTCCAAAATGTCAAAAAGAAATGACAAGAGTTGAAGATGTTATTGACTGTTGGTATGACAGTGGGTCTATGCCTTTTGCACAATGGCACTATCCATTTGAAAACAAAGAGATCTTTGATGATAATTATCCAGCAGACTTTATCTCAGAAGCTGTAGATCAGACCCGTGGCTGGTTCTACACTTTGATGGCTATTTCAACACTAATCTTTGATAAATCGCCTTACAAAAATGTTATTGTTTTAGGACACGTGTGTGATAAAGAAGGTCAAAAAATGAGTAAGCATAAAGGGAATGTAGTAGACCCTTGGAGTGTACTTGATGCACAAGGCGCCGACGCTGTTCGTTGGTATTTCTATTCAGCAAGTTCGCCATGGCTTCCTAGCCGCTTTGGTTCAGAAAATGTAAGCGAATCTCAAAGAAAGTTTATGGGTACATTATGGAATACTTATGCCTTCTATGTGCTTTATGCGAACATTGATGCTTTTGACCCAACACAATATACATTAGATTATGCTTCACTTAATATGATGGATAAATGGGTGCTTTCAAAATTAAATACACTTGTTAAAGATGTGGATGAACATCTTGAAAACTACCGTATTTTTGAAGCTTCTCGTATTATGCAGGACTTTGTAGATGATTTATCTAACTGGTATGTGCGCCGCTCCCGCGAAAGATTCTGGCAAAGTGAAATGCCTCAAGATAAGATTAATGCTTACATGACACTTCACACAGTACTTGTTACACTTGCTAAAATCTCAGCACCATTTGTACCATTTATGTCAGAACAAATCTATCAAAATCTTGTTAGAACTGTAGATACATCAGTGCCTGTCAGTGTTCATCTTTGTGATTTCCCAACATTTAATGAAACAATGATCGATACAGCACTTGAAAATTCTATGGAACAAGTCCTTCAAATCGTTGTACTTGGCCGCAGCTGCCGTAACGAATCTAATATCAAAAATCGTCAGCCTATCGGCACCATGTATGTAGGAGCTTCAGAAGTACTTACTCCGGAATTCATTGAAATTATTGCTGAAGAGTTAAATGTTAAAAACGTGGAGTTTAAAACAGATGCCAGTGAATTTATCACTTATAGCTTTAAACCTCAAATGCGTACTTTAGGACCAAAATATGGTAAGCTCCTAAATGCAATCAGAACAGCCCTTATGGCGCTTGATGGTTCAAAAGCTATGGATGAACTTAATACAAATGGTACATTAAAACTATCCCTTGAAGGTGAAACAATTGAGCTTTCAAAAGAAGATTTACTCATTGACATTGCACAAAAAGGTGGTTTTGTATCCGCAGTTGACAAAGGCTATACAGTCGTTATTGATACAAACCTTTCAGAAGAACTTTTAGAAGAAGGTTTTGTAAGAGAAATCATATCTAAAATACAAACCATGAGAAAAGAAGCTGATTTTGAAGTACAAGATCATATCTTAGTTGCTTATTCTGGCAATGAAAAAATTGCTTCTATTCTAACTAAAAACAATGAACTTGTTGCTCAGGAAGTACTTGCAAACAGTGTATCTGAAGGCACTTTAGATGGGTATACAAAAGAATGGAAAGTAAATGGGGAAACTGTTACGTTTACTGTAAAAAAAGCTTAATAGGCTTACTCATAGAAAGAAGAGGATATTCATAATCTGAATATCCTCTTCTTTCTATTTCAATATTTTTTATACTTATATGTTTTATATGTGGTTCGCGAGTGGGGCGAGAATATTTTTCGTCTCTCCCACCTACCCACCACACTGTCCGAAAACTACTGCATATAGCAGTATATCGGGTATCTTTATAATTGAAGTCCTGATATTAGGTCCGCTTGGCAGGCAGGAGATATTTTTTGTCTTTCCCGCCTTCCCACCGCCATACCCGAGTCAAGTCAAAAAACATCTCCTGCCTACCTCGCTATGCTCTATTATAGATAAGCTTATGAATAAGAAAAAAATATCTATAAGAAACAAATTCAGTTGATTTTATAGGATTTGAAAACCCTACAATTTCAACTGAATCTGAATAAAACATGCTATACTAAGATAGTTGCAGACTGTCTGCAAATTAATTCAAGCCTAAATAATTCAAAATCCAGCAGGGGAGATTTTAGGGTTCGGAAGTTGCCTCTGGAGTATTTCGTGAAGAAAATCTTGGTGGTTTTTTCAAATGGTACTTAGGGAGACTGTTTGAGCGGTCATTATCAAATTTGATAATGCGCGAGTTTCGACCGTTCATTTGAAAAAAGCGCCTAGATTTTTAGAAATACGCAAGCGAGCAACTGGAGAACCCTAAAATTCCCCTGCGTACCTCATATAGATACTTGAATTATAAAATTCTTCACTGTCTTTCTAAAATCTTATTGGATATGGCCGGTAGATATAAGGGCGCTCATCCTACTTTATAGCAATATTTCAGTTAATTCTTTAATATTACTCGCTAAATAAGTAGCTCCTGCGCTTGTAAGTTCCTCATAATCTCCATAACCGTATAAAACCCCAATAGAGTCAATACCCACTTCTTTTGCACCTAGTACATCGTATCTCCTGTCACCTACCATGACTACATTATTTAAGTCAGATATATTATTTTGTTCTAATGCATACTTAATCACTTCATTTTTATTAGAACGTGTACCATCTAGTTCACTGCCACTTATAAAAACAAAGTACTGGCTTATATTAAAATGTTCAAGAATACGCTCAGCAAAAACTGTCGGTTTTGAAGTTGCTACAAGGAGCGTTTTGCCGCTTTCGACTAGTTTATGTAATAAGCTGCTCATGCCACTATAAAGGTTATTTTCAAAAATACCCGTCTCTTTAAAATACTCTCTATACTTTTCTATAGCTTCAAGTGCATTTTGTTCATCAAAATGATAGTAATCCATAAATGAGTCCTTAAGAGGTGGTCCAATAAAAGGGGTTAAACTATCAAGATTCGTAACGTCAATACTAAAATGTCTGAGAGCATATTGAACTGATTTTGTTATACCAAGCTTTGGATCAGTTAAAGTTCCATCTAAGTCAAATAAAATATACTGATATGTTTTTTGCATATTAACTTCCTCTCAAATTATCCTCTTATAATAAATATTTTGCATCAGATGTATGTTTATCATATCATATTTATAGCAATCTATCAAATTTCAGTCTATGAGCGGCTCTACTTGCACCATACCATCTATTAATTCTAAAATCATAGCAGTGGCCGGCCTCCCAAAACGCTTAGGCCCAGCGCCTCCTGGATTAAGATAAAATATAGCTTCTCTTATTTCTTCTTTATAGATATGAGAATGTCCACTTATTACAATGTCTATGTGACCCTTTTCGAATTTTTGCTGACTAGTTTTTAAATCGTGAATCATATAAACTCTCTTTTGATTAACCTCAGTCCATATTTCATTCGGAAACTTCTTAGTCCATTCATCTTTATCATTATTGCCCCTGACAGTAATAACAGGCGCTATTTCTGCAAGCTTATCTATAATCTCTTCTTTTCCTATATCTCCCCCATGAAAAATAAGCTCACAGCCTTTAAATGCTTGTATGAACTCTGATCTTAAAAGTCCATGGGTATCTGAAATGATGCCTATTCTCATTATCTTACCCCCTCTTATTTTCACCTGACATCTCCCAACATTCCTTACCTAGTTAATTTCATAATAACTTCTTGATACTCTGGATATTTTTGCATCAATTCCTCTCTTTCAAAGAGTTCAAATCCTTCAAATGTAAAGCCAGGTGCTACCATACACCCCACTAAGGAAAATCCTTCCTCATTTTGAGCTGATCCAAAAATACTTCCTCTTGGTACAAGGACTTGCGGCATCTCTCCCTTTGCTATATCTAGCCCTAATTGCTGCTCTATCAGCTCTCCTCTAGCATCTATCATATAAATGGTTAGGGCTGATCCCGCATGATAATACCATAACTCATCTGATTGCAGCCTATGAAAGTGTGATACTTCCCCTTGCTCTAGCAGAAAATAAATACTGCTCCAAGCCCCGATATCTGATACAAAACACTCTTTATAATATCCCCCTTCTATATGTGGCATCATTTCTAATTTATCTATAAAATAACTTGCTGTATACATAAGCCCATCTCCTTTAAATTTCATGCTATTTTTACGCAGTTTTCCTATTTCATATGCAAAAAGTGAGGCAATATTTGCCCCACCTTTAAAATAACTTTCTTTTTACCATAAATAATGTAAGTATTATGGTTATTACTATAGAGATTACAATAATTAATCCAAAGGCATAAGGATTGCCCTCAAGCGGTACTTTGACATTCATGCCCCAGAAGCTTGCTATCATAGTTGGTATCGACATAACTATCGTAATAGAAGTTAATGTTTTCATGACGATATTAAGATTATTAGAAATAACCGATGCGAAAGCGTCCATTGTCCCGCTTAAAATGTTGCTATAAATATTCGCCATCTCAATAGCCTGTTTATTTTCAATAATAACATCTTCTAATAATTCTTGATCTTCCGGGTATTGCTTAATATTTTCCATGCGCATCATTTTTTCTAATACTACTTCATTTGATCTTAAAGAAGTTGTAAAATAAACCAAACTTTTTTCTAGATCCAACAGTTGAATAAGTTCCTTGTTTTTCAAAGATTTATGAAGCTCATGCTCTATTCTATGACTCATTCTGTCAATATATCTAAGATACTGCAGATAGTATGAAGCGTTTTTATAAAGAAGCTGCAAAATAAATCTAGTTTTCTTGAATGTAAAAAAACTTTTTATTTTTCCTGAACTAAAGTCATCCAGAAGCTGGACATTTTTAAGACAGGTGGTAATAATAAATTTATCTCCTATAATAATAGTCATAGGAATCGTTGCATAAGCCCCAAGTCCCTCTTCTCGTTCTTTAATAGGTACATCCACAATAATAACTGTACAGTTATCATCTACTTCAATACGCGCTCTTTCTTCTTCGTCTAATGCAGACAGAATATGATTAACTTCTATATTAAATTCATCTGATATTTCATTGATTTCTTGTGGCGTTGGATTAATAAGGTTAACCCATGCACCCTCTTCAAAAACATCTAGTTGTTTTAGTCCTGTATCAAAAGTCTTATAGATATGCTTCATTTTCCCCATCCTCTATGACACACTAATTTATTGCTAAGGAGAAAATAATTAAGCACACAAAAACTGCTCTAGCAACAAATTAATATGAGTATTTTTTTATTAAACTGGTTTTTTGTATACCTATAACTCGGCCCGACGTCCATTAATACTCACACTCCTTTTGTTATTTGCGTTTTTGCTTGTTATAATTCTACATTATCAATAGTATTTTATTCTATAGGGTATGTCAAGTTATTTAAATCACATGTTGCATTGATTTTATTTTGGATATACTATAAAATAAGATGTAACGTGAATGTTTTATAGATTTTTAATTTTATTGTTCGCTTATATAATCCTGATGATATGGATCAGTGTTTCTACCAGCTACCCTAAATAGTTGTACTATAAGCTAGAAGGAGAGAATAGTTATGAAATATGATATTGTTATTGTTGGTGCAGGCCCATCTGGTATATTTACAGCCCTTGAACTTATAAGAAAGAACTCTAACAAAAAAATAGCCATTATAGAAAAAGGCTGCAACATTAATAAGCGCAAATGTCCAAAAGCTAAGACTAAAGTCTGCGTAAACTGCAAGCCTTATTGTCATATTACTACTGGCTTTTCAGGAGCTGGTGCCTTTTCTGACGGTAAGTTGTCCCTAAGTCCTGAGGTTGGCGGTGAGTTACCGGATCTTATTGGATTTGCTGAAACTTCTGAGCTTATCCAGTATACAGACAGCATTTATTTAGAATTTGGTGCTGATCATAAAGTGGAAGGGCTTGAAGTTACTGAGGAAGTTAAAGATATTAGACGTAAAGCTATCCAAGCAGGTCTTAAACTGGTAGACTGCCCTATCCGTCATCTTGGTACAGAAAAAGCTCAAGAAATTTACTCTAAAATTGAAGAATATCTAATCGCTCATGGTATTGATATTCTATTTAATACTATAACTAAAGATCTGATCATTGAAAATAATGTATGTACAGGCGTTATCACCTCTTCATCTAAAGATACATCTCAGACAGAAACTATTTTTGCCGACATAGTAATAGTAGCCACCGGCCGAAAAGGTGCTGACTGGCTAAAGGAAATGTGTGCAAAACACAGCATTGACCACACATCTGGTACTGTTGATATAGGTGTACGCGTTGAGGTAAGAAATGAAATTATGGAAGAAGTTAATAATGTCCTCTATGAATCTAAACTTATTGGCTACCCTGAGCCTTTTGGTAATAAGGTACGAACCTTCTGTCAAAATCCAGGCGGCTTTGTAAGTCAAGAAAACTATGATAATAATCTTGCTATTGTTAACGGGCATTCCTATAAGAATCTTAAATCTGATAATACAAACCTCGCTATACTAAGCTCCCATAACTTTTCATACCCTTTCAACGAACCTATAGAATATGGTAAAAAAGTCGCAGAGCTTACAAACATGCTTGGTAATGGTCATATTTTAGTCCAAAGATATGGAGATATCCTAGAAGGTAAACGCACTTGGCAAAAAGAGCTCGCCCGCTCTAATGTAAAGCCAACTTTACCCGATGCTATAGCCGGTGATATTACCTCTGCCATGCCATATAGACCTATGATGAATATTATTAACTTTATTCAAGCTATGGATCAAGTTGTTCCTGGCTTTGCAAGTAAAGAAACCCTTTTATACGGACCTGAAATTAAATTTTATAGTAATAAAGTTAAACTTGATGAAGCTTTAAATACAAATATACAATCCTTATACTGTTTAGGTGACTCAAGTGGTTGGACCCGTGGACTTATGATGGCCTCTGTAATGGGTGTTATTATGGCAAGAAAGTTAGGATAGCTTTCATTTCCTCCTAAAATTTACCCACAGTTTCTCCACAAAATTAAACACTTTATCCACAAATTGTTCACAAACCAATACATTAACCATAAAAAATCACAAGTTCGCTGATATTGAGCTACTTGTGATTTTTTATGTCTAAATTTATAAGCAGCTATTAAATCTGCTAGTTGTTCTGCTAGATTCTACCTGCTTTTTTATTTCCAGATTTTGCTTTCCCTTGTATTTCTTGAACTGGTTCCTCTTCATTCTTTGCAAAATGCTGTTTCTTATTACTCTCAGTACCATGAGGATCGCTGGGATCTGGTCTTCTCATACCAGCCTTAGCCATAGCTTTCACCATCCTTTATTAACGCTTTATTATAGGTTATTCCACATCACTAAAACTTATCTTATGTGCCTTATTATTATGTGAATTTTAGTCATTTTATACACTAATCTCATCATATTTCCATTAACATACAGCTTTGCCTAATCATATACTATTAGTAGACTATTTTTTTATATGGTGACTTAAAGGAGGGATTCATATGAAAAAAGAATATATACATTGCATCATAGGACTTATCATCTTATTTTTAGGTGCCACTAGCTGCATAACTGCTATAATACTAAATGATCTTCTAGCTTCTAGCAAAAGCGTTTTATTTCTTTTTGGAGTGTGCTTTATTCTTGTGGGCATCGTATCTTATGCGCAGCACAATAAAAAATATCTTAAAATAAAATACTTAAAGAATAACGAAATCCCCGTAATAGCCCATTGGGTTTTTAAACCTAACAGTTCAAGTTATATTAATGAATTACTTTATGAAAGAAAATCCTCTACTGTTTCTACGATCATTCTCACTTTTATATTATGCCTTGTTATTGCATGCTGTATTTTATTCAGCGGCGAAAAATACAGCCTCTCTCTAAGTATAGGTTTAATTGTAGTAAGCTTTTTAGCACTACCTACAGCTCTTTTTTATAATGATTATTCCTATAATTCGAAACTCACATCTTCCTCGGAAGCACTTATTGGAGAAGACTGTATTTACTTCTTAGATGAGCTCTATACGTTGCACAAGTCAATCTATTTTTTAGAAGACATACGCATCAATTACAGCAGCGAAAATACACTTCAATTCTTATATGGTGACTATGATTTATATACTGGCCCAATGTATACTATCAATATTCCTATACCATTGGATGAATTAGAAGTCGCCCAGCAGGTTCAAAAACATTACTTAGATTTAATCCTCTATGAGTAAATATCTTTAATAATAAGAAAAAGCTGAAGCATGCTTCAGCTTTTTCTTATTATTAAGTTATTTTGTATTTATCATTTTTACCATATGACCTTTATCTTTACCAAGTACTCTAATAGAATTAAGTACAGCTAAGAAGGATACCCCTACATCTGCAAAAACTGCCAGCCACATGTTTGCAATTCCCATTAATCCAAGAACTAGGACAATAGCTTTAACGCCTAGTGCAAATACAATATTTTCTGTAACAATTCTTCTTGTTTTCTTTGCAATACTTAGAATATCACTAATAGAACTTAGTTTATCTGTCATAAGCACAATATCAGAAGCTTCTATTGCTGCATCAGAACCTACTCCGCCCATAGCAATACCTATATCTGCTCTTGCAAGTACAGGAGCATCATTAATACCATCTCCCACAAAAGCTACTTTGCCAACTTTGAGTTTCTCTTCAAGTTTTATAACTTTATCCTGAGGTAATAATTCTGCATGAACCTCATCTATCCCAACTTGAATGCCTATTTGATCCGCTATTTCCTTCTTATCTCCAGTCAGCATAACAATCTTCTTAATACCCATTTTCTTTAAATCTCGGATAGCTTCTTCGCTATCTTCTTTAACCTCATCAGCAACAATAATATAGCCTAAATAGATCCCCCCTGCTGCTATATGAATATGGGATCCCATTTCCTGAGTATCTGTAAATAAGATATTATAGTTCTCCATAAGCTTCTTATTCCCTACTAAATAGTCTTTTGAGTCTATTTGTACTGTAATACCTTGCCCACTTATTTCTTTATAATTAGAAATCGTAATCTCTCTAGGAATCTCCGCTCCGTATTCTTTTACAATAGACCTTGCAATGGGATGATTAGATCTAGACTCTGCAATTGCCGCATATTTTAAAAGCTCTTCTTTACTCACCTTACTAGGGTTAATATTAATAACGCCAAATTGCCCCTTTGTGATTGTTCCTGTTTTATCCAATACAATTGTATCTATATCATTTAAGGCCTCCAAATAGTTACTTCCTTTTACTAATACGCCAGCCTTGGAAGCTGCTCCAATCCCTCCAAAAAAGCCTAAGGGGATAGATACAACTAATGCACATGGGCAAGATATAACCAAAAATACAATACTTGTATAAATCCATTCTTGCCAATTACCTGTAATAAGTGACGGCACAACGGCTGTTAAAAAAGCGCCCATAACAACTGCGGGGGTATACCATTTTGCAAACTTAGTAATAAAGTTCTCCGACTTTGATTTTTTACTGCTTGCATTTTGAATTAGTTCAAGTATTTTAGATACCGTACTATCTTTAAACTCTTGCACAACCTTTATTTTAACAACACCATCTTGATTGATACTGCCGCTTAATACATGGCTTTCTTTTTTAACTATTACCGGCAGTGATTCTCCCGTAAGCATTGACGTATCTAGTGTAGCGCTTCCGCTAGTAACTACTCCGTCTAATGGTATTCTTTCCCCAGGTCTTACTTCTATCAACTCTCCTATTTTTACTTCCTTTGGATTTACAATAATAGCCTCGTCTCTAAGCACCCTGGCAAAATCAGGTCTTATATCCATTGCTTTTTCAATTTCTTTTGTAGAATAATCTACCGCCCTATCTTGCATATATTCTCCCACTTTATAAAACATCATAACTGCAACAGCTTCTGGATATTCACCAATTACAAAAGCCGCTATAGTTGCAAGAGTCATCAGAAAGTTCTCATCTAACATTCTTCCTTTAATGCAGTTTTTAAAAGCATTTAAAATAACATCATACCCTGTAAGAATATACGCAAAAATAAAAAGTATATTTAACTTAAATAGTACACCGCCAATAAGAAGTGCTCCGCCTAATATAAAAGTGACGTGCTCTTTTAATTTGGATTTTCTAAGTTTTTTGTTTTTATTATGATTAGAGCTTTGATTATAATTATGCTCATTCTCACCACAACAACAAGCTTCTTGTGATGCATGGTTTAAGTGACAACTTTTTTCCAAATCTTTTTCATATGTTACTTCTATGCCGTTTTCATATTGATTGGCAACCTTTTCAATATATGTAGCTATCTTTGTCTTATCTTCCTCTTTGGTTTCAACCTCTACCTTTTTTAACATAAAGTTGATCTTAACTTCATCAAACCATCCTTTTTTATTAAGTGCATCCTCTATTTTTTGACCGCAACTTGCACACCCTAAGTGGTGTATTTCAAATTCATGTTTCATACTCTCACTCTCCTCATATGAATATTTGTTCATATATTTAATTATATAATATTCAGCTTCACTAAATTTGTCAACAATTATTTTAAATGACTTTAAGATATTCAAATAGAATTAATTTTTTTTGACATAATAATTAGGTGAGCGTACTAAAAAGTTTGGAATAAGTGTATAATCAGAATAAGTAGAATAGACTATTTCTTCTGGCTATCTATCAAGCTGCCAGAAAAACTAATACTAAACTTTATAATTTAAATATCTATATACGGTCCGCAGGGGAATTTTAGGGTTCTCCAGTTGCTCCCTTGCGTATTTCTAAAAATCTAAGCGCTTTCTTTAAATGAACGCCGCAAACTCGCGACTCATCCCAAGGGATGAGTGCTGCTCAAACAGTGCGGCTAAAAACCATTTAAATAAACCGCTAAGATTTTCTTCACGAAATACTACAGAGGCAACTTCCGAACCCTAAAATCTCCCCTGCTAGGCCTTGAATTATTTAAGTTTGAATTAGTTTTTCGGACAGTCTGCTTCTGCCAAACCGGAGTCGGGTCAAAAGAGCCCCCCGGCTGCCAAGTTGGATTCCGTTAACTTTAGGTGTAATTGATTAACCTAGATTAAAACTTAAATTTTAATAAATTATAGTTGATACAGCTAGAATGCTAGAGCAGAATTGAAGTCTATTGGGATTTAATAAATTTATAGCTGCAAGACAAATAAAAAGAAATAGCTGATTTTAGGAGGATGTAATGAGCGAACAATTAACACAGGAATTAATAGATTTTATAGATAATAGTCCAAGTATGTTTCATACGATTAAAACATGCAGGGAGAAGTTAGATGCGGAGGGTTTTGTATTTCTTGATCCTAAAGCACATTGGGAGATTAAAGAAGGGGGTAAATATTATACGATGACAAATGCTTCTGCAATAGCTGCATTTTGTGTAAATTCCCTTAATATTGTAGAAGAAGGATTTAAAATAGTGGGAACCCATAGTGATACTCCTGGTTTTAGAATTAAACCTAATCCTCAAATACAGTTTGAAAACTATATTAAGTTGAATACCGAAATATACGGCGGTCCTATTTTAAATACTTGGCTTGACAGACCACTTTCTATAGCTGGACGGATTGCTTTTAAAGGCCAAGACCCCCTTCATCCGAGTAGTACCCTTGTTAATATTAACCGCCCCCTTCTTGTTATTCCAAATCTTGCTATACACATGAATAAAGAAATTAATAATGGCGTTCCTATTAATAAACAAAAAGATATTCTTCCAATACTTGCTTACTTAGATGAAATAGTAGATAAAAATTTTCTCCAAGAACTCATTAGTAAAGAAATCAACGTGCCTGCAGAAGACATATTAGATATGGATTTATTCTTGCATCCTTTTGAAAAGAGTATGTGTGTCGGTCTAAATAATGAATTTATTTCTGCCCCCAGACTGGATGATTTATCTATGACCTATAGTGCCTTATATGGTATTATAAATAACACTTCCAAAAGAGGCATCTCACTCTTTGCATGTTTTGATAATGAAGAAGTAGGCAGTCGTACAAGACAAGGAGCAGACTCCCCATTTTTAGCTAATATTCTTGAGCGTATACTAATATCTTTAAGCAAAACCCGTGAAGAATTTTTCATTGCCCTTGAAAACTCATTTATGATATCCGCAGATGTAGCACATCTTATTCATCCTAACTATCCTGAAAAATCGGATATTACTAATAAGGTGCTTCCGGGCAAAGGCCCTGCAATTAAAATTAATTCATGCTTTAGTTATACAACTGATAGCGATTCTTACAGTACCTTTGCCGCCCTTTGTAAGACACATGCTATCCCTTATCAAGTTTTTGTAAATCGTTCAGATGAAAAAGGGGGATCAACCATTGGTCCTGTCTTGGCCTCTCATTTAACGATGCGTTCAATAGACATAGGCACACCCATTCTAAGCATGCACTCTGTTCGTGAACTTATGACAGAGAAAGACTTTATTTATACATGCAAAGCGCTTTTAGAGTTTTTTAATCTCTAAGTTTAAAAAAATTTAATAATTAAAAATGTATATTAATAACTTTTTTATTGTATAATGTAATTTAATTGTTTGTATTTTCGTTAAATTTTTAATCTGATTGATAAATATGTAATTCATTACACTTTGGAGGTATATTATGGCATATGAATTTAATAAAGAAAAATTTAAAGAAGAAATTCTTGACCATGTTAGAAATTTTTCCAGAAAGGCTCTCGAGGATGCAACCCCTCAAGAACTGTATCAAGCTGTAGCTTTTGCAGTACGAGATATTATCACTGACGACTGGATTGCAACCCAAAGAGCTTATAATCAAAAAAACCCTAAGACATTATATTATTTGTCTATGGAATTTTTGGTAGGTCGTGCACTTGGTAATAATCTTGTTAATATGGGTATTCTTGAGAATGTTAATGAGGTTTTACATGAACTTAATATTAAAATCAACTTGTCTCAAATTGAAGATCAAGAACCAGACCCCGGTCTTGGTAACGGAGGACTTGGACGCCTTGCTGCTTGCTTTATGGATTCCCTATCTACGCTGTCTTACCCAGCCTACGGATGCGGCATCCGCTATAACTATGGTATCTTTAAACAACAAATAGAAGATGGTTATCAAACTGAACTGCCCGATGATTGGCTAAGAAATGGTAACCCATGGGAAGTTAAACGTACCGACAGTGCCCAAGAAGTAAGATTTGGCGGTACTGTATCTTCTTATGAAGACGAATATGGCCGTACACACTTTGTTCAGCAAAATTACGAGTCTGTTCTTGCTATTCCGCATGATATGCCAATCGTGGGTTACAAAAATGGCTTTGTCAATGTTCTTAGACTTTGGGAAGCCGAAGCTCCTCAAAAATTCATTTTACGTTTCTTTGATCAAGGCGCGTATCAAAAAGCTGTCGAGCAGCAGACTCTTGCTAAGACCTTAGTAGAGGTGCTTTATCCTAATGATAATCACTACCAAGGTAAAGAGCTCCGACTTAAACAACAGTATTTCTTTGTATCTGCTACTGTGCAGCAAGCTATTTCAAAGTTCAAAAAAAACCATGGTAATATTTATTTACTTCCCGAAAAAGTAGTCTTCCAAATGAATGACACCCATCCTGCAATAGCTGTAGCTGAGTTAATGAGAATTTTATTAGATGAAGAAAAACTAGGCTGGGAAGAAGCATATGACATTACTACCCGTACCTGTGCCTATACTAATCACACGATTATGATCGAAGCGCTCGAAACGTGGCCTGTTGACTTATTCGGAAGACTTCTGCCTCGTCTTTACCAGATCATCGAGGAGATCAACAGACGTTTTTGCTTAGACCTTCGGGATACTCATGGCCTTTCAGAAAATCTTATTCATAATATGAGTATTATCTCTGATGGACAGATTAAGATGGCATTCCTCGCAATAGTAGGAAGCTTTTCAATTAATGGTGTTGCTGCGATTCATACAGAAATTCTTAAAAATAATGTGCTTAAAAATTTCTATCGTATTTATCCTCATAAATTTAATAATAAAACCAATGGTATTACGCAAAGACGCTGGCTTGGTCATTCTAATCCCGAACTTGCAGATCTGATTAATAATACAATTGGAGATAAATGGACTACAGATCTTATGGAGCTTAAAAAATTGATTCCTCATGCAACAGATAAAGCTTTTGCTAAAGAATATAATGACATTAAGTTTCATAACAAAGTAAGACTCGCTGATTATATTAAAAATCATCAAGGCATAATGGTTAATCCCCATTCTATTTTCGATGTTCAAGTTAAGCGGCTTCATGAGTATAAACGACAATTTATGAATGTACTCAATATCTTAATGCTTTACAATGAAATCAAAGATAATCCAAATGGTAATTATGTCCCTCGTACCTTTATATTTGGTGCGAAAGCAGCTCCTGGCTATACAAGGGCAAAACTTATTATTAAACTTATTAATTCTGTAGCCAATCTAGTAAACAATGATCCAGTAGTCAGAAAATATTTGACTGTAATCTTTATAGAAAATTACAACGTATCAAATGCAGAAATTATTATTCCAGCAGCTAATGTTAGTGAGCAGATTTCTACAGCAAGCAAAGAAGCCTCCGGCACAAGTAATATGAAGTTTATGTTAAATGGCGCCTTAACTATTGGTACCTTAGATGGTGCAAATATTGAAATTTATGAAGAAGTTGGCGAGGAAAATATCTTTATCTTCGGGCTTACATGTGATGAGGTGCTTTCACTTTATCAGTCTGGCACTTATAATCCTTGGGATATTTATAATAATGACCCCGCTATCCATAGAATCGTTAAGCAGCTCATTAACGGCACCATTGAACCTAGTATGCCTGACTTATTCAGGGAGCTTTATGAATCTCTTCTAAATAGAGCTGGGGATAATTTAGCTGATCCTTATTTTATATTAAAAGACCTGAGAGCTTATCATGACGCTCAAAAGAGAATCGATACAGCTTACATGGATAAAGAACGTTGGACTAAGATGGCTATTATTAATACCGCATGTTCGGGCAAGTTTAGTTCAGACAGAACGATTTCTCAATATGCAACTGAAATTTGGGAACTTGACAAGCTAAAACTACTCAAAAAACAGTAACATATTTACACACATGTAATATAATGGTATTATATTATTCCCTCTTAAGGAGGTGCTACCCTTGGAGAATAATTATACCGACATCCAGGTGACTACAACTACTCTCCCTCACTCGGATACATTAAATACTTCCATGGATATATTAAATTCTGAACTTGCATTGCAGGCACAATATGACGAGCTTGAAACACGTTTTCTAATGAAAAATTATCCCCCTTTTTGCCAAAAGATTCATTATTACATTAGCCAGTATCTTAATTCACAAGACTATAGTACCAGCCCAATCTATGCTGCATACCCATCTAGTGCAACTATAGACAATATGGCAGACATTATTTATATGGAAATAAAAGATGATGCTCCAGATACATTAAAGGAGTTTGAAACGACAGAAACTCTAAGATACACCAAGCGCGGCGTTCTAGATCTTTTAATTCGCCCTCTTCTTCTTAACGAATTATATAGAAGACGCATGCGAAAATACATTTATACTTTATGCTCCTCCCCTCCTATGTGCGGATACTCCCCTTTTAAATAAACTAATTGGGTCAAAAGCTTGTGCTTATGACCTTCGGTTAATAATTAGCATGGCAAGCAATCACTACATGATTCATAACACCGTAGTGCTAGCTTGCCATTTTTTCTTGTTACGCTTATTTCCAGAAATAATTTAGAAGATGCTTTTAAAAAAGCTATTTATTTACTTTTTATTCATATTTATAAGGCTAACATGTGCTATAATTAATTTATAGTGATACCCTATATCAAGGAGGGAATGTAATGAAAGAAAAGGTGCTAGTTTGTATTACTATACAAGAAAATAGTCGTCGTTTAATTTCACAAGGATTTAATATCGCAGAAACTATGCAGGCTCCTCTTCATATTTTGCATGTCCGTAGGGGTGAAACAATTTTTGATAACCCTGAGAGTAGTAATTTGCTTGAAGATTTATTTGGCTATGGCAGTGAACTTGGTGGTGAAGTTCATTTCTTATGCAGCAACAACATTACGCAAACCATTTTAGATTTTATTATAAATAACCATATAACACACTTAGTATTGGGTGAAGCGCCTATCATTAATGAACTGGGCAATCAAGAAAGTGTATATGAGCAATTAACACAAAACCTGCCCGATATTAATGTAGCTGTGCTTTCAAGAGAAGATTATAAATTTCAAGAAGCTTAAATACATAAGAGTATAGTGCTTTATGCTATACTCTTTTTGTATAAACAAAATTTAGCTGTTTTTGTTATTTTTACTGTTCTTTTGTGTTATACTATATGGCAGATTAATACCTTTTATAATTATTAGGAGATTTTAATGAAAACAATTATTATTTCTCATTCGAAAGATTTAAATAGTGCCGCAGATATTATTAAAAAAGGCGGACTAGTTGCTGCCCCCACAGAAACCGTATATGGCCTTTGTGCTAATGCGCTAAATAGTTGTGCCGTATCTAATATATTTATTGCCAAGGGAAGGCCTAGTGACAATCCCCTTATCGTACATATTGCAGGTAGAGACATGCTCTATAATTTAGCAATAGATGTTTCCGAGGAAGCTGTACTGCTAATGGATGCCTTTTGGCCCGGACCTCTTACACTTGTTTTTAAGGCTAGTTCTATTGTTCCTAAAATAGTAACTGGCGGCCTTGATACTGTCGCTGTTAGATTTCCGAGTCACCCTACCATGCAGAAACTTATTAACCTATCCGGTTTTCCCCTGGCTGCACCAAGTGCAAACACCTCTGGAAAACCTAGTCCAACCAATGCCAAAAGAGTCATCGAAGATCTAGATGGTAAAGTTGAGGCTATTATCGATGGCGGAAACTCAGAATTTGGTGTTGAATCGACAGTTTTAGATATGACATCCAAAGTCCCAACTATTCTTCGTCCAGGAGGCATTACTTTAGAAATGCTGCAGCAAGTACTAGAGGACGTAACCGTCGACCCAGCTATTAGTCATTCTTTATCCAATAACGCGCTACCAAAAGCACCTGGTATGAAGTATACACATTATTCACCCAATGCTGAGGTATTTATTGTTAGAGGAGACCTGAAAAAAGTTACAGACAAAATAAATACACTTATACAAGCACATCATAAAGCTGGGAAAACCGTAGGCGTACTCGCTACTGAGGAAACAAAGCATTTATTTAATGCCAACCTCACCCTAAGCGTCGGCACTTCACAGAACCTCAGTACAATTGCAGCCCAACTTTTCGAAGACTTAAGAACATTTGATGATCATCATATGGATATCGTCTATTCCCTTGCCTTCCCCAAAACAGGCATAGGTGAAGCCATCATGAACAGACTCGAAAAATCCGCTGCGCATAATATTATTGATGTATAACTATTTTCTGCATCTGCCAAATAACCTCTACAACGGATGAACGCTAATGAGGTGTTTAGGGGATGTCTTTTGCCAAGCTCAATCTTGGTAGTGATAGACTGCAGGCAAACTAATTATTTATAACCAGACATTCCAAAGTGTAGCAGAGGGATTTTAAGGGTTTGGAAGTTGCCTGTGAGCATAAACCTTCTCACGAAGGTTCGTTAAGAAAATCTTAGCGGTTTATTCAAATGGTTTTTAGGGAGATGTTTGAGCGTAGCGAGTTTCGACCGTTCATAACCCAAAATGAGAAGTACACTCATTTTAGGCTGAAGAAACCGCTTAGATTTTTAGAAATGCGGAACCGAGCAACTGGTGAACCCTTAAAATTTCTCTGCGGCCCCATAGCAAATACTAAGTTCTTAAAGGAGGTTATTACCAAGTGAAAATCATATTCGTTTGTACAGGCAACACCTGCCGCAGTCCTATGGCAAAATTTTTACTTGAATCTCTTATCAAGCAAAATAATAACTCTGACATTGAAGTTCTATCTGCCGGGATCAGCGTCTATTCGCCACTACCTATATCTAAACATGCACATGCACTTCTTTCTGAAAGAAATATAGATGCATCTTTACACCGCTCTACTTTATTTAGCCCTGATCTTGCAGATGATAATGCGCTTATTCTTACAATGAGCTTATCACATAAAGAAGCAATTCTCACAAATTATCCCTTCTTATCTTCGCAGGTTCATGCCTTATTTGAATACGTTGGAGAAGGTAATAGTATAACTGATCCTTATGGCGGCTCTTTAGATACTTATCGCATATGTATGTCTGAGATAGAAAAGCTTGTAAACAAACTCTATTTACAAATATAAAAAATGTATTATAGTAATAGTAATAGGTACAATAAATAATAGATAGTTACAATACTGCTAATTTATAATATAATAAAACTGGAGGAAAAAATATGATAGCAATTGCAAGCGACCATGGTGGTTTTGCACTTAAACAGGAGATTCTTTCACATCTTAGCGCCAAAGGCATTGCATTTAAAGATTTTGGTTGTTATACTGATGAGTCCGTAGATTATCCTGACTATGCTAAATCTGTTACAAGTGCCATCCTAAGTGGTGAATGTACTCAAGGTATTTTAATATGTGGAACAGGTATTGGTATATCTATCGCTGCAAATAAGGTGCCTGGTATCAGATGCGCGCTTTGTCACGATGTCTTCTCAGCTGAAGCTACGCGTCTTCACAACGATGCAAATGTTCTGGCTTTAGGCGGTCGTGTTATTGGCCCTTCTCACGCTCTAATGGTAGTAGATACCTTTTTAGCAACAGGATTTTCTAATGATGAAAGACATATCAACAGAATATCTAAAATTGAAAACTAATTAATAATTCAATATACATTAGGAGGAATATATAAAATGAGTAAAGTATTTATTATGGATCACCCATTAATTCAGCACAAGGTATTACGTTTAAGAAATAAAGAAACAGGTTCAAAAGAATTTCGTGAGCTTGTACGAGAAATAGCACAACTTATGTGTTATGAAGCAACTCGTGATCTCCCCCTTGAAGATGCAGAAGTTGAAACCCCTGTTGGCCATGCTGTTGGCAAATGTATTGCTGGTAAAAACCTAAGTATTGTGCCTATTTTACGCGCTGGTCTTGGTATGGTTGATGGTATGCTTGATCTTGTACCAACAGCAAAGGTAGGGCATATTGGATTATATAGAGACCCTGAAACCCTTCAACCTGTTGAATATTATTGCAAACTACCACAAGATATTGAAGAGAGAGATTTCTTTGTTCTTGACCCTATGCTTGCTACTGGTGGATCAGCTGTTGCGGCTATTCAGTTTATTAAAGACCGCGGTGCAAAAAATATTAATTTCCTATGTCTAATAGCCGCTCCAGAAGGATTAAACACACTCCAAAAAGCTCATCCTGATGTAAGTATTTATGTTGCAGCTCTTGATGAGAAATTAAATGATCATGCTTATATCGTTCCAGGACTTGGCGATGCAGGCGATAGATTGTTTGGTACAAAATAATAATTTTATTCTGGAGGAATAATTGTGCGGCCATCATGGGATAAATATTTTATGGAAATTGCTCACCTCGTTAAAACCCGCTCTACTTGTCTGCGCAGACAAGTAGGTGCTGTTGTTGTAAAAGATAAAAGGATTTTGTCAACTGGTTACAATGGTGCCCCTACTAACTGCAAACATTGCAGTGAAGTTGGCTGCCTAAGAGAACAGCTTAATGTTCCTTCTGGTGAAAGACACGAGCTTTGTCGTGCACTTCATGCTGAACAAAACGCTATAGCTCAAGCTGCTCAGCATGGTATTCCCATGAAAGGGGCTATGATTTATGTGACCAATCAACCTTGTAGCTTATGTGCTAAACTCATTATAAATGCTGGCCTTTCACATATTATTTATGAAGGCGATTATCCTGATACGCTTTCAGCCCAGCTTCTTAG
This sequence comes from Cellulosilyticum sp. I15G10I2, assembly GCF_900095725.1. Lineage (NCBI taxonomy): Bacteria > Bacillati > Bacillota > Clostridia > Lachnospirales > Cellulosilyticaceae > Cellulosilyticum > Cellulosilyticum sp. I15G10I2. The sequence goes on from NZ_FMMP01000009.1 coordinate 167,577, forward strand.
TGAAGCTGGCATTACACTTATTCAAATTTAATGACTAAGTTTTTAGTACATCATGAAATATTTAGCATGCTCTATTTTATAATTCAAGAATAGTGAATGCTAAATACGTATAAAATAAAGTTACTAAGTGATGTTTACATACTTAAGGAGATGAAAAATATGGGCTATACAGCTCTATGCCTGACAGCTTTTATATTAGCATTTTTAATCTCATTTTTCACAACCCCTCTTGCAAAAAAAATTGCATTTAAAGTAGGGGCCATTGCGAGGCCAAGAAAACGTGACATGCATGTAAAACCTATTCCACGTATGGGTGGGATAGCTATCTTCGCAGGATTTATGATAACTTTTCTTATCATATTCGTCATCATGCCTGTTCTGCCCATTATTAACTGGAAGCAGATTTTGGGAATAACAATAGGATGTTCTACAATCTTTTTCTTAGGTTTTTTTGACGATATCTATGAGTTAGATGCTAAATTAAAGTTTATAATACAAATTGCCGCTGCTTCTTTTGTTGCACTTAGCGGTATACGCATTGACTTTTTCTTTATTCCTTTTATAGGGAATAACCCCGTTTATACGAATATATTTTCTATTCCTGCTACTGTTATTTGGATTGTTGGTATAACAAATGCCGTTAATCTGATCGATGGTCTTGACGGTTTAGCTGCTGGTGTATCTTCTATTGCTTCATTATCCCTAATGGTGCTTTCCATTTATTCAGGTTATCTTCCTGGGGTAATTCTTACAGCTACACTTGCTGGGGCATGTATGGGCTTTCTGCCTTATAATTTTAATCCAGCTTCCATCTTTATGGGAGATACAGGTTCAACGTTTTTAGGCTTTACACTAGGTATTACCTCAATACTAGGGCTTCTTAAAGGATATACTATTGCAGCTATCTTTATTGCTGTTTTAGTCCTTGGCCTACCTATCTTTGATACAGCCTTTGCTATTATCAGAAGATTTTTAGCTGGTAAACCTATTATGTCCCCTGATCGCGGCCATTTGCACCATAGACTCGTAGATAAAGGATATACTCAAAAACAAGCAGTAGTAACTCTATATGGCATTAGCGGTATTTTAGGATTATCTGCTATCGGTTTTGTCAACCGCGATATTCGCTTTGCTTTTTTAGTGTTTTTGATGATGGGTATACTTTTGTACTTTAATTCAAAGAATATGTCTTCTAATAGCAAAGAGGATAATTTACCTACTCATAAAGACTAAAAATAAACTAGCTAAAAACTCCTTTTTAAAGGAGTTTTTTTTATTAAAAACTCCCTCTATCGTTTAAAATCATATAGTGCTATACTGAAGATACCTAGTTTAAATAAAGGAGCTTTTAGAATGCCAGATATTATCACTCACTATCTTTTTGGGCTTGACACTACACAAAACTTAAAACAATCTCCCATCTATAAGATTATAAAAGAAAATAAAAATCTGTTTTTAATTGGTCTTCAAGGACCTGATTTAATGTATTATAATACACTTCCCCAAAAAGAAAGCAAAGCTTATATCGGACTTAAAATGCATACTGATCAAACAGGAGATTTTTTAATATCTGCCTTGTCTCATCTTAAAAGATATGATATAAATTCTCAGGAATTTAATGAAAGTCTAAGCTATCTGTGTGGTTTTATGTGTCATTATATTTTAGATTCCATGGCACATCCGTATATATTTTATTTAGGCGGCAGGTATGAGGATACTCCTGATACAGCCATCTACAAGACACTTCATAAAAAAATTGAACTCGCAATCGACTCTCTTTTACTTGAACAAAAATTCGGACTTAAAGCACATCGCTTTAAAATACATCAGCATATACTTAAAAATATTACTATTCCTTATAGTATTTTAAGCATATATGATGAAGCATTGTTTTTAACTTACAATATTAATAATGGCGGGAACATTTTTAAAAAATCTTATAAAGATGCCAGAAACTACTTTATGTTTACTTATGATACACTCGGGGCAAAGAAATTGTTTGCTGGAGCTGCTTTTCCACTTCTGCCTAAAAACTTGAGTTCTCTCAATGTAGCATTTTCTTATCATAATTGTGTGAATTCTAGTATTGATTATATGAATGATGGTAAACAAGTATGGTGTCATCCTGTTACAGGTAATATTTATACATTTAGTTTTAATGATATTTTAAGAAATGCTATGAAAAAAAGCACCTTACTCCTACAAGCAGCTTTTGACTTTACTACCTCAAAACTACCTGCAGAAGAGTTTAAAGAACTCCTTCCAAATATCTCGTACTTGACAGGTCTTCCAACCAGCGATACAAGACCTATGAAATATATAAGTCCCGACTATATCAGACTATAAAAGAATGGCATTACCTATTAATAGATAATGCCATTCTTTTATACGTATGCCTTATTCCCCTTATAGCAATAGATAATCTCATAATATTCTCTGGTAGTGCCATCCCAAATGAGCCACAATCTCCTATATGTTGTATGTCAACCCCAGCCATCTTTGACATAAGTGCAAAGTTTTCTATAACGGTTTGGCTGGCACCTTCTTGTGATGTTCCTATTGTAGACATGGCAAGTGCCCCAGCTTGCTGCACCGTCTCAGTCATCTCCTTCACCCTACCTATATCAAATCCTGGAACTGTCCCCGGTGCTGGAAACAACACGACATCTGCCCCTCCCCGAGCAAACTCCAATAACATTTCCTTGCTTTCTATATTACCAGTTCCTGCTCCATGCATTTTACCTGCTATAATAAGCACTTCATCCCCCAAAACCTTTTTAGCTAGGGTGATACCTTCCCTTATGGTATCATAGTTAACGCCAGTACTTGGATTGCCTGTTATCATAATATAATCAAATCCATATCTTTTAACTGCCTTTAGATTTGCCTCATTTAACTGCAGTCCTCTTTTATAGTGAGTCCCTTCTGGAATTGGCTCAAGATTAATCCCTAAAAATCTTCCCACTAGTTTTCTAAGGTTTCTAATATACTCTTTATTTTCTATATTTCTTTTTATAATATCAGGGACTTTTGATATACAGTTCTCTAATCCATTTAGAAGATCTAGTTCTGCATCATCTATGCCAAATATAAAAGGATTCTCCAGATCAAAAACATTTAAAGTAATCATATCTGCTCCAAAACTTGCTGCCATTTCTATATTTGACACCCCTTTAATATAAGGTGTGTAGCTTGTTATGACTTCAGCCATAACCGTTCTGCCTTCCGAAGCCTTTATAGCTTCCTTTAGCTTAGCTGCATTCATACTTTCTATATCTTTTAGAGTAAGATCAAATACTCTTTTCATTACTACTTCTCCTTTTTTACTTTTACCTTCATTACAACAGTATGCCCTACTTTTACCGCCCCTTCTGCCTTATAAGTTATATCAGTTCGTTCCGTGTTAGTAATAATAACTGGTGTGATAATAGGTTTACCTAATGCTTTTACTCTCTCTAGATCTATTTCGAGCAGAATATCTCCCTTATTAACAATTGTACCTACTTCTACTATTCTTTTAAAACCATCCCCTTTTAATTCTACCGTATCTATACCAACGTGTATAAGTATCTCAAGACCTAAGTCTGTCTCAATACCTACAGCATGATTTGTAGAAGCTATTTGTACGACTTTGCCATCGCAAGGTGCTTTTACTATACCGCTTGCAGGCTCTATAGCTATGCCATCTCCTACCATTTTCTGTGCAAAAAGTGTATCTGGGACTTCTTCAATACGTTTTATAGTTCCTTCAATAGGTGCATATAAATCGATTATCTTGTAATTTCTAAAAAAATCAAACATTGTTGTCATTCTCCTGCCTTAGTTGTTTAGTATATAGATTTCACATTTTAAAGTTTATATGTTGTTTCTCTATAGGGGCAGAAAAAACAGTCTGCCCCTAAAAATAAAACCATTAGATTATAATTGCTTTTTAATCTCATCTGCTATAAGTTCTGCTTTGGTTCCTACAATAACTTGTATATTTTGGCTGTTTGGTCTCATGATACCAGAAGCTCCTAGCGCTTTCATATCTTTTTCTTCTACTATTTTAGAATCTTTAAGTGTTAGACGCAGTCTTGTAATACAAGCATCTACTTCTTTAATATTATCCTTTCCACCAAGTTTACTTATATACAGCGTCGCAAGCTCTGCCATTCCTTTTTGTGAAACTAATTTTACAAGTTCTTCTGTTTCTTCATCATTTTCACGTCCCGGTGTAGGAATATCGAATTTTTTGATAAAGAATATAAACATAAAGAAATAAGCTGCTCCAATAGCAAGCCCTAATGGTATAATCCATAAGCCATTTGTTGAAAGTCCCATATTTAGTCCATAATCAATAGCTCCTGCTGAAAATGTGAACCCGTGTCTAACTCCTAACAAGCTAGTTACTGCAAGTGCTACACCAGATAAAAGCGCATGAATTGCATAAAGCACGGGTGCTAAGAACATAAACATAAACTCAAGTGGTTCTGTAACCCCTGTTAAAAATGCTGTAAAAGCTACTGAGAATAATGCACCACCTACGGCTGCCTTATTTTCTCTTTTAGCACATACATACATAGCAAGTGCTGCCGCTGGAAGACCAAACATCATAACTGGGAACCAACCTGCCATATAAATACCTGCTGTTGGATCTAAAAGACCTTCTGCTGGATTTTGTGCAAAGTACCGGCCCAAGTCTCCTGTTGCACCATTAAATTCTCCCAGTTGAAACCAAAATATGTTATTAAGTACATGATGTAAGCCTGTAGGAATAAGTAAACGGTTTAAGAAGCCAAATACAAACTCTCCTACTCCCCCACTGTTTGCAGACCAATTACCTACTACTGCAAGAAGATTTTGTATAGGCGGCCATATATATCCTAAAACACCGCCGATTATCAGTGATGCCCCACCTGTTACGATAGGTACAAAACGTCTACCACCAAAGAAGCCTAAAAAGTCTGGTAGCTTAGCAGATTTAAACTTATTGTATAACATCCCCGCTACTATACCTGCTATAATTCCCCCAAACGCCTGTAATTTAATAACAGGATTAATTGTTGTAGCTGTCGTATTTAATATAAAATAACCTACTGCCCCAGCAAGTCCTGCTGCTCCATTGGAATCATTAGCAAGACCAACAGCAATACCTATAGCAAAAAGTAGTGCCAAATTATCAAAAATAGCCCCTCCTGCAGCTGCCATAAAAGGAATGTTAAATACATCTGGCTGCCCTAACCGTAGTAATAGTCCCGCAATCGGTAATACTGCTACTGGAAGCATTAAAGCCTTCCCCAACTTTTGCAACTTACTAAACATACTATTCATTCATATTCCCCCTCATTATGTTTTATAAAATCTATGTATATAAAAAGTTAACATGGCTATAGAAGCTGAACAAGCTTTTCTATTTCTATAGCCAAGAAACTTACTATATCCCCGGAAAAACGAATACCTATTTCCTTTTCTATTAAATCTGCTATCTTTAAAGCTGCTTTATAACTTTCTCCCATTTTAAGAGATATGTAATGTTTAATGGGCATATGCATTTTTTTATGTTCACCCGCTGCCCACATGAGTGTTCTAAGGGCTCTTAAAAACTCCTTACTGACTGAACTATCCAGATAAACCTTGCAATTATATGTACTCTCAATAATCATGATACATTCTTTATATAGTCTTGTCTTTTTCATAGTTTCTTTAACAGTCTTATTTACTTTTGCCGAATAAAGGTGAAGTGTTATAAACCCCTTCTCTTCCTCTCCTATTGCAATACCTAAATTTTCTTCAATAAGTTTTGCTGCTATTTCTGCTATTTCATATTCATCAGGATAAAGTGACATAATTTCATTAATAAAAGGGTTCTCTATAACAAGACCCATATTTAATCTTTCTATGGCAAAATCAATATGTTCAATAAGTGCTTTAGCCGTATTTGCATTGAGTATTCCTATTTTAGATTCTGCGATAGAGATAATTTGTCTAATAACATTTTCTATTTCTTTCTTTCTTTTTTTAAGGGAATATACATCTAAGTTTTCTGCTTGGGTCTCAATACCATAAAATACTTTATCTATGCCCTCATCATTTTGAAGTTTATCCCCTTTTCTTTTACCAAAGCCTATTCCCTTGCTAAGCAAAATAACTTCCTCTGTATCTTGTTTTGCTAACACAACATTATTGTTATATACTTTTAACACTTCATATTCCATATTTTCCCCCAGAACCTCTTGGCTAATTGCTTTAATAGATTCCCTTGCATTTACTCTCATCTATTGAGCCTTGTCTTGTTATTAGAATGCTTCTATGATCTCTTTCATTGCTAAGGCAGCTTCTTTTTCATCTGCACCTTCAACTATAAGTTTAATCGTTTCTCCTTGTTTTACATTAAGTGCCATAACATTTAATATTCTTTTTGCATCTGCTGTCTGACCTTCTTTTTCTATTTTTATTGTAGAAGAAAAAGTTACTGCTTTTTTTACTAGTTGACTTGCAGGTCTTGCATGAATTCCTGTTTCATTCTTGACTGTAATTACAACCTGTTCCATTTAATACCTCCTCTAATCCATCTAAAATACGCCGACAAAAAAGGCATAAACAATTACCATAAGTCTTGCTTAGTGGTAAAGTTTATGCCTGATCTAATCAGTAACACACTTTATATTCCGTTAATTTTATTATATAATTTGTATAGTTTTTTGTCAACATCTAAATTTTTATAATTATTTTGCACAAAATTCACCAGGATGTTAACTCATTAACACCTATAGTAATTAATGAAAATCCTATCACCTATAATAACTTTCAGAATTTATGCCTTATAGTAATTGATCAAACAACCTGCTAAGATAATATTTCTCTCATCATCTGTTAAATCTGATAAGGTAAGTGTAAATTCAGTTATAGTATCTGAAATAACATAAGCCTTGATAGCTGATATTTTCTCTTCAACAGCTTGTTTAATATGCGGTACGAAAATATAATCGCCATTCTTAAACTTTAATTCTTCATCTAAAGTAAAGGGTACCATACCCCAGTTAATAAGATTTGAACGATATCTCTTTGTTGCATATTCTTTAGCAATATTTGCCCATCCGCCAAGTACCTTTTGACAAGATGCCGCTTGTTCACGAGCTGATCCATCCCCTGGCTTAACAGCATAAATCACGCTGCCTATCCCTGTTGTTTTTGCATCAATTGAACTAAATCCATCTAGCCCTTTAATACTGTCAAACACTGCTTTAACTTCTTCATTTACCTCAATTGGATCTTGTCCTTCAAGTCTTGCAAACTCAACCTTTTGTATTTCTTTTGCTCTTCCTACATAGCCTGGATCACGGCGTGATAATGTAAACTCTGCCAGTCTAAGAGGATTTGAACGGTAGCTTGAAGTTTCTCCTGATGGAATAAGTTCATCTGTTGTTGTAACTGCATCATGTATTTCTGCTGCGACTTTTAATACAATATGATCTGTTAAATTAGACATTTTTGGCCAGTCAGTAATATTAGGACCAAACTTAAGCTCTGCTTCTGTGTCAGCTTTACCTACACCATTATAACAACGGGTTTCATAGATTTTGCTGTTAAAGTAATACTTAGGTTTTGTATAATCTGCATCGATATCTGCTGCTGATGTGAGGTAGCCGCCATTTATAGAAGTGGCAGCAATACTGCGTGCATCCATAAGTGCAACAGATGCAATTTGTCCATCACTAGGTTTAGATCCTTCACGGTTAAAGAAGTTTCTTGTAGAGTGCCTGATACTTAGTGAGTTATTTGGTGGTACATCCCCAGCTCCAAAACATGGTCCACAGAATGCTGTTCTAATCGTCGCTCCTGATGCCATCAGTTTTGCAATCGAACCATTTTCAACAAGACTCATATAAGTTGGCTGACTTGATGGATAAACACTTAGTGCATACTCATCAAAACCAATAGACTGCCCATTTAAAATGTCCGCAGCGTCACAAATGTTATCAAAAGTTCCTCCTGCACAACCTGCAATAACCCCTTGTTGTACGAGAAGTCTGCCGTTTTTAATTTTATCTCTTAAAGTAAAGTTAACTTTAGCCTTTGCAAGCTGTGCTTTGGCTTCTTCTTCAACAGTACCTAATATATCATAAAGATTTGCATTTAACTCTTCTATTGTATACGTATTGCTTGGGTGGAATGGCAGTGCAATCATAGGTTTAATCTGAGATAAATCTACATAGATTACCCCATCATAATAAGCTACTTTGCCTGGTTTCAGCGCTTTATACGCTTCTTTTCTGCCATGTGCTTCAAAATATTCCCCTACCTTAGCATCTGTTTCCCATATAGATGAAAGACAAGTTGTTTCTGTTGTCATAACGTCGATACCATTTCTATACTCAACATTAAGTGCTAAGATACCATCTCCAACGAATTCCATTACTTTATTTTTTACATAGCCATTTTTAAATACTTCGCCAATAATAGCAAGCGCAACGTCCTGTGGCCCTACGCCTTTTTGTACCTTCCCTGTAAGGTACACGGCTACAACGCCCGGACGATTAACATCATACGTTTTAGATAAAAGCTGCTTAGCAAGCTCTCCGCCGCCTTCTCCTATAGCCATTGTCCCAAGTGCGCCATATCTTGTATGACTATCTGATCCTAAGATCATCTTGCCGCATCCACTCATCATCTCACGCATATATTGATGAATAACTGCCATATGTGCTGGTACATAAATCCCGCCATACTTTTTAGCTGCTGAAAGTCCAAACATATGATCATCTTCATTAATTGTTCCGCCTACTGCACAAAGACTGTTATGACAGTTAGTAAGCACATAAGGTATTGGAAACTCAGTAAGGCCACTGGCTCTAGCCGTCTGCACAATGCCTACATAAGTTATATCGTGAGATGCCATAGCATCAAATTTGATCTTAAGCTTGTCCATATCTTCTGATGTATTATGAGCTTCTAAAATACTATAAGCTATTGTATTTTTTACTGCTTCATCTTTTGATGGTACACTTTCACCTAATTTTTGTTTAAGTACCTTCGGAGCATCTAAGCTGTCTGGAATAAGTTCTCTTCCATCAACAAGGTAAGCTCCTCCTTCAAATAATTTAATCACTCTTTATTCCTCCTTCAAATATATATTAAATAATTTATTTAAACTAAAGCATTCTTGGCGTGATTCGTTATAACATACCTTTTGATTATAACATAATTTTTGATTTTGTCCTATATCTGACTTGCAATTTCCTGAAATATACTGAATAATTATTAATTGTGCTGATTAAATATTAAGACTTTGCTTCACGTCCGCCAAGGGGGAGGATAGCTATCTTTCTCCGCTCCGTCACATGTATCCAAGTCGCGTCTAAAGATACTATCCTCCCCCTCGGCTATTTGTAGATGCGTTATGATTTTTTAAGAAAACTTCTATACTATAGATTGATTTTATACTAATAGCTCAAATTTAAAACTAAGTGACTTGAGCTTATAATATTGTTATACTTAAGTAAAAGAAGAAACTTCTTACCTTGAGTATAACTTAGCCTTTCTGCTTAAGAAGTTATATGTAAAATCGTGAGGTGTCATATGCTTGAGTTAATACCTGTATGCAATGAAAACATGCACTACTATTCTGATTTTAAAAAATACTACGATGACTATTTAAAAGACTACCAATCTAGGATTCATCCCCACAACTATAATGAGTATAGTGATCTAATAAGCAAAGGTTTATTATCTTGGAAATATATTGTGTATAACAAACAATATGTCGGAAGCATATGGTTAGAAAAAGAAACACATGAAATGTCTGCTATTCTGGGAATATTTATATGTAATCCAATCTATAGAAATCTAGGCGTTGGACAAAAAATTATTCCTCAATTTATAAACGAAAGCAGAAAGACAATGGATTTTACCAAAGTTGAGCTCCACGTAAGATCAAATAACACAAGAGCTTTAAATTGTTATCGCAAGTGTGGTTTTATAGAAACAAAATGTTATGTTAATAACAAAGGTATTCCAGTAATACAGATGTACTATAATAACTCTATTTCTTGCTAATAAAGGTTAAAATACCTATTTTTTTACGTTTTTGCAAAGGGAGATTGATATGGAAACAAAAAGAGCTTATTACCTAGATCATTTAAAGATTTTCTTAACTGTACTTGTAATTGTGCATCATGTAGGGCAGGCCTATGGTCCAACAGGAGGATTTTGGCAATATAAAAGCAGCTTAAATGAAAGCGCCCAATGGCTAGGAAGTTTTTTTGCTGTTAATGCATCTTTTTTTATGGGTTTATTTTTTATGCTATCCGGCTATTTTATACCGGCTTCTTATGACAGAAAAGGTTTTAAATTATTCATAAATGATAAAATATATCGGCTAGGTATTCCTACGTTATTTGCAGCTTTTGTTATTATTCCTTGTCAAATGTATTTCTACTATAGTCTTTACAGCGGCAATGCTGCTATGCATTTTTTTCAGTACTACCTACAGATTTATTTAGGTATAGGCGGTCAACCTGTAGGATTTATCTCAAGTATAGGCTGGCCTGAACTTAACTTTGGTCATGCATGGTTTATAGAGCAGCTACTCGTTTATAGCATTGTATATGCTGTCATTAGAAAAATTTTGCCTATAAAAGCATATTGGACTGCAAAAAAAGCATTTAACATGCTTCACATACTCATCTTGGCATTATGCATTGCTCTAGGCACTTTATTCGTACGCATGTTTTATCCTATCGATACTTGGATTGGCATACTTGGTTTTATCCAAGCAGAACCTGCACATCTGCCTCAGTATGTCATCTTATTTCTAGTAGGCATTTATGCCTTCAGGAACGATTTATTTATACAATGTAATAAAAAAACAGGCTATCTTGCATTGACATTAGGCTTAAGCATGGCAGCAGTTATTTATTGCATGCCTTTACTACCTCATTCCATCACCGCTGCCCTATATGCAGGCTGGGCATGGTATGAATCTTTTATGGCTGTTTTTATATCCTGGGGATTAATAGTTTTCTTTAGAGAAAAAACAAATAAAAGTTCTATCCTATTAAAAAAACTGTCAGAAAGCTCCTTTATTGCTTACATTCTACATTATCCCATAGTACTAACGATTCAATATAGCTTGGACAAAATTAATTTAGGAAGTGCTACAGCTAAATTTCTAACAGTAAGCATAATCTCAGTTCTTATTACTTATAGCATAAGCTTTCTCATAAAAATCCAAATGAAAAATCTACTTTCTATAAAAAACACTACCTCTATAAAAGATCCCGTTTGACATCAAACTTCTAATAACTCTGTTTGAAATGTTAAGTTTAGTTGACAAACTTCCATTTTTGCTTGATAGAAAAGGTTTTGCTGCTCAGTCAGCTTTACAACGTAAGTTATGATTATCTTATTAGTGGAAGTCCTATTAGTGGAGATGTTACTAGTGTAGAATAAACATCATTATAGGCATAAAAGAAGAGCATAGTCCCCAAATACTTCTTAAGTATATCGACATACCAAGAGGAATTTGCTGACTATGCTCTTTTCTTTTTATTCTTAATAAAACACTCTTAGAACGCCTGAGCAGTTATAAGTAAATTTACAAAACCTAGCGAGGGCAGGGATAATTTTCGCCGCGACTCGGGTTTGGCTGTGGGTAGGCGGGAGCGGAGAAAATTATCCCTGCCCTCGCGGACCTTTTACAACCGCTTTACTTCCAACCTATAGCTTATAAATATACTTCAATATCCCCTTAGGCATCTCAATATTAGACCTACTATATCTAACTCTCTCTAAGAAGTCTAATACCTTCTCAGCCTTAATATCCATATTAAATAAAGTAAATAACCTAAGCTCTAAAAGCGTAAGATAAATATCCTGCTCTTTTTCCCATTGTTCAAAGGTCAAAATATTTCTATATAATGCATCTATTACAATATTCATGATCCTTATAATCTGTTCTACTACGTTGTCATATAAAAGTTCTACTGAATTAACTTGTATAAAAATATTCACAAATTGAATCATCAACGTATCTAAAATACATTGCGTCTCTTCCATAGTAAAATTAGAGCTCAATCTATTAGATGCAATCTTACAATATATCTTTTCAATATAATACTGGATATAGTTCTCAAAATCCTCAACATTATTATCTAGTTCTATCTCAAAAAGCACTCTAAAAAACAAGCTCCATTGAAATTGGTCATTAATACACTCTTTAATATGACTACCAAGGAGACTCGTACATTCATTTTGAAAAATCGGCTCTCTTTCAAATACTATTTGCTCTTTAAAATCAATCTTACTTTGATCTATCTTTCTTAACCTCTCAAATCCCAAGATCAAGTTATTACTATAATTTTCTATATCATTGCCAAGAGCATGTCTAAATACGTATTTAACGATTGCTTCACAAGACTTTCTAAAATCTACTAATACCCCTATACTATCTTTAATACGGACTGCAAAAATATCATAAATGATTTTTGAAAGCAGATTCTCCAACTGCTCTTCTTTTTTATCCAAAGAAGTCGTATCTCCCATATCAAATTGATTTGAAATAAGTAGAAGTTGCTGATCAATAGTTGTTAAACTGTTTTTAATAGCCTTCATAATATCTTTGTAGAAAGCATCAGCTATTACATAATTATAGTTTTTATAAATTATTTTATGCTCAATCTCGCTCCAAAAAATATTTACCAATGACTTAATTTGAATTTCAAAATTAATGGGTCTTTGGCCCCCCCAATATTTTCCATCAATCCGATACATCTTTATACCATTTTTTTGTTCTTTTGGCTGCTTACTTCCTAAATCAAGCATAATATTAGGATTACAAGCACTATAGTAATAATCTTCGATATCTTCTACCTTTTCATTAAAATATTTCTTTAGAAACTTATAAATTTCTGTTTCATCCTGAATAAATCTGCACTCTAATCTTAACCCTATAATATCTGGAATGTTATCAAATAATTTTTCTTTAGTATCATATTTTTGATAATAATCATTTCTAATAATTTTTTCTTTCAAACTTTTTTTAGACTTCACTCTAGAATTTATGTTGATATAACCCTTATTGGCAGTATATAAAAGTTCTTCAAAAAAGACTTCTAACTCCTTACTCACTTGATCTAAGCTTTCTTTTCTGTCTTCGAGTGAACTTAATATCTCTTCTATAAAAGCAAATAGCTTTAGTTCCATATATTATTCTTGTCCTCCTTACCCCTTACTTCTCTATCTCTATCTGGTACGCATCTTTTTAAGTATAGCACACAATTGCGAAGATATGATATAGCTTTATCAACTATACTATCACGGTTTGTACACACAAAAAAAAGACCTCAACTTAATAGGTCTTTTTTTCTCATCTATTCTGTAACTTTAAATCCTGCAATTCTTGCAATTTCCAATATAGTCTTTTTAGATATTTTTTTACCTTTATAATCTATAAGATCTTCCATACTGCCGTTAAAAATATCCGCTGGCTCATATTTTTTAAGTATAATTCTATCTTCATCTACAAAGATCTCTAAAGCATCTTTTTCGTTAATGTCTAAATTTCTCCTTAATTCGATAGGTAATACCACACGCCCTAATTCATCTACTTTCCTTACAACACCTGTTGATTTCACTAATATCCTCTCCCTTTTAACTATTTCTCTCAATTTTTTCCACCCAACAATAATTATAAAGTACCATAATTAGCAATAAAAGTCAATTATCTTATGACATCTTTTTAGACTTTTTGAAAAAATCATGCTATTTTATTATATAATATTTGTCGAATAATGAAATTGTGCAAGTTTTTTATAATTTTATTGTAGAAAATTATGTTTTTTAACATATATGCCCTTTTTTTGAATTTACATTTTTGTTATTCATTTCCATGCCTTAATAGTAGTACTGATACGCCTTTTGTTATGAAAATGAAAAGGAAACTTACTATATACTTCTTTAATTATGCTTTATATCAAATAAAAAGCGTACATGTTATGAAGTTTTGCGCATATATTTATAAAGACAACCCTTACTGTTTCTTCTATTATAATTGAAAACTCAGTATATGCTTTTGCGCTCACTATATATAGAGATACAACATATATACTTGATTTACTCATTACAATAATGTTGTTGCTCAGAGTGATTTCAAATTAATAACATAGTGAATAAGTTAAACTTTAGAATATGAAATCTATAAACACTTATTTTACAAGGAGGCCTTTATGTTAAATTACTTATGGAGTTTTATGGTTATCTTTTCTATATTGATTTCAGGTTTTAAAGGTGGTATGCAAGAAGTAACCACTGCAGCACTGACCTCATCCCAAGATGCTGTTCAGTTGTGTATAAAAATGGGAGGCATCGTTGCCCTATGGATGGGGATTATGCGTATTGCAGAAAAAGCAAAGTTGATAGATGCACTTGCACGGAAGATGACACCACTGCTAGACTTCTTATTTCCAGAAGTTCCCAAAGAACATGCTGCCAGAAAATACATAGCAACAAATCTTATCGCTAACTTTTTAGGCCTTGGCTGGGCTGCGACTCCCCCAGGACTTAAGGCAATGATAGAACTTCAAAAACTTAATAAAACAAAACATCTTGCAAGTCATTCTATGTGTATGTTCTTAATTATAAACATCTCCTCTGTACAGCTTATCTCTATTAACATGATCTCTTATAGAGCTTCTTATGGTTCATCTAATCCCACTGAAATTATCGCCCCTTGTATTATGGCCACACTAATTTCTACCCTAACAGCTATTTCTTTTGCAAAAATTATGTACAGAAAGGAAAGATAAAAATGATATTCTTTGTTTGGTTATCTGACTGGATTATTCCAATTATTATAGCAGGCATTGTCATTTATGGCCTTTTAAAAAACGTTAATGTATATGAAGCTTTTATTGAGGGCGCAGCTGATGGTTTAAAGGTCGTTATAGATATACTGCCAACCCTTATCGGCCTTATGATGGCAGTGGGCATGCTTAGAAGTTCTGGGGCATTAGGTGGGATTTCCAATCTCATTAAACCTCTGATTGGCTGGTCTAATTTTCCAAGCGAGGTTGTCCCCATTGCACTGATGAGAACCTTTTCATCATCAGCTGCAACAGGTCTTATCCTAGATACCTTTAAAACTTATGGCCCGGATTCTTTTATTGGCAGACTTGTCTCTGTTATGTTTGGCTGTACGGAAACTATATTTTATACGCTGTCTGTCTACTTTATGGCTGTTAAAATCAAGAATACGCGATATACTCTAGCTGGAGCTCTCCTAGCAACTTTTGCTGGCATCATTGCTTCTTATTATCTAGCTTTATGGATTTTTGGAATATAATGTATTCCTTTTTTTATAAAAGTGTTATAATAAGATTAATTAAGTTTTGAGGAGAAATAACGATGCTAAAGAAAATAAAATCTTTAATATTTGGTCCTTCTGACGTTTATAATGATGAAATCTGGTATCATAAAAATGGAAAAGTGATGTATGAAGGAAGCATTAAAGGTGCTAACTTTCATGGTCTTGGAAAATATTATAATGAATCAGGGAAGCTTTGTTATGAGGGCTCTTTTGTAATGGGTGCACCACACGGGCAAGGCAAATGCTATCTAGATAACGACGCTATTTATGAAGGAGAATTCTATAAAGGCGAAAGAACAGGACTAGGCACATGTCATTGGGCAGATGGTTCATACTATACTGGTCGCTTTACAAACGGTTATATGGAAGGCAAAGGTAAACTCCATACTGCAGACGGCACTGTTTATGAAGGTACTTTCCTTAAAGACCGTATGCAAGGAGCTGGTACAGCTTCTTATGCAAATGGTGATAAATATGAAGGTGAGTTCCGTGACGGCGCTGAAACAGGAATAGGTAAATTATACATAGAAGATGGTAAATATGAGGGAGAAATAGTTGCCGGCGTCCCCCATGGTAAAGGAGCCTTTACCTGGCCTAATGGAACTGTCTACAGAGGAGACTTTGTCGATGGGATTATGACTGGAAAAGGCATGATTACCTATCCCAATGGTCATAAATATATTGGAGAATTTAAAAATGGCTTAAAACATGGACAAGGTACTTATCAAAATGAGTTTGGCGAACAGTACGAGTGTACCTTTGATGAGGATATACTTGTAACTAAATAAGCTTAAATACGTGACGAATAAAAAAATAACAAATTATGGTTTTTCACTGGATAAATTATGTAAATATGTGTATAATAAATATATCGTCCTTAATACTATAGTTAGGCATGCTAGATGTTAGGGTCCGAGGTAGAAGATAGCTTCTACCTCTATTTTTTTGTATAAATTTTAAAGATATCTTTTCTATTTTTTATATAGAAGATAATGCAATATATTAAAAACACTAAACTTAATACGCCATATAGCGGATATAAAAATTCTACAAGCCTTGCAAACCCAATCATGGAAAAGGGTGCTGCAATAGCTACTACAACAAAGATAGCAATATGATATTTAATCTGGAATTTATTTTCCATAAAATGTGACAGGCTGTATATGTTAGAAACCTGTGAAGAAAACATCTCTAGCCACATAACTCCTAGGATCCCTATTTGCAGCAGTTTGCTGATATTAGTAGCTACTGCCAGAAGTGGCATCTCATACATCTTAGGGTGAAAAGGATTTACCAGCATTAAGAATGTAATATATACACTAATGATAGTAAGTACAACACTTCCTACAATGATACCTTTTTCAATATCTTTCGGTTTTCTAAGTTCTGCTGTTAAAGGAACGAGTACGCCTATAATCGTCAATATATTAAAACTTACATAGACCATAGTAGATATAAACAGATTACTTTTTTGTCTGGGCATCATAAACATATAAGAATAAGTGATCTGTTCTGGGTTTTGAATGATATATGTAAAAAAAACTGCTGACATAATGAGAATAAGTGTTGGAACAACGATGCTGTTAACTTCAAATAAGCCTTCCGTATTTCTTAGCAGGAACAAGCTGCTTATCACAATCATTGCTATAAACCCCATCCATTTAGGCGCTCCAAAATACTGATTAATAATTGCGCCGCTTCCAGCTAATATAATAGAAGTACTGCTTAATAGGAATAATGTCAGAACTATATTTATAAACTGTGCTACTGGCTTCGGGCATATAAGATCTACAAACTCATTATACGACCTTACACTACTCAAGGTAGTAATCGCTATAATAATTTTGCCAAATACAATATAAAGCAGTCCACATAATATTAATCCTAAAAATCCAGTTATACCATAAGTTGCAAAAAATTGATTGAGTTCTCTTCCCGAGCAAACTCCAGCGCCAACAATACTCCCAATAAAAATAGTGGCTATTTGTAATATTAAAATTATTTTTTTCATATCATCCTCCCACTCTAAGCTTATCCTTATAGTATATATATTCCTATAGAATATAAATATGCCTTTAATAATCTAAGGGCAGGTTAACTCATATTATGACATCTCGTCCAGAGATTAACTATGAAAATTTTGTCGAGGTTTGTATAAAAAGTAATAGCATTTCTTGTCTATCTGCATATTATAAAAGTAGAGTAGCGCTGCTCAATTTCAAATATTGAAAGGGGATTTATATGGGAGATCGTAGAAGAGATTTTGATTTTGATGATGTAGCTGGTATTTTTGATGGACGCAGACGTAGACGCCGCCGCAGAGTTGATGACGATGTATGTGAAAGCTGTCTTGAATTTGTAAAAGATGTTGAAGATGCACTCGACGATTTTTATGATAGGATCAAAGATGACAAACATTGCTGTAAATGCTGCTGCTGTCATAGCAGTCGCAACTATTGGGGAAGATAACTTTTAGAATATAAAAGAAATCTAAAGTAACAAGTCTCAATAGTAGATGTGGATAGCCCCTGGGGAAGGCACTTAAGACTTGCCACTACAAAGTATTGGCCATCAATGATCTCGTAGTGGCAGTCGTCAGTGCATTTAGATGTTTTAGTAAATAATAAGTTAACAAGTTATCTATTCTCTTTATATAGTGCATATACTATATAAGGAGGTGATTTTATGAGTTCTATTTTAAAAATTTCAGAAGTTACTCAAAACATTTCTGCTACCTCTGACTCTTGTATTAAAGCTCAAATTAAAATAACAAATACCTCAAACGCTTATATTAATAATTTAAAACTCATTATTAAGCCAAAGGAGATTCCTATATTAGAACAGTGTATTATAAGACAAAGAGGTGCCCTGTCATTTGATACAGCTTTTGATCAGCTCGATGTCGGCAATCTCGCGCCAGATGAAACTGCTTATTTTGAGTATGCTTTTAAACCCGCAAAAGACATCTGCTCATTATCAAGTCAGATCATTATTCGGTATACCCCTGAATATTCCAACATGGAAATAATGGCAAATGTTACAGATCTTCTAGATTCTGAATAATTATAAAAAAATGCTAACAATTTTGTTAGCATTTTTTTATAATACTTCTATAATCTCAATTTGTATATTCTCATATAAATCAACATATCTTTCTTTCACTTTTACAATAGGCCTATGAAGTGCATGAGGTTGAATAAACACAACTTCTGCTATTTCACCTGTACTTAAAACTACCTTTTCACCTATATAATAATTAATAACATTATTGCAAAATTCTAAAAGCATATTAATGTCAAATTTTCTAATCATATCACATTTTAGTATTTTTATAGTCTCAAAAATATTTGCAGTTCTTCTGATATTATCATATTCATCTGCAAGCCCTACCACTCTAGAAATATCATTAATTCTATCCTCTATTAAATTGAGTGGATAGCCACTTCCATCACATCTTTCATGATGTGTTAGAACAGCCTTAAGTACCTCATTATCAAGTTCATTATACTGACTTAACTTTTCATAAGCATAAATCGGATGTCTTCTAAACTCAACTTTTTCCTTAACGGTCAAATCTTTCGTTTTATCTATCAACTGACTAGGCATATCTATTTTGCCAATATCATGTAGCAACCCTGCCATAGCAACTTGCTTAAGCTTAACTGGATTAAAATTGGCCCATCTTGCAATCAAAAGACTTAATAGTGTAACATTCATACTATGTCTATAGATGTCTTGATCCATCTTCTCAACTAAACTAACACAAGCTAACACGTTAAAATTATATACAAACTCCTCTGTGATACACTTAGCAAGATTTTCTACTTCATTTACTTTAATATCTATTCCTTCTCGCTTACTGCCAATAATATTTTTAAGTACTTCTATGTATTTATCATAAGTATTTAGGACATTTTCTTCTATTTGCCACATACTTTCTTCACGATTAATCCCAACCCATATTTCTGTATGTTTAAATTTCTTTATACGTCTAAGAATATCTTCTGTTAATAATTGGTCTTTACCAATAATAGTACTTCCTGTATCTATATCAACTATAGGCTGAAGCAAAATCATTCCGGGTACACACTTCGACAGAGGTATAATTACTTTAGCAATATTTTCATTTTGCATCTACATATCCCTCCTCTCTAAACTATCACTCCAACATAAATAGACAATTAAATATAGTTATCAATATTAATTTACATTATATCCCTACCTGCTTTTCACGCAATACACACATTGTATACTATATATTCTACACCTTTTTTACATTATTACAACTGTTTTATATAAGTTTTGTAACCCCTTACAAACCGTTTTATTTATCTTTAACATTTAAACTTTGGTAATAAATAGCATAAATATCTTGATATCCAACCGGTTCAGGATGATTTTTAAGCTTTGCTGCATTCGCACACATTGTGTGACTCCAGTTTTCAATCTCTTTATTTTCGACACTTATCTCGCAATGTATTATTTTTGTTAATAACTCGTCAAAATCTTTTTCTGAACCTAATGATAGTAGTCCAAAAACACTTTCTACTTTACTTCTATTTTTAAAACTTTTTAGATAAGCTTTGAAAAGTACTGCATTTGCAAGCCCATGAGGAACACCTTTAAAATAAGTAAGTGGGTAGCCCATACCATGAGGAAGAGAAGTCCCTGTACTGGCAATAACCATTCCCGCAATACTAGAAGCTAACATAAGTTTTTCTCTTATCTCAAAGTTTAAAGTCCCTTCTAAAAGATGTGATATACATGTGCTCCACAGCCTAAGTCCTTTTTCAGCTAACATTTCACTTAAAAAATGGCTGTTTGTATTTAAATACCCTTCTACCAAATGACTCATTGCATCGAGTGCAGTATTAACTGTAATGTCATACGGTGTGCGCTCTGTATACCCAGCATCTAAAAATGCTACTTTACAAAAAACTTTTTGCCCTAAATTCCTCTTCGTTTGATTGCTATGATCCGTTAAAATAGCATATGGTGTTGTTTCACTGCCTGTTCCTGATGTTGTAGGTACTGCTAATACTGGAATACTCTCAAGTACCTCACTTGAAAATAATGTTTCTTCTGTAAGACCTGGATTATTAATCATAATCCCTATTGCTTTTGAAGCATCTAAAGGAGACCCGCCACCTATACCTATTACAAAGTCAACCTGCTCCCTTTTTCCAAGAATAGCTGCCGTTTCAATCGTCTTTGTACATGGATTTTCTTCTACCTCATCAAAAATAACATAGCCTATATGCATCTCAGTAAGCGCAGTAATGACATCATCCAAAGCCCCTGTCTTTTTAGCTGAATTTCTGCCAGTTACAATTAAAGCTTTTTGACCATATTTTGCAAACTCAGATTTATTTTTCACTACTGCACCCTTACCTAAAATCACCTTTGTCGGCATTTCATATGTGAATTCCATTGTAATCCTCCTTGTTTTTTCTTAACTATTTGATTCTCCTGAAAACACCTGTCTTTACAAGCCACATAACATCTATATTTCTATGGCATTCTTTCATAAGTTTTCTTGAAGAACGTACTTTATTAAAATAGCCATACAGATATAACTTTAATAAATATTTAGGATTATAAGCAGGTCTGCCTTATTTGGCTGGAATAGAACGGTTTATTTTACATTCTTCTAGATCCTAGTTTTCTATAAAAGCATCAATAACTCGTACCGGATTATCTTCACCTATATACTCATTTATTGTTTTAGGAAATAATGTAATTTGTCCTCTATTCTCACCTGCTATATATCCCATACTAATCACCTCTTCGCATTGTTACAACCATCTTTAGTATAGCATGTTTTGCCCTGATACAATTGATTTTGTAGGGTTTTCAAATCCTATATCTCAACTTAATTTGTTGCTTATAGATAATTTTTTCTTATTCATAAACTTATTTATAATAGCGCATAGCGAGGTAGGCAGGAGATGTTTTTTGGCTTGACTCGGGTTTGGCTGTGGGTAGGCGGGAAAGACAAAAAATATCTCCTGCCTGCCAAGCGGACCTTATATAGATGCTAAACTTACAAATACTACTAATTTCATTATACACCCACTCCAAATACTGATAAAACATATATTTGTACAACCCTATTATTAATTTACCATTTATTAATTATACTATTTTTTTATTTTTTTTAAGAAAGTAGTTGACAAACAAGCCCCTATGTGACTATTATAGTAGCATAATAACATATTTAAATATGAGTTTAGACAATGAGGTCTATATATACGCAGCCTGTGTATATGTAGACCTTTTTTTATTTCAATAAACTGAGGGCCCAGTTTATTGAAAAGGAATATAAAATTAAGGAGGGTAAATAGTATGGAACAAAATTTCACATTAGCAATGGACACGATTTGGGTATTATTAGGAACATGTTTGGTATTTTTTATGCAGGCAGGTTTTTGTATGGTAGAAACAGGGTTTACTAGAGCAAAAAACGCTGGGAATATCATAATGAAAAATATGATGGACTTCGCTGTAGGTTCTGTAATATTTTATGTTATTGGTTTTTCACTGATGTTTGGGGATAGTATTGGGGGACTCATTGGTGCACCTTCTCTTCTTAGCAAGGGCGCGTTTGCTTCACTCACAGAGTGGATGACACTTGATCTTAATACATTTATTA
The DNA here is from genome assembly GCF_900095725.1 of Cellulosilyticum sp. I15G10I2. Classification (NCBI taxonomy): domain Bacteria; kingdom Bacillati; phylum Bacillota; class Clostridia; order Lachnospirales; family Cellulosilyticaceae; genus Cellulosilyticum; species Cellulosilyticum sp. I15G10I2. The sequence goes on from NZ_FMMP01000009.1 coordinate 189,575, forward strand.
TATGGCAAACTGTTTTCTGTGCAACAGCAGCTACTATTGTATCTGGGGCAATGGCTGAAAGAACTAAGTTCTCATCATATCTTGTTTATAGTTTTTGTATTTCAGCACTTATCTATCCTGTAGTAGGCCATTGGACTTGGGGTGGTGGCTGGCTCGCAGAACTTGGTTTCCATGATTTTGCTGGTTCAACTATTGTTCACTCAGTAGGCGGTTGGTCTGCTCTTATAGGCGCTAAAATACTCGGCCCTAGAATTGGTAAATATGGCAAAAATGGTAAAGTTAATGCAATTCCAGGTCATAGTTTAACACTTGGAGCACTTGGGGTATTTATTCTTTGGCTAGGTTGGTTTGGTTTTAATCCAGGTTCTTCACTATCTGGTCTGGATACTGGTCTTAACTCACTTATTTTCATGACAACAAATCTTTCAGCTGCTGCTGCTGCGATTGTAACAATGGCTGTAACTTGGATCAGATACAAAAAGCCTGATGTTTCTATGACACTTAATGGTGCACTTGCTGGCCTCGTTGGTATTACAGCTGGCTGTGATATTGTTAGTATTGAAGGGGCTCTTATCATTGGTATCGTAGCTGGTATCGTAGTTATATTTGGTATTGAATTTATTGATAAAGTACTTAAGATTGATGATCCCGTTGGCGCTATAGGTGTTCATGGTCTTTGTGGTGCTACAGGTACGATACTTGTTGGTGTATTTGCTACAGATGGCGGTCTCTTCTACGGTGGTGGTTTTGCGCTACTTGGTGTTCAGCTTCTAGGTGTTTTAGCAGTAGCTGTTTGGACTATGGCTTGTATGGCAGTTGTATTCCTTACTATTAAACATACAATCGGACTTAGAGTTTCTGAAGAAGAAGAAGTACAAGGTCTTGACCTTCATGAACATGGTTTAAGTAGTTCTTATGCAGATTTCGAAGTAAAACCTGGTTTTAAAGAGATTATTTAACAATATTTAATCATATAGTATAAGGGAGGCTTATTATGGATAAAATAACAAGAGTAGATATTATTACAAGACAAAGTAAATTTGATGAACTAAAGGATGCTTTAAATGAAATTGGCATTACTGGTATGACAGTTTACCAAGTACTTGGCTGTGGTAATCAAAAAGGTAAAACAGAAGTATACCGTGGCAATGAGTTAACTATGGATCTTCTTCCTAAAGTTAAACTAGAAATATGTGTCAGTGAAGTACCTGTACAACTGGTTATAGACACTGCAACGAAAGTACTTAGAACAGGTAAAATAGGTGATGGTAAGATCTTTATCTATCCTGTAGAAAATGTTGTTAAGATACGTACCGGAGAAGAAGGCGTTAAAGCTTTATAAAATAATATCAAAAAATGGGGACGGCTAAAAAGCCGTCCCTATCGTGCTTTTTATAAGCATGTCCAAATAAAACTTATTTAAAAAGAGGTGCATAAGTATGTGTGGTATTGCCGGCTGGATTGACTTTAAGCATGATATTTCCAGTAAAACCAGTATTATTGAAGCAATGACCGATACCCTAAAACTAAGAGGACCTGATAGCTATGGCTATGCAAATACCTCCCACGTTCTCTTCGGTCACAGAAGACTTGTTGTTGTAGACCCCAGTGGTGGCAAACAACCCATGACAAAGACTTTGAATGGTTTTAAATATACGCTTATTTACAACGGTGAATTATATAATACAGAAGATATTCGTAAAGAACTCATAGACAAAGGATTTCATTTTGACTCATACTCCGATACAGAAGTACTTCTCACCTCCTATATGTGCTGGGGTATAGACTGCGTCAAAATATTAAATGGTATTTTTGCCTTCGCCGTCTTTGACGAAAAAGCAAATCACGTGCTTTTAGCAAGAGATCCGCTAGGGGTTAAACCACTATTTTATAGTACTAAGGATGCTTCTTTTATCTTTGGCTCAGAAATAAAAACACTTCTTGCACATCCTTATATCGAACCTGTAATTGACAGAGACTCCATCACAGATATTTTTGCGCTTGGCCCCGCTGTTAAACCTGGAAGTGGTGTTTTTAAAGGTATCTTAGAAATTCCTCCAGCTCACCTTATGGTGGTGAGCCCGCAGGGTATTACCTCTCACGAATATTGGAAACTCGTGCCTGGTGAAAATACTGAAACACTCGAGCAAGCTACAGAACATCTTCGTTTTCTTCTTGTAGATGCCATAGAAAGACAGCTCGTAGGTGACGTACCCTTATGTACTTTTTTATCTGGTGGCTTAGATTCTTCTGCTATAGCAGCTATAGCTGCTCAGTCCTATAAAAAGAAAAATAAGATACTGACAACTTATTCTCTTGACTATGAAGATAACGATGACTATTTCAAGTCTTCTATTTTTCAGCCTACATCCGATAAATATTGGGCGGAACAAATGGGTAAATTTATAGGAAGCAATCATAAAACTTATGTAATTAACCATGAAGAACTCGCACTAGCGCTTAAAGATGCAGTACGTGCCCGTGATCTTCCTGGTATGGCTGATATAGATTCTTCATTATTCTTATTTAGCCGTGAAATTAGAAAAGACTTTATTATTGCCCTCTCGGGAGAATGTGCAGACGAACTTTTTGGCGGATACCCTTGGTATACAAGACCTGAACTTATGAATCTCCCCACTTTCCCTTGGTCTAACTTTGTAGAGAATCGAAAGGCGATCTTATCTGAGGATTTTCAAGATCTGCCTATTCGTGATGCTGTAAATGAAAACTATTTAAAAAGCCTCAAGGAAGTTCCTCATCTTACAGATGAAACGCCTGAGGTACATCGTATGCGCGAATTATTTTATCTTAATCTTAAATGGTTTATGGTTAATCTTCTTAATCGTAAGGATAGAATGAGTATGTCTAATAGCTTGGAAGTTAGAGTTCCGTTTGCAGATTATCGCTTAGTAGAATATGCCTTCAACCTACCTAATGAGTTTAAGTTTTTTGAAGGCAGAGAAAAGGGGCTTCTTCGCAAATGTCTCCGAGGCATCTTACCGGAAGACATTATCTACCGCAAAAAAAGCCCTTATCCCAAAACCCATAACCCTATTTACACTGATCTTGTTTGTCAAATGATGCAGGGTATTCTTGATAATCCACAGTCTCCCCTATTAAATATCATTGATAAAAGCTTCGTTAAACAGCTAATAGCAACCAAAGGTGCTGCCTATAAAAACCCTTGGTTTGGTCAGCTTATGACCGGCCCTCAGCTTATTGCCTATCTTGTGCAGTTTAACATATGGCTTGAAGATTATAAGATCAAACTTATATAATTTTCTTTACAAAGCCCCCTATTTCTATACACTATATATCTTTTTAAAGGCAGGTCTTCTATGACCTGCCTTTAAAAATCCCGTCAAATAACTAATAACTATGGGACCTATTTATTTAATCTTGAGCTTAAATATACGCCGGTTATAATAATCACTGCGCTTATTAAAGTAATAAGGTTCACAGTTTCTTTAAGTATAATGACTGAAATAATGATTGAAAAAACAGGTACAAGATTTACAAACAGCATCGTTTTACTCGCTCCATAAGCCTTAATAGCATATTGCTGCAATAAATACCCTATAGCTGATGCAAATATGCCCATATAAAATACAGAACCCCATGCCTTTATACTGATACCGTGGAGATAACTTATTGGTCTTTCCATAATAACAAATGGTATCAGCATGATTACCGCTGTTAAAAAGCTGTATGTAAGAATAATAATAGGTGAATACTTAATCATAATTTTCTTGCTAACCACACTATATACTGCGAAAGCTATTACTGCACATAACATGAGAACATCTCCACTATTAAAACGCATCGTTGTAAAAGCTTCTATATTACCTCTGCTTGCTGTTAATAACACCCCCATAAATGCTAGTAGGATTGCACCCGCTCGTTTTAGGCCAATCCTCTCATTAAGAAACAATGCCGCTATAATCGTTGTGGCCATAGGATTTGTTGCACCTATTAATGAAGAATTAATAGCTGTTGTTTTGGTAAGTGCTATAAAAAATAAAACATGATATGTAAAAATCCCTAGAAAACCTGTAAGTATAAAAATAGGAAACTCCTTGAAGCTTATTTTCCACCTGTCCGGTTCATACTTAATCATCAATGGAAAAACAATAACAAGCGCAGTTAAAAACCTTATAAACGTTAGTGTAAATAAGGAGAATTCAGCTACTGCTATCTTGCCAGCTATAAATGCACCAGCCCAAAACAACGCTGTTGGTACCATTAATAAAAATAATCTTTTATTATCTTTAAACTCCGTCACCTCAATCATCTCCAATTATTCTAGTTAAGTTAGCACCAATTGGTGTCTAGTACTTTATGTTATCCAATTATACCAGAATAATTTTAACACCTATTTTACTAAATAACTATCCTTCATTTGAATTTTTATTTTTCTTGTGTAGTGACTGGCACTATAGTTATTCAGATATTACTATTCTAAACAGTGCCTCACATTGATATTTTCATTTTTTAAAAATACGTGAAATTTACCATTCACATCACAAGTCGCGAGTAGTACATCTTTGGGTGATTTTATATTTTGTTTTTTTAGTTCCTTTAAGAGCCACTCTTCCTCTTTACCTATAGCCTTTAAGTTACTCTCCATAACCTTTCCATCTATAATAAGGTTGGCTACTAATCCTTCTGGTTGGGGTGAAAGCTTTAGATCTCCTACATTAACAGGCCTTTTATCTACAGTTGGCAGAAGGCTTATTCTGCCATCACTTTCCATGGTAGCCATCTGAATGTCATTAATATCAAAATAGCCCTCAAGTCGGCATTCTTCCAGAAGGCTATTAACCTCGTAATGTACACTTTTAAGATTTTTACTTATGATTTTTCCATCTTGAATAAGGATAATGGGAGCACCTTCAAAAAACTTTCTAGCCCACAAGCTTTTTACTGTTATTACAGCTATTAATATATAAACAGCAACATAAACAGCCATTGCACTTACAAAATGGAACCACTCTGTTTCTGCATCTGTTGCCATTTGTGCCGCAATAGAACCAATAGATATACCCATAATATAGTCAAACGTACTCAGCTGCGAGATTTGCTTTCTCCCCATCATTTTGCTCATCACAAATAAGGTAATTATAGATCCTAAACTTCTTATCAACACGTTAACTAAGTCATTCCAATTTATCATTACTCCCATCCTTATCCTTAGACACCTATTCCACAAATAAGCATCTTGATAATATATGATGTTATTGTAATCACTTTATGTCATGTATATACGTATTATTTAGTAAATCTCAATCTGCTATTGCCTGCTTTTATAAAATGTCTGCATAATATAAAACGCTAGCTTTTTATGTTTTTTATCCTTTGAAAGAAGTCCCTTAATATTATATCCCTCTTGATATTTTGCATGTCTTCTTGGGGAACGGAAATCATAAAGTATCCAAGGGGTAGTGCCTTTAATATAGAGGGTTTTCTGAAAAATTTCTACTTGCTTTTTGAAAATATTTTCTTGGAAAGTTTCTGTTCCTAAATCATGAATTGTCCCATGATGACCGGCTTTACCATCTCCTCCAAATTCACTGATTATTACTGGTTTGTTGGGATTTGAATTTTCTAAAATCTGAGTTAACTTATTAAAATCTGGATCGTACCATCCATAATACTCATTAATAGCCATAACATCTAGATATTCTTCTAATCTATCTTCTATTTTCAAATCCACATGATTAACTAAACAAGCTGCTGTGATTAGTCTTGTTGGATCTAACTTTTTAGCAAGTATTGCTAGCTTGCTCATAAATGTAAGCCTTGAGTCTGTATCGGGATTTTCATTTCCAACTGACCAGCTGATAACACTAGCCCTATTTTTATCCCTTTTAATGAGTTCTGTTAACTGATTTTTTGCATCTTCTAAGCTTATACTATTATCAAATTCTATTGCCCAATACACAGGAATCTCTTCCCATAACATAATCCCGAGTTCATCTGCAAGTTGCGCTGCTCTTTCCGTATGTGGATAATGGGCAAGCCTCATATAGTTACAGTTTAGTTCTTTTGCAAGTTTGATATTTTCAATAATTTCTTCATCTGTAATAGCCTTACCATTTGCAATACTTTCTTCATGGACACAAATCCCATTTAAATAAATAGGCTGATCATTGAGTAAAATAGCATTGCCTCGAACCTTAACCTGCCTAAATCCTATTTTTTCATGAATAATATCTTCTCCATATTGAAGTTTTACATCATATAAATATGGAGATTCCGGACTCCACAATTTTATCTGTTCTGGTTTTAAGATGAGTTTTCCTATTTTACCCTCAAGCGGGATACTTTGCTTAATTTCTAGTTCTGGTATTTCTAAATAAATTGTATCGCTGTTCTCTTCATTTATTTCTACTTCACATACTATTGTATCCAATGAATCATTATCAAGAGCTAGACTAAAGTCTTTAATATAAGCTTTTGGAAGGCGGATCATTTCTACATCTCTGTAAATACCACCATAATTAAACCAATCTGTATTGATAGTTGGTATCTGTTCTTTTTTTCTTGTATTATCTACCACCACAATAATACGATTTTCTTCTTTTAAAACATGGGTGACATCTATATAAAAAGGCGTAGAGCCCCCCTTATGACAACCTACAAATTCTCCATTAACAAAGACTTTAGCTTCATAATACACAGCCCCAAATTTAATGATTACTTTGTCTTCCCCTTGACTTTGATAGTTAAACTTCCTGCTGTAAACTGCTGGCCCTTCATAGTAAAAATACTCAGGCTTCTGTGTATTCCAAACACTTGGCACTACAGTCTCTTCCCATCCATCAAAATCAAAATCTATGGGAATATCCCGGCCTTTATCATCCTTTCTCTTCTCTAAATACCACTCTGACCGCAAACAACTGTCATACACATCAATACAAAAATGCCAATAGCCATTCAGCTTTTCTTTCTCTCTGCCTCTGTCATAAACCATCATCTCATGATCAATCATTTGCTTATAATATTTTTCATCGTAATTGCTGTCATGAATGTTTCCTACAAAGTTGTTAATTTCCATTATCCTATACCTCTCTTCTTTTAAAGTTAGTAAGCAATTTTTTGTATACTCCCTATTTTATATAGAACAGGCGGCAAAGCTTAAGCCTGCCGCCATCTATTTTTCATCTCATCTTTAATCTTGTTTTTCAACACCATATACTTCTATCTGTGTTAAAGCTGGGAAAGGTGATGGATCATCTGCCTTAATTAAATCGCTTAAACTAAGCTGCGTTATCTCCTTATCAGCAATCACTTTCACGTGAGGCAGTGCACTCTTTTCCATATACCAAACAAGCGAGGTCCCGTCTGAAAAAGAAACTGTTACTTGCCTCCACCAATTATCATGAGGAAAATCAGCTCTTGTATAGAGTACAAGTTTATTCACGACAACTGTTCTTCCAAAATCTAATGTGAACTGAGCATCGTCTTGTCTATTGATTCCCCAAGACTGATAAGGCCACTCTCCATGGGACAGATTCATTTTAACCCCATCAATCGCATTCCTAGCTGCAAATACTGCTTCTCCTCTTGTTTCAACATTAGCAAGAGCATGGGGATAACTCGATAAGTTCTCATGCTGATCCATTACATTTTTAGCAAGATTACGGTAAGCATAGATTTCTTCTTTTGTTGCCCCTCTAGCTGTTATTAAATGTAGATTGCCACAAAATGTTTTTGGAGAATAGCTTCCTCGTTTTTCCTTTACCGGTATATAGTATTTGATTTCTCCAGTCATATAAACAAGTGCTTCTCCAAGGGCCTCATCCACCTGTATAGCTACATAGGCCGGATACTTGGAACTCGAAATCTTAATATGATCCCCTTCTTCGTACTCCCTATTACACAGGACTCCTACTTCCTCTTCACATTGATTACTACAAACGACTATTCCCTCGGAAGTCAAAACTTCCAAACACAATGTTTTCATGTGAGTTCCTCCTCATTACCATTTTAAAACTGTCCCAATACGCTCTTCACCTTGAGTTCGGTCAAATACTACAACCTGCCCAAAGCCAATGCATCCGTCTGCATAAAATGTATCTGTTGGTGAGGCATACTCTTGGTGTGCAACCACAACGGTATAAGCTTGATCTCCTTTATGAATAGTGACAGCTTCAATAACATCATCGGCAAAGGTAATATGTTTAAAATTAGACTTCACTTCTAACTTTTCTACTTGAATTTCTTCTGGTACTAATGGATTTGATATGCCAATTACTGAAATTACAGACTTGAACCCTTTCCCTTCAATCTGTGTCACGAGAGCTAAGTTTTCTTCATAATGGTTATAATGTCTGGAAACCTGAGATGCTCTTAGCTGTTTTTCAATACCTGGCGTTGCAAAAACGAGCTCTGCTCTGTTTTTTTCGCTCGTATAAATCACGTTTTCTTTACACGATACCGTCCCTGCATTGTTAAAGTGGAAATATTGTTGATATTTATGTTCAGTAGAAGCATAAAATTCATCTACCAAAACATATATATCCGGCTTGATATAAATGATTTTACGATTTACAAAAACACCGCCGCCAACAAGAGACATATATCCCAGATGGCCACCCTCTGCATAGTCATACGCTTTATCAAAATAATGTCTTTGATTAGCAGCTTGTGCAAGTTTAGAGCATTCCCAAGGATCTTTACATACCGTAAAGTCTAGACCATCTACTGTTATTGTATTATGGGCAGCTGGATCCTTAAATAAATAGCGCTCTGGCTTATCAACATAGGTATACCGGCCAGCATCAATCAATATATCTTCGCCATTTGCAAAAAGATCTATGTGCAGTTTATCAGAGTGGCCATGTCCAGCCCCTAACGTTCCACAATGAAAATGCATAAAATAAGCATTCTCACTCCAGTCTGAACGCATGTAAATATTCCCACTGTCCAATAAAGCATGCGCTGTATCCTTTGGCATTTCAGCTAAGATAGTCTTGTACTCTTCTACGGCCTTCATTCCCAGATCCCAAATACAATCAAAATCAAAAGTCCCATAGCCACCAAATTTCAAAATGGGATCCTTAAACAGATAAGCCCCTTTTGTAATGATATCTCGTACATCAATATCATCACTGTCACCTTGCATAATTTCATGGTGATTTGGTTTTTTCCAGTATAGATTAACCTCACACATCGCTTTAACCTTTTCAAGTATAAGATCTGGTAAAATAATGTTATTACGCTGTGCCAGTATAAGTATATCTAAATAGCAGTGGTTAACTTCATTATGATACATAGGTGACTGCTCCCAGTGCGTACCATCCCTATAAACTTGAATCTTTATTTCTTCTGTTAGTCTTTCAATGGCTGTTTGAACGTACTCTTTTGTCCTCTTAGATTGTGGTAAAAAAACACCCGCCATAAACAAACCGTGGTTTTGTAAAATTCCCCAGTTGCTCATTAACCTAAATGTATCATAAACTTCCATCAGGTACTCTGCATGATCTGTAATAGCATCAAAAAACTTACTGCATACCTCTTCCGTTAAGTGCGTACTGTTTTCAAAATAACAGAAGGCCTTCAGCCAATACTCTAAGCGAAGCCCCGCTTCAATGGTCCGCCATGCAAGTTTACATTTTTCATCTTTTCGCTTCACACGATCTATCCAGTTACACAACTGGTGGACAAAGATTTTAGCATACTTTTCATCTTTAGTCATCACATACGCCTGCCCAAGGCAAATAAAAAATCGGTGTCTATTAAAGGCATAAATCCATTCTGGGTCATCAGCCGGCATATGCATCCAGTCAATTTCTCCATCAAATACTACTGGTTCATAAGTTCTTTCCATATCCCAACGTAAGTTGAATAAGTATGATTGATTACAAACATCGTCTGCAATCTCAATGATTTTACGGACTTCTTCTTCACAATACGTCTTGACGTAGTTTGCGATTTCATCCGGCTGATCTATAAAAAAACAGTGCTTCCTCGCAAAAAATTCATTTTTAAGCATAATTATTCCCTTCTTCCATTTATCCCTACTATTTTCTATATACAACTTTTATACAAATATCAATGCACTTCTCGAGTCCTACATGATATTTAATAATAATACGATCAACTTCTTTCTCCACGGAAAAATGATTTCTATATTTTTCTCGTATGATCTCACATGTTGCTTGAGGATCAAAAGATATATATGCATCTAGCTGATTGCCGCTTATTTTAACTTGCCCCGGTTTGACTTGTGCAGCATCTAGATGAGTAATAAAAACTTCTTCTACTCTATTTCCTTCATTTGTAAATTTAAACGTATCTATAAGATTTAATACTAATCCCTCAGCCTGCCAGTTAAAGGTTCGATGGTATTTATCAAGCTGCGGGCTAAGATACGCTTCCTTTAAATCTAACTGCATCATAGCGCTTTCATGCTTTGCTGCTTCTACAACAACATAGCTTCTATGTTCTTTCCCTGCTATTTGATAGGTATTATTAATTACAGGAACTGAATGACCCTTCGATGAGGCGTGTAAAAATTCATATCGCTTTTTACTAAAAAAATCTCTAACATATTCCGGGGCCCCTAAATCGCAAAAAATAGTCTCACCATGACAGTGTAAAATAAAGTGACCTAAGTCATTATGGTTATGGGGTTCATCATTATGTCCGCCTTTTACTGCAAAAGCACAAAACCGCCCTTTTTGATCTACTGTTCTACTAATAAACCACTGACTTTCTTCAAAAAAATAATCTCCTGTTTTTATAGACTGCGACACACTAGGGACAAAATCTAAACTCCAAAAAACGTTTCTCACCATAAGTGCCCATTTACTGGTATGATCTCTTGAAATGCTATTCTCTTGAGGGAATATATAACTTTCACCCTCAAAAGTCTTTGTTAAATAGTTAAGGATCCCGTATTCCCCAGGCCATTTATCCCCAGGTGTATCCGAAAAGTTAATTGTTTCTTGATTTGGAAACTGTAAATACCTGGGCAGCTCTGCTATCTTTTTTATCTTACTATCTCTATACATTAAGTCTACTCTGCCACAAGTTCTTTCTTTAAGAAGCTGTGCAAAATAAATGTAAAAACTAAATCCATATTGCCAATATCCAAGCCCCTCAGTAGTGACTCCATCTTTATCAAATCCCTCAATATACGCATCCATACTGCCAATAATGCGGTGCAGAAATTTTGCAAGTCTAGGGCCATCTTTGACTGTATAAATAGCCGTACACCCTATAGCTCCTGCACATACCGAAGACCAATTCATCTGCCAATCTTCCCATCTAAAAGTTCTCTTTTCATAAGAGTCAATAATTCTTCTGTCAATCTCCTTCTCGATACGATATACCAATAAAGGATGAAGCTTATCCTTTAAAAGAGACAAAATCTCAGCAAAATAAAAACCTGTTTCTGCAGCAAATAAAGCTATATCTTCATCAGCCTCTACGCCTGCTTTTGCTATGTCTTCCCGAGTAAGCGGCACATGTGCCGGCAGCTCCCATGAATACTCATTACACCAAGACCAAAGTCTTTCCTCTATAGCTTCTATAAATCTATCTTTTCTTTCTATAACTTCTGCAAGTACCAAAGTATGAAGTTCTTTTTTACTTTCAAAAAAGAGGGTTTCATAATTGATTCTATTCCCATTCTGCAAAAAATCTATAAAGCGCCTAAAAGGTAGATCTATAATTGGCTTTTGCTTAATAGCTTCTGCATCCTTAATAACATCTTTTATAATATGGGCTGTTACAGGGCTTTCCTGTGCTTTTATGATATTATCTTTAGTTCTTATCTCAGGAAATAATGTATAGCCATGTGCATCGCCGTACTTCAGGGCCTCTCGTATTTCAAATAAGCTAATACTCCGCACGATCTTCCCTCCTGACTTTTAAAAAATTAGTTGGTTGTATAGCTGTGAAACTTTGGATTATCAAAGTTTATAATTTATACTTATATTTTTTATAGACAGTTCCGCCAGGGAGTGAGGGGGCTTTTTAAGATCTCCACGCCTACCCACAGCCAACCCGAGTCGATCTGAAAAAGCCCCCTCACTCCCTAGCTATCGTTTCTCAATTTAAAGTAAAATAATAAAACATATCTTGAGCTTGATTTGCTTTTTGAATATTTAGTCCTCACCTTTTAAATAATTAACTTTCTCAATCTAGAATTTCCAACACCTAGCAATGAGGGAAGGGATATCTTTTGGGTCAATTCGGATTGGCGTGGCAGACTGTCCTAAAACTAATTCAAATCTCAATAATTCAAAGCTTAGCAGGGGAGATTTTAGGGTTCGGAAGTTGCCTCTGTAGTATTTCGTTAAGAAAATCTTAGCAGTTTATTCAAATGGTTTTTAGGGAGACTGTTTGAGCTCAGCGAGTTTCGACCGTTCATTTGAAGAAAGTGCTTAGATTTTTAGAAATACGCAAGCGAGTAACTGGAGAACCCTAAAATTCTCCTGCGGATCTATTGATAACTATTAGCAGTAGTTTTCGAACAGTCTGATGGGTTAGCATGGAGCCACAGATGATATTCCTCTCCCTTCTGCGACCCCAAATCAGAATCTTATTATCCCCTTATTTCTCTAACGCATGGTCAGGTTGTATATCCTTACCTTGCCATAACTTCTCCATAGTAATCTCTTGATCCTCATCATTCCAGAAGTCACTCTCATCATCTAATCCTAGACTTAAAAATACTGCGGTGCATAAGTATAAACTGCCTGTAGAAATATAAACTTCTCCTAGACTAGGCTGATTACCATATAATCCAATATTCAGCCACCCATCCTCATCAAACGTGGTAGATGCTTCTAGGCACTTAATAATCACCTTTGTTAATCCACAGCGTACTTGCCCCGCTGTAATCTCTTCTGGCAGCTTTTCTAGCCACGCCATAACAGCTAAGTGGTGAAAGGCCCCCATTCTATAAGTGATAGATCTGCCATGAGGATTAAAGCTTCCATCTGGATGAATAGACATTTCCTGTATTCTGGAATAGCGCTTAGCACGTTCAAGAACTTTGGGATAATGTGCATTAAAATCTCTGTAATCATCTTTAATAGTTTCTAATATTTCTACAAGAAATGGTTGAATAACATAGCTGTTATAGTAGTCTAAGTGAAAATCTTTGCCATCACTATAAAGGCCATCTCCCATATACCAAGCTTCCATTTGCTTATAACCGTAGTCTATTCTGACAATGTCATAGTCCTCTCCTACTGTATAAAAGAAGGCTTCTATCATACTGCTAAATAAAATCCAATTACAGTAATAAGGCTGTATTTCCCTTGTTTCTTTAAAATATGTAATTATTTTCTTTTGTGTTTTTATATTTAATGAATCCCATAAAGATTCTTTTGCCCTTATTAAAGCACCCGCTAAAAAAGCTGTATCAACCAGTACTTGAGGCAAAAGCTTTCCTTCTTTTTTGATATAAACGAAATCATTGGCGTCTTCATCTACTGCATTTGCAATAGCCTTAAGTGCTAGTTTTAAATAATACTGCTGCTTTTGCCGCTCCTCATCACTTATAGCCTTTGCATTAAACCATGGGGCCATACCGTAAAGTGTCCGGCTTAAGGCTTCTAAATAAGTACAATACTCCCGATCATGGGCTTCTTTATGTTTTTTGATTGGCATATTACATTTTAATGTATCATTTGCCATGTTATATAAAACTGGGTGAGCAATCTTAATGAGACTATCAACCCATATCCTTCTGGTCTTTGCTGTTTGTTCATTCATATTCTGATCCCTACCAATACATTTTCCAGTCTTTACGCCACATTCTCATCAAAGCTTCCATGTAAAAATAATCTCCCCATATTACACACTCATCTACCCCCTCAGGCGTACAAGTATTATATGGTGTTTTTTTAGAATACGTAGCATGATAAAGAAGTCCTGTCGTTTCATCTTCTGAGGATGCACTGTAGTTCTCAATAAGCGCCTGCATCAACTGCTTAGCATCTCTATTCAGCTCTTGTATTTGCTTTTCCTCCACAAGATGTTTTTTCATCTCCAAAAGCCCGCAGATTGCAATAGCTGAGGCTGAAGAATCCCTGGGTTCATCTCCTTCTTTAAAAATGAGATCCCAGTATGGCACAAAATCTTCTGGCAGGTTACTTATAAAGTAATCTTTAACCTTAAAAAAGTCCTCTGCAAACTTTTCATCTTTGGTTACCAAATAACTTAGTACAGTACCATAAATACCCCATGCCTGCCCCCTTGCCCAAGCTGAGGTATCATTATACCCTTGGCAAGTTGCCCCATGAGAAGGTGCTCCTGTCTTTTTATCGAAAAAGTAAGTATGGAAAGTTGAGTGATCTTCACGAATCACATACTTTAAGGCTGTTTTTGCATGGGTATAGGCAATATCATAATAATGTTTATCTCCTGTTACCTCACTGGCCCAATATAAAAGCGGCAGGTTTAATAAACAATCAATAATAAGACGGTAATTATCTTCTGCATCAAGCGCCCCCCAAGCTTGAATAAAGCCACCTTTTTCTCTGTAGCGCCCTATAAGTAAATCCGCAGCTCTCAGAGCCGTTTCTTTACTCATTTCATCTCCTGTAATCTTATAACTTGCCACACAGGATAAAGAATAAAGAAATCCTAGATCATGGGTTTCAAGCTCTATTTCCTGATCCAAACGCTCTTTGAAGCTTACTACATTTTCGAGGGCAACTTCTTTAAAAATCTCCTCGCCTGTATATTCATAACAAAGCCACAAGATACCCGTATAAAACCCATTGGTCCAGTGATTGTTCTCTATTGCTTTATAAATATTGTTTTCACTAAAGGCATTAGGGAACTGTCCTCTAAAACGATCCAAATTTTTTCTCGTAATCTCCACACAACGATCTAATGCTTCTTTTAATATAATCTGATCCATACTTCCTCCCTCATCTATTTAGTTAGTCCGTTATTTATTCAATTTATAAGCTTAATCTTAGATAACTTTTATTTATCTCTTTTCAAGTTTTTTATATTTCCTTATTCTTTTAAATCTTTTATATGCTTTTATTTCTTATTTGTTTTTATCTTTTCTTTTCTCTTCTCTAAAGCTTTGTAATATCTTTTAACGTATGAGACGGCCAGCAAGAAGATTTTAGGGTTTGGAAGTTGCCTGTGAGCATTTCGTTAAGAAAATCTTAGCAGTTTATTCAAATGGCATTTAGCCGCACTGTCTGAGCGCAGCGAGTTTGCGGCGTTCATTTGAAGAAAGTGCTTAGATTTTTAGAAATACGCAACCGAGCAACTGAAAAACCCTAAAATCTTCTTGCAACTCCATTCGATTATATTACACAGCCCCTTCCTACCCTTTTAGTCCGCTTGTTGCAATGCCTTCTATGAAAAATCTCTGCATAAACAAGAAGAGTATAAAAACAGGGACAAGCGATACAAGTGCTGCTGCCATAATGAGGTTATAATCTGCTGAATACTGCGTGATAAACATCCTTAGACCTAGCTGGATTGTTTTCATTTCAGTTGAATTCAGATAAATCATCGGCCCCATATAGTCATTCCATACCGTTACAAAACTAAAAATAGTAAGGGTTGCAATAGCTGGTTTAGACAGTGGCAAAATAATTCTCCAGTAGATTCCATATTCATTTAAGCCATCGATCCGTGCTGATTCAGACAACTCATTGGGTATGCTTAAATAAAACTGTCTCATTAGAAATACACCAAAGGCTGTAAACGCTTGTAATAAAATAATAGCAGTATGCGTATCTGCCAGATTAAATCTTCTCATCATAATAAATTGTGGTACCATATAAACTTGCCAAGGCACTGCAATGGTGCCTACATAAGCTAAAAACAGCGCATCTCTGCCTGTAAAATTCATCTTAGCAAAGGCATAAGCCGCAAAGCTGCTTGTTAAGAGCTGCAAAATAGTAATAATAAAAGTTAATTTTACTGTATTCTTAAAAAAGGTTATGAGCGGAATTTTAGTCCATATAGTCAGATAATTCTCCCACTTGGCTTCTTTAGGTATCCACTCCATAGGCAGTGAAAATACGTCATGACTAACTTTAAGAGATGAAGAAACCATCCAGAGAAACGGTAAAATAATGAGTACCGAAAGAAGTGCCAGCACTATGTATATGCCTATTGTCTGAAGTTGTTTATCCTTTTTCATTGATCCTGTAAGGCTTTTTAACTTGCTATTTTTCATTGTGCTAAATAGTGTTTCCATTTATGTCCTCCATTCTTACATATAGCTAACCCATTTTTTTTCTGCTCTAAACTGTATAAAGGTAATGATAATAACAACAAAGAATAGTACCATAGATATGGCGCTAGAATAACCAAATTGGTAGTGTGTAAAAGCTTGATTATAAATATGGTAAACCAATACATTGGTTGCCCGGCCTGGTCCTCCATCTGTCATAACTGAAATCATATCAAACACCTTAAAGCATTGTATCGTAAGCATAATGCTTACAAAGAATGTTGTAGGAGTAAGCATAGGCAGTGTAATATACTTAAACTTTTCCCATCCACTGGCACCATCAACAGCTGCTGCTTCATAGAGTTCTCCTGGGATCCCTTGAAGTCCTGCTAAGTATAAAATCATATAATAACCCATACTCTTCCATACACTGACTAAAATAATAGCCGGCATAGCCCATGTAATGGACGAAGTCCACCCCGGCGGATTTTCAATACCAAGTTTCATGAGCATTTGGTTAACAGGCCCTACTGTTGGATGCAGCAACATGTTCCATACCACTGCAACTGCTACTAAAGAAGCTACGTGAGGAAAGAAAAATAACGCTCTGAAGAAATTAGTCCCTTTAAGTTTTTGATTCAAAATAAAAGCTAATCCCAAAGATGCAACCATAGTAAGTGGTACTGTCCCCACTGCATAATAGATGGTATTAATAAGTGAAATTTTAAAAGTTTCATCTGTAAATAGCTTTGCAAAATTCTTAAGCCCAACAAAAACCATGGGGTTGGCAGAGTCCCACTCCACAAAGCTTAGTCCAAAAGAGAATATAATTGGAGCAAAAGTGAAAATTAAAAATCCTAAAAGATTAGGTACTAAAAAAGAGTATGCTACGAGATTATTTCTAAGTTTCATGTTTTTTATTTTATTCATGTTGTTTTATGCTAGAGTGTCTAGCATCCCCCTTTCATTGTAATTAAATGTTAAGTAAAAATATGCCTTGCCTTGCAATGACATGCAATGACAAAGCATACTTTATAAATACTAGTTAGAGCTATTATTTAAGTACTTCCTGAACACGTTTATTCATATTCGCAATACCCTGGTCAAGACCAATTGCTCCTAACATGATAAGTTCATGCTCTTCTTTTAATACTTTTTCTACTGCTGCTGAATCTGGATGTGGTGGCATTTCAAGCGTTACTTTTTTAACCTCTAATGCAGGTTTGCATTCTTGTGGGAATCCATCTATACTGCTGAATGTATTAAGAATGTCTGGTGTTTTGTAAGCTGGTAATGTACCAAGGTCTGCAAGCACTTTTGCACCTGGTTCTGTTGAAATAAATTTAATAAATTCCCAAGCAGCATCTGGATTTTTAGAATTTTTATTAATAGCCATTGGTGTAACATTTCCGATACTTTCTCCGGCTTGTTGTCCATCCATATGTGGTACTTTTGTAAAGCCCCAGTTGACATCTGTTTCACCTTTGTTTTTAGTATTAATAATCATATTGATAAACCAAGTTCCCATTGGAATCATTGCAACTTGTTCCTTATAGAAAGGACCGCTGTAGTGAACATTAGCTGTTTTTAAAGATCCAAATTCCATTATTGACTTATCTTCATTTTGCATCCCTAAGGCTACTTCAAAAGCTGGTTTTAAGAAATCATATTCACCATCCATAAGAGAATGCTTACCGTCTGTATAAGCCCAGCTAAGTATTGCAGATAACCAAGTATGTGCATGTGCCCCATAAACTTTATCATTACCGGTACCCGATGTAAGCTTTTTAGCTAGCTCTCGGTATTCATTCCAAGTCATATCATCTGATGGATAAGAGAGTCCCGCTGCATCAAATATATCTTTATTATAGTAAAGAAGCCAGTAGTCACTTCTAAAAGGTAATGCATAAAGTTTATTATCCACTTTTATACTTTCATCTACACCTGCATAAGGTACCATATCTATATTATCTTTTGCAATATAATCATCAAGCGGAATGATCTGATTTTTAGCAATCATACTTGAATAAGTTGGCATATCTTTAACTGTAAATACATCTGTATCATCTCCTGATGCAAGCATAATAGGTGTTTTAGCCGTGTAGTCTGCTGAAGGAATATCTATTACTTGTACTTTTACCCCTGGATTGGCTGCTTCAAACGCTTCTACAACCTTTCCCCAATAATCAGTTGTTCCATAATCCCACACTGCAAACTTGATCGTCTTAACTTCATCTGTCTTTTCTCCAGGTTTTGCTGGCGCCTCTTTAGTTGTGCTATCCGCAGGCTTACTAGCTTCTGCACTGGCACTGGTACTTCCTTTAGATGCACAGCCTGCTAATGCTCCAGATGCAATAGTTACTGCACATAATGATGCAAATACTTTCATAAGTCTTGATTTTCTTGACATATTTATGTCCCCCTTTATGAATTATGAACAATTTCATAGTTAAATTATAGATTTTATTTATCTATCTTTGAATGTTTTTTAGACCTATATGATGTTTAATTATTAAATGATTTACAAAATCTATCTTTTAAAATTGTTGATTCATCCAAATACCCCGTTTTATTTTTAACTTTCCTAGATTATTTTAATATTACTCAAACAATTAGATCCTGATGCAAGCTTTATAGGTAAAAAAATTGCAGGTTTTAAAACCTGCAGCTTTAATCTATCCCTTACACATAAATTCTGTAGGTGTCATAGATGCAACCTTTTTAAAAAGCTTGCTGAAATAATACGGATCATCATAACCAAGCTTGGCTGATACTTCATAAATTTTATAGTTATCTTCTTTCAACAGCTTTTTAGCTTCACTAATTTTAACCTCTGCTACGTAATCTGAAAAAGATTTGCCTTCTACTTTTTTAAAAATGGTACTTAGATACCCTGAACTAATTTCTAATTTTTCTGCAACCTCCGGCAAAGTCATTTTGACATAAATATTTTGATTAATATACTGTTTAGCTTTTTTAACTTTAATATTCGCCACATCTAAATACTTCTGATTAATAAACTGACTGATGCCACTCTGCAGTTTCTTAATCCATAAAACAACCTCACCTATGGTAGTAAAAGCTTGAATGTTTTCAAATTCTGTATAGTCTTTATCAAAGGTCTCTTTAATAATCATTTCTCCATTTGGCCCTAAAACCGTTACAATATAAACAAGCTTATAGCAGATCTCATAAGCATTTTGTCTAGATACACAGTGATTAAATCGGTCATAGATCGTTTCAAACAACTCGTTAAGCAGCTTTTCATCTCCCGTATCCATAGCAGCTATAAGGCTTTCTTTTAAATCTAATATGTCAACTTTATTGCAGTTTTTTGCATCCTGTTTTGCTTGGTCACTATAAAAATAAATAGGTAGCTTTTCATCTGTTATAATAAGTTTTACAGCTTCCATGCTTTCCTTAAAAGCATCATTAAGCCCCAGCAGGTTATCATATACACGACTTACGCCTATAACAGCCATTTTGTTAAAATACTGCTTAATCATCTGCAAAAGTTTTTCTCCCAAACTACCTATGAACTCTTTATAGAGTACCTCATCGGTTAAATAGGCTTTATTAAGCTCAACAAACACGATCAACTCTTTCTCTGTTCTTAGAAATACATACCCCTTTCCAAAATTAGATAATGTATCCTGACACATATTGACCAAATAAAAAGATGTCATATCATTCATTTGCGCCTCTTGTTTTGTCTCTGGTTTGACAAGTCTAATACAGTTTAGGGCATAAGTTAAGTTTTCATTCATCCCTAATCCTTTTATATCTTTTCGAATAGATTTTTTATCTTTTAAATCAATCATACCCAGCATTAATTTTCTAATAAAATCCTGTTTCAGCGTCTTTTTATTGCTGATAAGATATTGCTTAAGTTCTTCATCTTTTGATTTTTCTTTTGCATTTTCACTTAATTCTTCTCTGAGCTTAATAAGTAACTCACTCAGTTCTTTTTCATTTAAATTAAGCTTAATAAGGTAATCCATCGCCCCAAGCTTCATTACCTGCTTAACTAAGTTAAACTCATCATAGCTACTTAGTACAATAAACTTAATATTTATCCCTCTTGCTTTACACTTTTCAATCATCTGAATGCCATCCATAATCGGCATCTTAATGTCTGTAATGACTATATCCGGTCTATAATGAATGATATGATCTAGGCCTTCTTGTCCATTGGTCGCACAAGGCACAAGCGTATAGCCTAGTTCTTCCCACTTAATCATAGATTCAAGTCCTAACCTTACTAAAGGTTCATCATCAACAATCATTGCCTTAAGCATATTCTCCCCCTCCATCTTCCCTTACTTTTTCATAAGGTATGCAAATCTTAACCTCTGTATATAGGCCTTCTTGACTAGTGACTGATAAGCCATATGCTTCACCATAATATATTTTTAGTCTTTCATCAACGTTTTTAATACCTATCGCATTCATGGATGATTTATTATTAGATAGTGGTTCACTAAAGAGCTGTTTGAGCTGTTTTTCATTCATTCCTACCCCATCATCCCTTATAATAATATTGAGATCTTCTCCCACTTTCTTTAAAAAAACATCTATTTTCCCTGTGCCTTGTTTGGGCTCTATACCATGAAAAATGGCATTTTCAATAATAGGCTGCAAAGTAAATTTAATAATACTAGCTGTCGTTAAGTCACTTTCTTCAATATGGTATTCTAAACTAATCTTGCCATTATATCTTATGTTTTGAATACACATATAATCGTCTACTAATAAAAATTCTTCATATACAGGAATTTTATCATCTGTTCCCTTAGAAATGTTTTGCAAAATACTTGCAAGTGCCCCTGTCATATCGCTGATACCTACAGCATTTTGAATGGTTGCCATCCACTTGATACAATTTAAGGTATTATATAAAAAGTGAGGGTTAATTTGATTTTGGAGCATCTTAAACTCCAGATCTTTTTTAACTCTTTCTTCTTCTATGAGCTTATCTACTAAAAAACTAATATTTTCTACCATGTCATTGATGCCTTTACCAATTGTCCCGATCTCATCTTCGCCTTCTGTTGTTTTATCAATCTCAAGTACACCACCGGATATGCTCTTTAAATGGCCCAAAATACCTTTTATAGGCTTTGTAAGCTGGATCGATAAAAAGATGACACTCCCCAACAGGGCTATCGCCGTAAAACATAAAACTGCTATTGTTATATGGGTAAACAGTAATTTACTGGAATAATAAATGTCCAGTGGAGAAGCTTGTATAATAATTAAATGGTTATAGGGATGTTTATAATAATTAATAATATATTCCTTATTACCGATCATCGTTTTAATATATTTTTGTTTATCATTATATTTGTCTTTAGCCAGAATAGTTTCAACATACTCCCTGTCTAAAAAATTTTGACCTATGTACATAGCTTTTTGATGTGCAACACACTGACCCTTGTCATTGATAATAAATAATTCATCACCATTTGGAATCTCAAATTGATTAAATACACTTGAAATAAGATTGCTTTGAAAAAATAAAATACTCTTGCCTATAGGCTTTTCACTCATGCTGCTGACGATATCTCTGGATATTGGAAATACATAAGTGTTTTTATGATATTTTTCTGGGCTTATAACCAGATCTGTAATTTTAGCATCTTGATAAAGCTCAAACCATTTCTTATTTTTAACACTATCGGCATCTATTACGGATGTATCATCTCCAAGCTGAAGTTCAACCCCATTATTGCCTGTAATAAGAATTTTAGAAAGGCTACTATCTGTAAAACTATTTAAAATATATTCCTGAGCATATTTGTTAAAATTAATAATATCAACATTACGTTTAATATCATCTTCATACTGCGTCGTTAATACCTGATCAAGCTGCTTATTGGAATAAAACCAAAAAGATACCTTCTCAATACGCGTTAACTGCTTATCTACATTTGTCATAATGTATTTAATATTCTTTTGGTTTTCTTCAACAAAATTTTCGAAGTTTCTTTTTTCAAATACACTCATATAAATAATACTTAAAATAATAATAGGGGTAATACCTACAAATGTAAAACATAAGACCATCCTATTTTTAAACGTTTTAGCGGATAAAATCCCTCTCATAGTTTCTCCTAGTTTTTGTTTATTTTTTTGGCTCGTTCTCTTCTTCTCACATAAATTATAGCAAATTGACACAGTAATACCAATAATTTAATTAAAAACCTCTCAAAATGGATAAAAATACATCTTCATAAATACTCCATGTCTCCTTTATATAATATAACATAATTTATGTAAAACTCAGAATACATTTAAATTAATAGCAAAGAAACTGACTCAAACAAACTATACTTTAGGAGTGATGTATATGGCTAAACCCAAACGCTTACGCAATCAAATTACAGACAGAATTACTTTATCTATTGTTATTATTATAACGATAGTAGGCTTTACACTAGTCTCCCTAACGCTCCATACAGCAAAATCTGTAGGAAAATTCGGTTTAAATGTCTTAGGAAATGTCCTGTCTCAAAATGTCAATTCAGAAATGCTGGATACCTATTTTAAAGATACCGTGGATACAAAAAATGTCGAAAAAATAAAATCTCAGATTGACAGCTATTATCAACATATTAATAACTTTGTTCCTACTATTTATATTGCCAGCAAACATGAGAATACTTGGTTATATATAGCAGGCTATGAATCTAAGACAGCTGTAACGCCTAAGGGCACTCTGATACATACACCAGAGGGGTTAATAGATGCAACTCATTCAAATCAATTTACTTATTCTGATCACAATATGAGTCTATCAAAACTTGAATCAACCCTTGACCTATACATTCCATTAACTAATAGTGTTTCACATCCTACTGTAATGGTCATTGGCCTTAAAACAGCTATTTTTTCTCAGATTATTTTAGGCATTATCCTATCAATACTTGCTTTTTTAGGGATACTTATTTCAGTTATAAGATTTGCTACAATGGCTACTGTCAAGCATTCTACTAAAGATATAGATGCTCTGGTTAAAAAAATGAATGAGCTTTCAGATTTTAAAGGAGATCTCACTAAACGTGTGGAAATATCAAGCCAAAACGAGGTAGGCCTGTTGGCACAAGATACCAACAAAATGTTGGATTCAATTGGTGACTTTCTTAAAAATGTCTCTGATGTTACCCATATACTTTCAAACAGCGGCCATGAATATGCCCAGATTATGATTAGTATCACAAACAGCACCCAAACTATTCAAGAACGACTTCGCCGCACTGTAGATAGAATTAAAGAACAGTCTTCTTCAACCGAAAATATTTCTGCTAGAATCTACGAGGTCCAGCAAGCTGTTGAAACCGTAGCAATAAGTGCTCAAAGCGTCAACGAGAACGTCTATACAACTGTCCAAAGGGTCAAGAGGGGCCAAGATAGTATCGAAGAAGTGCAGCGCCATACGCTCACTATGATTGATGATATGAAGGAGACAAACGCAAGTGTCTCTACGCTTGAAATGCTTTCAAATCAGATTACAGACATTGTAGATACTATGGTTGGTATAGCTGGTCAGACTAATCTTCTCGCCCTTAATGCCTCTATCGAAGCTGCCCGTGCTGGTGAATCTGGCCGTGGCTTTGCAGTTGTTGCAGAGGAGGTAAGAAAACTCGCCGAAAGTTCAGCCCTTCAATCTCAAGATATTGCAAAACTTATTCATTCTGTTCAAGATACGATCAGTAATGTTTCAAAATATGTATCCTCTACTTCTATGCGTATTGATGAAGAACAAAATCTAATCAGCAGCGTAAATGATGAATTTGATGCCATCGTCACCGATGTGGAGCAAATTTCTGATAAAGTTCAAAATGTCTATGGTGCTACGGAAGAAATGGTTGCAAGCACAACTGTAGTTTCAGATGCAGTGCAGCACTTAACCCATATTGCAGATGAAAATACCAATGATGCCCTAGAAGTTTCCTCACAAATGAACGCTCAAGCTAAAAACATCCAAAATATCTCTGATAGTATTTCAAGTTTAAGCGCTTTAGCCTCAAAATTAGACGTCAAGATGAAAGATATTAAACTTTAACAACCAAAAAACTGTGGTGCCAGGAACCTTTGTATGTTGCCACACCACACAAGAAAGTGTGCAAAAAACGCACACGCTTGTGAAACAGGAAAGTTTGGTCCCTTGCAAGCAAGACGCACTTTCCTATTTCATAAAAAAAGCTAATACAACCAGTCGTTGTATTAGCTTTTTTCAACTTATTATTTATTAAATAATATGCGTACTGTGACGAATGACAATCGTCCCACCAATACGTGTTTTAACATTTTGAAAAGAGGCATCTTCGATAGTCGCATGGAGATGTCTCAATGCCAAAGAGCCCATTAATTTTTTTGGCACACTCATTGTTGAAAGTGATGGCGAATTAATAGCAGAAAAATGTATATCATCAAATCCAATTACAGCAATATCATGGGGTATTTTATATTTAAATTCATTTAGAGCTTTCATCGCACCAATAGCTATAGTATCGTTATCTGCAAAAGCACACCTCGGCAATCTCAAGCCTCGGCTTAGATAATTTTTCATACTCTCATATGCTCCAAGTAATGTTGGCGTTAATAAAAATTTATTCGAAATATCAAAACTTAGATTTAATTGTTTTGCAGATTCTTCAAAACTAATAGCACGCTCATCGAAGTTTTGGATACTTATATTACTACGAAAATACGCAATATCCTTATGCCCAAGCGAAGCAAGATGTGATAAAGCATGGTAAACAATTTCATGATTGCTTATTGCAATAGCATTACAGTGAAAATTAGGCATTACATTATCAACAACAATATATGGAATTGGTATTTTTTCTAAAAGAGGATAAGAAAAGAAATCCAGTTCAGTTCCAAGCAGTATTAACCCATGGAAAGCGGTATAATCAATATCTTGGAGGGTCTCCTCTAAGCGATTTTCCGAAATAACAATACTTAAATTATAGCCTTGACTGCGACAATCATTCTCAATAGAATCCATAATAGCAGAAATAAATCCTGCATTTTCTTCCACAATCATACCATGTTTTATATATTTTAAAAATAATATATTTTTAGGTACAGTACCTGCTTTTTTAGGAAGAGGATAGTGATATTGATCTAGTAGATCTAAGATCTGTTTGCGAGTTTCTTTTCCTACACCCTTTTTGTTATTTAATACAAGAGAAACTGCCGTAGGAGAAACGCCAGCAATATTCGCTATTTCCTTTATTGTCAATGTTTATCAATCCTTTCCAACTTCCTAATAATTACTACATTCTTAGCATAATTATACCATGTTTAAATATCCTGAACAATGCTTTTAAGAGATACTTGTTTCAAAGGCTCTCATCATCAGCACTGCAACTGCTGCTCCTGGGTCTTGAAGCGCTCTGGATGCTTCACCTCTCGTGGCGGCTCTGCCATGTACAGCAATCATAGTTGTGGTATGTTCAAATCCTTCTTCTGCAGCTTCCCTCGCTTTTGTTGCCGCCATCTCAAGTGTCTCTCCATATTCTAACGCCAATCTTAGTGCCCTTACTGCTGGTTCAAGGCCATCAATGAATGTCTTATCGCCTATTTTTGCTTTACCTCTATTGGCAACCCCCTCTAGGTAAGCCTCAAAAATAGTCACAATATCTGCTGGCTCTAGTTCTGATTTTCCTTTTAAAACTTTACCAGCTTGCATCAGGCCAGAGGCCATCAGCGTCCCCATTGTCGATGGAACAGCAGTTGACATTGCCTTTCCTGCATTATAAAGCAATCTACCTGCATCTGTTTCGCCGCTCTCTACAACTTTCTTATAAGCCGCAGTAAATCCATCGCTCATAGTAAGACCTAAATCACCGTCTCCTACTACACTATCTAGTTTAATTAAATAATCTCTATGTTCACACATAATATCTTGCATTTCTTTTAAAAGTTTAATCAAATAAGTATTATTCATAATATACAACCTCCTTACATTTGTACAAAGAAAGGTGTTTGTGCTGGTGCATCAAGTAATCCTCTTAATTCATCATCTAATTTTAGTAATGAAATCGAAAATCCTGCCATTTCAAGAGAGGTAGCATATTCGCCAACATAATAGCGGTGCACCTTGATACCCTTTTCCTTTAAAGAAGCATTAATTCTTCTAGTTACAATATATTGTTCATCCAGCGGCGTTGCCCCAAGTCCATTTACAAGAACAGCCACTTCATCACCAGATACATATGGAATATCCGCAACTATTTTGTCTAACATTTCATCCACTATTTTGTCAGCTGATTCTAATTTACCTCGTCTAATACCTGTTTCACCATGAATCCCCATACCAATTTCCATTTCATCTTCACCAATCGAGAAACCCGGTGTGCCAACCCTAGGTACGATACAAGGGGTTAAGGCTACACCCATCGTTCTTACATTAAGTGCTGCTTTTTCAGCTATACGTTTTACCTCGTCTAAACTCATCATGGCGTCAGCAGCTGCCCCTGCACATTTATAAACAAAGATAATACCTGCAACGCCTCTTCTGGTATTTTTTTCACCTTCTGCTGCTGGTCCTGCCGAAGCAACATCTTCACCCGCTACAACACTTTCAACCCGGATATCTTCTTCAAAATCTGCCATTTCAGCTGCCATATCAAAGTTGAAAATATCTCCATTGTAGTTGCCATAGATGTATAATACTCCAGCTCCAGAATCAATTTCTTTTGTAACAGCTAACATTTGTTCTGCACTCGGTGATTGGAATACATCCCCTACAGAACATCCATCCAACATTCCTTTACCTACATAGCCCAAAAATAATGGTAAATGTCCTGAACCTCCACCTGTCGCGATACCTACTTTGCCTTCTTTTTTATTAACAGATACTAGACAACGTACATCACCAGCTGTATAGGTAATGAGATCTGGATGAGCTATGTATAGTCCTTCTAACATTTCTTTTACATAATCCTCTGGTTTGTTAATTACTTTTTTCATATTATTTACCTCCTAAATTTAATGTTTTTATAACAGTCATTACAGTTCAATTTCAATTTGGTCTTCTGTCGCATACTCAACTATCGTGCAATCATTAAAATAGATTCGTTCTGGAAGTACAATAAGTACATGTACTTCTTCTTTATCAATAGGCAGAGCTGCTAAATGCCACACGCCAGTATTTAGTTTAACCATTGTTCCCATTGGTACAATAAAAGCTTCTGTTAATTCTGGTACTGGTTTATTTGATGGTGGTGCAACATGTAAAATAACATCAGCATCTAATGGCAGTACGCCTTCAGCTGTAGTATTATGATATTCAGCTGCAGTAACGATCATCTTCTCTGGCTTTTTTGAAACTAAAGCCGAAAAGGCTATAGGCATATCCCCTGATACTGGAAATAGTACATGATCATGATAAAAATCTCCCAAATTATGCCCTGTCGGATGAGTTATACTATAAAAGCTTCCATATGACTTAAAATTTTCTGCACTTATTGGTTTTGCTTGAATCTTTCTCATATTAATCCCACCTAACTTTTAAATTTATTTTTTTCTGCTAAAAGCGTTCCTACCATAACAGCAATTAAAATGATTCCCCATACAAATGTTTTAATAAACGCATTGACTCTTAAGATATTAAAAGCACTAGATACTAACTGCAATACAATAACAGCTAATGTAACACCAATTACTTTTCCCCGTCCGCCATCCGGATTAATACCACCCAGTACTACAATAAGCAATGTTAGAAGTGTATAACTAGAACCATAATCAGATTTAGCTGAATTATAATGAGATGCTATCAAAATACCTGCGACGCCTCCCAGAATGCCGGATATACCATATGTATAAATTGTAACCTTTAGGTTATTGATACCCGAGTATCTAGCAGCTGTTGCATTAGTACCCATAAAACATACATGCTGACCATAAACAGTAGATTTTAGTAAAAAGCCTATACTAATTGCTGCAATAATAAATATAATAAGTGCGACTGGAATATTGAGTATCGTTCCATTAGCTATCAAGTTAAATGCAGATGGCAAACCTGTAAGTGCCGGCCCTTTTGTAATAGCAAGCCCAAGCCCTGTATAGAGTTGCAGTCCTCCAAGTGTAACCAACATCGCTGGTATCTGCAGATAGCCTATCAAAAAGCCATTGAATACACCACAAAGCCCTCCTACAATGATTGCAGCTAAAATACCTATCGCGATTGAAAGATTGCTCCCTCCCATTCGGATCATCAATGCCGAAGCAATAATGCCAGCTAAGTTTGCAATGCCTACAAGAGATAAATCAATGCCGCCTGAAATCATAGCCAGCATCATGCCAAAAGCAAGTATGCCAAACTCTGGAAATTGAACACACATCCCCTGCAGATTTTTAATACTTAGAAAAGATTTTGGTGCCAAGATCCCCATAATTATAAAAATGAGTATAGCAATTCCAAGTAAAGCAACTGTATTTTTATCTGTGTTTTTTAAGGATGTTTTTAGTTTATCCATTTTCATTTCCCTCCTTAAACCTTTGCACTATTAGCAATTTTCTTAGCGCGCAGTGATGTAATAGATGTGCCAATTACAATGATTAAACCAACTACTAATGTTTGGAAATGAGTAGGAACCCCAAGCATGATCAAGTTATTTCTTACAAGTGTGATTAACCCTACACCTAAAATAGTTCCAAGAACAGAGCCATGACCTCCTGTAATTCTTGTTCCCCCTATAACTACAGCTGCAATAACCATCATTTCACTTCCCATAAGCACTTGAGGACTTGCTTGTCTCATAAGAATCATATAAGTAATTCCACCTATACCAGCCAAGCACCCAACTGTCATATAAACAATAAATTGAATTTTAGTTACATTAAAGCCAGCAATTCTAGCTGCATTTTTATCTCCACCAATTGCATAAATGCCCCGGCCCAACATCGTGTACTTCAAAATAATATAAGCTCCTATACAAACAACAACAGGAATTATAAATAATATTGTAAGTGAATATCTAATACCCTGAGTGTTGGTATAAGTAAATATAAAGACTTGTGAAAGTTTATCAACATTATCTGGAATATTAGAGATTTCCTTTGTTCCAAGGAAAGCTAATGTTCCGCCGCTCACTACACTACTCACACCTAATGTAGCAATTAGCGGCGGCATTTTCATTTTAGCTATCAAATAAGCATTGAGAGCACCAAATAAAATACCTATCACCGCTGCCATTACAAATGCAAATAATGGACTGTCAATACCTGCTACAAGCATAAATCTAATCGTAGCATAAAGGGAAATACAAGCTATAGCCGGAAAAGAAACATCAATCCCCCCAGATATAATGACTACCATCTCACAAATTGCAAATATAAGTATTACAAGCATAGACCGGGATAGACTTACTAAGGTTGGCACACCAAAGAACGCTGCATTAACGCAGCCAATAAGTATAGATAACCCTATAATAATATAAGCAACAATTATTTCATTTGTGGTCAGTAGATTTCTTATTTTATTATTCATTATCGGCCTCCTTCTTACCACTTAACAAATCTGTTAATGCAGTTTCGTCAAGTGCCTCTGCATCAAACATTCCAGAGGTCTTGCCGCTCTTCATAATCATAATTTTATTGCAATTATGGATCAGTTCTGGCAGATCATCAGAAATAATAATAACGCCTACCCCTTCTTTAACAAGTTCATGTAAAATCTTATGAATATCAGATTTGGAGCCAACATCAACCCCTACTGTCGGACCATTTAGTACTAAAAGCTTCGGCTCTGTATTTAACCATTTTGCAATAACCATCTTCTGAGCATTTCCCCCAGATAATGTTCGAATGTTGGGTGCTGGTGAAGGTGCAATACAGCCAATCTTCTTAATCCACTTCCGAGTAACCTCATACATTTTGGCATGATCCAATTTACCCTTTATCAGATACTTTCTAATGGATGCTGCCACTGTATTATCTTGAATAGATCGATCTAAAAATAAACCTTGTGTTAATCTATCCTCAGGTACATAACCAATCTTATGCTTCATAGCATCTTCTATTGATTTAATGCTAATTTCTTTCCCATTTAAAAAGATTCTTCCAGATTCAGCTGGTGCAAGACCAAAAAGCGCATCTCCTATCTCACCACGCCCCGAACCCAAAAGCCCTGTGATTCCTAGTACATCCCCTTTATTAAGTACAAAACTTACATCCTCAAAAGCACCTTGTCTTGTATAATGCTCTACTTTTAGAATTTCTTCTATTGACCCTTCCGGCCTATATGTAGTTTCAACAATATCCCTACCTGTTAAACTTTTAATAAATCTCATCCTATCAAACTCACCTATTGCCCCATTTGCAACATTTTCACCATTACGAAGAATCGTCAACTTATCTGCAATACCATAAATTTCATCTAATTTATGATTTACTATCACCACAGCAATACCTTTGTCTTTTAATCTTCTGATAATAATATTTAATTTATCAACTTCTTTTGCAGTTAAGGCCGTAGTAGGTTCATCTAATATTAAGAGCTTTGCATCATTTATTATTGCCCTGCATATTGCTACCATTTGCTTATTAGCTACTGATAATCTTTCTACTAAAATACCAGGATCCATATGCGCACCTATTTGTTCCATAGCATGAATCGCAAGTTCTTTTGCTTTCTTCCAATTCATCCTCTTAGTTCCTGTCATCAAGGCTCTATTCATTGCAATATTTTCAGCAACTGATAAATTGGGGAAAACAGCAAAGTCTTGATATATAACTTGAATGCCTAAGCGTATGGCATCAATCGGGTCAAGATGATCTATTTTTTTACCTTCAATATAAATACTTCCTTGTGTTGCTTCATGAGCACCCGAAATAACCTTAATAAGTGTTGACTTTCCACAGCCATTTTCACCAGCTAAACAATGTATTTCCCCTTTTTTCACTTCTAAATCTACACCCTTTAGTGCCTCCACACCACCAAATGACTTCTTAATACCTTCTAGCTTTAGAAATACCTCATTCATTTTCATCCGCCCTCCTTCTATTGTTCTAAAAATACGAACCTCACTAAGATTCCTCTAGAGTTGGCATCTTCATGAGGTTCGCACCTATACAACAAGATTGAACTACGTATTAAAAATCATATGCCGGGTCATCAACATTGTCTTTATTAACATCAATCCACGCTTGACCTGTAAGTACTTTGTTCTCTAAGGTTAAATTATCATAACCTGTAATACCTAAGTTCATGCCTGTTTCGATTTTTTCACCATCTAAAACTTTAATCGCAAGCTCAATCATTGCTTTTCCGGCTAACGCTGGATCCCAAAATGAAATAGTATCAATAGTTCCATTTTTAACATATTTTCCTGCAACAGATACAAGAGAAGTACCAGCAATTTTAACTTTTCCGGCTAATCCTAATTCTTCTACGGCTAAAGCTGCACCCGCAACATCTGGCATAGCAGAACCTTGAATAGCTGCGATATTTGGATTAGCTGTTAAAACTTCTTTGACTTTATTATAAGATATTGATTGATCATCAGCTGTCTCAATCTTATCACCATATTGTGACATACCTGGGAATTTTTCTTCCTGTAATTTTTTCGCTGCATCAACCCATTGGTTGTGTGAAGCTGAGGTCAAGCCACCTACTGTTAATATATACTCACCTTTTCCGCCTGTTAATTCACCAAGTCTTGTCATGAAATGTCTGCCATATTCTTCATTATTAAACGCTTCAATATCATAATCAATATTTTGCATATTAGCTGCTTCATGAGCAATAACTACGATACCAGCGTCTCTCGCTTTTTTAAGAACTGGCTCTAATGACTCTGTTGAGAAAGGAACCACACAAATAGCATCAACCCCTTGTGAAATTAAATCCTCAACAGCCTGTGCTTGAAGTGCTCCATCTCCTTGTGATGGGCCTGTATAAAAAGCATCTACACCTTTTTCTTTAGCATACTCATTTACGCCAACTTCCATCCTTTGAAACCATGCGATACTTGTTAACTTAGGAACAACTGCGATTTTATAACTTTTCTTTTCTGTTTCAGTTTTTGCTTCTTCAGATTTTGTTGTTTCTGATTTTGTAGTCTCTACAGTTGCTGGTTCTGTTGATGTGCTAGCTGCATTATCAAGCGACCCACACGCTGTAATTGAAAGTGCTATTACCATGCAAGATAATAATGCCCAAACTTTTTTTGTTGCTTTTTTCATAGTATTTCCCCCTTGGATATAAGTGTTTTGACCTATCCTAAAACTTAGCAGCTTCTAATTGCAAAGTTTTAAAAATTATATCTACAGATTTTTTTACCCCTCTAATCCTATACTATTTTTATAGCAAACATTATGGGATTAGAGGGGTGAAAAATCTTGTATTCTAAAATAAATACTATACTTTATATGAATACCCCCTTAATATATTTAGCATATTTTTAGTTATTATTTAGTTATTATTTAGTTTTTATTTAGTATCCATTTAAAACCATTTTATCAAATTTTCTATTTATTATTAAATTCATTATACAACTCTCTTCATTTTTAGTCAATGCTTTATATTTATTTTTTATATATTATCACTAATTTTACATACTATATTGTATATTTTTCCTATATTTATTTTTATCTTTTTCTTTATTATTAACTTTGATTTACTTATTATCTATTATGTATATGTCTAAATTAATAGAAATATAGAAGTTATTAAATCACCAATAACTAAACTTTATACTTAAATTTTAGTAAACTTATTGCTATCTTATAGATATCTACGCTATTGAGATCAAACATTGTAGATTTATTGACGATTTGATAAAAAAGTAGGATAATAAGATGAAATTAAAATTAATAGAAAACTAGGGAGAACCATATGTTAAAGGGAATTATTTTTGATATGGATGGCGTTCTTGTGAATTCTGAGCCAATGCACTACAAAGCTTATTGTTTAGCTCTAGAGAAATATAACATTGTTTATCCATATGAAATCTATAAAAACTATATTGGATCTACGCAAGAAAAAATACTCGAAGATATTCGATCTAAAAATTCTTCATTATGCGCTAACGAAGAATTTATAAAAGAATATAATACAAAGAAGGACTTCTTAATTGAAAGTGATGGCTTTGAAGTTATTCCTGGCATACCTGCGCTTATACGCAGTTTGCATGCCGCCGGCTACCAACTCGCCGTAGCTTCTTCGTCACCATACGCATATATTATTCGTGTGACAAAAGCATTGGGGATTTATCCTTATTTTCATAAAATTGTAAGCGGAGCCGATGTACCGCACCCCAAACCAGCTCCTGATGTATTTTTCAAGGCCGTTGAAGAACTTGAGCTAACTCCTTCTGAGTGTATCATTATCGAAGATTCTACAAATGGAGTAAGGGCAGCTCAAGCAGCAGGCATTCCTTGCATTGGGTTTTATAATCCTGATTCTGGTGATCAAAACTTGAAGGAAGCTGCCATTATAATTGAATCTTTTGAAACCTTAGATGCTGCCTTTATAGAAAAAGTCTATCAAGCACATACGAAATAATACCAAGAAGAACCTTCTCAACTGAGAAGGTTCTTCTTGGTATAGGAATTCTTAATAATGCCATGAGCAATTCACATTACTCATTAGCTAAACACTATACTGAGAACTGGTGCGCTGGAATATGAAAAATCTCTTTATCATCAGATCATGACATTTATCACTACTAAACTTATAAATCAATCAGCTTTGCTTAAAGAGAATAAAACTTATCTGGATATGCCGACCTTTATGAAATCTATCATTTTATTAGTTATTTCTTCTATACATCTACTCAGATCTTCTTGCTTTTCTTCATATGCTTCCATCATAAGCTGAGAAGACAAAATATAGATAGATTTAGCTACGAACTTAACATCAATATCCCGTCTTATCTCTCCGCTTTTTATCCCATCTATGAGCATCGACTCATAAAAACTTGAGACATCAGTCTCTCCTTCTTTAAATATTTTCTTAATGACCTCTATATTTTCATACATTTTCTGAGCAAGCCTTTCATATTCAGGTCTCAAAGCTGCGAACTTGGCACCTGCTTCAAAGATACCTTTAAGTCTTTCAAAGAACTTATCTTCTTGTATCTCCAAAACAG
Source organism: Cellulosilyticum sp. I15G10I2 (assembly GCF_900095725.1). Classification (NCBI taxonomy): domain Bacteria; kingdom Bacillati; phylum Bacillota; class Clostridia; order Lachnospirales; family Cellulosilyticaceae; genus Cellulosilyticum; species Cellulosilyticum sp. I15G10I2. The sequence continues at coordinate 223,853 of NZ_FMMP01000009.1, forward strand.
GTGCCATAAATCTCATTTTTTCTTCTTTAATAATAAAGATAATATATTTGTATAAATCTTCTTTATCTAGAAAGTAATCATAAAAACTGCTTCTAGGAATTTTAGCTTTATTTATAATATCTGAAATTTTTACTTCGTTAAAAGTAAAATTTGCAAACTCGCTTATTGCAGCATTAATAATTTGTTCTTGTTTTTCCTCTGTAAGATTATAAAATGTTTGCTTTGGCAAGTCGTCACCCCCTAAATTTTTCTATATATGCAACCGCTTTCTCAAGTCCTTTTTCAGACTCTATGACATTTTTAATAAACTTAGCATTTTCTATATATTTTACATCCTCCATTGCTTTAAGGGCCTTAACGAGATCTGATGTTTCAAGGTTTTTTTCTCTTAATGGCTTTATAGCGTAATCCTGCTGATACATTCTGTTTGCCCAAAATGGCTGGTCAACAGTAAAGGGGATAATAAGCTGCGGAACACCGCTTAGAAGTGCTTCAGCCATTGTGCCTACCCCGCCATGATGAATGATACCTTTAGCTTTGTTAAATAGAAGCCTATGGGGCGCTTTGTCTGCTACAAAAACATTTTCTTCTCCTTCAAAAGTCATACCACTTGTTCCCGTTAAAATCACGGCTCTATTCCCAGTTTCATTCAAAGCTTTAAGAAGTTTCTCCTTAAATACTACTGGATTTTTAAGAGGCATGCTACTAAAAGATATAACAATTGGTTTTTTACCGCTTTCCAAGAAATTTTCTAATGCTTGATCTAGTTTATCTTCACTTACATCTAAGAAGAAAAATCCCGAAAGAAACACGTGATCTTTCCAACTCTTCACTTCCTTAAAAAGAAATGGGCTAATAGGATAAATGATCGGAATAGCTTTATCTTTTATTTTAAATGTATATTCACCCATCTTTCGCTTTGGAAGCTGCAATGATTTTTTTCTAAAGTCATTGATATCTTTTATATAGGATGATTCACTTAGTGAAATAACCTTATAAGTAAGCTTATTTAAAAGGGGCCCAAAATTTTTATTGGCTGATACTGCAAAGTTTGGAAATTCAGTGATCGGATACATGATTGGAACTGGTGGCATACACATACAAGGAATATTCAAGTATTCCGAAATATCTACGGCAGCAAGTGCTTTAGGATGATAGACTATAAGGTCTGATCCTTTTGAGGCCACAAAAAAGTCATCCATGCTTTTCCTATAGGCCGGCGTTATAACTTCTTTTGCAAACTTTAACATTTTAAAGATATTAACCTTGCCCCCATTAAAAATTTGCTTTCCTTCTTCACTTTCTAAAATAGCCATTAAATCAGCTGTTGCTTCATGAAAATCTACGCCATTACCTTCTATAAAATGTTTAAAAGATGTTCCTGTACATATCATCGCCTTATGCCCATTTTTTATAAGCTCTTTAGCAAGTGCGACGTAAGGCTGTACGTCTCCTCTAGTGCCTAATGTTAAAAATGTAATTTTCATAGCGACTCCTCCTATAAACAATTGTTTACAAAACAGAATTCCGACGACGTTGTCGTCATAAAGTTAGCATATCAGTTCAGATCTCCCCTGTCAAGCCACCACTATTTTACAGCAAGCGTTTATCCACCCACTCATCTACTTTATTAATTCATAAATGTCTCATTATATAAAAAATGCCCCACCTAATCAATTCTTATTATGCAATAAGTGATCAGATGGGATATTTTTATTTCTCTACGAAGCGATACCCAACTCCAACTTGGGTACGGATAAATCGATGACTTGTCGTATCACGTTCAATTTTACGGCGCAGGCTGGCCATAAATACACGAAGACTTTTGGCATCGTTTGATTCGCTATATCCCCAAATCTGATTGAGAATATAGTTGTGCGTAAGCACTTTTCCTCTATTGTTAATTAACAGCCTAAGAAGCTTATATTCCATAGGTGTTAAGTGCACTTCTTCACCATCAACAAACACAAGTCCTTTTGTATAATCCACCGTCAAATAGTCACAGATAAAGGTTTCTATATTGGTCGGGTTCGCTATACTACTCAGCTTGCGTTGTGAAACTCTTATCCTGGCAAGCAGTTCACCCATATGAAAAGGCTTTGTCATATAGTCATCAGCTCCTAGATCAAGAGCCCTGATCTTCTCACTTTCTTCTTCCCGTGCTGAAACAACAATAATAGGAGCATTACTTTTTTCTCTAATCTGTTTAATGACCTCCATACCATCCATATCCGGCAAGCCTAGGTCTAACAGGATAATATCGGGTTTATTTACATAAAACAACGAAATAGCTTCTTTTCCAGTAACTGCCTCAACAGTTTTATAGCCTTCGTCCTTTAAGTACATGGTTGTTAAAGACATAATGTATTTATCATCCTCGACGATTAATACTGTGATATTTTCTTCCATCATTCTACCTCCGTATAGGGCAGTGTAAATGTAAATAGCGCACCTCCAAGATGTGATGTCCCAGTGGTAATACTACCTCCGTGCGCTTTAACAACAGCTTTGCAGATTGCAAGTCCCAGACCAATGCCTTTTTTTCCATCAGCTCCAGTTTTCCCGCTAGTCACAAAGGCGTCAAACAGTTTTGAAGTATCACTCCCGGTTCCCATTCCGCCATCAGCAACATTAAATTCCACATAGAGCTCCTTTTGACTTACTATCAGTTCAATAGGACAGTTTCTTGAGGTATGCTTAACCGCATTATCTAGCAGATTGACTAAGACTTGGACAATCATTTTACCGTCCATAGGCACTGCGACTACCTCTTTAGGCAGAGTGATCTTAAAAGGTCTTTTGCCTAGTCCTACAATATGGGTAACTGCCTCACTGACAACATCATCAATGACTTCAATTTGTTTATTAACCTCTAACTTATCATTATCAATTCTAGTCATATTTAGTATATTTTCTACCAAAGTTGTCAGCCACTCTGCTTGCTCGTTGATATCTCTTGCTAAACGCTCGATACTTTCGCCATCCAAACTCCGAGCGCGCTGAACAATATAACTGCTTGCACCGGCAATACCGGCAAGCGGAGTACGTAAATCGTGACCAATACTTCGCAAAAGATTACTTTTTAAATGTTCTCGTTCCATTGCGATTCGGGTATTTTCTCGTTCATTATAGATATACTCACGGTCTAAGGCAATTCCCATTTGTGCAGCTACAGCATTGACAAGCCACGCCTGCTCCATATTCAGATCTTCATTTTTAACATATAATCTCAGTGTTCCAATTCTTTTAGCAATTCCCGTTATGGGAAGCTCTGTAATCCTTTTGTCTTCCTGAGAGACAAAAGAATCATGCGGGTAGATCCGGCTGCTTTCAGCTAGTTCAACTACACTGTCATAGCCTATGTGTTCTTTGATATATCTGATCCCGTGGTGAATGATATTGTCTTCACTCGTTACATTTAAAAAGCCGTGAGCTATCTCATGCAGCAGCTTTGCCGTTTGCTCATTTCTTTTGGAAATAAGCAGTTGTCGCCAAAATCTTGCTGTCAAACTTGAAGATATCATCGATGCTATAAGAAAAAACAACATCAGAGCCATATCGTTTACACTATTAATAATAAAGGTGTGCAACGGCTCTGTGAAAAAGTAGTTGAATATAATTACACTAACGCAAGCTGCCATAAGCCCTAACCAATAGCCTTTTGTAAAAGCAGTGATTGACAAGACTCCGATCATAAAAATCATAAGAATATTTTCTTTGCCCAAGCCTAATTGCTTAAGAACGATGGAACTAAAAGTTGTAGCGAGTAGTATTAATACTAGGCTTAAATAATCTTTTTTCTTCATCTTGTCACCTCCCTAGGATATTTTACTATACTTTTAACTCAGTTTCTTTAAAATCTTTTCAATATCACTTTGGTGTCCCATAACCATAAGATGTTCATGTGCCTTAAAGATATGATCTGCCGATGGCAGCGGCTGAATCTTGTCACCCACTTTGGTTGCGAGAATACTAATATGATACCTTACTCTAAAATTAACTTCTTTGATACTTTTTCCAATCCAACTCTCTACTGGTGGTATTTCATAGATACCCACATCTTTTGTGAGCTCAAAATAATCAAATATATTATTTGCACTATAACGTGTTGCCAGTTTTTCAGCTAAATAACGCTGCGGATCTGCAACCTCATCAGCGCCATTTTTCAGTAAAAATTTAACATGAATATCACGACTGGCTTTACTGATAACGTACTTTGCACCTAATTCCTTAAGTAAGCTTGTAATCTCTAAGCTACTTTGAAAACTGCTTCCTATACACACAAAACATAAATCAAAATTACTGATACCCAATGAACGCAGAACTTCTTCCTTCGTACAATCACCTATCTGTGCACTTGTCGCAATGGGTAACAACTCAACGAGATTTTCTTCATCTTTATCAACTATCATAACCTCATTTCCAAGTTCAATCAACTTACGACTAAGATGTCTTCCAAACCTGCCAATTCCTATTACTAAAATGGATTTCATATTAATACTCCTATCCTATATTTATTTTTTCTGTCGGACTTTGAACAAATGACGGTGTTCTATGTTCAGTAAATAGCAGTGCAAATGAAAGACTGCCCACTCTTCCGCAATACATTAATAAAATGATAATGACTTGTGCAAAAGTATTTAAGGTGCCTGTAATGCCAGTTGAAAGGCCAACAGTACCAATTGCAGATACTACCTCAAATAGTACATCACCAAGAGAAAAAGACGCATTAGTTGCAATAATTAGAAATGTAGCACTGAGTGTAAGAATGAGATTGACGCTTACCACCGCTGATGCTCTCTTTAGTGCATTATCTTCCAATCTTCGTCCAAATATATTATCACTCTTTGTATGACGAAGACTTGACCATAGTGAAATTAAAATAACTGCGAAAGTAGTCGTCTTAATCCCCCCTGCAGTAGATCCAGGGCTTCCGCCGATGAACATTAATATCATGGTCAAAAGCTTGGTTGCCGGAGTAAGTGCTGCCGTATCCACAGTATTAAAGCCTGCTGTTCTTGGGGTCACAGCCCCAAAAAGAGATACTATCAATTTCTCATCCATCGGCATTTCTGCAAGAATATTAGACCTTTCAAAAATATAAAAGCTTATTGTCCCTGCCACTATAAGCATTAACGTCATTGCTAAAACAATCTTCGTATGTAATTGATACCTTTTAAAGTGATGTTTGTTTTTCGTTATATCTTCCCACACGAAGAATCCAATTCCCCCAGAAATAATTAACATAATAATCGTTAAGTTCACAATGATATCATCTGAAAAATGTGTAAGAGATGAATATTTTTCTGTTTTACCCATCAAATCGAATCCAGCGTTGCAAAATGCAGAAACTGAATGAAAAATACCTTTATAGATCCCTTCTATAAGTCCCATCTTTGGTATAAATCTTATTGATAATAGTATGGCTCCAAAGCCCTCAAATAATAAAGTGCCAATCAATATTTTTCTAACTAAACGTACAATCCCCCCAATATACAGAGTATTCATACTTTCCCGTAACAACCCTCTTTCTCTAAGCCCTATTTTTCTTTTTAGGAAAAAAGAGAACATTGTAATAATTGTCATAAAGCCCAAACCACCTACTTGTATCAGAAATAAGATAACCATCTGTCCAAATAGCGACCACTGAGTATATGTATCAAAAACAACGAGGCCGGTTACACAGGCCGCTGAGGTAGATGTAAAGAGCGCATCAATAAATCCAACAGAGACATTACTCCGGCTTGCTATCGGTAAACATAATAGCAATGCACCCAGCATAATAATAAGAAAATAACCTAGGGCAATCATTTGAGGATAATTTAATACTTTTAGCATTCTTATGTACTTATTCACCATGCACCTCTGACTCTTGTAGTATAATTTGATAAAGTATCTGTGCTGTTATGTGTTCACCTAAAAGATATCTGATTTTTTCGCTTCGAAATATGTTCTCATTTCTTTGGTCATTGCAAAGACTGATCATTTTTTCTATGTTAAACAATTTTTTTCCTGCTTTGCATAACACTATATTATCAACATCACTTTCTGATAATGCAAATATATACTGAAAACTCTTTTCCTTCTCCAGCAAAAACGGTTCTGCTAAAACTAAAACAGAAATTCCGTTTTTCTCCAAAAGCTCGGTCATTTGTTTTGCGAGGTCAGTTTCTCCTAATACAATCGCAAAGGGACATATTTTATCATCCTCCGTTACAAATCCACCTTTTTCTAAAAACTTATCCAGCTTTATCATAAGATACCCCACACCAATAACGGGAATCAGCAAGCTAACAATTAGCAGTATAGACATATTTTCACCTACCTTAAAATTTTCGTATGCTACTATTCTACTCTTTTCGACGTTAAGATTGTGTTAATGTTTCCTGGACTGATATAAATAAAGTATAAAGATTAAGTATAAAAAAGCCTCCCTAGCTCAACAAAGTCTGGGAGACATAAAAATACTTCACTATTAGATTTCTAAGTTTTCTATTTCATCGTGCATAGCAAATTACTGTACTTGAGTGTCCAGAATCCTCATTTCCTTCTTTAGGAGTACTACTGTATAGATTGTAGACAAAAAGTCTGCTATTGGAAATGAAATCCATATTCCTAATAATCCTAGTCCATAAATTCTTGGTAGAATAAGGACAAGAGGAATAAAAAAGATAACTTGTCTTGAGAGTGTTAATAATAATGAAGGCATGGCTTTCCCAAGAGATTGAAATAAAGAAGCCCCTATAACTTGCACCCCTATAACAGGTACCATAGCAATAACTATCCGCAGTGCATAAGTACCATTTTCAATGAGTTCTGGGTCATTATCAAACATCCCTATAATAAAGCCAGGAAAGACCTGCCCAATCAAAGTACTAAATACTGCAAATACGGTTGTAGCAATAATGGATAACTTCAATACTTCTTTTACCCTGTCTATGCGCTTAGCCCCATAATTATAACCTGCAATAGGCTGCATCCCTTGGACAATCCCAAACAGCGGCATGAATAAGAACATAATGATACGATTGACAACGCCGTATACAGATATCGCTAGATCCCCGCCGTAAAAGGCAAGAGAGTTGTTGAGTATGATCGCTATAATACTGCCTGCAGCCTGTCTGGCAAAAGAAGGAAAGCCAACTGCCATAGTTTCTCTAAGAATTGTCCAATCTGGTTTTAAATGATGTAATTTTACTTTTAGAGTACTTTTCCCGCCATAAAGATAAAACAATATATAGATAACAGAAGCTAATTGGGATAAGATGGTAGCCAAAGCAGCTCCACGAATCCCCATATTTAATGGGAAAATAAATATATAATCCAATATAATATTTAAAATAGTACCCACTAACATCGAAAACATAGCTGCTTTTGCATTGCCTTCTGCACGAATAAGATTATTAGTAGACATTGCAAAGGGAAAGTAAATGCTTCCGATTAAAATAACTTGTAAATATTCTTTTGCATAAGGCAGTAATACATCAGTAGCCCCAAAAAGTCTTAATAAAGGATCTATAAAAATAAGTCCTAAAACACATATAAGTATACCAAGTATACCCACTGCTAAAAATGAATTGCCTGCTACATGATCAGCTTTCTCAATATCTTTAGCTCCTAAGTCCCTTGAAATAATAGAAGCTGCACCAATCCCTATCATCTGCGCAATAGCCATAACCATCATCTGTACAGGAAATGCAATCGTCAGTCCACCTATAGCAAGATAGCCAATCCCTCTTCCGATAAAAATAGTATCTACGATATTATACAATGCATTAACCAGCATCCCTATTGTAGCTGGTAATGATAAATTGATAAGTAGCTTGGTCATCTTTTCATTTTCAAGCCTATCATTTCTCTCCACCTGATCGCCCCCTTTATTTCTAAATATAACTTCATCAATTTTCTTTCATATAAGCCATTGTGCTGTTAACCATTTTTTCCATAATTCTATAAAGCATCGCTCTCTCTTCTTCACTTAAATCAGATACTAAAATATCTGTCCATGAAGCCAGCATCTTATGAAGCACAGGCTGTATTTCTCTTGCCTTATCTGTAATAAATATATTATATGCTCTTCGATCCTCAGGATTTTTTCTCCGCATCACGTAGCCAGCTTTCTCTAGTTTGTCGATAGCTCTTGCTGTAGTTCCCTTATCTATCATAAGCTTTTGTGATAATTCTTCCTGACTGATTCCATCACGTTCATATAAAATAAACAGAAAAATGTATTGGCCGCTGCCTATATTATAAGCCTTCATTTGACTTGATATATAGGATTGCGCGCGACGATAAAGAATAGATATGTATCTTCCTACGGATTTATCACACCCGTTCATTAAATCACCTCCACACAAAATAGTTGCATCCACAACTATGAGTATTATACAATAAAAATAGTTGTGGATGCAACTATTTTTATTTGGCAACATAATCCTACTATCAGCTATTATATTGCGCGTCTACTAAGGGGATATAAAAGGTGGCATCCCACTAACTTGGGATACCACCTTTTATATTCATATCAATATTATATTGGAGATTATCGTAAATAATGAAGCCTATAGCCCCTAATCACTAGGGGTAACATCATCAATCTTCCACTTGAAGTTGTTTTCCAAACCTCTTAGTCAGATCCTCAACTGTCCGTTTACTCTCTTCATCATTTTGCTGTTGTTTCGTAAAATCTCCCTGAATTTTTTCTATACTTCCTTTATGAAATCTAACTACGACATTTGGGTAGGTCAAGGCCTGGGTAACGAAGTCATTTTTCTCTGGGGCTGCTAATACAGCATGAACATAGCCTGTTCCTTGTATGACTTCAGTTATACTGTCTATTATCAGCCTATAACCACCAGTTGGCTGCTCTCCAGCCGCTGCGAGTACATACTTCCAATTACCCGCATCTAAAGCGTAAATACCTTCTGTCTTAAAATTATCTTGATGCCATTTTTTTAAAACTTCATTTTCTTGAACTATTTCCGGATCCACTATCTCAAAGTATACTCTTCTTTCAACACCTATCATATCCCCCTCGCTGCTAGATTTAATAATCATTGCGTGTAAGGATTGATTCCAGTCTACTTTGGCTCCTAAAGCTTCTGCAACAAAACGGCCAGGAATAAAAGTTCTTCCCTCCACAATTTTTGCCGGCACCTCGAGCTTTAAAGTCTCCGCTGTTGATGTACCTCCAACACGTCTTATTACCGTTGCAGTATTTTTATTAACAAATAACTCAATATGAATTGCCTCTTTATGAATTGCAACACTCCCCCTCTCTTGCTGCCACTCAACTTTGGCTCCTAAGTTTTCCATAACCCCTCTTAAAGGGATCAATATATTATTATTTTCAATAAACGGTTCTGCATCTATTAACAGCCACCGCCCATTAACTTGAATACCAATGCCCGTATTACTTGGTGCAGCCCATACTGTACCTGATAAAATAAAGATGCAGCACATACCTATTGCAGCACTTTTTCTTAAGTTTAATCTAATCATGATACATTCCTCCTCATTAACCATTCGGATTATTCTATTACATTAAATACCTATCTAATGATTTGAAGTTGATTTAATATCCTTGTTAAGATCGTTCTCTCTTTTTCATCAAAAATAAATTCTAGGCCATATTCATATAAATTTCCATTTACCTCATTCGCCCACACAGGACAGCCATAGAGTTTGATTTCTTTACCTAGGAGCTGTGTTGTAAATTGAAGCACCATATCTCTTTTAACAGGAAATCTTATGTTAGAAATAAAACACAAGCCTCCCGGCCCTATATTTTTAACTAATACTTTGGTATTACCTACCCTTGTTTTTTTTCCTTGAATCTCTAAAATTGTCATATCAGACTGTAATAGCTCAGTAAACTGAATCCTAAAGAACTTGCGTCTTTCTTCATGGGATAAGCCTCGCCTATTCCTGTCACTAGTAGGTCCACACTTCTTCACAGCTAACAGCATCTCAAAATCATTCTGAGAGATCGGTTTGCTAAATAAATAACCCTGTCCCAAATAACAATTCAATTTTCGCAAGTAATCAAGCTGTTCCCATGTCTCAATACCTTCTGCAACTAATTTGATTTTAAGTTCCTTCGCTAAGTTAATCATAGATTTTACAATGATAGTAGTCGTTTCATTTAAAGGAATATCCTTAGTAAATATGCGATCTATTTTCAAAATATCCACCTTAAATCTATTTAAATATTCTAAAGATGCAAAACCTGTTCCAAAATCATCAAGAGCTACCTGTATGCCCAACGCTTGTAATTTCTTGATATTATGAATCACTTGCTCAAAATTGCTATTAAGAACATTCTCTAAAATTTCTACTATTATAAAGCTTGGATCTAATTTAAATTCATCGATTATGACTTTAATATGCTCTACAAAATCTTTTTCATAAAATTGGACACTGGAATAATTAATGGCTATTTTTATAGCTGGAAAACCTCCACTTATCCAGCTTTTATAAGTACGACATACCTCTCTTAATATCCATTTGCCTATATCAACAATAAACCCTGCCTCTTCTGCTATAGCAATAAACTCATCGGATGACACAATCCCCCAAGTTGGATGTTCCCAACGAATCAATGCTTCTGCTGAGGTAATTTCACTTGTTTGCAAGTTAACTTGGGGCTGATAATACACTCTTAGCTGGTTCTTTTGTATCGCTTTACACAAATCATTTCTCAGGGTAAAGTCTTTGTAGTTTTGTATATCCATATCATGAGAATAGAAAGTATACCTATTCTTGCCCTGTTCTTTTGCACGAAGCAGTGCAATGTTGGCATATTTTATAAGCGAATCAGTATCTTGTTCATCATAAATATACGTACTTATACCTACACTCATCGTAACATTTAGTTCATACGTATCTATCTCAAAAGAATGGGAAAATAACTGAATAATGTTTTTAGCAACATTCTCATATGCTGCTATACTCTCTAAATTTGATACAATAACAGCAAACTGATCCCCCGAGTAACGTGCAATAAATGCCTGTTCACCTAAAAAAGCTTTTAACCGCTCTGTTATTTGAACAATTAACTTATCTGCAAGCTGATAACCTACTGCATCATTAATGTATTTGAAACCATCAATATCTAACATCATGATTACAAATGTATAGAAGTTTTTCTTGGCATCCTCACATAAATATTGAATATGTTTTTTAAAATAAGAACGATTAGGGAGGTTTGTTAATTCATCATGGGTTGCAATATGCACCATCTTTTTTTCCATGTTTATTTTTTCTGTAATGTCCTGAACTGTACCATAAACATAAATTAACCTGCCATCCGTATCTCGTATCGCCTCAATTAAATTGTGTAAATTCCTTACGTCACCATCAGGTTTAATAATCCGAAATGCCATACTCGAGAAATATTCCTGTGAGGGGTTCTTTAAACTTTCTTCTAAATTACTTTGTATCATACCTCTGTCGTCTGGATGAATAAAGTTCAGGGCCCCTTCAAAAGTTCCGTCAAATTGCCCGGGCGTTATACCATAAATATGATAGGTTTCATCAGACCAATAGATCTTACCACGAACCACGTCCATTTCCCAGCTGCCCATTTGTGCTAGATGCTGTGCTCTTGCAAGGCTTTTATAACTTTTTTCCAGTTTTTCTTCTAACTGTTTCTTTTCTGTTATATCCTGTAACGTTCCTACAATACTTATAACTTGATCCCCTTCGCCAAATAGAGGTTCCCCCCTAGAAATAACAATTTTTTCTGGTCCATCAGACTGCGGAATACGGTACTCAATTTCATAACTTTTTCCATTTAGACAATCCTTTACTGCATTTTCTACTTTTACTTGATCTTTAGGGTGAATCAATTTGAGAATACTATCATAGTCTTTTTTAAATGCTAATGGTTGAATATTATAGATTCGATACAGCTCCTCTGACCAATAAATCTGATCCTCTATCACATCATATTTCCAACTTCCAACCCCGGCTACTTTTTGTGCTTGATTCAGATTATCCCCAAATGTCTTTAACTCATTCTCTATCAGTTTCTGTTTTGTAATATCCTGTATAATACCAATCATCTTAATGGGGGTATTCTGTTCATCACATAATACTTTCGTTTTTTCATGCACATACTTTTCTATTCCACCCGGCGTCACAATACGATATTCTATATCATATTCTTTGCCTGTTAAAGCACCCTCTGCTGCTTGTTTTACCCTCTGCAGATCATCCCCTTGTATATATAAATAAAAACTCTCAAGTTTACCATCAAAATCTTGGGGCGTACACCCCATAATATCATAAACCTCATCTGTGAAAAAAATCTCATCCTTTTGCAGATCATGGGTCCAGCTTCCAATGTGACAAAGCTGCTGTCCATAAATAACATTCTCTTTTAGCTGGTTAAATTTTGTTTTTACTTCCTGTTTTTCTGTATCATCTAAAAGAACTTTTAATATATCTTTTTTCCACATAGCCATATCGCCCTCTCCTTTAGATGTATTTTATAGCCAGAGTATCCTAAAAAGCAAAAAAGCTGTAGCCTGCAAATAGCCACAACTTTAAATATTAGTAAGTACAACTAATATTACACACTTTGCAACTCAACCATCATAGTTCTTCCACCTTAGACTTGTAGCTTTGCGTCCCTACCTTTCGATAAGTTTGCCTATTTTATCATCATATATTATAAATATTATAATACTTTTATAGTAAATTACAATAACTAAATAACTAAAGTGCCAGTACCTCATTAAAACTAATAGAAAACACTTGACTTAGCCTATACTATAGGGTTTATAGTAAGCTTAATACTGGTTTAAAATTTAAATATATTTAACTTTTATGGTAACTGTGGTATAAGTTAAAATACTCTTATACAAATGAAAGGATGATAATCAATGAAAGCATTATTAATCGGCGGAACAGGCACAATAAGCCTTGCAATTTCTAAATTATTAATTGAACTCGGCTGGGAACTCTACTTACTTAATCGTGCCAATCATTCAGAAGAAATCAAAAATGATAAGGTTAAATTTGTTACTTGTGATATCAATGATGAAGAAAAGGCAGCACAGCTACTTGAGGGACTTGATTTTGATGTTGTAGCAGATTTTATTGCATTTTTGCCTGAGCAATTAGAAAGAGATTATCGCTTGTTTCAAAGCAGAACCAAGCAATTTATTTTTATAAGTTCTGCATCTATTTATCAAAAACCACTTTCTGATTATAGAATCACAGAAGGCACGCCTCTTTCTAATCCGTATTGGGAATACTCCAGAAATAAGATCGCTTGTGAGGATTATCTTATGAAAATGTATCGTGAGAGGGGTTTTCCTATTACTATTATCAGACCAAGCCATACCTATGGTAACCGCTCTATCCCCCTTGGTGTTCAAGGGACCAAGGGAAGCTGGCAAGTTGCGCGGCGTATGTTAGAAGGCAAACCTGTAATTATTCATGGTGATGGTACCTCTTTATGGACAATGACACATAATAGTGATTTCGCCAAAGGCTTTGTGGGGTTAATGGGTAATATACATGCCATTGGAGAAGCTGTACAGATTACCTCCGACGAAACATTAACTTGGAATCAAATTTATCAAGTTGTTGCTGATGCTTTAGGGGTAAAGTTAAATGCCGTTCATATTGCTTCCTCCTTTCTAGATGCTTGCAGCGACCAGGATTATCATGGAGGCCTAATAGGTGATAAGGCCAACTCTGTTGTATTTGATAACAGCAAATTAAAACGCCTCGTCCCAGGTTTTACAGCTGTAACACGTTTCGATCAAGGTATCAAACAAACCGTTAAATACATTTTAGAACATCCAAAATACCAAACCTCAGACCCCGCATTCGATAGATGGTGTGACCGAGTCATCTTTACACTGAATAATGCAATCAATGAAATAAATCAATAATATATAATGAATGTGAATAAAGATTATATACGTTGAAGTTAAGATAGGAGTGTGAACTTATGAGACTTCATAGACTTCTAGGTATTATTATGTTGCTCGATTCAAGGGGCATTATGAACGCTGGAAATTTAGCTAAAATACTTGAAACTTCTGAAAGAACTATCTATAGAGATATTGATATATTATGCGAATCAGGCATGCCAATTGTATCTATTTTAGGTCCTAATGGCGGATATACTTTTATGGAGGGCTATAAAATAAATTCAAACGTCTTAGGAAGCGGAGATGTCTTTAACCTTTTACTTTCAAGCATGGGCATCCAGCCAGAGAAGGATACCCATGCAGCATCTCAATTAAAAAATGCCCTTATTAAACTTGAAAATAGCATATCAGAAGAACATAGAGAAGAAATTGCCAAAGCTAAAGAAAGATTTTTTATTGACTCAGACCCTTGGTGGGGCAAAAAAATTGAAAATAAATATTTAGACATTATTCAAAAATCAATACTTCATTTAAAAAAGCTAAAAGTATACTATAAAAAATATAGCGGCGAAGTATCTGAAAGAATTTTAAGGCCTTATGGTGCAGTGGTAAAAAACGCTGAGTGGTATGTGGTCGCTTTTTGTGAGGCCAAAAATGAGATTAGAGTTTTTAAGTGCAGCAGGATAGAACATCTCGAAGTTCTAGATGAGATTTATAGTATGCCTGAACAATTTTCCTTAGAAACTTTTTGGGAAAGCAGCAAAAAAGAGTTTGTAAAACACCCCTCTAGTATACTAAAACAATATGCATATCCTGTAAAAATCAAATGTGTTGAGGAGAAAAATAAGCTTCTTGAAGGCTTTAACGTATGTTCATCTCTTCAATTAGAAAATCAATGGATTTATGATATAGATATGCTAAGTTTTAAAACCGCCTGCAGTGTTATCTTTCCTTTAAGTGATAGGATTGAGGTATTAGAACCCCCAGAACTTAGAGCATATATCTTCCAAAAAGCAAATAAAATCTTAAACCTATATAAAGTGATATAAATCCCTGACATCCTATTGGCAGGGATTATTTGATATAATTGAATTATCAAATAACCGAAGGGAGATATGCATTATGGAAGGAAAAATAGTAAATAGCGAAGGATTTAAGGCTGTAGGCCTCACCTACTTTGGCAATAACACAAACGGGGAAATCCCTAGTCTATGGGAGACCTTTAATAAACGCTACAAAGATATCAAACAAATAAGTAAATCTATGCTGTGTTATGGCATCTGTGATGGTGAAACAGATTCTAAGTGCCAGTTTCACTATACGGCTTGTGCAGAAGTAGATAATTTTCTGGATATCCCAGAAGATATGGTGACCAAAGTTGTTCCAGCCGGTAAATACCTTATGTACACTTATAGTGGTGCTCTAAAAGATTTAGGAACATTTTATCATAATATTTTTACCAATTGGCTGCCCTCTTCAACGTATGAATTAGACCTAAGACCTCAGTTTGAACTATACGATGAAAGATATATGAGTAATGGGGTATTTGATATCTATATTCCAATTAAATAATACTCTATATATAAGAAAAGCAAGGATGCGTTTTATATGCCTCCTTGCTAGTTTAATAACTAAAGGAAAAATACTCATATAACACTTTATAAGTTATGTCTCATTAAATAACAGAAAATACCAACCACCAATTATAAGACTCCACTGATTTCGAGGATCTCACCTAACAGAATAAATATCTGAAAACTCTACGCTGATACGTTCAATATGATCCTGTTTTGTAGTGGTAGTATGGTGTATCTCATTGTCTTCAATGGTTTTGAAAGGCAGATTAATTATAAATTTTGTTCCGACTCCCACCTGGCTTATAAGTGTTATTGTCCCGCCATGCATCTCAACAAGAGCCTTCACAAGACTGAGACCTATGCCGCTCCCCTCGCTTTTTCTTGTTAACATTTCCTCAACTTGATAAAATCTTTCAAAAATCTTCTTTTGTTTATCTTCTGGGATACCGATACCTGTATCCTGCACTTTAATGCATATGCCGTTATCCTTCTTATGGAGATTTACAAATATCACCCCGCCCTTTGGCGTGAATTTAATAGCATTAGAAAGTAAATTCAGTAGAATCCTTTCTATCTTTTCATCATCACAAGCCATTACTTGCTCTTCTACATCTGTATCAAATACTAGCTTTATTCCTTTATTTTCAATGTAATCAGATACCGACAAAGTAATTTCTTCAACAACACTTATTATATTGCAGTTCTTAAGACGCAGTTCAAAAGCCTTGGCATCAATCTTAGAAATATCTATAAGGTTGTTTACAAGCTTTAATAATCTATAACAATTCTGTCTCATAGTCCCTATACTTCGTACAACCTTCAACTGGTTATTACTGTATTCTTCATCACGCGTATAGAGATCCATTAATTGTACAGTCCCCAAAATGACATTAAGCGGTGTTCGAAGTTCATGAGAAATATTAGAAAAAAATTCTGTTTTCATCTTATCATGCTCCAACAGCTTTTCCATCATTTGCTTACTCTCAAATATACTTTCTTTCAGTTTACATGCTTCTTTTTCATCTGTAATATCCGTCATCACGCCAACTATGCCGCTTGGCACTTCATTACCATCAGTAAAAACAGCCTTATTAAAGATAATGCTTCTTGAACTGCCATCAGGAAACTTAACAATGTCTTCATAGGTCTGAGTGCCCTGTGCCCTCAGAACCTCTAAGTCCATCTTCTCATACCTACTCGCAAGTTGTGGTTCTGCTATATGATAAACTGTTTTTCCTATGGCTTCATCACTCTTTACGCCTACAGCATCTTTAAAAGCGCGATTATACGCTATGTATTTAAGATCCACATCCTTAAAAAAAATAGGGCTTGGTATTGTATCCATCAGTCCTTTAAATAGTATCATTTCTTTCTTTAATTCCTCTTCTGCTTTTTTTCTTTTTTCTATCTCATTTTCAAGTTCACGATTTTTATTCTCAATCGTTTGTGCAAAATTTCCAAAATAAAATGCAAAAATATAATATGACGCAGCCACCAAAAATGCATTTATTATTGCTTTTTTATAACCTATATCTCTATTTAAAAAAAGGATAATAAAACCTAAGATTCCACACAATGCAGCATTAATCATATCACCTTTTAAACTCATTTTTGAACTGCAGATCATTATAAAAACAATCCCTGAAATCACTTTAACTGATACAGGAACAAAAGGTACCAAATATAAAATTATTATGAGTGTATAAAAGAAAAAACAAGATCTTTGCATTCTATTGCCCCTTTATATAATTCATTTTATTTCATATTATCATAATATATATATTTTTCATACAATTTTTGTTGGCGACTTTTGGCGACATGACAAAAAGCGAGGCAGTTTTTGTTTTTCAAAAGCTGCTTCGCCTCTTTTTTCTTCAATCTTACATGCATTAACCTTTTAATGCCCCTGTTGTAAAGCTCTTTTGAACTTGCTTACTCATGGAAATATAGATTAAAACGGTTGGAATGGTAGCTATAACCAACCCTGCCCCTAGTTCTCCCCATCGCGTTGCATATTGTCCAACCATTCCCATAATGCCTACTGTAAGTGTCTTGTACTCCTGCTTACTGACAAAGGTTGTTGCAAACATCAGCTCATTCCAACAGGATAAATAGGTGAAGATTGAAATGGTTGCTAC
Source organism: Cellulosilyticum sp. I15G10I2 (assembly GCF_900095725.1). Taxonomy (NCBI): domain Bacteria; kingdom Bacillati; phylum Bacillota; class Clostridia; order Lachnospirales; family Cellulosilyticaceae; genus Cellulosilyticum; species Cellulosilyticum sp. I15G10I2. Next base: position 241,457 of record NZ_FMMP01000009.1, read on the forward strand.
TGCAGGTTTGATAAGTGGCAGCATAATCTTCGCAAAGATCTGATAAATGTTTGCACCATCCAAACAAGCCGATTCTTCAAGTTCTCTTGGCAGGGTACCAAAAAACCCGACTAACACAAAGATTGCCATGGGTAGTGAAAACCCTATATAGGGAAGAATAAGTGCAACATAGGTATTATACAACTGTGTTTTTTTAAGAAAAATAAATAAAGGCAGCAAGGTACTGTGCATAGGAATCATAAGTCCTAACAAAAAGATAATCAGCATGGTGCCACTTAGCTTCCACTTCATCCTAGCTATAGCATAAGAAGCCATGGCCGCTAGTATATTGGTAATAATCACAGAAACTACCGTAACAATAATACTATTAATAAAATACCTTCCTATATTCCCGTCCAAAAAAGCTCTTGCATAGTTTTCAAATAATAACTTCTGAGGCAATGCCAGGGGATTTTTCCCAAATATTTCTGGATTGCTCTTTAGAGAAAACATAATAAGCCATAGTAATGGATAAATCTGTATTGCTGCAATAAGAAGTAGTATAGCTCTTTCCCCATATGTTTTTATATTATTAATGCCATGCTTTTTATTTTTTGAAGCGCCTTGCTTTCTTACTTCATAAAAAGAGGTTTTATTTAACTTCTTTGCCGTCTCCAATTCTAACACCTCCTCTTTAATAAGTTGTCTTTTCTGTCTTAAAAAACTTTTGAATAAAGATTGTAAAAATCAAGCACTCTAGAATAATAAAAATAGACATAGCACTTCCATAGCCATATTTATTTTGCAGAAAGATCTTACTGAACATTAAGGTTGTAGGCACCTCTGTTGCATGGATCGGCCCCCCTTTTGTCAAAACATAAATAAGATCAAAAGTTTTTAAAGAGCCAATAAGTGCAAAGGTCACACAAACTTTGATCATTGGAGCAATAAGAGGAATAGTGATTTTCACAGCCTTTTGAAAGTTGTTCGCACCGTCCACCTCTGCGGCTTCGTAAAGATCCGTCGGGATAGCCTTAATGCCGGAATAAAGCAGCAGCATATGGTAACCAATGTATTGCCATATAATCACAAAGAGTGCACTTCCAAGGGCTGTTTCTGGTGTTGCCAGCCAATTACGTTTTAAAAACTCAAGACCAAGCACTTCGAGTAAAGTGTTAAGCATACCATATTTAGGCTGATAAATTTTCATCCAAAGCTGACCGATAACAGTTGTTGATATGATAACTGGAATAAAATATACTGTCCTAAAAAAGGCTTCACCTTTAATCCCTTTTGAAATAACAATGGCAAGAACTAGTGCTAAAGGTACCTGTACAAATACTGAGAAAAATGCTACTAAAAATGAGTTTTTAACGGCCATCATAAAGCCATCTGTATTATTTACAAATAAATCAATATAGTTTTGAATCCCTATAAAAGTGGATTTGCCAATCCCATTCCATTCTAGCGTACTATAGTAAGCTGAAAAAAAGATAGGCACAATAACAATCATTAAAAATACTAAAAATGCGGGCAATACAAAAAGTACTATCGCTTTTTTATCACTCAAAACTTTATCCACCTAAACACCTGCTTTCTTACAAAGAATCAGTAACCCAAAATGTAGATTACTGATTCTAGGTTTTAAATTGTCTATTTCCTGGCTAGTTCTAAAATTCCTCTACTAATTGTGGGAATACCACCACTTAAATATGTTAGTGTAGTAGGGTTACTTAAGTGCATCCATTTCATCTACAAATTGTTGTGGTGTTTTAGTACCTGCAAATACTTCTTGAACTAAAGTTTTGTGTTTTTCTGCTGCTTCACCGCTTAATTTTGTATCCCAAGCAAGTACAAAACCTGTTGCTTTGTTTGCAAGATCAACCATTTGCTGTACAAGTGGATCGATCGTTTCACCTTGTGTATCAATTTTCCACGCTGGAAGGCCTGCCCCTAGGATAAAGCTTTCTTTTGCCATATGTTCTGCCATATAAGCTGCAAATTCAGCTGCTTCTTTTTTATGTTTTGTATTATTATTAACCATAAAGCAGTCGATTGCTCCGCCTAAGAACTCATCTTTATTACCTTTTGTCCCTGCAATACTTGGGAAGTTCTTTGCAACTACTTTATCTTTAACCATAGAGATATTTTCGTCTTGAACCTCACCTGCGAACCAGCTGCCTATATAAAACATTGGCACTTCACCACTTAAGAATGCCATTTTAGCTTCATCATATGTAAATGCCATCGATGCTTCATCAAAAGTTTTTGCCTGAACGAGTTCACTAAGGAGCTGTGCACTATTTAGAAATTCTGGTTGATTAAAAGGAACCTTTTTCTCAAGTGCTGCGTTAGATCCATCAGCTCCAGCTTGACGAAGTGCCAGAACGTTTTGATAAAACATCAGTGGCCAACCATCTTTTGCGCCAACTGACATTGGTACAATTCCTTTTGCATTAAATGCACGAATAGCCTCTAAGTATTCTTCATAGGTATCAGGTACTTTAATACCATTTTGGTCAAACATCTCTTGATTACAGTATAAGATACCTACCCATGAAACAAATGGCAGCCCATATAATGTATCATTATAAGTTAAATTAGATCTTTGACTTTCAAGTAAATTCCCTTTTTGTTCTGATGTTAAGTACTCTTCTATTGGAAGGATTTGACCTGCATCTACGAAAGGTTGTGCAAAACCAGCTCCCCATGAGAAAAACACATCCGGGCCTTCATTTGCAGCCATAGCAGTCTTGATTTTTGTTTTATAAGCTTCATTTTCACTGGCATCAATCTCAATTTCTACATTTGGGTGTTCCGCCTTGTACTGTTCAAATACCTTCATAAAAGATTTTGCATTAGCATCTGCATCTGTAGTCCATAAATGCCACACACTTAACTTAATCTTTTCCTCTGCCGATGGAGTTTCTTTTGCAGCATTCCCAGATGATGTCTCTGTAGCCTTCCCTGTTTGTTCCTTAGGTGCCTCTTGTTTTGCTCCGCATCCTACACTAGATAAAGCTAAGATTCCACTGATCGCGCAAGTTAATAATTTACTCCAGATTTTCCTCATACGCTTCTCCCCCTAAATATATTTTTGTTACATTTATATCATACAGTGTTTGCAATTATCTTATAATTCATTTTTTTTACTATAACCTTTAAAAATTTTACTTCTTTATTGTGCATTATTAATATTTAAACTTTATCCGTTCTTATTCTTTAGTTCATTTTGCTATACACCTTTTTCTATCTGTCAGGTGCATTTTATTGTACATCTATTACCCCTCATGAAATATTAACTTTTTATAATCTGTCATTGACATACCTATGTATTTTTTAAACGAAGTGCTAAAATAATTAGGATCTGGTACACCTACTTTTTCACCTATTTCATAAGCCTTTAAATCTGTACTTCTGACATACTCAAGTGCTGCCTCCATTCTGATTTTATTTAAATAGTCCTTAAAAGCAATTCCCTTTTTTTGTTTAAAGATACGGCTCAAATAGCTTGGGTTCATATAAAAATGCACTGCTATTTTATTTAATGTAAGCCCATAATCACTCATATTTTCCTGAATGTATTTTGAAATTTCTTCCATAGAATCATTGACCATATGGGTTTGTATGGCATTAATATTTTTCATAAGCTTTTCGGCCAAAGACACTACAAGCCGCTTAGCTTGCGGGATATTTGTAATAGAGGCTACCTCTTTAAAAAAGTCTTCTTGATAATACGCAATATCCTCTATTTGAATAGCCATAGATGTAATCATATAAAATAGAACCGAAATGATCCGTGTCGTCTGAATTCTTATATGAATGGTAAAGTTTTGCTCTTCTATATTACCGTATTGTCCAATATTTTCATAAAGTGTATCAATGTATTCTATCAGCTGTTCATAAAGTCCTGCTTTTATCAGAAACTGCAGCTGCTCCATAGCATTTTCTTGTAAAACAGGTATTTGACGGGTTTTGTGAGTAACAATCTCTAAATCATTATAATAAATAACCTGATTTTCACCTAATACAGCTTTAAATTGCAGTGCAGTTGTTGCTTCATTGTAAGAATCCTTAACGTCCTCAATATTCTCTTTGATACTGCCTATACCAATAGTAATATCCCACTTGGGATGATGCATTTTCAGGCTTTCAAGTACATAATTGCATTCTTCAATTAGGTTGATATCTGCATTATTGCAGAATATCCCAATATTTTCTTTTGCATCTACTAGCACATGGATAAAAGGAATGATCTTCATACAGCTCTCCAAAAGTCGAACAGTGCCTATTAACTCAATAAGCCGTTCTTCTTCAGAGTGTCTTTTTTCTGCATTAAAACCAATCTCAATCAGCGCTACTTGGAAAAAGTGGTCCTTCAGCTCTAATTTCAAAAAATCCAGCTTGTCTACAATCTGTGCAAAAGAATATTTACTTCTAAATAGCTCCATAAAGAATTTTTCTTTCAGATAAGGTATATGCTGTTCAAGCTGCTGTCTAATCATACTATTTTCATAATCAAGCTGGCGTTGTTTCTCCAGTTTCTCTTTCACTTGAAGCACTGCGCTTTCAACTTCTGTTTCTCTGATTGGCTTCAAAATATAATTTTCTATCCCAATCTCAATACCATTTTTTGCATATTCAAATTTATCATATCCCGAAATAATGATTATCTTTATTTTAGAATAGCTCTCTAAAATCTTCTTTGACATTTCTAGTCCGTCAGTAACAGGCATATTAATATCTGTTATAATCAAATCCACAATATTTTCTTCTAAAAAGTCAAATACTTCTTCCGCACAGCTGGCTTCCCCTACTATTTGGCACCCTAGTTTTTCCCACTTAACACACTTCTTTAATAATTCTCTAATAAGATATTCATCATCTACTAACAGTACTCTTAAGTCATCGGTTTTCAATTATTCCCCTCCTCATCCAACGGAATCTCTATCCTAATTTTTGTCCCTTTATTACATTCACTTTCTATATGAAAACAGCTTTTCTCTCCAAAAAGTATTCTGATGCGCTCTCTTGTAGCTGGAATACCAATGCTCTTTTCATTTGTCGTATTAAGATTTATAAGCTCTTCACCTGATAGTCCAACCCCATTATCTTCTACCACAATCCATACCGTATGCATAACTTTTTTAATACTAATTCTAATAAGCCCTTTATTGCCCGACGGACGAATACCATGATAAATACTGTTTTCAACCAAGGGCTGCAAAATCAACCTCGGCACTTTAACCTCTAATACCTCTGCATCAATATCATATTCTGCCTCAAACAAATCTCTATATCTAATCTTTTGGATATAAATATAATTTTCTACCGTCTCAAGTTCTTCCCGGATAGGAATGATATCTCGGCCATTACTTAGGCTGGTTCTGTAAAAATTCCCCAAAGCTCTTAGACTTTCATAAGCCTCCTGGCTGCGTTCCAGCATAATGAGAGAACTGATTGAATCGATCGTATTATATAGAAAGTGGGGTTTAATCTGCTCCATCATAATACCCAGCTCTGCTTTTCTTTTAGTCTTCTGCTCTTGTATAATCCTGTTGATAAGTTTATGTATTTCATCAATCATAAAATTATAGACATTTTTTAACATACCGATTTCATCTTCATTGGTTTTCATCACTACCGGTTTGAAATGGCCATGTTCTACATCTTTCATGGAACTCATCAAAGTATGGATGGGACTAGTGATCAGTTTTGAGATAAAAAATGATCCCAATAGCATCAGACTAATATTGACTGCTACGATAGAAAATATCCCTATATTAAATACATTAAACTGCTCAGTTGCATCCTCAAACGGAATAACCTTTAGTATCTTCCATCCATATTTTCTGTTATTAATCCCTGTGATCATCATATCTTTATGATTCTTCTTAAAAATAGTCCAAAACTTATTTTCTTTCTCTAGTTGCTCGAAGTAAACTTCTTCATCAAAATCTTCTATAGGATTGTATCCCATTAAAGTTTGTCCATCTGCATTTTGTATAAAAATAGTCGCATTATTTTGATCATCAAGTCCCAAAGCCTTTTCTAGTACTTTTTGATCTAAATTAATAATTAGAAATCCAATTTTTTCTTGTCTTTGTAAACTATTAATGACTCTTATAAAAGATATCCCACTTGTTTTTCTGGCATCCACTAGCCCATGCTGGTTGAGTCTAAGAATAAATCCTCCTTTTTTTGCAAGAATCTCTTCGTAAAAAGACATTTGCTCAATATCCCTAAGTTCAATACTCTTTAGAGTGATCTTTTCCGTATAGTACTTCTTGCCTGAGTTGCTAAAAACATAAATAGAAGAAACCTTAGTATTAAAGTTAATAAATTCCTGCAAGAACCGATCCAGTCTTCTATAGGTTGGAAGTTGGTAAGTATCCTCATTTTCTAAAATCTGCTGAACATTTTGATTGGCTAAAAGTATTTTAGAATAATTATTAATATCCTCAATAAAGAGTTCAAAGTTACGACTGTCAGATTCTATCCCCTGCGTACCTATTTTCTCTATATTTTGATTCATGTAGTATTTATTAGTCTGTTCATAAATAAATAGGCTAAGCACAATACTCATAATAATTAAAGTAAAGTAATATAAGGTAATCTTATTACCTATCTTCATCTTACTCCAATTTGCTGCAATCTTCTTAGCTAGGTTCTGCACAATTTCCCCTCCATATCTACGGTTTCCTATATAAATTCATTGTATCAAATTTACACTATTTAAACTATTCCTTTTAGTAAGACTACTCTTTTTTTGATACAAAAATCACCTTATACACTTGTTATCAGATAAGGGGTTCTTCTTTTATATTATTGATTTAAGTTTACAATCCCGCTATAATTTAACCATCACTAAATAAGGAGTACCACTATATGCTTAAAGAGGATTTATTTAAAAAATACATAGCTATACTAAAAAATATTATACTGATTTTAATAGGCAATACCATCTATGCACTGGCAGTTACTATGTTTATTCTTCCAAATGGACTTATTACAGGAGGCACTACAGGTCTTGCACTTCTTATTTATCATAAAACAGGCATTCCTATTGCACTATTTGTTTCTGTCTTTAATATCGCCATGTTTCTTTTGGGAGCTGCTATTCTTGGTCGGGCCTTTACGCTTACTACACTTATTAGTACCTTTTACTATCCATTTATTCTGGGTATTTTTCAGAAAATTCTATTCCTGCAAGATATGACTTCTGATCGCCTGCTTGCTGCAATCTATGCAGGTGTTATGATTGGTTTTAGTATTGGCATTGTTATTAAAGCTGGCGCATCCACTGGCGGTATGGATATCCCGCCACTTGTACTTCATAAAAAGTTTGGTATTTCAGTTTCTGCATCTATGTATGGCTTTGATTTTGCCATTTTGCTATCACAAATGCTTTTTGCTAATAAAGAACAAGTGCTTTATGGCATTTTATTAGTCCTTATCTATACGCTTGTGCTGGATAAAGTATTGCTTCTTGGCCAGTCTCGTACACAAGTAAAAATCATAAGTGAAAAATATCAGGAAATTAACGAGATGATTATTAGCCGACTTGATCGAGGGTCTACGCTTATTCACGCCGAAACAGGCTACCACCATAATAAAAGTTTAGTAGTTCTCACTGTCGTTTCAAACCGTGAGCTTCCAAAGTTAAATCAGCTTGTTCTTTCTCTGGATCCTAAGGCCTTTATGATCATTAACCATATTAATGAAGTAAAAGGCCGTGGTTTTACTATAGACAAACTCTACAGATAATTTAGCACCCCTGCCTGTCACACTCATCCCAACTTTGGAATACTATATACGATCAGGGAAAGGAGGGGTTAATATGTTTAGTTACGGATTTGGATATGGGTACAATTATGGTTATGGCTATCCTTATTATGGAGGATGCGGCTATTCCTATCCTAGCTACAGCTATGGTGGATATAGCTATCCTTACTCTAGCTACGGTTACTCAGGATGTGGATGTGGCTGCGGCTGGGGTCGTGGCTACGGTTACGGCTATTACTAATTAATTTTCTTTGAACTCATTTTAGATTGTTTAAAGCACACTGTATTATTTAACACCCCCTATGAAAAAGCGACAGAGCTTTAACTTAATCTCTGTCGCTTCTACTTCTCTATATATTAGATATCTTTAGTTCCGTTATCCAAATAAGCTTGTAAAAAACAAAAAAAGCCAATAGCGATACCCCCTATTGACCTAGTTAACCTTATTTAACATACATTCTGCAATCTGATCTCTACCCTTTTCTTTTGCAATATAAAGCGCTTTATCTGCTTGATCTATAAAATCCCTTAATGAAATTTTTTCTGTCGCTATGATTGTACTTACCCCCAAACTGATTGTAACATACGCATTAGTCAAAGAGGCTCTATGAGGAATCTTTAGGCCTTTAACACCTTTTCTTAGGTTCTGGGCAACACGCCTTGCATCATCAGCCGCTGTATCTGGCAGCAATATAACAAACTCTTCCCCCCCATAACGGGCAACAATATCTAATTTAGGCCGAATACTTCTTTTAAGCTCTCTGGCAATTTTTCTTAGGCATTCATCTCCCTCTAGGTGTCCATAACTGTCATTATACCCTTTAAAAAAATCAATATCTATCATTATGATTGAGAGTGGTTGATGCTCCCTTATGGATCTAGACCACGCCTTTTCTATTTGTTCATCAAAATGTCTTCTATTTGCAAGTCCCGTTAAGGCATCTATCTTCGAAAGGATTTTAAGCTTACTATTAGCTACTTCCAGCGCATGTGTACGTATTCTAATTTTTTCCTCTAAGTCCATGTTTAGTTCCTGGATTTCCTCAAACATTGCAGCATTCTCACCGGCTAATTGCTGCGCCTTAATATAATCATCATTAAACCGCCAAGCCAAAAATAACGCCTGAAGCAAAATAAAAATAACCATGGCCACAGATAAAGCTTCTGGTGTTTTTATGACATCTAACTCCCTCAATATATCATTTGCTGCGGCGATTAGAATAAAGCCTCCGCCTATAGCCATTGTATAGCTGCCTCTTGTTTTTTTAAATAGTCCGCGAGCTATTAATAAATAGATGATGAAACTCCCTATAACAACGTTAACCCATTGCCCATATTGAAAAAACCAGTCATAAACCTTAATGGGCGTAAAAGTCATAAATATAATAACTAGAATACAGATATATGTTGATGCCTTTGCAGCTTTTGCAAGCTGTGGTGCTTTAAATATATCCTTAACATAGATTACTAAGAGAGGGAGTAATATAAAGGTCGGTAAATAGCCTAACTTCATCATGATCTCCGGTGGAAAGTCCGGCCATAACCTTATCATGATACGTTCGTCTACTATACTGCCTCGTAAAGCAACAACAAAAGCTATCACTGATAAGCAAATGAGTGCTGCTTCTCTTTTATGTATAAAATATAGTACACAATAGTATAAGGCAATTACAATTAAACTGCCAAATAAAATACTCTCTTGTATTATCCTAGAATGAGTGAGCTTCTCGATCTGAGATGGCGTTCCAAAGATCACTTCATTTAAACGAATTCGCCGATGATGAAAGTTTGCAATTTGTACAACAATCTCTACTTCTTCCTTGTCACTTTTAAACACTACCTCAGTAGGCAGATACTGTGCCTTAAAAGATTGTTTACTTGTCCCTATAATCCCAGCTTCAAAAAGAAGTTCATTATTAACCCATATTTTATTTGCTGATGCAAAATATTTAAACTTAAGTCCATATAATTTTCCTATTTCACTTATTTTAAGTTTAACCCTAAGTGTGCCATAACCATTTTGAGCCTCATGACTTTTATCCTCTGGAAGATACTGAGATACTTCACAAGGTATAGCTATATAATCCTTATCAGCATTACTGCTCACAAAATCTTGTGGCTGTAGAAGTTGCATCCAGTAAAATTCCCAGTCTCCATTTAATGCTATATGACTTTTTTCAAAATCCCATGCTGAAAGATCAATAAACCCTCTTTTAACCATTGGCTCGCTTATTAATGGCTTCGCATAGCACATTGGAGATGTTACAACTACTGAAAGAAAACTTATTGCAATAAGAATAGGCAGCAACACCTTTTTCAATTGAATACGTTTCATCGCAAGTACCTCGATCGTCTATTTTTTTATACTTAAACTTTTAAAGTGATGCCTTCCCTATATGTATATATGTATATCACAAATTTACAGAAAGAGTCAACAATTTCTAAAGTTCTTGTTTTATCTTATATTTATTAATTATACGAGCTCTTATTATGATCATTTGCATTTTTTTGTCTATTGAATAGTGCATAACACTATTTTGAAAACGTAGCAAAATACTAAGTTTGTACATAAAATAACTTATAAACTAGTATTCATCCTTATAGGACGGTGATCTATTTATGGAAATTATTACCTCACATAGTAATCATTATAATGAAGCTAGACAGATATGGAATAGGGCTATACAAAAGTATCCTATGATTATAGCCTACTGCAAAACAGTTGAAGATGTTAGAAATGCAATATTAGAAGCAAGAAGGTGTAATTTAGAAAACCGTGTACGTTCTGGCGGGCATAATTATGAAGGTTACTGCATAGCAACTGATGCCTACATCATCGATATAGGCAGTTTAAATCTAGCGGACGCTTTGTGTCTAAAAACTACAGCACTTCGGAACTATTGAAACTAGTTGATATGATTAACGGTAACGGACCTATTGGTTCTATCATGACAGCTTTAAATGTCTTTGGACTAGGTGGCAAAGTCAGCGAACTTTGTCCATCTGATACTGCATTTTACTATCGCGATAGTCACTATATCTTACTCGTTCAATCTGTTTTTGAAAACAATGTTTATAAAGCCCAGAATGTACGCTGGGTTTCTAAAAATTATAAGTTGATCTCCAGTATGACTACTGGTGCCTATATTAATTTTCCTTTTTATCCTCTCGAAGATTGTCTCTATGAATATTACGGTGAAAACGCATCTTCTCTTCAATGCATAAAACAGCACTATGATCCTCTTAATATCTTTCATTTTCAGCAGAGTATTAAATAAAAGCCAAAAAAGCAGCCTCTTTAATCATAAGGAGCTGCTCTTCTTTCAATTCAATAACCTATTTATTGCTCAACTATTGGAGATATATAGTGCTTCATCTTTAAATATTGATCTTCTAAGATAATAATTCTATTGCCATCCCGCCCAATGTACCCATCCTCCTCCATCTTCTTTACTGAACGGTTGATTGTTTTTATGCTTAGTCCTGAGCAATCCGCTATATCTTGTCTTGTCAGCTTTATAACACATCTTTTATTTTCAGACATTTGCTCATAGAGCTGCATAAATAAAAGGATTACTCTGTCAATTCCCTGCACAAATAGAAAAACTCTCTCTTTTCTTGCTTGTTCAAGAAGATAAGTTCCAAGTGTCTTGGTTTCAAGCAGTAAAGTATTAATATCTTTTCTCATCCATTCTTCAAATTTACTCTTCGAAACGACCAGCATTTTGCAAGGTGTTACAGTGATAAGCGTAGTCATATACTTCTCAAGTTCTAATAGTATCTCCATAGAGCCAAAAACTTTAACGGGATAAAACCACATATAATCATAAGCAATACCAAAAATCCTATAGTCAATGGCTTTTACAATACCTTCAACCAATATATAAACCATATCAACTTCTCTATTTTCTTTAATAAATACATTATTTTTCTTCATATGAACGACTTGAAAAGAATCTAAGAGCCACATAGGGGCATTTGCTAGATACTTATTCAAATAGTCTTTTTCCTTGCCTCTTAAGTGATTTTTTAAAGCAACTACTTTATCAATATTACTCTCTGCTCTTTCCATAGCTCTATCCTCATTTCATTTAACCAAGCACATATCCTGCATTTTATTGTTTTTAAGCCTTGTGCAGTGCACTTAGCAGTTCATTTTTCACATGATCTTTTGCAAAAGATACTTCTGCTGCATTTTTTAATAGGTTTATAATAACTTCTTTATTATAATGCATATTTTCATAAACAAGCATTAACTCCTCTGTAATAGAAGTATTGCTTACTGTCCTATTATCTGTATTAATCGTCGCTAGTAATCCTTTTTCTAAAAACAATTCTAATGGATAGTCATGCCAGCTGTCTATGGCTTTTGTCTGCAGATTACTAGAAGGGCACATCTCAATACCTATTTGCTTTTGTCTGCACAGCTTGATTAAAGCCTCACTCTTTCTAAGGGCAATCCCATGTCCCAGCCTTCTAGCTCCGAGTTCAATAGCTTCTTTAACATTTTCAACGCTCCCACATTCCCCCGAATGAATAGTAAACGGCATATCCCACTGCTTTGCCTTATAAAAAAGTTCTCTTTGCATCTGTGTCGGATAGGCTGATTCGTCCCCTGCCAAATCCAGTGCGCATACCCCATGGCCTAATAATACTCTTGCTGTCTTTAACATCTCTATATTTTTTTCTGCTGTGTGATGCCTCATCGCACAAACAATGATGCCTCCATGTACAGCATATCTCTTTTCCCCTTCTTGTAACCCCGAAACAACACTTTCAATGACCTGTCTACAGTCTAACGTCTGATTAACAGATAATAGAGGGGCAAATCTTATCTCTATATATTTTATATTTTCAGCTGCCGCTTGCTTAAGTAAATTAAGGGTTGCTGCCTTAAGACCTTTTTCTGTCTGCAAACATTTAAGTGGAAGCTCAAACTTCTTTAAATATTCCGTTAAACTCGTACAGTTTTCTGATACCTGCAAAGCATCTTTTAGCCTATCATCTGGTAGCAAAAACTCGCTTCTGGCGAGCTGCTCCCGAACTGCCTCTATTCCCATAGAGCCATCTAAATGGCAATGCAGATCTATTTTGGGTAACTTTTGAATCCAACTTTCATTCCGCATCTTTTTAGGCCTCACAATTTTCTAAATGAATGATTTTTATAATATTATCAGCTATCCATTGTATAACTGGTCCAGCCGTAAATGCGGCAGCTAAAGTTATAATCCCGAGTCTTCCTCCCAAAATAACACCTATTATTACCATCGTTATATCAAATGCAACTTTAGTATTTTTATAGTCCCATTTTATTTTGTCTCCAATTACCATAACCAGACCAGTAAATGGATCAAGTCCAATATCCATAGCAATAAAAACAGCTACTCCAGCATATAGCATAAGACATCCAACCACTCCCATCAAGCTGCGTAGCAGCAAGCTTTCTGATATACCAAGCATTGCATATAGTTTTGTACCTATTCCTACAAAAAAGCCATATGGCAGTATATAAATAAATGTACCAATATTCACATACCTTCTGCCAATACAAAGCAGGAGGATAATCAGTCCAAAATTTACGATGTTTGATGCCGCTCCCAGCTGCTCTCCTGATAAATCAGCAAAACTTCTTACCCCATCATATACAATACCGATAGGGTCATTACCAAGCATCGTCCCTGCATTAAACGAGACACCCATCCCTACTAGAAAAATCCCCATTAATGCACCTATTATTTTAGCTATATTCTTACTTTTCATCTATTTCCTCTTTCTTAATTGATACAGAAGCCACCTTAAGGTATATTTACTTTAAGATGGCTTTTGCACTTCATTTATAAAAACTTATTTAATGGATTCAACTTTTACAATAGTAGTTGGTACCTGAGCTGCATCTTCTGCAATATCATTTTTACTAATTTTTATAGCACCATCTATAATTTGTTTATAGATCGCATCATATTTTTCTTGATTAAATTTTTCAAATTTTGAGCTTTCCATTGGTAACTGTACATTATTTGTTGCAGCATCTAAAGTAACTGATACGCCACCTTCAAATTTGCCGGCATAGTACTCACTAAGTGCATCATAAACAGATTTACTTAAGTTTTTCATAGCAGATGTGATAACTGTATTGGATTCACCTGATTGATCAACGTCAACACCAATTACTTTTGTACCTGCAGTTTCTGCTGCTTTCATAACTGAGTTACCAACACCGCCGCCGCATGCAAAGATTACTTCTGTTCCTGCATTAAACCAAGCCGCTGCTTTAGACATATTTTCTGGAGAAGCATCAAAATTACCTACATATGTATATTTGATATTAATATCCCCTTCAGCAAGACCGAGTTCTTTTGCTGCATACTCTGCGCCCTCTATATAACCATATCCAAAACGCACAACAGCTGGTACTGCAATACCACCCATAAATCCTAAGTTTTTGTAGCCTTCATATACGGCAGCATAACCAGCTAGGAATCCAGCCTGCTCCTCAGCATAAAAAATAGACTTTGTGTTTTCTTTAATGTCATAGTTATAATCACCATTATGAGGTGCTCCATCTATAAGAATGAATTTAATGTCTGGATATTTAAGCTGTGCATTATAAACAGGTACTTCAAACAGATACCCAGGACACACAATAACCTTCGCGCCACCTTTAACAGCAAGCCCAATAGATGTCATAAGTGCATCATCTGATTTTTCTGATGGCTTATAATACTTATGTGTGATATTGTTCTCTTTTGCATAAGCTTCAACCCCTTCCCAAGACCCCTGGTTAAATGACTTATCATCAATCGTTCCTACATCTGTAATAAGCGCAAGCTCAGATCCCCCTGTGTTTTCCTGCTGTACCTTTTGTCCATCGGCAGCGACTCCACTATCTTTTGAACCACACCCTACTAATGTTGCTGCCACCACTGAAGCAGCTACTAATAAACTAATTAATCTCTTTTTCATATACTCTTCCTCCTAATATCCTTTTATTTGTTGACCTTTTATTAAATGAACAGCTGAGCTCGTGCCAATTCTGTCACATCCCTCATTCAGAAAGGTTTCTAAATCCTCTAAACTCTTTACACCGCCAGCAGCTTTGATCTTTACTTCTTTTCCAATATGCGCTTTAAAAAGCTTAATATCTTCAAGTGTCGCACCATCAGTTCCAAATCCTGTTGATGTTTTAATATAATCAGCGCCAGCCTCAGTAACCACTTTACACATCATAACTTTCTCTTCTTCTGTTAGATAACAGGTTTCAATAATAACCTTTAAGATTTTACTCCCCGCCTCTTTTTTGAGCGCAGCGACCTCTTCCCTTACAGCTTCATAATTGCCATTCTTCACATCACCGATATTAATAACCATATCAATTTCATTGGCCCCATCTGCAAGTGCCTGTTTAACTTCTGCTACCTTTGCTTCCTTCACACTATATCCAAGCGGAAAGCCTACTACAGTACAAATATTAATCTTATCTCCATACTTATTATGTACACGCCTTATATAGCACGGCGGAATACACACCGAAGCCATCTGGTACGCTATCGCCTCATCGCACAACTTCTCTATATCCTCCCAAGCAGCAAACGCCTTAAGCTGCGTATGATCGACATGTCCTAGCATTTCTTGTATTTCCATCTTACCCCTCCTTATTTAAATTGATTTTATTTAATGACACCATTCTAGATTAATAGTATTTTAATATTCTTAGCTAGTATTGTTAACTCTGTCTTCCAAGGTTTTATAAGTACGAGCACTTATCAACGACTAGCAGGGGAGATTTTAGGGTTCGGAAGTTGCCTCTGGAGAATTTCGTATAGAAAATCTTAGCAGTTTATTCAAATGGTTTTTAGCCGCACTGTATTGATCAACCGACTAAAGTCGGCAGCGAGTTTGCGGCGTTCATAACCTAAAATGAGAAGTACACTCATTTCAGGTGGAAGAAAGTGCTTAGATTTTTAGAAATGCGCAAGCGAGTAACTGGAGAATCCTAAAATTCCCCTACGGACCTAATTATGAAATTGCCCCAATCTCAGTAATAGCCTTTGTTATTAACGATTTAAATAACGGCGCCACCTTATCCGCAGTTTCTTGTACTTCTCCATGTGATAAAGGCTGATCTGTCATCCCGCAGGCCAAGTTTGAAATGCAAGAAATACCGCAAATTTTCATCCCCATATGATTAGCTGCCACAGCTTCACAAGCTGTACTCATCCCAACAGCATCCGCCCCTAGGATTCTGCACATCTTAACCTCTGTCGGGGATTCAAAATTTGGTCCTGAAAGCTGAAGGTAAGCGCCTTCTTTTAGGGTAATACCTAAAGACTCTGCTGTATTTTTGATGATACTTCTTAGGTCTTTATCATAGATTGTACTCATATCCGGAAAGCGGGTGCCCAGTTCATCAATATTACTGCCCATAAGCGGGGATTCTACAAAACTTGCAATTTGATCTGTAATCAGCATAAAATCTCCAGCCTGAAAATCAAAATTTGTACCACCTGCAGCATTAGTTAGAAATAATATTTCTGCCCCCATCATCTTCATCAATCTTATAGGCAGAACAACATCACTCATAGGATACCCTTCGTAATAATGCACTCTTCCCTGCATAATGACTACAGGCACTTCATTTATATACCCAAAGATAAATCTGCCTTTATGCCCCGGCACCGTAGATACCGGAAAGCCTTCAATGTCATGATAATCCAAGGTCGCTTTAATCTCTATGGACTCTGCATAATCTCCGAGTCCTGACCCTAATACCAGTGCCACTTTTGGCTTGAAATCAATCTTTTCTTTGTAACAGTCATAACACTTTAATAACTTTTCATAGACTTTATTCATTTTGGCCTCCTTATAGATATCTTTCTACTTTGCCTTTTTCAATTCTTGCAAAAATAAGCGGCTCTTTTTTAGTTTTTTGATCTGTAATCGTAACTGCCTCTATAAATTGAGCCCCAGCCGACTCAAATAGCTCCTTTTTGCCTGCATATAAAGTTGCAAGGACAGCACCTTCTTCTACATAATCTCCTGTTTTATGCACAAGGATAATCCCTGCTGCATAATCAAGTACACTGTCTTTTGTTTCTCTTCCTGCCCCCAGCATCATCGATGCAATACCACAGGCCTCTGTATCCATATATGTGATATAACCTGATTTTGGTGCTTTGACTTCATAAGATAATGCTGCCTTTTCGAACTTAAGAGGATCTTTTATAACCGAAGCATCTCCTCCTTGCGCTTCTACCATCGCTATCAGATTTTCGAGTGCCTTGCCGGTTTGAATAGCCTCTTTCGCCATCTCCATGCATGCTGAAAGCTCTCCTTTTCCACCCAGATACAGCATGTTGGCAGCTAAACTTAGACAAACTTCCGTTAAATCTTCCGGTCCATTGCCTTTTAGGGTTTCTACCGCTTCTATCACTTCTAAGGAATTGCCAATATTATTACCTAGCGGCCGGTCCATATCTGTAATAAGCGCCGCTGTTTTTCTGCCTGAATTTTCACCGATTGCCACCATACATTCAGCAAGCTTAATGGATTCTTCAAGGGTTTTCATAAATGCTCCGCTTCCTGTTTTAACATCCAGCAAGATACAATCACTGCCTGCTGCAAGCTTCTTGCTCATAATAGATACAGCAATAAGCGGAATACTGTCTACTGTAGCCGTTACATCACGAAGGGCATACAATTTCTTATCTGCCGGTGTTATATTGCCGGATTGACCGATAACACTCAGTCCCGTTTGATTGACCACATCAAAAAATTCTTCTTGAGTAAGTGAAGTCTTGATCCCAGGAATAGCTTCCATCTTATCGATCGTACCACCTGTATGTCCTAGCCCTCTGCCCGACATCTTAGCTACTTTTACGCCGCATGCCGCTGCAATCGGAGCAATAATTAATGTGGTTTTATCTCCTACTCCCCCAGTTGAATGTTTATCAACTTTGATCCCCGCAATCCCAGAAAGATCTACCATATCTCCAGAACGAGCAACTGCATCTGTCATAATAGCAGTCTCTTCATCTGTCATCCCTTTAAAGTACACTGCCATTAAAAATGCTGACATTTGATAATCTGGAATACTTCCTGTTACATAACCTTCTATAATATATCTAATTTCCTTTTCACTTAACGCCTTACCATTTCTCTTCTTCATGATAAGATCATACATTCTCATTATAATTGCACGTCCTTTCTTCTTAAGCCCAGCAACCTATCCAAAAACTAGTTCTAATGTAGGTTTTTCAACCCCTCTTGGTGTGAAACTTCTACCTACTCCCTTTATCGTATGGAATACCTTCTGCCTTTGGAGCCTGTGAGTTTTTAGATACACACGCTAGTACCACAAGGGTCGCCACATAGGGAATCATCTTATAGACTTCATTAGGAATAGGTAGATCCTTTAAAACTGGAATACCTGAATAAGTACTCGCTAATGTTTTCATAATGCCGAAGAAAAACGCTGCGCGAATAATTCCCTTTGTACGCCACTGCCCAAAAATCAAAACGGCAAGGGCCAAAAATCCATATCCAGCAACACTGCCGTTAAAGTTTGTTGAAGTAGGAATAACAAAGACCAATCCGCCAATACCGGCTAGTGCTCCTGAAATAATAACACCGGCATATCTGATTTTATAAACATTAATCCCTACTGAGTCTGCTGCTTGAGGATGCTCCCCACATGCACGGAGTCTTAGTCCAAACTTAGTACGGCTAATAACAATCGCCGAAATAATGAAGATGATAATACCCAAATAAGTTGTAATATAGCAGTTTTGAAAAAACATCGGCCCAATAACAGGAATGTCGCCTAATATGGGTACTTTGTTAATATGAAAAGTATCTACAAACTGAACCTGCTGAACCCCCTGCACCATCCTTGCTGCAAAAACAGCAAAAGCCGGTGCAAACATATTTAAAGCTGTGCCGCTAATAGTCTGGTCTGCTTTTAAGTTAATAGATGCAAATGCATGCAAGAGTGCAAAAACACCACCGCTTACAGCAGCAATAGTAACTGCAAGTATCAATAATCCCTGTCCACTCAAACTGTCTTGAAAAACATTGATAAAGAAGATACTTATAAAAGCCCCCATGACCATAATGCCTTCTAAAGCAATGTTAATAACACCACTTCGTTCAGCAAACATCCCTCCTAGAGCAACAATCAAAAGAGGAATGGCAAAAAACATAGTTTGCTGAATAATAAAATAGAATATGTTCATAATGACTTCTCCTCCTTATTCTTTTTGATCAAGGTATGAATAACATTTTTAAAGAGTAGTGCAAATGCGCCAAAATAAATGATCACTGAAATAATAATATCTATAACCTCAAGTACAAAATCATACAGCTGAAGGTTATACCCCCCTACTGTTATATGGGCAATAAAGAGTCCCGAAAATAAAATACCGATTGGATGTGACAAACCAAGTAAAGCTACTGAGATACCATTAAATCCTTCTGATGCAATAACATCCAATACTTGAAGGTATTTTCCGGATCCTGCAAGATAAAGCAGAGCTCCGCCGATACCTGCGAGTGCTCCTGCAATACTCATCGCGAGCACGATATTACGTTTTGCGTTAATCCCTGCATATTTACTGGCGTGCGGATTCTGTCCACAGGCTTTTAGTTCATAACCAAAAGTTGTTTTTTCTATTAATATGTAAATAATGATGACAAAAAGAATCGCTATAAAAATACCTATATTCATATTGGACCCCAGTATTTTATCAAGACCCGCTTTAGGTAAATGAGCACTTTTAAGAACAGGCATTGATTGGTTCTTAACCTGATCATAAACATTTTTAACGACCATCATATTGACAAGATACATACCAATATAGTTCATCATAATGGATGCAATAACCTCATTCACATTTAAGAAAGCTTTTAAAATTCCCGGGATCAGCCCCCATAATGCGCCACAAAGTGCTGCAGCCAAAAGTGCAATAATCCAGTGAATTTCTCCTGGAAGCCCTGCCCACTTTACGCCTACAAAAATAGCAGCAAAAGCCCCCATTGTAAACTGTCCTGAGGCACCAATATTAAAGAGTCCTGTCTTAAATGCAAAACCTACTGATAACCCTGTCATGATGATCGGTGTGGCTACATAAAACATTTGCCCTATGCCAGAAGCACCATCCGCAAAGCCGCCTTTTAATATCATTAAAAATCCTGGGAATGCCTGCGATGGATTACTGGATAATAATATTAAAAGTCCAAGCAGTAAGCCTGCAATAATCGCGAGTACAGAAGATGAAAAATTGATCAGCATTTTGTTTTCTGTTTTGTTTTTTTTCTTAGCCCGCACTACTAACACCTCTTTTCGTTCCTGCCATATAAAGACCGAGCTCATTTACTGTCACTTCATCAGGTTTTACATCTGCAACGATTTCACCTTCATACATTACCAGAATACGGTCACTGAGTGTCATAACTTCATCTAGTTCAAATGACACTAATAGTACTGCCTTTTCATTGTCTCTTTGTTTAACAAGCTGCTGATGTATATATTCGATTGCGCCAACATCTAATCCGCGCACGGGCTGAACAGCTATAACAATATCCGGATCCCGGTCAAGTTCTCTGGCAATAATTGCCTTTTGCTGATTACCTCCAGACATCCCTCTCGTTAGTGAGTTTTCGCCCTGCCCTGAACGAATATCAAACTTCTCAATAAGATATCTTGCATAGTCACTAATCGCTCCAAATTTTAAAAACCCATTTTTTTGGAACTTAGGTTTAAAATAGGATTGAAGGACAAGGTTTTCTTCCAAAGAATAATCTAACACCAATCCGTGTTTATGCCTGTCTTCTGGAATATGCGCCATCCCATCTAGGCACCTTTGGCGAATAGATTCCTTTGTAATGTCCTTTTCTTTTAGTATCACCGTACCTTCATCTATTGGCATGAGCCCAGTGATGCCATATACCAGTTCAGACTGACCATTCCCATCAATCCCTGCAATACAGACGATTTCTCCTTTTCGCACCTTAAAAGATACGTTTTCTACAACATTTTTATCAGTATGCTTTGATCTTATCGTCATATTTTGGACTTCTAAAACCGAATCCCCTTGTTCTACTTTTTTCTTATCTACAGAAAGATTTACCTTTCTGCCAACCATCATCTCTGACATTTCTTCTTTTGAAGTATCACAAACATTAACCGTGCCTATATATTTCCCTTTACGCAGCACACTGCACCTGTCTGCTGCTGCTTTGATTTCATTGAGCTTATGGGTAATAAAAATAATCGATTTGCCTTCTGCTACCAATTGCTTCATAACCTTTAACAGTTCCTCAATTTCCTGTGGAGTCAGTACAGCAGTAGGTTCATCAAAAATTAAGATTTCATTATCACAATATAACATTTTTAAGATCTCAACTCTTTGCTGCATACCCACCGTTATATCTGATATATAAGCATCTGGATCAATTTTAAATTTGTACCGCTCGCTTAGCGTAATGATTTTTTTTCTAGCCTCATCCATTTTAAGAAAACCTTTTTGGGTGACTTCTCTTCCAAGAACAATGCTTTCTAGTACCGTAAAATTATGTACCAGCTTAAAATGCTGATGCACCATGCCAATACCTAAATTATTCGCATCGTTTGGGTTATTAATTTTCACTGCGTTGCCTCGTATTTTAATCTCACCTTTTTCTGCTTGATAAAGACCAAAAAGCACACTCATCAGCGTAGATTTCCCTGCGCCGTTTTCTCCGAGAAGCGCATGGATCTCGCCTTTTTTCACCTGCAATGTAATATCATCATTTGCTTTAAAGTTACCAAATTCTTTAGTAATATGATTCATCTCTATTACATGCTCCACCCTAATCCCTCCTTATCTTAGTATTTATTTCAAGTCCTCTTTTGTAAAACTAAGCGGCAGCAGTTCCTCTAGTAGAAATACTTTATAGTCTGTTTCGCTTTTTCCTAAAATAATACGAAAAGTTTTTGGATCGCAAAACTCTGCCATTACCTGTCTGCAAACACCACACGGTGCGCAAAAGTCTCCCTCACCTTTTTGGGTTTCAGCTGGACCTCCAACAATTGCAATAGCTTCAAAATCCATCTGCCCATCCGAAACAGCTTTAAAAAAAGCAGTTCTCTCTGCACAATTTGTAGGGCTATAGGCTGCATTTTCAATATTGCAGCCTAAATAAATCTCACCATTTTTTCCAAGAAGTGCTGCGCCTACTTTAAACTTGGAATAGGGCGAATAGGATCTTTCCCGTGCTTCAAAAGCTTTTTCAATCAGTACCTTATCTTCTATCATGTTTATTTCCCCTTTACTTTAAGATTTCACTTAAAAAACTGCTTCCGTCGATATCCACTTGGACATCAAACACTTCCAAAATAGTCGCTCCAATATCAGCGAAAGTTTCCCTTGTTCCAATAGATATATTTTCTTTGATACACTTACCATAAGCGAGCATTGGCGTATATTCTCTGGTGTGGTCTGTACCTTGAAATCCTGGATCACATCCATGGTCTGCTGTAATGATTAAAATATCATCTGCATTCATCTTTTCCATAAAAACGCCTAGCTGCTCATCAAACACGGTGGCGGCTTTTGCATACCCCTCAATGTCATTGCGATGTCCATAAAGCATGTCAAAATCTACAAGATTGACAAAGCATAACCCATTAAAATCCTTTTCCATTACTTCCAGCGTTTTTTCCATACCATCTACATTACTTACAATAGCCTGCGTTTGCTGTATGCCTTTTCCTGCAAAGATATCATAGATCTTCCCAATTCCAATGGTATCAAAACCTTTTTTAGTTAGTGCATCAAGCATCGTTACTTTAGGCGGGATTAAAGAAAAATCATGACGATGGGCAGTTCTTTTAAACTCTGGATAGGTTCCAATAAAAGGCCTTGCTATAACTCTTCCCACCCCATGTTCACCTTGCAGTATTTCTCTAGCTATTTTACAATAATCATATAGCTCTTCAAGCGGAACTACCTCTTCATGCGCCGCTATCTGAAAAACACTATCTGCAGATGTATAGACAATCAAATCCCCTGTCTCTACATGCTGCTGTCCATAGTCATTAATAACTTCTGTGCCTGAATAAGGTTTATTGCAAATAACATTCCTTCCTGTTTTGTTTCTAAATTTTTCTAATACCTCTTCTGGAAATCCATCTGGGTAAGTCGGCAGCGCTTTTTCAGATACTACGCCTGCTATTTCCCAATGTCCTATTGTCGTATCCTTACCCATAGATTTTTCCGCCATTCTTCCGTAAGAACCGATGGTATACCCCTCAGCTTCCGAAGCGCTTACCCCGTCAATATTAAAGAGTCCCATTTTTTTCATATTTGGGGTGTTGTATGCTTCCTGCTTTACAATTGAAGCCAGCGTATTGCTCCCTTCATCCTTAAATAAAGCAGCATCCGGTAATGCCCCTATTCCAAAGCTGTCTAATACAATTAAAAAAACTCTCTTTGCCTTCATATTCTCCCTCTTCTCTTTGTTGCAAAATACCAACGTTTTTTTGCAAAGCTTCATAAAATACGCTCTATAAAATATTTTTAAATTCAGATTCACATTTAGTAAAAATTGATTAATCTTTCCCTTTGTATGTGTAAATTATATGTACTTTGCCGAATCAAAAAAAGGTCATCTGTCCTTCTTTTGCAATAAGAAATTATTTCTTTTAACACCTCTAAACTATTCAAGATTTTTTTAGCTATAATAGACAACAAATAAAAAACACAAAAAAAGATGAGATAACTGATTTATTCAGCTATCTCATCTCATAAATAATTGTAGAAGCTTTTTCTTTTCACTACAGCCAATACTTACTTTGTTACTGTGACAGGGATTTGAAGCTGATTTATTCTAGAACCATCTTGGGCACTTTCTTCGAAGAGGATCACTGTCCCAGAATAATTAGCTACCTCATCAAATTTAATGATAATCTCAAATTCTCCCCATTCCGGAGCTGCTGCCGAAGCTGTTGCAAAACCTTCATCTAATATATAGTGTCCATCTTCAAATTCATAGCGTATAGTCCCTTCATACACCCGTGCCAGACCTCTTACAACAATACGATCTTGCACCTCGGCATTTGGAGTCGGTTCATAAATTTTAAAAGCTTCATTTTCCAGTACAATTTGACGTGCTTCATCTGTCCTCACAGGCTCTTGTTGTTCTTCCTTTTCAATTTGTTCCTCTTTAGGGCTAATGATTTGCTCCTTGCCGCAAGAAGATAAGGTCATTAAACTAGCTCCTATAATCATCATAAGTGCCAATACTTTTTTCTTCATCTGTATAACCTCCTTTGTTACATACCTTATCTTATTTTTTCCTTTTTATTCTTATTTCATTCTTTTTTATCAAACCTCGTTAAATAGAGGTTCTTATATTTAAACCTCTTAAGCTTTTAAAACTTAAAAAGCTATAGCCTAAATACTTTGTTCAAGTATCTTGCTATAGCTTTTAGTTTATTTCTTATAGCCCTTTTTAGTTATGGCCTCCAAATATGCCAGAGATGATTATCCTGACCTCTTCCAAATACATCAAGTCTATTACCGCCCCACGATACTGCCGCAGGCTCTGATGTTAATGTTCCGCCAAGAGATTGCCAGCCACTCCATCTTGTTCCGTTCCAGGTTCTAAAGAGTAATTGGTTATTGCTTCCACGAGCAAAAACTTCAAGCCGGTTAGGTGCTGTTGATGCAGCTGCTGGCCCTCCGTTTATCGTTCCTCCACCTAAATCTTCCCAGTCGCTCCATCTCGATCCGTCCCACCATTTATGCCATAAACTATTGTTTTGTCCGCGCCCAAATACGTCAATACGATTAGGCCCCCAGGATACTGCTGCAGGCGCTGATGTGAGCACACCGCCTAAGCTTCCCCACTCACTCCATCCTGATCCGTCCCACCACCTATGCCACAGCGCATTATCTTGACCTCTTCCAAATACATCAATACGATTTGGCCCCCAAGATGCGGCTGCAGGCGCTGAAGTTAATATGCCGCCTAAGCTTCCCCATTCGCTCCATCTCGAACCGTTCCACCACTTATGCCATAGCGCATTATCTTGACCTCTTCCAAATACATCAATACGATTGGGACCCCAGGATACTGCTGCCGGAGCTGATGTGAGTACGCCACCTAAGCTTCCCCACTCACTCCACCTTGAACCATCCCACCATTTATGCCACAAAGCATTGTCTTGACCTCTTCCAAAAGTATCCAAGCGATTAGACTGCCAGGATGCCACCGCAGGTGCCGATGTTAAAATGCCACCAAGATCTTCCCACTCACTCCACCTTGAAGGTGGTTGCTGAGGTGGTTGTTGTGGGGGCTGTTGCTGAATACTTTGTAGTGTAAAGCGGATAATAGATCTTATGATCTGGGATATACGATTCATAGGGACGCCAAATCCTCTTAAAGCCGCAAAAACGAGTTGATTATCACGTCTATAAGCATCAAAAATTCTATTGGTCTTCTGTTCAATGCCTCCTGTATACTTATCTTCTTCTCTTAGTACATAGGTTACAATATTTCTAAAAATATTGCGCAGTACAACTCTTTGTATTCTATATCTCTGAAGCTCCAAGTAGTAGTTATTAAATTCCCTGTTAACAAGCCCCATGATTCTATTGATGTCCTGGGGTCTCTGACGTATCACATCATCTTCGTTTAATTTATCATTATCTTCTTCATATACATCTAGGTAATCTGTTATTATATTATTGCAAAATGGGCAAATATTAGTGTGATCGTACTCTCGTCTTTGTAAATTGGGATGGTCCTTATAAGATTCATTCATTTACTAATCATTCCTTTAAATGACACTATTATATGATATGAAACGGCTCTCTACATTATTAATAAAAGATACATTTAAATGGCTATTATCTAAATAAAGTTATTTTATTGTAAGGTTCCTAATATGCGTATTATAAAGAGAGGAAGTATTCCACTTGGGATATGGAAAGTAAAAACTATTTAATAGTTCCAAAGAGGTAATGAGGGTATAGTTTGTTATGCATTTATTTTTGGGCGTCATCACAAAAGTAAGATGATTAAAATACCTAAGCTCTTCAATTAATTCTGGAAAGATACTATCATCAGCCTCCCACATAGTAATAAAAGGTCCTTCTATATTAAGCGTTTTGTCTTTTGCAAGTCCTGCATAAGTACGAGCAGCCCGAATACTAGTGGCTTTAGAGGAAGAAAGAAAATAGGCTCCAAAACAGAATAAGACCTCATTAGAAATCGAACTTAATCGTTCAATAATGGTATCAAGTTTTGCTAATCTATCTGTAATAGATTTATTTTCACTGGTAAAGCATATCTCCTTACTATCTGTTGTGGTATTAGAAGTACCACTAAGATTTGACTTAGTAACAGCGTATTGTTTGCATTCCTCTTCAGCTACTGATCGGTCATTTGTATTATCAATTTCAGAAGTCTCACTATAGCTGAGACCTAAACTTAATTGAGGTAAATCCTTAGGTTGAACCACTGCTAATGGCGCAATAATTATACCTTTTGTCGTACTGCATTCATTAGTTATGCCATTAGTAACTGTGCAGGAAGTACCATCTGTCTCTGTAATACTTTTGGATATCTGCGTAGAAGGGTTTTTTGCGAAGCTATGGGTTAACTCATACTCTGTCTGACTAAAAGAAGATAATTCAGTATACAAGTCTTCTAATTCTTTGATAAAACACTTTATTTCATCACCTATACAAGAAGATGCTAAAAAAAACGCTACAAAATCTTCCTTGTTCATTAGTTCTAGTAACTTTTGATTAATAGGGGTATTACTTGAAGACGTATTATTAGGGATAACTATAGCAGAAGAAAGCGCCTGATAGCTGTCAGGATTAAATACCTTAGCTAAAATCAGAGAGCTCTCCTCTAAAGATAGTTCTCTCACTTCACTATTGGGATAAGAACTTATCAAACCACTTTTAAGAACATCTAATGCAGTACCCATGCTTTTAGCTGCTTTAACGCCTACATAAAAAGTCAGTTTATGATGCGAAGATTGAAGAATATAGCCAAATACCCCATTCAAATCACCTAGTGTGTCAAGAACAAAGCTAAAAAAATTAGGAGATAGAGGTTCTGTAAGCATTTCAATTTTAAGGAGTATAATACTGCCTGCCTTATTTGACGGACAAAAGGTAAGGTTATGAAGATTATTAAGATACTCTTTATTAACTAAAAATTTATATAGATTCAGAAGTTCATCTAATAAGCTTTCATTTCGAGGATTGTGCATAAAAAGACTACTCCTTTATACGCCGTAGTAATTACTATATGTTATAAAGTGACGGCTTTATTACTGCTTTTAAAATTGAAAGTTAAAGAGATCTTTTTCTCTTTATTAGCTCATTAAATTTAAGATCCATTTCAGTATAAGCTAAAGTCCCTGGGGAAATTTTACTTAGCTCTCCTAGTACATAGACTATTTCATTTTCAAGCAGCATTTTTTGCTCCTTTTTACTCTTTTCATTATTTATAGATGTAACAGCATTCTTTTTGTTTTTCGCAAATAAATCATCCAAATAATCTTTAGGGTTTTCTATTCGTTTTTTTATTTTATTATCTTCAAAAACTAGAAGATAGTCACAAAGGTTTTCAATCATATATCTATCATGTGATACTAAAACTATAGTTCCCTTATATGCCTTTAGAGCCTCTTCTAATTTTTCTCTGCTATAAATATCCAGATGGTTTAAGGGTTCATCTAATACTAATAAGTCTTCTTGTTTTATAATAAGCTTTGTCATTCTAACCCTTGTGAGCTCTCCTAAACTTAAGGTCGTAAGCGGCTGTCTTATCATCTTTTCATTAAAACCCATATTTGCGAGCAGTGTCCGGATCCTGCCCTCTTCCTCTCTGGAACTAAATTCAAATAAATCTATAACAGACTTACTTGTGTCTAGGTCTAAAGCCTCCTGGCTCAGGTAGCCTATATTGATAGATTGACTTATAAAAATTTCTCCCGCATCTACATTCTCCTTGCCAAGAAGCATTTTTAAAAGCGTCGTTTTACCACAGCCATTGGGGCCAAATATCGCCACCCTCTCACCTCTCATAATACAAAAGGAGGATTCACTAAATAAAATCCGGGAATCAAAACGCTTTTCAATATCTACAGCTTCTATCATTCTTGTTTTCTTTAGAGATGTCTCATTAAATCTAAAATCAATCTTTTTGTCTTCTTCAGGTTTTTTTATCCCTTCAACATTCATCTTTTCTAAACTTTTAATTTTTGATTTTATTTGCCTATCCTTTTTCTTCGCTTTCATTCTGAAGTATTCTTTTTTACCTAGTCCCTCTCTTTGTTTTTTTGCAGAGTCTTTATGAACCTTTTCGGACCAGCTTTTTAATCTGCTTATCTCCTCTTTAATTTTAGCTTTATTGTTCTCCACGATGTCATATTGATGAAGCTGACTTTCATATCTTTTTCTTTTTTCATCTTTATAGAAACTATAGTTTCCAGAATAAACATCTGCTCCACCTTTATGGATCTCAATAATCTTATTGACTACCCTATCTAGAAAATATCTATCATGGGATATGACCAGTATCGTACCCTTATACTTATTTAATGCCTCTATAAGCCAATGCATTCCCTGGTAATCCATATGATTGGTGGGTTCATCCAATATAAGAAACTCTGGACTATGATCCCATATGTGAGCAAGAGCAACCTTCATTTTTTCACCACCGCTTAAACTGGCAAGCCGTTGTTCTTCCACTAAATCTATTTTTCCTATACCAAGGTAGCTTGATATCTCCAAGAAACTTTTTAAATAACCCGAGTCTTGGATGGTTACTTCTTCTCCCGACCAACTCCTTTGGCTATAAAAACCATCCTGTTTAAGATAGCCAATTTCTATATCTTTCTTATCCCAAAGAAGGCTCCCGCCTTCCGGTTTAAGCCTTCCATAAATGATGTTTGCTAAAGTGCTTTTCCCTGCTCCATTGATGCCTACCAACCCTACTCTATCACCTAAAGCAATGTGAAAACTCACATCATTTAAAATAACTGCATCACCGAATTCTTTTTTTATGCCTTGTGCACTAAGCAGCTTTGTCATAAAAATCACCTCATTTTCATAAATATATTTGCTTTACTTATGAGCTAAGAATCTTTTAACCCCAACAAAAAAGCAGTCAGCGGTTGTATCGCACTGACTGCTAAAAAAATTACAAATTCACAAGAAAGCGTGCAAAAGCGCACGTACTTTCCCATTTCATAAAAAATCGTACAAAAAAACTGCGTTTTAACACACAGTAAAATGATCGATTATATCCTATTTTATCAGTGTTCTTAACTCATACAACTGTATTTAAAGCATCACAAAAAAGGATATGGTAATCCCTTAAAATTAACTTTAAATACCACTATTCAATTGTATTATTTTGTTAAGAACGTAATCTTCATTTCTTTCTCCTTTTCAACTTACAGCTTATTAAACTTTCTTTATAACAATTTTATGTTATCATACTATTAAATTGAAATCAATTGCTTCATGATCTTTTATTGCAAGCAAATAATTCTACTATAATATTAATCTATTATATGCATTGCATGAAAAATATCATTTTAGTTCCTCTACACTCATTTTTCTAGCTTTCAAAAAAATACATATTTTTTTCCGGAAACGGTTATCTTATGTCTATCATTCACCTAACCAGAGGCCCAAAATGAAAAATCTAAATAAACTCAAATTATACACAATGCTTATTTTATCTATTGCAATTATATTCACAACTATCCCATTAAGTGCTTCAAATATTGTTAGAGATATTGAGCACGAAATGGTTATTAAGCAATATATTAGTGATATTAAAGACGTACAAAATCACGTTTTTTCTTTATCTCAAATTGTTGTAGGCAATCTACCTGAAGATCTCTCTCGAATAAGAAATGAGATTAATTTCATTAATATACGAATCCAAGAATTAAGTAGGACTGTCTTACTCTATACGAGATCAACCCCAAGTATAAGTTTTCAAAACAGAGATGCCCTGCTTGTTTGTGTTGCTCTCAATCTCCTTAAGAATTCTCTGTATCAACTCAATATGCTTATATATGTAGATAATAATGTAGATAAAAGTATATTGTTAGAAGATTTTTATCTATTTAAAAGAATCAGCATTGAAACACTTGAGACATTGGAAAAGAACTTCTGATCTATTATAAACATTTAACAGCAAAAGAAGTTGGCAAGTACGTATACATACGTTGACCGATCGATCGGTTTATGCTATACTAAAAATAAAAAGGTGTCTTTATGATTACTAACAATCTTCCAACAACTCTCTCTGCTTCTGAACGTATTTTATATGCCGCCATGCAGATCATCAGTGAAAATGGGCTCAAGGGACTCAGCGCCTCAAAGCTTGCAAATATGGCTCATATTAGTAAAAGCACAGTCTTTCATTACTTTAAAAAAATGGATGATATACCCGCTCTCATTCTTGAAAAATTATATAGTGAAATTATTACCCCTATACAAGAACAAGACTTTGACAATGTATATGCCTATCTTAGCGCCCTTGGAACAGCTAGTTTTTCTGATAATGCGCATCATATTATCATCTACAAAGCCTTTTTGAGCCTTTATGAAGCCAGTATGCATGACCCAGGCTTACATCAAATCGTTGCTGAGTGTTCTCATGAGTTTAGTTTAATACTTAGTGCTAAACTGCAAAGCCTCTCTCCCAAGCCTGTAAATGAAGTGCTTTTAAGGGATTTAACACATCTTATTTTTATGAGTTTGGACGGTATTGGTCTCCACTATTTAATTCATGGGGATCGCCTTAAAGCTCAAACAGCATGGGAACTGCTGATTAAGTCTCTTGTCAGTCAATATCATTTAGACTAGGAGGATTCAGAATGAAAAAAATAGTCATTTATTACTTTAGCGGAACCGGAAACACCTGGTGGCTTGCTAAGGCTCTCCAAGAAAAACTGTCCCAGCATAAACACCAAGTAGCCTGTCATTCTATTGAAACACTTACGGCCAAAGAGGGCATTGACCTTCCCGGGGATTTTGATCATATTATTTTTGGTTTCCCAGTTTATGGTTCAACAGCCCCAAAGCTTATGCTTGATTTTATGCATCATTTTCCAGATGCAGCCCATAGTCAAACTGTGAGTGTTTTTGGAACCCACGCCTTAGCCTCTGGAGATACTGCTTATCACATCAGTAAGTTGCTTGCAAAAAAAGGATATCTGATCAAACAAACCATGCATTTTACAATGATGACCAACCTGCACATTCCAAGGTTCAGATTCTTGCCCCCAAGAAATGATTACCGCGTTAGTAAACTGCATCAAAAAACGCTTCCTAAAGTTGAAAAGTTGGCTCATGCAATTACCTTTGACAAAAATATAATCGTTGGCAAAAATCTTCCAGGCTTTCTTCTCGGTTATCTTCAGCGCAGTCATGTTGATAAGCTTATTGCTACAGCGAGCCGTGATTTTGAGGTAGATATGTCCCGCTGCACCCGTTGCAATAAATGTCAGCGTATATGCCCTGTCCACAATATTGTAAAAACAGATAGTTCCTATACATTTAAAAACAACTGCATCTTATGCATGCGTTGTTATAGCCAGTGTCCAAAATGCGCTATTCTCATTGGAAAAGCTTCATCAGATGAAATAAAATACCCTCGTTATAGAGGTCCTGAGCCTTCTTTTGATGCACAGATCTTAACAAATCACATAAGCTCATGATCTTTTTTATCTGTTATAAACATATGCCCGGGAGAGTGCGTGATCATGATTTCGGGTTTTACGTTCATTGCCACAGCTTGCGGGGTCACACCACATGGCCAAAACACTGGGACTTCACCTGGCTTAATCTCCACAGGGTCTCCAAAATCCGGCTTATCAATATTTCTTATCCCGATATCATGGGGATTTCCTATATGGATCGGTGCGCCATGCACACTAGGATATCTCGAAGTAATCTGTACTGCTTGGACAACCTTATCTCTCGGAATAGGTCTCATGCTGACAACCGTAGGTCCCGAAAATATACCTGCCGGCTTACAGTCTATGTTGGTGATATACATCGGTACATTAGTCCCCATTTCTATATGTCTGATGCCTATCCCCCCTTGCATAAGTGCCGATTCAAAGGTAAAGCTGCAGCCTATTATAAAAGAAACAAAGTCTTCTCTCCAAAATGACTGTATATCTGCATACTCCCCTGTGTTTTCCCCTTTGGTATAGACTCTATATTTAGGAATATCTGTGGCAATATCAGATTGTGGTGCAATTTGAGTTTCTCTTGCCCCTTCATCCATTACTTCAAGTATAGGACATGCCTTAGGATTTCTAAAAGCAAATAAAAGAAAGTCATAGGCATACTTTTTAGGTAAAATGACCAAATTCCCTTGGGTGTACCCCCTGCACATTCCTGCTGTAGGACCTTGTATCTCCCCTTTTCTGATCCACTCTCTCACTTGTTGCGGGCTGGCATTCACTAAATCTCTCATCTCATCCTTCTCCTCTCTATATCAGCAATCCATTCATACTCTAGCAATCTATTTCTTACTCATAGAATCCACTAACATATTTTCAATCTGCTGCAAGAAGTCAGTAATGCTTGAAATAATAATAGATCGCTTACTCATTCTTAAATTTAACTGTTCTAACTTATTCCCTAAAGAAGTTACAAGTTCAGTAACAGAGCCCACACCTCTAGCTGCATCATTAATCTCAGAGCTTGTCCTTTCAATACCTTCAACAATCTGTTTGCTGAAATCCTTCACTTCATCGGTACAACTTGTAACCTGCTTAAAATCTTTCTGAACATTTTGTGCATACTCAAAATTATCCTGTATAACTGTTTTAGTTTTTTCAATTTCTTCTCTAAGTGAGTCTATACTTTTATATAGCGTTCTAACACTTTCATCGATTCCGCTGACGAGGCCTGTTGTCGTTGATGAGAGTTTTCTTATCTCTTCTGCTACTACAGCAAATCCACGGCCGGCTTCCCCAGCTCTTGCCGCTTCAATAGATGCATTAAGTGCCAAAAGGTTAGTACTCTTTGCTATATTTGTGATGTTGGTTGACATTTCTTCAATATTTTTAAAATCGTGCTCTAAGGTATAAAATGCTTCTCTAAATAAATCAAGCTGCGTACAAGTACCATTAAGCTTACCTGCAAGTATACCCATTTTGTCATCCGCTTGTTTAACCGCCATATCCGAGCGGTCCATTACCCCATCAATTTTATTGGCATATTGGCTGAAGCCATTAAAATCAGCATCTAAGCTATCTAACATATTTTGTATGTTGTTAAGCTGCAAATAAGTGTTTTGAATCTCTTGAACAGACTGCGTTACCTTAACCTCTTCATCCATAAAGTCTTCAAGTTTTTCTTCTATATGTACAATCCCATAGTGCATGTATTTATCATAGTTAAAGCTTTTCTCCTCGTCCAGCTTTTGACTTTGTGTTGTTTGTAAATCCGCTTCATTATTTAAATGTATAATTTTATTTGTTTTTAATCTAAACCATCTCATATTTTACCCCTCACCTACTCAAATACAGCAAGAACCATTGTTTGATTAAAATGCTGCTCATTAAGCTGTTCTCCATAGCCTGCAAATCCAATATAATCCCCTAAGGCTGTACTCATTTTTCTCGCAAACTCATTTAAATAGTCATCTTGCTCAAAAAGCATCGATCTTGCTAAACAGTTGACCATGATAGCTAAGGATGGTTTTGGAATCTCCCTTTTTACCTGCTCTATAGTTTGATGTATTACATTTTTGTAATCATCAGGTTCTAAAAGTACCATCTGAGAGTTATTATATACTCTTGCATGATAAGACATGCCGTTATTTTGAGTGACCATCTGATTGGCAATAATATACATATCACTGCCAATAATCCTTCCTAGAGGATAACTATCTAAGTACCTTGGCAGTCCTTCGATTGTGGTATTCAGTGCTTCTGCCACTACTTTTGCAGCAGGTCTGTTATTGTATTCATAGACAATACGATTTCTGACATCTACTTTAGTGGCTGTAAAATAGTGCTGTGTCGGTTTGTAAATATTTTCTCTGTAGAATCTAATCTTACCGCCTAAATTTTTAATAAGGACAAAAACACATGCGTTGTTATAGAGCTTCCCATTAAAAGAAATCATTGTTTTTTCTGCTCGCCCATAGTCCCCTGCCGAACCCCCAAAAAGCGGAATATTTTTCTTAGTAAGTACAGCATTTAATGTAGATAAAACAAGCTCCTCACAGCTTATGAGTGCAGAAGAAATCTCAAAACAAACCGTGTTTGAAGTATCCCGAAACTTGCTTATACACTCCGTTACGCGGTCAACATATTTTAGGGGATATCTATCCACTTCTTCTAGTACATCTGCATAACACTCAATGCCCTCTTCAATCCCCAGTGCAATGAGCCCTGACTTATAAGCACCTTCTTTGCAAAATCCTGCAAAGGTACTTGAACCCAAAATAATGCTGTCTTTAAACTGCTCACCCATAGCCTTGGTATATCCCTCAAAATGTTCCACATCAGAAAAAAACAATATTAGTTTAGGTAACCTAAACCCAGTTGTGGCTTCAGCTACAGCTGCTTTAAAGTCACTCTTAGAACTCCTGCCTATTTTATAATTCATCTTTTACACCTTCTACAAGAAATCACATCATGTGGCATGCATGATATAATTCTAAAATTTTTACTCCTAGTCAATACTTACTTCAGGTAATATCTTTCAGCTTTGCAAACTTTGTTATAAAGTTAACGTTTACTCTCAATTAAAGTATAATTAATCTGTCAATACAAGTCAATCTTTATACTTTAAACAGTCATTAAATTACAAATACTTATCTTTTATATAATTTTCTTGCACAAGAACTTGTATTTAAGCTCTAAAAAATGGCATACTTCTAAAACCCAGTAACGCTGGGCCTAACGGTGAATTTCGCATCCTCAGCACGAATATGTTATAATAGTTAGAATGAATGATTGAGGAGGGTTCTGATGAAATATGAGTTGATTATTTTTGACGCTGACGAAACATTATTTGATTTTAATAAATCTGAGAAAGAAGCTTTTAAAAATACAATGCTTGAATGTCACATAGACTATGATGAAGATTATCATTTTAAACTTTATCACGACATCAATCTAGCAGTTTGGAAAGAACTTGAGAAGGGTCTTATTACCCAAGAAGCCTTAAAGGTGGAACGGTTTAAAAGATTATCAGATACTTTAAACATCCAGTTTGATAACACTCAGCTTGCAAAAGCTTATATGAATCATTTGGCCAACTCATCTGTTTTATATGACGGAAGTATAGAACTCGTAGATGCTCTGTCTAAACATTATTTGCTCGTCATAGTGACCAATGGTCTAAAACATGTCCAAAATCTTAGAATCAGAAACTCTGCGATAGCCAAATACTTTAAAGACATCATCATATCCGAAGAAGTAGGCGCATCAAAGCCTAATCCTAAAATTTTTGAACATACCCTAAGAAATATTGGTGCTATCGCTAAGCTCAAGATCCTTGTGGTCGGTGACAGCCTAACCGCCGATATTCAAGGCGGCATAAACTTTGGGGTCGATACCTGCTGGTACAACCCTAACCGCACCACAAACGAAACAGCCATCACTCCTACCTATGAGGTCGCTGATTTTAAAGCACTTAGAGACCTGCTTCTTTAGGTACTCTTTTAAGGTTGTATCTCCAAAATATAATCAAACCACATGCTATTAAAGCAGTTATCCCTTCAGCAAACACAGGTGTGATCCAAATGCCCATCTCTCCCCACAAAAGTGGCAAAGTCCATAGCCCAATAAGTGTAAATATCAGCCCTCTTGAAACAGCAATAATTAAGGACATCCCCGGCTTTTCTACTGCCGTAAAAAAAGCTGATCCAATGATACCAACTGGCATTAATAAAATCGACCAGCTCAGGTAGTTTGTGACTTGAAGCGCCAAATCTAATGCCTCTGGATGATTTGGAATAAAAAGATTTACAAGTGCCTCAGTCTGCCATCTCAGAAACATAAATATAGCGAATGCTGTTATAACAGAAGATATCATTAATCTCTTTACAGTTCCCCATACCCTATTGCAGCATTCGCCTCCATAATTGTAACTTATAATAGGCTGAGTGCCATTTCCCATCCCCATGAAAACGGCGGTTCCAAACAACATAAAATATTGAACCAGTGAAAATGCTGCTACGCCCATCATGCCCACATAGCTCAGTATAAGTTTATTATAAATAAAAGTCGTTACACCTAATGCAAGACTGCTTAATAATTCTGAAGACCCATTCATAGCAATAGACATTAGCGTGCCTCTTGCTGTTTTTATATCTTCAAATTTAAGCCCTGTAGACTTATTTAATGTTTTATAAATAAGATAACTGACAAAAATTGAAGCGCCTAAGCATTGAGAAATCCCCGTTGCTAAAGCAGCGCCAGCCATCCCCATATCAAATTTAAAAAGAAACAGATAATCAAGTATAATATTTAGTATAGCTACTAATCCCATTACGCCTGTTGCCATATTCGGTCGCCCATCATTTCTTACGGCTTGTTCTAGAATAAATATAAGTATCATAGGAACAAAAAATAAACTAATTACTTTCAAATATTCACCGGCATAATACTGTAAAATACCGTTTGTTCCCAATAACGATAAGACATATGGCAAGGCTAGGGTAATTATAAGGCCGCATATAATACCAATAGTTATTCCTAAGCTGACCAATAAGCTTAAAACACCTCCCGCTTGATCTGTTTCTTCCTTTCCTAAAAGAACTGCTATTTTAACATTTCCCCCTACCCCAATCATAATGGCTATACCTGATAGTACTGCAAGAATAGGATAAAGAATATTAACTGAAGCTAGGGCCTCCGGGCCTAGCCGGCGACCTATTAAAATGGCATCTGCCATTTGATATAAAATCAGAAAAATCATCGCTGAGACTGCCGGAAAAATATTTTTTACCATTAAAGCTCCTAAAGAATGTGTCAAAAAAGCCTCTCTTGTAGGATCTTTGAGTTGCTCTAAACAATTATTTTGTTGCATTTCCATATTAATACCTCCCGAAATTTTTAAATTAAATTATCAGAATGAATATTCATATATTCATTCATATTGTTGTATTAAAAGCCTATTCTTGTAGGCCTTTAACAATAAATTCTATCAGGTAATCCATTGTTTTAGGGAAATACTGGCTGCCTATATCCTCTCTATGCAGGTCTATAAAGGATAAAGCATTAAATACGGCTAGGATATGCTCTGAATCAATGTCTTTTCGTATTTTTCCTTCACACTGCCACTCTTCAATAATGTCTAAAAAGAAATGATAAAAAAACTCCTGGCTGCTTTTTTCTATGACTTGCTCATCAACTTTTTCAAGTATTTTATAGAAAATATCTCTATTATACCACTCTTTAAGTATAGGGTTTTCTTTCATCCCTGTAAAAAGCCTGGAGGCTACTTGCTTCAAAACATCTGTCAAATCTCCATTTAGATCTACAGATTGCATAATTTCTTTTTTAAGTGTAATATTCTCTTGAACAAAAATCTCTATAAACAATTCTTCTTTAGAAGCAAAAAAATTATAAAAAGTCCCTACGCCTACCCCTGTCATCTTTGTAATAATAGCCACGCTTGTTTCTTTAAAACCTTTTTGCGAAAATAGCATCTTAGCATTATTAAAAAGGTCACTTTTAGTTTCTTTC
The DNA here is from genome assembly GCF_900095725.1 of Cellulosilyticum sp. I15G10I2. NCBI lineage: Bacteria > Bacillati > Bacillota > Clostridia > Lachnospirales > Cellulosilyticaceae > Cellulosilyticum > Cellulosilyticum sp. I15G10I2. The sequence continues at coordinate 278,967 of NZ_FMMP01000009.1, forward strand.
ATAAAATGCACCTTCTTTCTAGAATGAATATTTTAAAATTCATTCACATTGTATCATTACTTATATAACGTGTCAATACCTCCTTTATCAAAAAGTATAAAGGAGGCATCTATGGATTTATTAAAACTTAGTCTTGAATAACTTTTTTAAAAGAACTAAAATCATGCCCTGTAGGTCTTTGATATATTCTTAAATCAAATTCCGGAACAATGGCGAGAATATGATCAAACAGATCCGCTTGTATACTTTCATAGTTTTCCCATGCTATTTCAGAAGTAAAGGCATAGATCTCTATCGGAAGACCATTCTCACTAGGGGGAAGCTGTCTGACGATGTGAATCATATCCTGACTCACCTTAGGGTGATGCCTCAGATAATTTTCGATATACATTCTAAAAGTACCTATATTCGTTAAGTGCCTGCCATTTACAATATGTGGGTCATTTACATCATAGATTTTGTTATACGCTGCTATTTCTTTCCTCTTGTTTTGGAGATAAGCTTTAAGGTATTCAATCTTCTCAAATCTCTCGAGCATTGCTTCATCGCAGAATTTAATACTGGTGACATCAATATATACGGCTCGCTTGATTCTTCGCCCACCGGCTTCCTGCATCCCTCTCCAGTTTTTAAAGGACTCTGAAATGAGTGCATGGGTTGGAATAGTGGTAATCGTCTTATCAAAATTTTGTACTTTTACGGTATGCAAAGAGATTTCCAGCACATCCCCATCTGCACCATACTTAGGCATCTCAATCCAGTCCCCGATCTGCAGCATATTATTAGAGCTGATTTGTATACTGGCGACAAGCCCAAGGATAGAGTTTTGAAAAATAAGCAGAAGCACTGCAGTAGCAGCACCAATCCCACTTAATAAAATCCATGGGGAGCGATCGATTAAGACACTGACGATAACGATCGTTCCTATGACATAGGCAATGATTTCAACAACCTGTAAATAGCCTTTAATGGGTCTGATTTTTGAAATCTCATACTTTAAATAAATCGTATTCATTGCATCTAAAAATCTGTTGATGGCGAGTAACACAATAAAAACAATAAAGGAAAATGCAATTCTCTGAATCCATACCTCATACGCTGGAAACACTGGGGCAAAGGCATGGATGATTCCTATCGGCACAATACGAGCCAGCCGCTCAAAAACCTTTTTCTCTACAAGGACGTCGTCCCATTTGGCCTTTGTTTTTGCTGCATAAGATTTGATATATCTCAGCAAAACTTTACGTACTATTAAATCAACAATTAAGCTGATGATAAGAACTATCATCACTGCTATGACGTTTGATAAGTACCATACTACCCTTTCGTGCACACCATGCGTTACAAGTAAATGTTCAATCCACACTATCAATTTTCACCCCTCCTGCCTGTCTATCTTATATTCCTTCCTATAATACGCTTATAGGATTACCCGTTCCTCAGGCTTTTATTATTAAGACTTTAATGCTTTATAAAAACCATCCCATAAGTTTAACAGACTCTTGCCGACATTATCACTGCTGCCTTTGAATATATTATACATCTCAACTCCGCCGGAGGAACTTATAAACATATTTGCAATCTGTTCATCACTCATGGGTGAGTCGATCTCACCTTTAGCTCTTGCAGCATGAATGATTTCCTTCCAACTATCTAGCTGTGCCTCTTTAGACTCCAGCAATCTTTGTTGAAAATCCGGAATAAGCTTTATAGCATCAAAAATGAGAGAAATCTAATCTATACTTCGTTAACTTGCAATGACTGCTTAGCCATCTGCACATATTCATCTAATCCAGACAGCATTGCAAACTCAGCAATTGCAACGGGATATGCCGCCTCTAATTCAATCACATGCTCTTTCATTTTGGGCCAGACATAACCCCCGGCTTCTTTATAAGCATTGATCAGGTGGCAAAGCCCCTCTTCACCAAAAGTCCTATAATATACAACAAAGTCGTTTGACATATCTGTCACCTTCGCTTCTGTCCAATCAATGAGACCTGTTACATGCCCAAGCTTGTCAATCAGAATATGCCCTGCATGTACATCCCCATGAATGACGCCAGTCTGCTTCGGCCACATCTCATCATGCTTAAGCCAGTCCTGCCATCTTTTCCACAGCGAAGTGCCTACTCCTATTTTTTCTTTTACATCATTCATACGCTCCTTCATGAACCGTCTTGCCTCATCAGGTGTATGCATAGTTAATCCAGCCTTCGCGGCCTTATCCTTTGGCACATTATGCAAGGCCGCCAGCGCTTTACCTAGGGTTTGATGAAAACACATGGGTACATTATGCATATCAATTTCCCAAATATAGTTTTGAATCTCATGATCTATCGTACCTGCTGGTACCCCATTTAGCTTTTTATAGGCAATCAGTTTATTAGTATAAATGAGCCAGTTGGGTGCCTGAAAGACCGTTATGTTCTCATTCACTAAGTCCAGTGCTTGTTTCTCTATCTTCGTTCGTGGCATAACGTCTTCACGTCTAGGCAAACGAAGTACCCATTCATCCTCCTGCTGATCCACTCCAAATACTACCTGAAAGTCAAGTCCAGATTCATTAAAAACTAAAGTATCCTCTTTTAGATCTAGTCCATGTTTTGCTGCTATTTTAAAAACTTCAGCTTTTGTTCTACTCATTCTTATCACATCCTGACCCTTACTATTTTCTGATCAATAATCTTTTTTGATAGCTTATATTCATTTACTATAATCATTAGCTCTCCAACATCTATTTTTGCATCTAAGATTGTTTTGTAAGTTCATTGGCTACAGCATCAAAAAGAAGCGATTGGACTTTAGGATAAATCTTCTTATCAACATCCTTTTTATGAATAATCATCGCGAGAGTTGCTCGGATTACACCAGCAATTACTTCAACATCCTCATCGATTAATTCGTTGAACGCCTTATACTTCTTGATAAATGCCATAAGCGGCACAATGCTTCTTAGCGTCTGGGTCGCTGAGTATTGTGGATTAACCTTCCGAGAGACCATTTTATATTCTTCCAGATTAGTAATTAATCGCTGTGTGAGCACATGAGATTCTAACTCAGAAGCCATCGCATGCAGATAAGCCTTAATTGCTGCCCGTACATCCTTTGCTTTTTCAACCTTGGGCCAAACTTTCTTTTCAATTTCTTGTCCTTCAAGATCTAATAATTCAAGATACAACGCCTCTTTTGATTCAAAGAAAACATAGAAGCTGCTTTTTGCTATGTGGACTGAAGATGTTATTTCTTCAATCGAAGTACTCTTAAGTCCTTTATCTATAAAACACCGATGCGCACACCCCATCATCTCTAAACGAATTTTCTCTTTTTCTGCTTCCGAAAACTTAGGCATAATTTTGTAAACACCTCCCACTCTATTTAAAAACATAAAAACAAATTGTTATTTTATTTTTATGTTAGCATAATATATACCTCTCGTCAAGCTAAGAGGCATATATTTGATAGTATTAAGACAACACCATAATTAGTGAGCCAAATCCAGCTTTTCTACTGCTTGATCCAAATGATCTACAAAGAAAATATCATTACCTTTATTGCACTCATAAATAAAATCACTTAAAGGCTTGCTTGTGTACTTGGAATAGTCACCGATCACAGCCAGCTTAGTATGGTAATTTATGAATTTCTGCAGCACTTCACCAGCAATACCACTGCTAAGTCTGAAGAACTCTTCACTTATGGCCTTTTTATCTAATATCATTTTGCTGCAGCCTTTCTCGTATTGTACGCTCATCATAAGGTCGAGAGCTGATTGTGGATCAGATATTAAAATATCTTCACTCTCAATATAGACAATGGCATTGTTTTTTCCTAAAAAAGTGTATTTTATCATTTAAGCATCTCCTTCTCACTTTATTTGTTCAAGTATTTCATCAGCAAGATTTATGATACTGTGTCCGCCTTCAGGCAAAATATTGATTCTTGCACTTGGAACAAGTTTTTTCATACGATCAGCAGTCTCTATAGAATGCAGCATGATATCTTTTGCTCCAACAAATAAGAACACTGGCATAGTCAGGCGCCTTATCTCATCATCACTAAAAATAGGTATAGATTCTTTTCTGGTATTAAAATTTTTCCCTATTAATATTTGAAATTTTAATATTATTTCAGGTATATCAAGATTACCATTAATCATTTTGAACAATTTTCTTATACCCTTTTCACCAAGAAGCATATGAAATATTGCCATAATTATGATTTTTTTATTTTGAGTACTTATGCCAGCTGGACATAATAAAACTAATTTATCTATTTTGTCCGGATACCGGATGGCAAATTTAGCCGCCAGCCAACCACCTAAAGATGCGCCTATCACAATTACCTTATTTATTGACAGCCCACTCAGTACATCATATAGCCAGTCATCCAAATCCGATGTGGTAAATGGAAGCTGCCCTTCATCACTTCTCCCTGCTTCTCCGGGAATATCAAGCGCATACACGCGATATTTTTGATAATATTTTAAAATATCGCTGATCCACATACTTGAATTCATACTGCTCCCATGTAAGAGAATCATAGGTGGTGCAGAAATATCACCGGCAGCTATACAAAATGTGCTGCCATGGCGGGTGTTTATACTTAACCTTTCGTAGGGTATTGTCAGACTTTCAAGAAGCATATCTGAATATTGAAGTACTTCATCCCTGCCTCCCTGTGTTTTGAATGCTTTATGAGTTTTCATTTAGGAGTCCCCCTTTTGTTTTAGCTTAAGAACCATTTTTCTGCATCTGCAATATTGGTGAATAATCTAAGGACATCATGTCTCCCGCTTTCGGCAATTGCGTCTTTAAATTCACTTTTTAAGCTATTTATATCTTTAATAATAATTGCAGATTTAATATGATACAGTGTAAATTTTTGAAGCATATTGGCAACTAGTCCTTTTTTAAATTCAAGAAAGTCCTTGGAAAGTGTTTCACTATCAAGCAGCACAAATTGCGTATTATTTTCTGCAACTGCAGTAATGATGTCTAAAATATTTCTTTCTGTACTTAGCTTAGTTGCTGAATTATTATAATGAACATAGGTTATCTCATTATTGCTCATTATGGTATACTTCATTATTTCTTCGTCTTTTTCTTCCTCTATTGTCATTTTCATATTTACATCCAGAGTTACATTGTTCTCATTGGGAATATCCGCTATAGCTCTTCTCAGATCTTCAATCCACCCCAGTTCATTTTCATATGTTCTTCGAATATTATCGTCGATAAAATGCCATATTGTAGCTTGCAGAGCAGTGCTGCCCGCTAGAAAATTGGTATCCTGTTTATTATTTTGCGCCATTAACAACTGCATCTTAACTTGGTTTTCATAACCATCAACCAGCTTATCTAGTTCATTGGTATTAAGCTGCTTAGACCATGCAAGCTGAACAAGAAATGGTTTTTTTATTTCACTGAGATCAGCTGGTGAAAGAACCCATTCTTTTAAATAGGCAAGTCCTTCACTGGTTATTGTATAGATTTTTTTGGTTGGGGAACTTTCTTGATGCTTAACTACATGAGTTACCAACCCTTTATTAAAAAGATCCGTTAGTGCTTTGTAAATTTGATTATTATTTCCTGACCAATGCATAAAAGCAGAGTCTTGAATAATCCTTTTTATATCGTAGCCTGTCATTGACTTGTAGCTTAATATCCCTAAAATGGCATAATTGATTGACATATTACATCCTCCTTCATTTATAACATATGTTAATATTAACATATGTTATAAATGAAATCAATATTTTTATAAAAACTAGACGTGCATAATTTCTTCTCGGAAATTCTAGAACAAGAAAGTGTGCAAAAAACGCACACGCTTGTGAAACAGGAAAGTTTGGTCCCTTGCAAGCAAGACGCACTTTCCTATTTCATAAAAAATTCCCTCAGACAATCCGTCTGAGGGAACATATAAAACGCTCTAGTCTCACTTTATCAGCACTGCACGCTCTACTTGCCTGTATAAACTTTCTTGTCTCCATGGTTCCAATCAATTATTATATCTATGAATTCTATGGATTCTATGGATTCTTTGCGTTCTTATTTATAGATTTTAGTAACCAATAAATGGATCTTTTTTGATATTCTTTTTCTTAACTCCCCTGCTTTTCACCAGAGTTTCTATAGACTTAACCATTGCTATTGATCCAACAATAAAATACTCAGCTTCATTATTGTGCTTAGCGATAAAATTTTCTATTTCCTCATGCAAATCTTCACGTTTAGCTAAATAGTGAGTTTTAACACCGAATTCTTTATCAGCCTTATCGAGTTCCGCTTTGTATATAAACGCTTTTTGACTATCCAGGTAAAGCAGTTGGACATCACTCGAAAGCTCCGTATTATTTAGTAAAAGATCTTGTATCAAAGCCCTGTATGGAGTTATCCCTATTCCTCCAGCGATAAAGAGCAGCGGCTTTTGATTGTCCGTATAAAACGATCCTATAGGACCTCTCATAGCTACTTTTATCCCTGGCTGAAGACTTAATAAAGCTTGTTTATATTCACTTGGATTTTCACTGATTTTCATTGATATCTTGATGTGTCCTTCAGATGGTATTGATGCGATACTAAATGCCCTTGTAGGTTTACTAATCTTTGTATGTTCGATTGTAAATACCCCATGCTGACCAGCCTTCCAATATATTGGCTGCTCCATTTCAAAAACAAATGTGTAGATGTCTCCTGCTTCTCTATATTTTTCTTTGAGATAAATTTGATGTTTTTTAAATATCGGCAAAATATCCTTTAATAAACGCATTATCCTATTCCCCCTCTCACGATTTGGCACTTTATTTATAGGTATACACTATTCTATATAAAACATTTAATATGCTCACTTGCAAACTCATGAAAAGTTCTGGGTTTTCTCCCAGTGAGCTGGTAGAATTCATTAGTTACACGTTTGGCTGTACCCATTCTTGTCATGAAATAAAGGGCTATCGTCACATTCACATAATTTTTATCTAACCCCCTTTGCTTAATATAGCAGTTTCTATACTTCAAGAAGCTAGGTTTTGGGTATATGATTTTTTTACCAGTAACCTTACTTAAAATTTCTGCGATTTGATAATAATCTAAAGACTCTGATCCCGTTATAGTATGTGCTGTATTTTTGTACTTTTCTGACTGATGTAACAGCGTCGCTGCCGAAAGCCCAATGTCTTCGGCATCAATAAAACTTGCTTTACTCTTACCCGCCGGAATAAATATCTCATTTTTTTCTTTAATCTCTGCGGCATGAATCCCTGAGAGATTTTGCATAAAAAATCCCGGTCTGATATGGGCATATGGAATGCCTAACTTTTCAATATATTTTTCAATCTTATAATGTGGGGGTATAGTATTGTTTTCAATACCCATTAAGGATAGAAAAGAGACCAGTTTTATATGATGCGCCTTCATAGCATCAATAAACGGATACATGTCTTCTGACTTGCCAAGATGCGGGGGCCTCATTAAAAACACACGATCTACCCCTGTTAGTGCTTTATCAAATGATTTTTGATTTTCAAAGTCAAATTGTACGGCATCGACTCTATCATCAAACATCTGCTTTAACTTCTCAACGTTGGTCCCCGCTGCAACTATGCTTTCCCCCTTACTAAGTAATTCTTTTATCACATATCTTCCTACATTTCCCGATGCACCAGTTATAAGTATTTTCATTGGCTTCTAGTTTCCTTTAGTATTGTATTTGCACTTTGCAGTAATTTAAGAAATACACCAAAATCCTCAGCTCCCATTTTTTCCTTAAGAAGTGCTATGGCTTTAAAATAGTCATCATGCGTTGATGTAACTAGTTCCTGTCCTTTATCCGTAATAGAAACAGTATAACTTCTCCCATCGGTAGCCGATGGCGCCTTCACCAAATATTTTTTTCTAATCAGCTCATTAATCATCACCGTCACCGAAGGTTTGGCAATTTGAAAGAATTGACTGATCATTAATGGCGTAACAGGTTCGTCTTGTTTTTGTATATATATGAGCACCCCCATTTCACTTGATCTAATAGGCAACCCTTTTTTTATGTTCATATGCAATCTACAAAACATGCCTATTTCTTCTGCTGCCTGAATGATATTTCCCTGCATTGTAACCTCTCCTACTTTTATTTTTAGTTAGTTAACCTAACTAAATTGTATAAATTAAATGCCTTATTGTCAACTGTTTTTTAGTCTATCATCGCGAGGTTTTCCCCTGAGGCTATTAGATCTTACACTCACAAAGTTTCATACTTCCCTCTGGCATTTTCTGCCCCTCTACAAGAAAGTGTGCAAAAAACGCACACGCTTGTGAAACAGGAAAGTTTGGTCCCTTGCAAGCAAGACGCACTTTCCTGTTTCATAAAAAATCCCCTAAACACTCGCTTAGGGGAATATACTTTGCTCTTTGATTTTATGATTTTTTAAGTAGGTCTTTAATGGCTTCATCTAATTTTTCTGGTTTATAGGTTGGTGCATATCTAGCTACAACATTTCCTTCTTGATCTACAAGAAACTTAGTAAAATTCCATTTTATCTTATTGCTTAAAATACCTTTGGCTTCATGGGCTAGGAATTTAAACATCGGATGTGCATTGTCTCCATTTACATCCACCTTTTCAAACATCGTAAAAGAAACCCCATAGTTTAGCTTACAAAACTGCTCCACCTCTTCATTCGTTCCTGGATCTTGCTTACCAAACTGATTACATGGAAACCCCAAAATTTCTAATCCATCCTCTTGATAGGTCTTATATAATGCTTCTAACCCTTCAAACTGTGGTGTAAACCCACACTTGCTTGCCGTATTGACAACCAGAATCACTTTGCCTTTATAAGCGTCCATCTTAACTTCTTCACCATTCATCTTTTTTGCTTTAAAATCATAAAAGTTCATATACGTCACTTCTCCTTTTAAATTTGATTTTATTGATATCCCCTAAATCGCTTTCATTAAAAGCTGCTAAGTAAATCTACAGCACATCATTTCTCAAAATTAAGTTTTGCACAATTAATATAGTTTGATTATATAGCCATTTATCGACCTTGTCAAATGCAACTTGTTCCATAAGCTTTATTAACATACTTTTAATAAAAGGCGAAAAATTGAGGCATAAAAGTAGGGGGTCACCCCCCTACTTTCCTTAATGAAATGCATACAGCATCCTCATATTATTTTATTAATTTTATAAAACGCTTTTTACCAAGTTTCATCACATCATTAGCTATAATAACTCTATTGATATCAGCTGATACTAACTTGACCCCATTAAGCTGCACGCCTCCTTGACTTATTAAGCGGACAAATTCATTTTTGCTCTTTATACAGTTCATCTTTATAAGCTGTGGGATAATATCCGTAATCGTTACTGTATCCCCTTCAAGCAAAAGTTCTGGTATATCATCTGGAATAGCTTTCTTACTAAAGGCAGTCTCATAATATTCAATCGCTCTTTCCACCTCTTCTGATGGATGGTAGAGCGCAGTTATGATTTGAGCTAAGTGGTATTTGACATCTCTAGGGTTTTTACCTGCACTAAGATCTGCTTTGATCTGTTCTATTTCATCCGGATGCTCATCTGTAGCAAGCTCAAAGTATTTGAGTATAAGATTGTCCGGCACTTCCATTACCTTCTTAAACATTACCTCAGCAGAATCACTTACACCAATGTAATTACCAAGGCTCTTACTCATTTTTTCCACACCGTCTAAGCCTTCAAGGATTGGCATAAATATAGCAATCTGCTGCTCCTCATTGAATGTTTTTTGGAGTGTTCTGCCCATTAGGATATTAAAGGTTTGATCAGTGCCGCCCAGCTCAATATCTGCTTTTAGTTCGATCGAATCATATGCTTGCATCAGCGGGTAAAAAAACTCATGGACCCCTATAGGAATTTGGTTTTCATATCTTCTTTGAAAATCATCCCGCTCAAGAATTCTGGCAACAGTAGTCGTTGCAGCAAGCTTAACCACCTCTTCAAAAGTCAGTTTAGAAAGCCACTCACTATTAAATCGCACTTCTGTCTTATCCTTATCCAGCACTTTAAATATCTGCTCACAGTAAGTCTGTGCATTTTCCTGTACCTGTTCATCAGTAAGTGCAACCCGGCCTTTTGATTTTCCGGTAGGATCGCCAATCTTTCCAGTAAAGTCACCGATAATAATGACTGCCCGATGCCCCAGATCCTGCATTTGCTTGATCTTACGCAGCACAACCGCATGTCCTAGATGAATATCTGGTGCCGAAGGATCGAGTCCGAGTTTAATCGTTAAGGGTCTATTACTTTCACTGGACTTTTTGAGTTTTAAAAGCAACTCATCCTCACTTACAAGGGTGTGCACCCCTTTTAAAATAATTCGTATTTGTTCTTCTGGTTTTAACATATTTAACATCTCCTTGAAATATTATTTTCAATATTTGCAAGGTCTATAAGAACAAAAAACTGGCAATAAAAAAACTCGCCCTCTTGTTTTCAAAAGGACGAGATGACATCTCGTGTTACCACCCTAAGTTCATAAGTAACTCACATTACTTACCTTGTCAAGTACGTCATCAAAAGATGAGATACTCTAGCACGATAACGGGTGCCGACTTCCGTTGTAGCCTACTAAGTTAAACTGTTCGGTACACAGCTCAAAGATGTATTCACAATCCCTATCCACGCACCTCTCATCACCCGGTAACTTTCTGTCTGGCATCTTAATTGCTACTCATTCTTATCACAGCTTTTATTTCTTATACTCCGAAATGCGGCATGCCACAAATCTTCGTTATGCAGCTATTAAATTACTAGTATTATAGGCGATAATTTAGGGCAAGTCAACCTACTAAACGTGCACAAAAAATCCCATCTATGTTATTGCTGTTTCTCAATAATACTTCTATAAGCCCGATCTACATCCACAGTATCCATCCACCAAATATCACCAGCTCCACTGGTTTGACTCATGGAATCCCCTGCATCAGTAACAATAATATACATTGCCGCCACTAAAATGGTAGCTAATAACAGTGATTTAAAATATTTCATAACCAGCTTCCTTTCCTAAGTTTAAGGTGATATTAGAAAGGCAGTGTAAAAAATCTGCCGCTAAAAAAGATCTCTGCTGCAATTAAAGTAAGGATAAGATTAAAGGCTTGCCCTACTAGATAGAGTGCAAGCGGCTTACCGCCTTTTACCATACCAGCCATTTCTTTAAAGTTGGATTCCAACCCTATACTAATAAAAGCTAAAGTAAAGAAAAACTCACGGAATCCATTTGTTGTCTTCAAGCTGACATCTACTATATCTTGCGGAAGGAAGAATGAAAATAATAGTGAAGCACCGATAAACCCAAAAATAAACTTAGGCATTCTCACCCAAACTTCAGCAGGTCCTACCGTAACCTCACTTGCTGATTTTTTCTCTACGACTGTGGCAAAGAAAATAGCTATGGCAAAAGCAACCACACCAATTAAGATATTTTGTACCATTTTAATAACCGACGCAACTTCTAGTGCATCTTCCCCGAGCATAGCCCCTGCTGCAACAACTGCTCCCGTCGCATCGATTGTGCCGCCCAGCCAAGCTCCGCCAACAATCGGATCTATGCCTAGAGCATTAACAAGAGCCGGCATGCCAATCATCATAATCACTGTAAAGATAAGTGTAATAGAAATAGCAAGACTGATCTCTTCTTTTTTGGATTTAGAGGCTGTCCCTGCAGCAATGGCTGCCGATACACCACATACTGAAGTAGCCGAAGCTATCGTTATTGCTAAACCTTTACTATCTTGCATCTTTAGAACCTTTTGTGAAAACCAGTACATTGCTATAAGGACAATAGGTGTTACCACCCAAGCAACTCCAAGCCCCATAAAACCTAGTGCCAGCACACGATTAAATAAAATAGAAGCACCAAGCAGTACCAATCCTGTTTTTATGTACAATTCTGTACGAATAGCTGCTTTAATAAAATGAGGTACCTTAATCGTATTACTAATAAAGATACCAATTCCTAGTGCCCAGATTACACTATTAAAACCATAATGTCTCCAAGGGTCATAATTTCCACCGAGTTCTGCTAAGATAGCTAAAGCAAAAACAAAAGGAAATGCTATGATAAATTTTTTCAAATCATCTTTTTTGATAAATAAAATCGCCAAACCAAATAAAGCTAAACTGATGATCCCTGTTATAAAAATGCCTGATAAACTCTCAAGGGGGATAGCTGATGCAATGGTCTCTGCGCCTTTTCTTCCAGGTCCCCATCTTAGCGGCAGTGTCGGTGAAGCTATGACACCTGCAATAGAAGCTATGATAAGTATAAATCCTAACCAAACTGTCCACCAATCTTCTTTTTTCCATAATGATGAGAAGTTAACGGCTAGTTTGTTCGTGTTCGTCCACCCTTTAGGCGCTGCTGCTAAGTCAATTTCGTTCTTCATTAAAAGTCCCCCTTAGTCAAGTTAAATGTCATCCCGCATAATCCCTGTATTACATATAGGAATACTAGGTATTGTTGTTATTATATTATATGATCCCCTAACTTGTGTCAATAGTTTTTTATATTGTGACAACAAAAAAGGCCCTATCTGATTAAAGATTGAGCCTGCTTGCTTCATTAAAATATTCGTGCCTATTAGACAAACTATTGACGTTAGTGCTTGTCTCCCACACCCTTAGGGTAACTTTTGATCTTTAGATCCGCTAAAGCATTTGCTAAAGTGTGCGTGATAAGATTAATCTTTACTTGGATATAGAAATTGCAGCCTGGATCAAGCCACCCCTTCTCTTTCCAATAATTATAATCTGCCTTTAGCCTATCTCCATTGCCAAAGGCCGCCTTTTGCAGCCGAAAGGCATAGAGCTTAAAAAAACCTGCCTTGGGTACCTTTTTGCACTTTAAGGCCATTACAAACTTTTCTGCTGCTTGGTCTGCAGCCTTCTGGATTTTTATCCACTGTTTTGCTGTATCTTCTTGTGATATCCCAGGTGATATAGCGGCGCCTAGCGTTACTGCTGTTTCAAACCCCCAGCTTCCTACACTATATTTACAGATGGTGTTTACAATACCCGTTCCTAGAGCTCCTGTAGTCGATAAAACGAGGGCCTTTTTACCATGAAATCTTGGCCGATGACAAATATAAGCAAACCTGTCTAAAAAATTCTTAAACAGCCAAGACACATTCATCACGTATACAGGTGTCGCAAAGATAACAGCGTCTGCTTGCTGCATAGCTGCTTCAATCTTCATTTGGTTATCCTGGAGCGGACAGTATGCTTCGCCATCAGCAAGGCAGCGGTAGCATCCAAGACATCCCTTAAGATCACTCTCTCTAAGATGCAGATACTCAAACTCAATGCCACACTCCCGTTTTTTCATAGCTTCCTCAAGCATCTTTGCGACCTTATAAGTGTTCCCTTTCCCTTTAGGACTTCCATTAACTACAAGTATATGCATCGCCCTTCCCCCTCTTTTTCATTAACACTCAATACGTATTGCTATTTTTCTGGCTATCCTTCTATGACTACCTACAATCGTTTTACAAGTATATAAAAATAATTCATCTATTTTCTTAATGGTTTAGGCTGCTTGCTAGATGTCTAATGCCTTTAGAAAAACTTCTATTATTTCCTCGTAATCATCTAACTTAGTAGTATGGGGAATATCTTGTTCTTCGCCCAAGTAGTTTCTTAATCCGTGTTCTTTCAAAAAAACATATTGAATTGGTGCAACAACTTGAATAGCAAGATATTTGATCTCTTTTTCCGATAAATCAGGCTTTATTTCTTTTAACAACCCTACAATTGTTTCTGGTGTACTGAAACGATCACTGATTATCTCATCTCTAATAAGTACACTTGTATACTTTTGATACTTACATACCACCATAGCCATAGCTATTAAAAATGTCCTCAGTTGCTGCTTTGGAGAGTCGTTAAGATTTGACAGTGTCTGAAAGGCTTCAATAGCAGCATCATCGATTATGGAAGAAATGGCTGCCACAATTAAGTTCCACTTACTCCCAAAATGATAATTAATCAGTCCAGTAGATATATGTGCTTCATATGCGATTTGTCTTATAGTTAACGCTTCAACATCAAACTCATCCTCAAGCAGGTCAATGACTGCTTTAATCAGTCGTTCTTTTATTTCTGACATATAGCCTCCTTAAAACGTATTGCTGAAAAAGTGATTTATAGCTTCGGAAATTTTCTCATGATGACTGAAAAACATATGTCCACCTTCCTTAAAAGAGAGCAAAATAGAATGTGGAATTTTTTCATGGGTGTATTCAGCATAATAAAATGGCTGCAAAGTATCATCTTCAGCATGAATTACCAATGTTGGAGCTTTTATCTCCCAAATTGGATAATCTTCAGGTGATAATTCTTTAAATTGAATATTTGCATTGAAAATCCCCTTTTTTCTCAACGAAATAGGATTCATAATTTCAAAAAACTCTCTAGCCATCTCCATTTCATCGGCTGTCATTTTTTCCTGAACTTCTTTAGATACCCCCAATACATTCAGTAAATCTGACTGGATATACTCTGTAACCATCCAGAATAGAAAATCATTATTAAATATCGTTCCAAAAACGATTGACTGAATAGTTGTCAACTTTGGCGGTGTTTTACTTTTTGCACATATCATTGTAAGTGATTTCACTCGTTCAGGGTACTTTATGCTGAATTTTAAGGCAGATGGCCCTCCATCAGAGACAGCTACCACATGAATTTCATTTATTCCTAATTTATCGAGTAATCCCCTGTACAGCGTCGCCTGATGATCCGGAGTAGGCTCTTCTGGCAATGGAGTATTTAGATATCCGAATCTGGACACTGCAATCACCATGCAATCTTTTGGCAGGAATCTCTCAGCAAGCAGCAATCCTTGGTCATATCCGCCTCCAGCACCATGAATCATAAGAACAGGATCTCCTTTACCAGAGACTGCATATTCAATAGTACCCTGATCCGTTTCAACTACGACACTTTTGGCATTAGCTCTATCAATCTGGCTCGATTTAACTTTTAAAAACCGCTTATACTGAATGCCCAGAAAAATAACAGCGGTACTTATTAATACAAAGATGATAATCACTGCTATTTTTTTTATAACACTCCTATTTAGTGTACTCATCTTCACTTTCCTTTCTTGAACACGTTCATTTTTTATAAGTATAACTTGGAAAATGAATATAATCAATCAATGTAAGTTCAAATCGAATCCATTGAAAAGACTACCTTGTGGGGATTTGTTCAACACGTTTTAAATTCGAGAAACATTTTCTATTTACTTTATATTACTTTGTAATCGTTGCTTTAGCACTGATATCCCCGAATGAATACCGATTAGAACAATAAAGATCTCCAGTCTGCCAAGTACCATACCAACCATTTGAACAATCAACGTTGCTGCTCCAGTTTCTGGGCCGGTTAATCCTATTGATAATCCCACCGTTCCCAGAGTGGATGCAAATTCAAACATTGCTTCAGTAAGCGTAACATTAGCTGTTAAGGTCATAAGCAGTGTACCAACGATATAAATAACAAGGTAACATGAGATAAAACCCATGGTATCTGCTACGGTATCACTGTCAATAAGCGCCTTACCTTGAGCCTTGTAATAACTGTGCACTGTCACGTTACGCGCTGGGTTTAGTCGTTTGCGTATATTCTCCCCAGTCACACGAAGCAGCAAGTATATGCGGTTAAGCTTAATACCGCCAGCCGTGGAGCCGAGGCCCCCACCAATTAACATGATTAAAATAAAAATACCAATACTAAATGGCGGCCAGTCACTATAGGATACATTAGAATAGCCGGTAGTTGATAGTGCAGATACTACATTAAATATCGCTATCCGTATGCTTTCTGAAGCACTCATGTATAGCCTCGAAAACAATGCAAAAGCTGTAGTCGGTATCAATAATGCGAGAAGCACAAACATAAAACGAATCTCACTTACACGTTGTACCTGACTAAACTTCATTCTTGTTATAAGCATCAGCACTGCAAAATTAGTGGTACCTATGAGCATCAGTACAATGGTGACTATCTCTACCCCTAGACTACCGTATGCCCCAATACTATCCGTCCTAGTAGAAAAGCCACCGGTAGATAGTGCAGACATTGTATGCAGTAAGCTTTCAAAGGGATTCATCCCCATAAGAATATAGAGCAGTGTCCCTCCAAAGAGATAAGATAGGTACATCACTAAAATAATCTGCGCTGTTCTTTTAAGGTTTGGCATAAGCTTATCGGGATGTCCCTCAGCATTATACAGATTCATAGATTGCTTGCCTTGAATAAACATCACCATCACCATAACAAAGCCTAGTCCTCCGCAAAACTGCATAAAACTGCGGTGAAATAAAAATATATTGGGTGTAACGGTCACATCCATTACCGATAGGCCCGTAGTTGTCCATCCGCTTACCGCCTCAAACAAGGCCTGTATAAAGGTTAATTGACCAGAGATAACAAATGGAAGTGAACCGGCAAAAAAGCCATAACACCAAGCAAATAACACTGTCAAACTGCTGTATTGCATCGTACGCCGCCATTGGAGGCTGCTTTCATCATGCTTTAACATCAAACCTAGGACTAATCCCAGAATGATGGATGCAAGCGATGGTATGAGAAACGCCGGTGCGTAATGTGCTTCATTAGGATAAAATGGCAATACCGCAAGCGGAGCGGCAATCAGTACCCCTATCATCAGCACTAACTTGCCGATATTATTACAATTAGAAAAATATTGTTTTATAGTCATATCTGTCCAGTCAACTCCTTAATAGCTGCTATCTCCTTTTTATCCGATGAGATTAAAATTAGCATATCTCCAGCAAGTATTCGTGTATCTCCTCGTGGGATCATGCTCTTCTCACCCCTAAGGATGCAACCTATAATAACTTCTTTGGGTAAGTTAATTTCCCAAAGCTTTTTACCCACAACTGGCGCTACCTCTGATATCGGCACCTCTGCAATACTGATACGTGCCTCTCCGATCGGCAGCAAGGTTGCGATCCCTTCTAGAAATGCTTGTTGCTCTATGATATTTGTAATTGCATTTACCGCACAAACAACGGAATCAATCCCCATCTTGTAGAAAAACTCGGTTTTCTTTGGATCATTGATCAAGGCTACAGTTTTTTTAACATTAAATTTCTTCTTACAAAGTTCACAGATTACTAAATTGTCCTCGTCATATTGAGTAAGAGCGATAGCAATATCCGCATCCTGCACATTGGCATCTTCCAAAACAAATGGTTTGGTTCCATCACCATGGATAACGACAAGAGATTGTATCCCTGCTAATATATGACACTTTTGAGAATCACTATTAATCGCCGTCACGCGATACCCCTTTTTTATAAGCGAATCGGCAAGCGAAAGCGTCTTATTAAAACCGCCAATTAGTAACACGTGCTTTTTCATATATGCTCCTCCTTTTCAGTATTGTTAAGCAGCCTGTTGATCTCTTTGATAGACAAAACAGCAGGCGATATCGTATCAATACCGAATTCATAGTAAACACATTTAAGTTCTGGGTCATAAAGTCTAGCTATAACACGTTCCTTTTTGAAAATTTTCTTAGCCATCTGTGCGATCATGATATTTGTATTATCGTTATCTGTGACCAAAATAACTACGGTTGCCTTTTCGACTTGCGCTTCATGGAGTATATCAATATCCGCGGCATCCCCCGTAAGTGTAAGCCCACCAAATGAAGGTGAGAGCTTGCGAAAAGAATCCTTATTACGGTCTATGATTAAGACATCTCCGCCTCGATCTGATAAATCATTGGCAAGGCTGGCGCCCAATCGTCCACAACCTATAATTATCGTATAATCACTTGTTTTTTTTTGTGTAAATAACTTCATCAATTAATCCCTCCTAATGACATGCCCAATTCCTTTGGCATCATATTCTACTTTATATAAGTTGTCTTGTTTTTCTTTTGAACAATCAGTTTCATCAAAGGCACATTTTCCTTTTGGAAAAAAAGTGGCGAAGCGGTTCAAATTGTATCGAGCTGCAATATAAGTGGGATCAAGTGCCCACGCCGCACGAAAGTGCTTCATAGCATACAAGTGATCACCCTCCATTTCAAGCAGAATACCCATTAAATTATGCGGCTCAGGTGCGTGCGGATATCTGCCCATAGCATTTTGAATAAGCTCTCTACACACTTGATATTTATTTTGTTCTACAAGTTTTCTGACCGTGCCACATAAGGCAGTCAATTCTTGTTGGCTTTCTGGCATATTTATTTGTTTCATAGCTTCTACCCCCTAATACATAAATGAGTTTAGATTGTTTGCATCTTCATACTAACAAAATTGCTGTGAGAATGGTGTGAGAAGTAGGCCTACCCCGTTAGAATTCTGTGAGAACGCAAAAAAAAGCCGCTGCGGTAAATTACCATAGCGACCTTGATTTTATCTTTTATTCATCTTTTAGCCTGTACCCAACACCTATTTCAGTTATTATATAGCGGGGTTTTGCAGGGTTTCTCTCAATTTTGCGGCGCAATCCTGCCATCAATGTCCTAAGCGCCTGTGTATCTGTGCCATAACCCACTCCCCATATCTCTTTTATAATATAGCTAGTCGTTAACACCTTGCCAATGTTCTTAAAAAATAGAGCCAGCAGGTTATACTCCATCGGTGTCATATGCAGCTCTATTTCATCAAGATAAACCAAATGTTTATTTAAGTCTATCTGCAGACCGCCAACTGAGAGAACAGCCTGTACCTTATCCCCGCTCTTCTTATATAAATGGCGGATGGCTACACGAATACGCGCCATAAGTTCGGTTGTGGAAAACGGCTTTGTCAGATAATCGTCAGCACCTATGTCGAGTATAGCAGCCTTCTCCTTATCTTGATCACGTGCGGAGATAACGATGATTGGTATTTCCGACCATTCACGTACTTTTTTAATAACATCCATACCGTCAAAATCAGGTAATCCAAGATCGAGCAGCATAAGGTCAATTTGTTCAGAAACAAGCGTGCCAAGTGCCCCTTGTGCAGTGCTAGCCGTAATATAATTGAATCCTTCCTGCTTAAGAGCATAGCAGATAAAGTTTCTGATTTGTGTATCGTCTTCTACCACAAGAATACATTCTTTAAAACTATTCATTATTTTCCACCTCCACCGGAAGCGTAAATATAAATTCCGCTCCCTGACCATTTGTACAATTTCGCGCTTCTATAGATCCTCCATGCGCTTTTATAATAGCATCACAGATTGCAAGACCAAGTCCAATGCCATGTTTTGCATCAGCTCGTTTGCCATCTGAGGTATAAAACATCTCGAAGATATGGGGTAAATCTTTTGCAGCAACGCCACTCCCTTTATCCCTGATAGTAAATACAGCCCAAGGTATCGTTTCATCCTTTGTTACCGAAACACTTATTTCTGTCTTTGGCGATGTATGTTTAACAGCATTATCTAAAATGTTAACTAAGACTTGTTCTATCAACTTGGCATCCATTGGAACAAGCAGCAGCTCATCCGGTGCTTTGACAGTGAATTCATGTTCTGGTGATCTCTGCATAATACGTTCAACAGCACTGCCTATTACTTCTTCAACAGCTTCCATCTGTTTGTCCAAGACTAATCTGCCCTCCTGCAGCCGAGTAAGATTCAAAATATTCTCTACCAGTGAGTGTAGCCAATCCGCATCTTCATGAATACCCTTTGCTAAAGAATAACGTGGATCATCTTCCTTTGTCATATCCATAAGCATTTCTGATGTGCCCATGATCCCCGAAAGCGGCGTGCGTAAATCATGGGAGATTGCTCTTAGCAAGGTTGCTCGATAACGTTCCTGTATAGTTTCCTCACGGGCTTTAATACGCTGCTCAGAAGCTCTAAATCTATCCATAGCCAAAGCTATGCTTTCAATCATCGAGTGCAAAAGACGTATCTGTGCTTCGTTCATTATCTGGGCCCTTTCTTTTGGTATACGAATAATGCCAAGAATGCATTCCCTGCCATAGATGGGCCAATCATAAAATTCTGATCCAATATCATGACCTGTACGTAATCCTTCAATATGATGCTTAATCTCTTCCGAATCCTCAACTTTTCTGCGGACTTGTTTTTCAACTGAAACCTGCTGGATAAATGTCAACTCTGGCAGGCCATTCTCATCAAAACAAAGTATAGCGGCTTTGCAGAAAAAACAATCGCTTATTGTCCCTATTGCAATACCAGCAATATCGTATATGTCTTTAGCATCAGTGAGATGATTGGTAAGGTTATAGACAGCCTTTGTTTCTGCCTCTTTTTCTCTCGCTAGAAATGCACTCTGCTTGACATGAGAAGTAAGCGTACTTGTAATAATTGCAGTAATAGTCATAATAACAAATGTAATGATATAACTCGGATCGTTAACAGTAAATGTAAAATACGGCTCTGTAAAAAAGTAATTAAACGTAAAAGTTGCGATTACTGACGCAAGGATACCGAATATAAATCCACGTGTCAGCCATGAAGTCATAAGCACAGCTAGGAGATACACTATGACAATATTGGTTTCTGGGAAACCGATAAAGCGAAAAACATATCCCATTGCTGAGGCTGCCGCAAGCAACATTGTCATCAGAAAAACACAGTAAATATAATTCCGTGTGCTATCTATTCTTAGTTCAAACACTATCTATCACTCCCATTTTTTCCAAATTTCTTGACCACTAAATATTTCAAAGTTACACCACCTAATATAATCTATCACCCATAGTATATTTCGGGAGCTCTAAAAAAACAAGTTGTTGTTACTTAAATCAAACTCTCCCCTATTTGCAGTGGAGTACATTATTACTACCTCCAAATTTTTTTTTCAAACTTTTGTAGTTTTTCAACTGCCCCTGCCCCACTCTGCTTCCTCCTGTCCTTAGGCAATCCTTGTTTTCGTAGTCGAAAGGCAAAAATCTTGACCAAACTACTTTAATATAATATAATACCAGTAACTAAAAAGCGCACAAAATGGGGTACACCACCGAAAGGGTGTAATGCTCATTTTGTGCGCCTTTTTTTGCAAAATTTTAGAAAGGATACGAGAAAATGAAAGTAAATGGCACTTTAATAACCCTAGAAAAAAATCAAACTTTACTTGATTTCCTAAATGCCCACAACTACGATATAACGAAAATCGCAGTGATCCACAATGATAACATTGTACCCAAGGCAACCTATAAGGATATTACGTTAGATGATGAAGATACATTAGAAATTGTTAGATTTGTAGGAGGCGGCTGATCTGTGGAAATCCTATTAAATGGCAAATCAACTAAACTCCCAGCTTTGACAGCGTTCGAAGCAAGGGCAAAACTTGGAAGCGAGACAGACATCATCATCTTAAATGGCTTTCAAATTGGAACTGATACTCACCTATCAGAAGGCGATGTTCTGACACTGATACCAAAAGGTACTATGCCCAAAGAAGAAGAACTGGAAAGCATGAT
The DNA here is from genome assembly GCF_900095725.1 of Cellulosilyticum sp. I15G10I2. NCBI lineage: Bacteria > Bacillati > Bacillota > Clostridia > Lachnospirales > Cellulosilyticaceae > Cellulosilyticum > Cellulosilyticum sp. I15G10I2. The sequence goes on from NZ_FMMP01000009.1 coordinate 300,434, forward strand.
GATGGCAAGGCATACCCCCAACGTACACAATCAGCTCAAAAAGGGAAAGGTCGCCATAGCAGGCCTTGGCGGCCTTGGTTCAAATATTGCCGTAATGCTTGCCCGAATAGGTGTAGGACAGCTGCTTTTGGTGGACTTTGATACGGTAGAACCCAGCAATCTCAACCGGCAGAGCTATACGATCAGCCACTTGGGACTGCCTAAGACCATAGCCTTAAAGAAACAAATTGAGGATATTAATCCTTTTATCAGTGTAAAAACTGAGACGATCAGGGTGACTGAAGAAAATGCTGAGGCACTTTTTCATGGCTATGACATTATCTGTGAGGCCTTTGATAAACCAGAAACCAAAGCCATGCTTATAAATACAGTACTTAGCACTCTGCCAGAGGCAAAGATCATCTCTGCCTCTGGGATGGCCGGGTATGCAAGTTCGAACAGTGTTCAAACAACAAGGCCTATGAGACGTTTATATGTATGCGGTGACTTAGAAAGCGAAGCCGAAATCGGCCGTGGTCTGATGGCACCAAGGGTGCAGATTTGCGCCGGCCACCAGGCAAATATGGTCCTTAGATTATTACTTGGCATAGAAGATGTTTAAAATCAAGAAGCTATCAAACAAAAAATCTATCAAATGAGAGGATACATAAAATGAGTGATAAATTAGTTATTGGCGGACACGCCTTTCAATCAAGATTTATATTAGGCTCAGGCAAATTTTCATTAGAATTAATTAAAGCAGCTATCGAAAACGGCGGCGCAGAAATGATCACCCTGGCGCTTCGTCGTGCCAATTTAGGCGGCGAAGCAAACATACTGGATTATATTCCAGGAGGCATCAAACTGCTGCCCAACACCTCTGGTGCAAGAACTGCCGAAGAAGCTGTAAAAATTGCCCGGCTTGCAAGAGAGATCAGCGGCAGTGATTTTGTAAAAATAGAAGTGATCCATGATTCTAAATACTTGATGCCGGATAATTATGAAACGATTAAAGCAACGGAGATCTTAGCTCAGGAAGGCTTCGTTGTGATGCCCTACATGTATCCGGATTTAAATGCAGCAAGAGCACTAGTAAATGCAGGGGCTGCAGCTGTGATGCCCCTAGGGGCGCCGATTGGTAGCAACAAAGGATTGTGTACCAAAGATTTCATCAAAATTCTAATAGATGAAATCAACCTCCCAATCATTGTGGATGCAGGTATTGGGCGGCCTTCGGAGGCCTGTGAGGCTATGGAAATGGGGGTCTCAGCAGTAATGTGTAATACTGCCATTGCAACAGCGGGGGATATTGTACTTATGGCAAAAGCTTTTAAACAGGCCATTGAGGCAGGCCGTTCAGCTTACTTATCCGGACTTGGCCGTGTGCTTGAATTTAGAGCTGAGGCATCCAGTCCTTTAACGGGCTTTTTGGAGGCCTAACTATGAAGGGTACTCAAGAAAATCCTATGACCTACTTCCGGGATATGGAAGAGATTGACTCTGATATGATGGAGCAAGTCTTAGAACGGGTTAATGCCTGTGACTTTGAACGCTTCACCGCAAGTGACATCAGACGCATTCTTCAAAAAGACCGGCTTTCATTTGATGATTATGCAGCCATACTCTCTCCTGCTGCCATGCCTTATCTAGAAGAGCTAGCAAAAAAAGCTCAGGCAGAAACCAGAAGATATTTTGGTAATTCTGTGAGTCTTTTTACGCCGCTTTATATTGCTAACTACTGTGAAAATCATTGCACCTACTGTGGTTTTCATCGCTATAACAAAATTCAGCGCGGCATATTATCATTAGATGAAATCGAAGAAGAACTTAAGGCCATCGCTGCCACTGGTCTCAAAGAAATATTACTTTTAACTGGTGAAGCCCGTCATAAATCCGGTGTAGATTATATTGGCGAGGCCGTTAAGCTCTCTCACAAATACTTTTCTGCAGTCGGCATCGAAATATATCCTCTTAATACTACTGAATACGCTTACTTACAGGCATGCGGCGCTGACTTTGTTTCAATTTACCAGGAGACTTACACTATAGAGCGCTATGAAAAGGTGCATTTAAAAGGACCCAAACGCAGCTTTCCCTACCGCTTTTATGCTCAGGAGCGGGCACTCATTGGCGGTATGCGTGGTGTTGCCTTTGGAGCGCTCCTTGGACTGGACGATTTTAGAAAGGATGCATTCGCTGCAGGCGTTCATGCCTATTTGATCCAGCAAAAATACCCCCATGCCGAGATATCCTTCTCTACTCCAAGGTTAAGACCATATATTAATCATGAAGATAACAGTCCCTTGGCTGTACGTGAAAAAGAGCTCTTTCAGGTGATGCTTGCCTACCGTTTATTTATGCCTTTTGCTGGTATTACCATATCGACTAGGGAGCGTGCAGGTTTTCGTGATCATGTCATCGGTCTTTGCGCCACCAAAATATCAGCAGGCGTTAAGGTGGGTGTCGGCGGCCATCAAACCAAAGAAAAAGGCGATGAACAGTTTGAGATCTCCGATGCACGGAGTGTGAGTGAGATCCACCAAATAATCCTCTCCCAAGGTCTACAGCCTGTTTATACAGACTATCTAAGGGTTTAGCCTATTTAAAATTTAAAGCCATGCATAAGTTGGGAAATGCGTCCCTCTTCTATGCATGGCTTTTCACTTTTTACTTTTTTGGACTGTCATGCTTTCTTTTTTAGCCACTTTTACTAAGCTGCCTAAATCTGCTTGTTGTTTTTTTGCAGAGACTCCATCAGTTTTCTGAGACTAAAACCTTAGCTTACTGAGCTCCTCTTGAATCACATCATGCGTCTTCTATGCATAAAATATACAAAAATCCTATTGCAAAGGAGTTATCATTTATGTCACATGCTTCTAACCGTACCTGCTTTATTACATCTGATCAAAAAAACTCATATTTTAATCCTTCTGCTTCTTGTCCCTGTCCGCCTCCATCCATCAATAAACCGACGCTGGATTATACTGTTTCAGTCCCCATTAATTTAGCTAAGTCTTTAGAAGGTAAGTATTTCGTAGGCTATGCTGATAATCTTACCTTTGGAGAGGGTACAAGTGCTTGGGCTAGACTATATAATCCCTCAAACTCCAGAGTAAATTTACATGTTGCTGTATGGACAGTAAGTGATGTATCCACTTCTCCTTTTAGGGCTCAAATCTGGTTTAATACTATTCCCCCTGGAACACCTCAGAATTCTACTTTGGTAACGCCGGCCAACTTAGCCCTCTGTCCCCTGCCGCGGCCTAGCGTAAAGCTTCAGTATGCAGTTAATGTGACTGGAGATCCTAAAGGAGGCATTAAGGCTTTTGTCCGACGTGGTCAGCCCGAAACAACATTGGTAGATGATGAGCAAGGAAAATTTATCTTCCCCCCTGGAGGGTCTTTTCTTATTTTCCTATCTAATCCAGAAACCCCCTCAGTAAATGCTGCTGGCAGAGTGGCTTTTGGCTGGTGGGAGGAACCCATCTGCTCCTAGAGCAGATCTCCTAAATACATCAAGGACCTTTGCGTATGATATAATCAGATCAAATTGCTTTTGACTAAATTTGTTTAAAGACTGGGATAAAGCAGCTTCTACCCTCTTCAAAATGCGCTTCACCTGGCAACGTATAGAAACTAACTTTATTCTCCTCTAAATATAAATAATTTCTACTCCTCCGAAACTAACATCTCCAACTAATGTTAAAGTATTTGTTACGCTTTCATAAGCTCTGTTTTTTTCGCTCACGCCACCCAAAAACACACTGGTTCGATTTTCGACTTTCCAATTTTTTGGTACAAATAACTCTACGCCTGCAAATGCAACCTCTAGTTTAACTATAGCACTTTCATTTTTCATAACAGCATGATCAAAATAAATTTTCATAGCGCCAAAAGAACACTCAAAATCCCCTTGCTCAAATTTGTCCGTATTAATATATTTCACGCTCTCCCCAAATGCACTTTTATATACAACATGCCCTTCATCTTCTATATCAATTTTTTCAAAGCTATAATCATGGTGATGGTGATGGGCCCACTTCACCTGTCTGTGAAAAATGATAGAAAGACCAATACTGCCTAAAAGTGCTGCCAGGAGTACCGTCCAAGGAGTGATTGCTGTAATCCCTAACTCTTTATCATATATGATAGCAATAAATGCTAGCGGAAATAAAATGCCTGCATAATTAAGCCGCGGTATACTTTTAACTATCACTGCTCCTAAAAATGCTGTTAACAACAAACTAAATACATTGATATCCGGCAAATACCCAAGCTTACTTACAACTAGAAAAATACCTGCCAATATAAATAAAGCGCCCCAAAAATATCTTTCTTTTTTCATCTCATTTCCTCTTTTCTAATAGTTTGATTTTTAAAGGTTTATAATAATATCTTGAAACATATACTTGCTTGTGTGTATTTTGAAATTCAACCTTACTTGATGATGACAGACTGCGTGTTATGACGTAAATGTGATTGATGTTGAGAATTGTTGATTTTGAAACCCGCATAAAGTACCCCGGCAGCAGTTCTTCCAGCTCATACAGTTTATATTTTACTTGATAAATATTATCAGCAGTATGTGCACAAATACCACTTTCCTCCGTATCAAAAAACAAAACTTCTTCCAGCGAAAGATAATACTCCGTATCCCCTTTGTAAAAAGTAATATGCTTCTTATGGGATAATAAATCATTAAGCAGTATTTGAAGATTTCTAACCTCTTCCCCAATTTCGCTGCACCTGATAATCACTTCATTTTCTTTAACACTTTTATCGACTTCAATACGTATTTTCATATTTACCCCCATCACCTATCACAAGTTTTGTTTGTGATACGGTCACAAATCAAAAGTTGAAATTGTTTTTCTTTCAACCTTTCACTCTTCACACTTTTATTATATGAACTCCTTTTTCCCTTGTAAATATATAGGAAGTAAGTGGTTAGTTATTGCTTGTAAGAGGTGTGTTTTTTATATAGATGTAGCCTTTACAGCATCAAACAACTTACAAAGCGCCTCATTACATTGATCTATATTGTTACACAAATCAAATAAATTATAAATTTCAAAAAATCTTCTTTACAAATAATAATTACTATGTAATAATAATTATTATCAAAAGCCATTTTAATTATTAGATATAAAAATTTTTTATTCTATTAACTATCACTGGCGGTAAAATTATAAAATTAAACTTAGGAGGTTAGTCAATTATGTCATTAATCGGAACAGAAGTAAAACCATTCAAAGCATCAGCTTACCAAAGTGGTAAGTTTATCGAGATCACAGAAGAAAATCTCAAAGGACAATGGAGTGTTGTTTGCTTTTACCCAGCGGACTTTACCTTTGTGTGCCCAACTGAGCTTGAGGATTTACAAAATCATTACGAAGCTCTTAAAGCACTTGGCGTGGAAGTATACTCCGTTTCAACAGATACACACTTTACCCACAAGGCATGGCATGACAGTTCAGAAACAATCGGCAAGATCACATATATTATGATTGGGGACCCTTCCCAAACGCTCTCAAGAAACTTTGATGTATTAATTGAGTCAGCAGGTCTTGCTGACCGTGGTACTTTTATTATTGACCCAGATGGTATTATTCAGGCCGTTGAAGTCAATGCCGGAGGTATTGGGCGTGATGCAAGCACACTAGTTAATAAAATTAAGGCCGCACAATATGTACGCAGCCATCCAGGTGAAGTTTGCCCTGCTAAATGGCAGGAAGGCGCTGCAACACTTAAACCACACCTTGATCTTGTAGGCAAGATTTAAGGAGTGTGATCTATGATCCTAGACGCAGATATAAAAGCCCAATTAAATCAATACCTGGAGCTCCTTGAAGGTGATGTGCGGCTTAAGGTAAGTACAGGCTCAGACAGTGTCTCTCAAGAGATGATGGCACTGGCATCTGAGCTGGCTTCCATGTCCTCTAAAATCACCTTTGAAGAAACTAAGCTCCCCAGAACCCCAAGCTTTAGTGTCAATCGTCCAGCTGAAGATATGGGTGTCACTTTTGCCGGCATACCTCTAGGTCATGAGTTTACTTCATTGGTACTCGCTCTTTTGCAGGTCAGCGGAAGAGCTCCCAAAGTTGAAGCGCAGCTTATTGAACAAATTAAAAGTATTAAGGGTACCTACCATTTTGAATCCTATATCAGCTTAAGCTGCCACAATTGTCCCGATGTTGTGCAGGCTCTGAACTTAATGAGTATTCTTAACCCTAACATTACCCATACGATGATTGATGGCGGTGCTTTTAAAGAAGAGGTTGAACAAAAAAATATTATGGCAGTACCCGCGGTGTACTTAAACGGAGAATTTTTGATAAGCGGCCGTACAACCCTTCAAGAAATCCTCACTAAACTAGGAAATGGACCGAATGCTTCAGACTTTGCTGATAAAGATCCCTATGATGTACTTGTTGTAGGCGGCGGACCTGCTGGTGCCAGTGCAGCAATCTATGCTGCACGCAAAGGTATCCGTACAGGCATTGTGGCTGAACGCTTTGGTGGTCAGGTGATAGATACCTTGGGTATCGAAAATTTTATCAGTATGAACTATACGGAGGGTCCAAAACTTGCGGCAAGTCTCGAAAATCACATTAGGTCTTACCCCATTGATTTGATGAACCTGCAGCGTGTCAAAAATCTCGTAAAAAAAGAGTTTGTTGAAGTTGAACTAGAAAACGGTGCCCTCTTAAAAAGTAAAACCGTTATCCTCTCAACAGGTGCCCGCTGGCGTAATGTGGGCGTACCAGGAGAAAAAGAATTTAAAAACAAAGGGATTGCATACTGCCCCCATTGTGATGGTCCCTTATTTAAAGGCAAACATGTCGCTGTCATTGGCGGTGGCAATTCTGGGATTGAAGCGGCTATTGATCTGGCAGGTATTGTTAAACACGTCACTGTTCTTGAATTTCTCCCTGAACTTAAAGCAGATGCCATACTCCAAGACCGCCTTTACAGTCTGCCTAATGTAACTGTCCTAAAGAACGTCCAAACTCAGGCGATTACAGGAACTGATAAGGTAGACGGTATTACCTATATTGAACGTGACTCTGGAGAGACTCAGCATATCAAACTTCAGGGTGTATTTATCCAAATTGGCCTTATCCCCAATACCGACTGGTTAGAGGGTATGGTTAATCGCAATGCTTTCGGCGAAATTATCGTTGATAGCCATGGAGCTACAAATATCCCAGGGGTATTCGCCGCTGGTGACTGTACAACCAGCCCTTATAAGCAGATCGTTATTGCTATGGGATCAGGCGCTACTGCAGCCTTAGGTGCCTTTGATTACTTAATCCGTAATTAATAACACCCCCTTGCTAATCCTCTAAAAAGTAAAGTACTAATAGTTTTCGGACATTCTGCCCCTCCCCTTAGAAAAGCAGTCAGCGGTTTTACCTAAACCACTGACTGCTTTTTTTTGAGTGCCGCTTCTACTTAACTTATCACGTATTCAAATTGTGTTTAGATATTTTCAATAAATCTTATTGCTAACTTTCAAACATCAATTTTATATAAGTAGGCAGAACTTTAATAGAACCTAGCCCTATTCTAAACAATGTAGCAAAACCAAAACGTTTAATCATATAAGGCACACTGTTCATTCTTAAGTTTATAAATAAAATAGTTTTAAGGACCTCTCCGTAATATTGCCGCAATGTCATTTTAGAAGGTTTAATAGTGACTTTTCCAAAACTCCAAGATTCGTACGCCGTTTCATCAAATAGCAGTCTGTCTTTATAGCGTTCATATAAAGGCAGATTTGGAAAAGGTGTCAGGGGACTAAAGGTAGCTATTTCTGGCTTTAATTCTTTTATAGTTTTTCTAAAACGCTTAAAGTCATGCCCATCCCAGTCGGGGTGCAGCATAAAAGAAGCCCAGCAATCAATACCTATGTCTTTAAGTATTTTGGCTGCCTCAAAACTATCTGCTACTGTAGACTTTTTCTTATAGTTGATCATTTCTTCTTGGTTAAAGGTCTCATAGCCAACCAGTACTGCCTTTAGTCCATTTTTGGCCATTCTTCTTATGGTATCCGGATGGGAGCGTATGCTTTTTACGCTGGCATAACAAATAAAGTTTTTGGTGATTTTTAAGGACTCCAGTAAGTCACAAAACTTTTCCAGTCTGTCTTTATTATTTAAAAAGTCATTGTCAAAAATCATGATACTAGCTTCAGTAATATCTTGAATCTGACTCATAATACACTCAAGCTCAATATCTTTTTCTTTTGCCCCTTCAATTCTCCATCTTAAACAAAAATCACAATTTTTACTGCAGCCTAGGGACGTCTGCATGATCGCACAGGGCTTAAAGCCTAAATAACTATAGTGTTTCCTATATTTTTCTGTAGATGTCCGATCGGGTACAATATATTCATTTCTTCCAAATACCCATGTTGATTGATAAGCGTGAGCTTTACTTAATATACCGTCCATTAAGGGTGGTATCTGCCCATAGGCGATACACTGAAACAATGCTTTTAAGTTCTCTGTAGTTGTGTAACAAAACACATGATCTATACTCTCATCAAAAAAAGATCCCGGCCTTAGATAAGCTTGAGTCCCCCCCACTATTGTAATAACATCTTTGTTAAACTGCTTAGCTCTTCTCGCGATTTCCTTAACCATTTTTACATCGATGCAAAGAGAGGTTATGCCTACCACATCCGGCTTAAATGCTTCACATGTTTTTTCAAAATCCTCACCCTGAATCATTAAATCTAAAATTTGAACCTCATAACTCTCCTTGAGTACGGCATAGATACACTCAAGTCCAATAGGCTCAGCATACATAAATTCTCCTAAAGTAACAGCCTGCTTGATTCTTGGAGGTCTGACCAGCAGCACCTTTAATTTATTATTCCCCATGAAACGCTCCCCTTTTTATATAATATTAGGTGTGATTTGATGCTTAATCTGATAGCGGTAAAATAAGTTGATCCCAAAGTAAAACAAATACATAACGGGCCTTTTGTAAAAGTCATTATGAAATAGCGTACGCTTAACGATGCTTTTAATCGTAAATACTTCATTATAGAGCTCCCAGTACGCCCGAGTAAGCTGTTGGGGTGTCATGTTTTTGGGTTTGTGAACAGCTTCTGTTCCATTATAGGAATAGATATCTTGGTTACATATTCTGTTTTGCTCCTCCATTTCCTTAAAAAATGCGGTGCCTGGTATGGGCGTAAGTATGTAAAACCTAGGTACGACCACCTTATTATCTTCTATAAATTTCGCAGTAGCCCTTATAGACTCCAAAGTATCGCCCTCAGCCCCTACCACCATCTCTGTTGAAAGATCAATACCCTGTTTTCTTATGTTTTTAAGCAGTCTGCTGTATGTTGATGGATCCGCCCAAGCTTTCTGCATACTGTTTAGGCTTTCTTGTGATATACTTTCAAGTCCAAAGCTTAGGGCTACGCAGCCGCTCTTAGCTGCTATTTTAAGCAGTTCATCATCCTCCCCTATTTTTACTGAACACTGAGAAAGCCACTTCATATTAAGCTTTTCAATCTCCTTGCAGAGCTTCATGGTGTATGCTCTGTCTGAAAGTATATTATCATCTAAAAGCAAGAACTTTTTAAATCCCAATGATTTGATGTGTTTGATATCCCGGATCACATCCTCTATATCTCTTCTGTAATATTTCGTTTTATATAAGCAGTATACTGAACAAAAGCTGCATACATTCGGACACCCTCTTCCCGCTTGGACAGGCAGAAAGTCGCCGATTTTTTTATTTAAAATAAGGTCAAATCTAGGAAGGGGATAGGTAAGCTTACTCAGTGTTTTTTGATAATAAGGTTTGATATCCCCGCTTATAATATCATTTAAAACCCCATGCCAAACTTCCTCAGCATCTCCAATGACCACACAATCACAATACTTTTTAGCTTCTTCTGGCATCAAACTCACCATATAGCCCCCCAGAATAACTGTTTTACCTCTTTTTTTAAACGCCTTCGCCAGATCTATTGTTCTAATAACAGCATGGCCCATACTGCTAATTGCTATTACATCTGCGTCCGTATCAAGGGGCACATCTTCAATCGTCTCAAGACATATGCTAGACTCCCAATCAGGAGGGGTAAGAGCAGCCAAAAGAGGCAGGGCCAGTCCTACAAAATAGAGTTTTTTCTTTTTAATCAGCTTGCCGCTAGAATCATAGGGCGTAGGCTGGATAAATAGTATTTTCTTATTCACATCAAACACCAACTTTCTTACAAGCCTTTTATTAAATTGCGAAAAAATATCTTTGCCGTATTTCTGATATACTGCATATCAACAAAATCATAAACACCATTTTTCTTACCTAACAAGCTCAACTTTAAAAACAGCTTATAGTATACTAAATAAAAGGATTTTCGTGACATGTTGGTAGGTTCTAATACTAAGTGTAGAAAATCCCAATACTGCATCTTTTCTGTTGTTAACTTATCTTTATATTGGTCAAAAAGGGCTGTCCCAGGAATGGGTGTGAAAATAGATACAGAGGCGTATTTCAGCTCCACTTTTTCAATCCACTGGTACAAATTATCAAAATCCATCTTAGTGGCATGAATATCCACAATAAATAAAGCCAAACATTCTATATGGTATTTTTGAAGCATCTTAACGCACTGTTTATTTAAATCTTGTGAAGACTGCTTACCATAAGCGTTAAGTGCCCCATCATCAACGGCCTCTAAGCCTACAATAATACCCTTTGTGCCAATAGCGCCTAATGCTTTAATGATTGCTTCATTTTCAACTACAAAATCAGCTCTGCTATAGAATATAAAGCTTTTTTTAATGTTTTTCTCTTTGATAAGTGCTATAAATCTATTGACTCTTTCTCTATTTATCAGAAAGGTATCATCTACGATATGTATCGTGTCACAGGCAATGCCTGCTATTTCTTCTACGACTAAATCTATATTTCTAGCTGCATATTGACCATCGTTTATCTTTCTGCAAAAACAAAAGTTGCATTGATAAGGACAGCTAAAAGCAGTTTTGACTATAGCGCAAGGGCTAAAGCCTAAGTATCTGTACAAATGTTTGTTGGCATTGAAATGACTTCTATCAGGAATAGGCAGATCATCTGGATTAATAGGAAGGCTTTTATTCATAATCCATGTCTTATCTTCTCTATAACAAATACCGTCTATAGCCTTTAAACCTGTATTTTGGAGAACTGTCCCCAATCTTAAAATCTTTCGAAAGGGTTCAAGGGAACTGGAATGAACGATATAGTCAATGGTATCCGTATAGAATCTTTCGTAGTTGACCTGTGCATGAACGCCCCCTATCATCACTTTTATAGAAGCATTATAGACTTTTACTGTTTTTGAATAATCAAGCATGATAGCTTCTTGGGTGATATAGCCGCCAATAACTACGAGATCTGGGGTAAACTCCTTTAAAACATCTATAAGACTTCTTTTATCCAAAAGACAATCAAGTATTTGACACTTAACTTTTTCTTCAAGTGCAATAGTATAAAGATATTCTAGTTCAAGAGGTTCAAGATTAATAACATCCACATTTGAGATCATACTTAAAGACTTTGGTCTTACTAATAATACATGCATCCACTCATTCCTCCAAAGGCTAGTTTTTAAACATTTTAACAAAGTACTGCATCGTAATTTTAGAGGCACCTAGGGACAGTTTTAAATTTTCTTTAAGTCCGTACGCTCTCATCATTTTTATAATATTCCTTGGATGCATCGTCACTTTATAGTAAAGCTTGATGATCTGCCAATAATAACTTCTCACAGACATTTTTGTAGGCTGCACCGTTAGATGGGCCAAATCCCATTTTTCATACTGTTTTCTTGAAATAATCAGTTTGTCCTTGTACGCATCAAATAATTGTGTACCAGGCATGGGTGTGAAGGGTTGGAGATTTATAAACTTAATATCTATTTTTCTAATCCACTGATATAATCTGTTAAAATCCTGAGCATCCCAATCCACGCCTAGAATCAAGGTTCCATAACACTCCACATCGTACTTTTTGAGTATACTTATAGCCTTTTCATTAAGCGCCACACTGCTTTTCTTATTATACTTTTTTAATTCTTCTTCACGGCTGGATTCTAAACCTACTATAACAGCCCTAAGGCCCACGGATGCCAATGCCTTTATCACATCCTCATTATCTGCAATAAAATCAGACCTGCCATAGATCAAAAACTTTTTATCTAAGCGATCTGCCTTAAGCCGGCTGCAAAAATTTAATAATCTATCTCTATCTACTAAAAAATCATCATCTACAATATAAATTTCTTTCTCAGAAATTGACTTTAATTCTTCCATAATATCTTCTAAATCCCGAGTCCAGTACTTCCCATCTGTAATCTCCCTACAAAAGCAAAAACTGCACTTATAGGGACAGCCATAGGAGGTTTTAATAAGGGCACAGGGGTTATGGAACATATAGTAATATTTCGCTCTATAACGAGCGACTAAGCTTCTGTTAGGATGCGGATAATGAAAGGTGTTTTCTTTAAGACACCCAGGCTTATCTTCACCCCATACACCGTCTATATCAGAGCTTTTTTCATCTTGTTCTAGCGACTTTACTATCTTTGCAAAAGTTTTTAAACCATTCCCACAGATAACATAGTCGATATGCTCATCTTTAAAGTCCTCAGGTACAACCTCAGCATGCACGCCGCCTACCAGTACCCTGCAGGCCTCATCTACTCTTTTTATTTGCTGTGCGTACTTTTTAACAACGTTCACGTGAGCAATATAAGAGGTGATGCCTACTACCTCTGGATGATACTCTTTGATAAAATACCCTAAAGGCTTCTTCTCTAAAATCATATCAATAATGGTTACGACGTGCCCCAATGACTCCATATACGCCCCTATGTACTCAAGCTCTAGTGGTTCACAGATCATCACATTCTGCAGGCCTATGGTTTCTTTATCAGGCCTCGGACGTATAAGCAAAATCCTCATGACCCGTTACCGTCCTTTTTGAATACAAAGAGACAAATGCTGGGCATAAACCACTTTTCTTTAATCCTTTGAATGTGCATCAATTTAAAACTCCCTTTAGCTAGAGCTTGAATCTTTTTTAGTGATAAATATTCTGCGCTGCTGGTCGTGAACTTTACAAAAAACATTGCAATCATGTCATATACCGTATTGACCGAAGCCTGAGCAAGGAGCAAAGTCCCCTCTTCTTTTAATAAACCACGAAATTTATGAAAGACCTTTTCTTTACTCGGATAATACGGAAAAGAATGGGAGCAAACGACAATATCATATGCTTCCTTGGCATCCGAAAAGTCCTGCACACTACAATTAATATAAGTTCCACACTTATCACGGCTTCTAGCTGCCTCTATCATCTTAGGTGAAATATCAACCCCCGTATAACAAATAGGGACATCTTTAAATACCTCCTGCATTTCTCTTATAAGCTGTCCTGTACCACAGCCCATATCTAAAATATGATAACCTACACTAGGCTTTATAATCTTTCTGATCTCTTTAATGATCTCTCTTCTAGTAGGTGAAAGTGAATACTTTTGTACCCACAGCCCTTCATACTTACTGGCCCAAAAATCCCAAATTTTTATACTTCCCACTCTAGTTCCTCCCTGTCTATCAATTTGAACATCAAAGCCTTTCTTCTAGACTAAACATAGCGCCTCAAAATGCAAACTTCCTATTTGCTCTTAAATAGATTGATTTTTAACTCTAACGGCTTATAGCTGAGCTTTTTAACAAATAGCTTGATTAGAAATCTTATTATAAAGTTTGGATGATATAGATACATATATTTTTTATACTGTTTGCAGCCCAATTTCATTTTAGCATCCTCAGCTGTTTGTCCCATGTCTATAGCTAAGTATCTGTTTTCGATCCCATGCCTTAAAATAAAAATCAGCATATTTATATAGAGATCGTACTCATGATTTAAAGCATAGTCCATGCCGCCAAAAACAAAAAGCAGTTCATCTTTATAATCACTTAATTGCACAAAGGCTGCAGGCTGATTCTCTATATAAAATACATAAATGTCCGTAGGCATCCTTCTAAAAAAATCTATGCTTAACTTTTCTAGCTTGTAGTTGGATTTTGAATAAACCTGTTCATACAAAGCATACATGGGCTCATCAAATAGCCTATTATCTTCCAGCTTTTTAATAATAATCTTTTCTCCCTTTTTCAAGGCATTATTTAACCTATATCTATAATGACTTCTTAAACTTAGCTTATAGTCTTCAAAGGAGTCCCACATGATTTGAAGTTTACAAGTTGGCAGCGTTTCTCCTTGGATTAAGCTTTTGCTTAAAAAGCTATCATCTGAATTTAAAATAATACAGCTCTTTTTTGCTTTTATGATATAGTTTTCCAGTTCTTTTATATCCGCCTCTTCTATGCGATAGCCTTGCCCCGACACGGAACAAGGTATGCCGATGATGTTTACTTTAAGGTTAAAGTTCATACGTGAATAGCAAAATATATTGAGCTTCAGCTCATAAACAATAAAGGCGCTACTATCATTTATCATTACATATTTTTGACCGCAGGGATTGCAGCGCTCAAGTATCTCTAAATATTGCTTCGACATATAACAGCTATCCTTAAACAACGTATCCCATGCATCTGGAAGCCCTATGGCTTTATCAAAAACTTTTATCATTTTTACCCCCATCGCCTATCACCTATAGTTCGATTTCGTATACTTTATAATGCTTATACTCCTGGCCTGCCCACCTCGTGCCAAAATTCTTGGATTTAAAATTCGTATCTAAAATCCAACTTGATTCATAAAGCGCATACTTGTCTTTTGTTCTTTGATAACATGCGTTAAATAATCCTAAAATGGCGCCAGTATTATGAAACTCGGGCAGTATCCCGATTTCTACGATCTTACACTTTTTAATCTTACCCGCAAACAGTTTATTCTTTATAAAGGTACCTACGCCTATGGATTTACCAGGTGGGATCAGTTCGTTATAATCCGGATACCACAACATAAAGCCAATAGGCTGCCCTTCTTTTTCAACGAAAATTAAGTTTTCCTCTTTCATAAAAAGCTTTAAGTCTTTAAAGAGTTCATAATCTTCTTCATAGCTGCGTTTAAAATAAAAGGGGTGATCTAAAAAACACCTATTATTTAAGTCTGTATAAATTTTCATCTCATTTCTAAAATCCTTAAAGTTAATAGATCTAAAGGTAAAGTTTGAGCTTACTCGCCTGATCATCTTCGGTTCAAGATTTAGATTAAGTGCGTTCATCGTGCCGCTAAAGGAGGTTAATTTATAATCGGCTGTTTTGTATTTCTCGAAATAATCTATGTAGTAAGGTGGATTATAATTGTTCCCAAAGCTTACGGACACATCATAATGATCCACTAAAATACCAAGACCATAATTAACATGTCCACTTAGTCCTATTGTCATCTTAGATATATTTCTGTCTTTACATAATTTTTTTCCAAATGTGAGTATAAGATTAACCGCCTCATCATAATCAGGTAGCGCTTCAAAATAAGCTATTTGAAGTGTTTCTTGGTAGTTATCAGCGTGAATAAATGTGCATACAGCAACAACCTGTTTATTATCATAAATCATAATAGGATAAGTATAGGCATGCTTGCAAAATATGCTTTGTTTTAAAAGAAGGGCTTTTAAAAGTGAGGATGTGGTATCTTTATAAAACCTATTGTTCTTATAAATAGAACTAACAAATTTTAAGTATAATTTATAGTTTTTAGAATCGCATTCTACAATATGCATCTTATTTCCCCCAAAGTATAGTTACAGACTCATGAGTTACTCCTTAAATCAAGGTTTCTATATCATTGTACTATGATTTGCGCCTAGTATGCTATCTTCTTTCTATAATTAAGAAGTTGAAAAAGTTATCTTAAGCATATCCCTTTTTAAAATTCAATGAAAAAGAGCTCCTAAGTTATACCTAGAAGCTTTCCATTGATCTCCTTTTCCATTCCCTCAGTATTCTTCCATAAGCTTCATCGCGTTTTCATACTTTTAGCTTGATGGGAAAATATCTTTGCATTTGTTTATAGCCAAGTCCCTTTTCTATGTCTTTATAGGCAATATCTCTTCCATTTTCATATAAATAAGGCATATTGAACATAACATTGCGGCCTTTATCAAACTCAAAATTTGTGCTTTCAATCCATCGACGAACCTTATCTTCCACTTTATGTATGCTCTCGTTATCTTCGTCAATACTAACTGCCATGGCGTATAAGCCTCCCGGAAAATCGAATAATTTAAAAGGGCTTACATCCGCATTGGTAACACCCTCTTTAACAGCACATATCCATTCAGCTTTGTCATTTTTAGACAGCAAAAAATCAAAACAATCGAAAATGACGCTCTTATACAAATGACAATGCTGCCACAATTGGTACATATATCCGCCTTTTTTGAACATTTCCCCCCACGGTTGGTCGCCGCATGTTACCGCTTTGAATTCCGGTATCCTGACGACCATTATATCAGGAATTTTTTTATCTAATTTTTCCGTTATTTCAATCAAGCGATTTATATTGGCGGGCTTTCCGATATAGTCACTGTTTATCAATTGTGTTTCAATCTCTTTAGCCTTGTTATACAGCAGTTTTATGTCGGAGTTGTCTGCAAAGTTTACTTGTTCGATTTCGCGTATAAAATCCAGCACGATTTCTTTCAACTCATACAAAAGCGCAACTTCGTCGTCTATGCTCTGTACCTTTTTCCCCAAGACTTCTAAAACTACATCGGAACCGGAAGTGTTGAAAATACGTTGAATGTCCTTTATGCTGATATTCAGCTTGCGTAAAATGAGTATTTGTTCAAGTCGCCTAATAGCATTTTCATCGTACATTCTGTAAGCGTAGTCATCACTTCGGGTGCTAGAGAGCAATCCCATATCTTCATAATAACGCAGTGTACGGGCTGTAATATCATATTTGCTTGACACATCTTTGATTTTGATTAGGTTGTTCATTTGTTTCCACCTCTCTTCTAAATTATCACTAATAAACTTAATATAAAGGATTCCCCAAAGGAAGAGTCAATAGGGTAATAGTATTTTTCTGCAGAAAATATAAATTTTCTACCTTATTGAGAATACTCCTCCTGCTATCGATTCTTTGATTAGTCCTAATAGCTATTGCTCTAAGAAGCTTGGTAGCACCCTTCACCTTCACCCATTTTAAACACCCGATCAGCATGCTCGATTGTTGAGAGCCTATGTGCAATGATTATAGTTGTTCTACTCTTTCCGTATTCATCTATAGTATCTTTAATAAGTCTTTCTGATTCTGAATCAAGGGCCGATGTGGCTTCATCTAATAAAAGAATCGGTGCATTCTTAATAATTGCTCTTGCTATAGCGATTCTCTGACATTGCCCCCCGGATAGTCTTATGCCTCTTTCACCAACGCAGGTCTCATAACCTTGTGGCTGCTGTCTTATAAAGTCGTCTGCATTGGCGGCCCTAGCTGCCGCAAATACTTCCTCATCCGTAGCATCCGCTCTTCCGTATCGTATATTTTCCATAATGGTGGTATTAAAAAGTGTAGCTTCCTGTGGTACATAAGCGATCAGATCACGCATTTCACTCAACGTCATATCAGAAATATTCTTACCCCCAATAGATATGCCGCCAGCTTTAATTTTATAAAACCCAAGTAAAAGCTTTGCAACAGAACTCTTGCCACTTCCGCTTTCTCCAATGATTGCAAGTGTTTCCCCTTTTTTTATGGAAAGGTTAAACGCTTTAAGCACCAGTTGGTCCTCCCTGTATCCAAATGCAACATCCCTAAACTCAATATATTCTGGACTATCAATCCGTTCCGCTTCCCGCCTCAAAGGCTCATCTTCTATTCCAAGAAAATCATATATCCTCTCCGTTCCCGCAAGGCTATTATAAAACATTGGATAATACTGCCCAAATTCTCTAAAATTAGCATCAAGAGATGTCTGAAGACTCATGATTGCAAGGATGCTGCCATATGTAGTAAGTCCTTGTTTTACCATGATGGTTCCAAGTAATAGAAAAACCATTATATTTAACATAGATATGAAGAAGTTATAAGCAGAAAGAGCCGCTGTTATTTTGCTATTTTTCAAGCTAAGCCTAGACACTTCTCTGTTATCCCTCTTAAAATGCTCCCGCATACCGGCAGCAAGCTGATACATCCTTATGATTGACATCCCGCCTATGATATTGCCTATGGTAACTGTCATATTACTCATTTCATTTTGAATTTCTTTTGTGGTTTCCTTTAGCCTTTTGGATATATTGGTATTCACAGTAAGCGTGAGTATGTTAAATGCAAATATGATAAGTGTGATTCTGTAGTCAAATACAAGCATTGGGATCAAATAGATGATTATGGTTGCAAAAGAGGCCACTGTGCGTCTAAAGTGCCTCATAAAAATAACAGCTACTACCCATGTATCGTTTTCAAAAATAGACATAATCTCGCCACTATGCCTTTTTTCATAATAATCCACTTCCATTTTATTAAACTTCTCATAGACAGCCTTATTCAAGTTACAATGACCGTATTTTGCCCTGCCATTAAACATAAATGTAAATAGAGGAAGGAGTAGTAATATCAGTATCATATACACACTAAGCATCGCAATCATTTTAAAAATCACTAACATACTGTCTGGCGCCCCAATATCAAGGAGCATCTTTAAAAGATAGGATTCTAACAACGCACTGGTTGAATGTAGTAGTGTCATGCCGATTATCCCCGTAAAATACACAAAATAATGTCCCTTTAGAAACACAAATGTATTTTTCACATCTCTATATAATTCATGCACCGATCTCACCTCCAGTACTTAAGACCTGATTACCATAGAGCATACTATATACTCCCTTTTTTCCTAAAAGCATATCATGTGTTCCCTTTTCAACAATAGCGCCCTGACTTAGCACAACTATTTCATCTGCGTTAATGATTGTTGATAAGCGGTGTGCTATGATGATGACAGTTTTACTTTCACTATAATCTTCAATTGCCTTTTGGATTAATTCTTCTGATTCTGTGTCAAGAGCTGATGTCATTTCATCCAGTAAAAATATAGGGGCATCTTTTAAAAACGCCCTTGCAATTGCAATGCGCTGCTTTTGTCCGCCTGAAAGATTAGTTCCTCTTTCAGATAAAACAGTCTGATAGCCGTTTGGCATGTTCATTATAAAGTCGTGGGCATAAGCTTTTTGGGCTGCTTGTGTTATCTCTCCAAATGTGGCATCTGGCTTACCATAGCCTATATTTTCAGCCACTGTTCCTTCAAAAAGATAAGTATCTTGTGCGACATAGGAGATATTCTTTCTTGCCTTCTCAATGTCCCACGCCATTATATCCTTACCCAATAAACGTACTTCGCCTTCATTGGCAGTATGAAATCCCAGCAATAACTTAAACAAAGTACTTTTTCCGCTTCCGCTTGAACCCACTAGAGCAACAGTCTTTCCTTTTGGTATCACCATGTTTATATCCTTCAATACATGATGTGACGCTTTACTCTCTTCATCCCCATACCCAAAAGATACGTTATGTAGTTCAAAGGCCATATCACTTTCATAAGCTTCATCTGTTCCAAAGACTTCCTCACTAAGCTTTGTAATTTCCATGACGCGGTCTATAGAAACCATAGCCTCTTTAAGCTCTGTGATGTGTCTTGTAAGTTCTGCGAGCGGCTTTGAAATATTTTGCAGCAATAAGATAAAGGCTACCATTTCACCATTTGTAATATTACCCCTATAGGCATTGTAAAATCCAAGCATAATACATATAAACATAGGTGCTGACTTTATAATGTATTTGAAAGGCCCTGCCTTGACCACTAACTTCTCATAAGCTATGAAATATGAAGTTGCCTCCTCCATATTTTCATCAAAGTATTTTTTACGTTTACCTTGAAGATTATAGGCTTTCTCGATCTTAATGCCATTTACAGTATCCTGTGCAATCCCTGTAACCTCATCCATCTTCTGTCCAAACTTCTCCATCGTATTATAAGTAGGTGCAGCTACCCTCTTCGCAACTGCCACTGCAAGGGGAATACATATGGCACTTACAAGTGTCATGGAGAGATTAACTGTCAAAAGATAAATAAAACAGCAGATAAAAACAATTATATTACTTAAAAATTCTGGCAGCCCTCCTGACATATAATCTGCTACACGGCTCATATCATGGAGTATCCTATTATTGATACTTCCTGAAGATTCATTTTCAAAATATTCATATTTACATTTTAAAAGTTTGTTACTCATACTATTTCTTAGTTTCTCTATCAGCCTGATAGAAAACTTAGACCGAACAATCACCCCACTATAACTTAGCATTGTTCCAATCAATGTTATCATTACAAATTGAGCAAAGATTTCAAGCACCTTGCCATCTCCTATGCCATGATCTACTGCCTTTCTTGCGAAATCACTTACTATTATCGTTATAACTGCAATGCCTATATTCATAAGTATCTGCAGGATAAATAGTAGCTTATTATCTGCCATCTTCCATATTTTTAATAGATTCATTCATTCCCTCCATCAATGCAAATAAAATAATCCCAGAACATAATAAACTTACTTTTGTTTTTATGCTCTAGGATTAGTCTATTTCATTATATTTCTATTTATAGCTTAATACCAAAATTTATGTTCATACAAATTATATTGTATTTTATATTCTGATTAATATATAGAGATAATATTGATAAAAAAGCTTGCACGGTCTTATATAATATGTAAAAAGAAAGCCCCTAAACAAAAAAATCCCCAAACTTTCGTCTGAGGAAATGAAGTATCTGGTATTTATTCATAACAACATATGTATAATGCTGTAACAACAAGATTTTACTGGGTTATTGGTATCCATAATTCCATATAAGTTCTATCTGGGGATGTGCCATAATATAATTCAATAGCTAAATGCTCAACATTAATTGCTTTCTTTAGAATCCACAAATGCATATATTGGTACACCTTATAAATCGTTTCTGTTATCAAGGTATAGAAACTTTCTGCTTCAAATTTGCATACAATATATCCTCTAGCAGTGAGTGTGTAATTTTCCAGTCTACTATCTTTTATTGCCTCACTTGTTTCTACACCTGCAAAATATTTTAACGCTTCACCTTCTCCAATATTTAGACTTATTCCGATTTCATTACCTTCGGGTATGTATTTTTCAATACTTACTTTTGTTGCATGCACTTTATTCCAAATATCTTCTAATGGATCAATACTAGGCGGCTCATGTACTACTTCAACTGTGTAACCTGCAAAATATTTCGGTTTATTTAGGAATTTTCGTGTTACTTCCAGCACTATTCCATCTGTAACAATAGGAACATCTTCATCAATAATATTGTATTGCAAACCTATTTCAGGCTTTAAAAAGTGAGATAACAAGATCGGATTAGCCCTATACGCTGAAGGAGTTAATCCATACGCATCTTTAAAGCATCTGCTAAAAGTCTCATGATTCTCAAAACCATATTTCAAGCATATATCAATTATATTATCCTTTTTATTAGTTTTAAGTTCTTCTGAAATCTTAGCCAGCCTTCTTAATTTCACATATTCTATAGCAGTCTTATTAACTAATCTTTTAAATAGTTTTTGAAAATAAAATGGAGAAAGATTAGCTCTATCAGCCAAACAGTCAATGGTTATTTCTTTGTCCAAGTTTTTTTCAATATAGTCAATTACCTTTTCTATACATCCCCATGATTCCATAAATAAATACCTCCTAATTATATTTCATATTTAAATGATATCATTAAACAAAAAAACATTCTTGATGAAAAATGTCTTTACAAAACTATACTTGCCACCTAACTTATCTATAACTGTTTTTGCTTTTCCCATGTTTCGCTACTGGGCTTATTGCCATATCAGATCATGAGATCATTTTTTTTGAATCCCCGAATGTATGTTACTATAGGTAATGAAATAAATTATGCTTTCGCCTTGCCAATTAATTTTTCTAGATAAACGGACTTCATTTGCCCACTTGCCATAACCTGCTTAATAGGCGGCAGTTTTAATATAGAAGACAAAACAGCTGCCATCGCCCTATGGCTCCCAAAGGCTTGGTTATCAAAGATCAAATCTTGTAGCTGCCCCTTTTCTATAGCCATGAGTACAATTCTATGAACTGAATTTACAGGTGTAATGATTTTCTGTGTTCGGCGCTTTAAAAGTATGCTTTTATGCGGGCAAGACCTTGCACAAACGCCGCATCCTAAGCAGATCTCTTCATCAATTTTAACACTTTTTTCTTTCTTTTCTTTTGATGCTTCCTGTACTTCAAAATTAATAGCTCCAATAGGACAAACCTTAAGACATTTCCCACATTTACTGCAGCTGTCATGGTTAACCATAGGGATATATCCTGTCGTTTGTACAGGATGCAGCATGCCGAACTCTTTTGCTGCAATCATTGCTTCACAGCAGCAGCCACAGCAATTACAAATAAATGTTACCCCTTCTCTGACATTTTCACCGCACTGTACCAGGTTATTCTCATAAGCTTGGTGTAAAAGTTCAAGGCACTCAGAAACTTCTACCCTTCTCGCATGGTTATGTTTTACCAAAGACGTCGCTGTGCTGTTAAAGGTCATACATATATCCATAGGCGCATCGCATGCTTTTCCTATATGATGCATTTTATGTCTGCAATAACATGTGCTGATCCCTATATCATCTGCTTGTCTGATAATATGGCTGGCCCTTTCAAAATCTAAAATATGCACTTCATTATCCTTGGTTAATACTTCTTCTTGCACAAAAACCCGCCCTAGTCTTGTCTGGGTACCAAGAAAGAGCTGTTTTACAAAATCTTCTTCAACATTTAAATATTGATAATAGAGTTCAGCCAGAAGCTTCTGATCAAGATCATGTCTTGTCCGCATCATTGAAAACTCAAAAAAGCCTGCCATAGGCGGGGGTAGCACATACTGTTGAACACCTTGATGATCCATATCCAGGAGTATGGCCCTACTTGCCAGTCCATCTAATATTTTGTGGGCCTCAGCTTCGCTTATTTTCCATATATGACTTGCTGTTTTTATGGTAAAAGGTTTGATCGGGAGTAGTGCCACATAGGCGGCCTCTTTTTCACTAAATAATAAACTAAGAATTTTATATAAAGTTTCTGAGGGAGGCGCCCCCTGCGGAAACCTATTCAATCTCTCTTCCAAGCTTTTATATGCGGACTTTCCTACTATATGAGACATTTGACCACCACCTATCTTTTAACCAAAACATATCACATATTTTCTAATATGTAAATATTTTACTTTTTCATAGCAAACCTATCAGCTCCTAAGATATTTCTCAATTTAACAAAAAGAAACAAAGTAATCAGATGTTTCTCTTGCAACATCTAATTACTTTGTTTCTTTTTGATTTATTTATTGTCAATGGGGATATAAATCTCGCTAATAGAGTCTGGATTATACGGTCCCAAATGCTCATCTCCATAGTATTCAAAATTAAAATGACCTGGTAATTTATAGTCAGTTTCCGGGAGCCATTCTTCATAAATATAGCGATAAGTATGTCCAACCTGATTAGCTAATCCTTTATGTCTAAACTTAAAATAAGCTTGGGCGGGAATAGTCTTGGCCGTGAGTTGAATAGGGATTGATTCGAGTGTATCAACTGCAACTGCAACATAAAAATAGATACTATCATTATCTTGATTTGGAAACCAAAACTGCAACTGATAAAATTCTAGGGGATTTTTCACATTTGGAATAGCAGAAAGGTTTTGCATTAACAGCGCCCAATGTTCCATCAAATCATTTCCCATTGATAAGTCGTAGTAAAATGGGATTCCCACCAGCTTTATTTCATCTAAAGACACCACTTCTGGTGCTTTATCTAAAGCATGCTCAAACTTTTTCAGCTCATTATCAGTTATCGGATGGCGTAGCAATTGTCTATTAATAGTGCCCTCTTTACGCACTTCCGAGGGATTTTTATTAATAATTTTGTAAAAAGCTCTTGTATAAGCTTCTGAACTTCCAAAGCCGAATTTAAGTGCTAAATCAATAATCCGTATATCTGTTTCAATAAGTTCCGGAATGGATTCAGCAATTTTTCTAGCCAGCATATAGGCTTTTGGTGAGTAACCTGTAATAGACCTAAATAACCTACAATAGTAATAGAAAGAAAACCCTAGTTCTTGAGATATGTCTAAAACAGATATTTTGGATCTAAGGTTATTTTCAATTATTTGAATAGATGATAAAATAAGCTCTCTATTATTCATATTAGATTTTCCTCTTAGAAGTTAAAGTAATTACTCCAATCAAAACTTTCAGATTCTTGAATACAGTTTGGTAAGCCTTGACACCACTCCGGCATTTTTGCATCTCTTACTACATCAGAACATGGATAATACGGCTTGATATCAAGGACTGGTGTGCCATCCTCTGCATCTATATACGAAGTATATATAATTCCGCCGTCATAATCAATACTTTTAACATCAATAATGCTCATACAAATTGGATTAGGCCGAACTGGTGATCTCGTTGCAAATATGCCTAGGGTGTCTGGTCCTGTCTTATAGGGCTTTTCTACTGTTGTAGTTCTACGCAAATCAGGATTATCCACCTGATCAGCCCACCATAGGACAACTAAGTAACCAAACCCTTCCACTTCTGTCAGTGCTTCTTTATACTCTCCTTCAATATCAATTCTAAAGCCCTGGTGAGTATTAACTTTACCTATCAATTTTAATTCCATTATAACTGCCTCCTTAATAAATTAATGATACAGTTATATTATAGAATATTCCAAAAAACCCCTCTTGATTAAATTTGTTTAAAATAAATGATAAATTGATGTTATTTGCTTAGTTGATTTCTTCTCCAATTCCAGCTGTCAACTTTTAGGTAAATATTTTGAGCTAAACATAATAAATAGACTACTTTTAGCATAAATATAGTAGGTGATTATATCTCTATCTATAACTTAAGTAGGAGGATTTGTGAAACTTATTGTAGAATATGATAAACAAAAAAAGGTGAGCTTGCTACAATACAGCTCTCGAATTGAAACATTCGGACAAGGCTTTGCATATATAGAGGTCAATAAAAGACATTTAAATCGGCTAAATAACTTAATAAAAGGTATTGAAGAAAATTCAATAATTCAGCTAAAAGAACAAGGCAGTACACTAGACTCTATTTTTACAGAAGAAAATGATATTATTTTAGCTTTTATTGGTCACAGACAAACAAATCCTCAAATAACTCACTACTATAGTATAAATACCAATACGATGAAGCCAGTCACCTACATTCATCCTCATCTTATGCCTAATCATAAAAAATACTGCATAAGCTGCTTTAATGAAAATAATAAAACAGATACTCTAGGGATTATAAGATGTATAAAATTCCTATCCGACTTATCAAAAAAATGTAATAAGCCCCTAGTCGTCTACGCAAGCATTGGGGCGCTTCGTGGCAAGTATAACCCACGGAGATTATGGGAACAAGTCAGAACTACAGAAGGGAACGTTTATACTTCTGAACAAATAAATGCAGCTTTAGCAAGTGAAAACCCTGGTGAAATAATCAGACTGCCCGAAGGCGAAAGCATGAGTACAGCTATGGCAGCGATTTCTGGAGGGTGGAATGAATCCCTGGGATATAGAGGAGTTGCTCCACAAGCAGAATTTTTGATAGCTAGAATACGACCTGTATCAGAGAATCTCCAACGTGTCTATGGGGGAATGCCAAGTCCAACAGCCATTACGATGTTTGACGCTCTTATAGGCTTACTTCAACTTGGAAACTATGCTCTTAATCAAGGAAGACCTTTATCACTCATTTTCCCTTTTAATGGCAACCTTGATTCCCATGATGCTGCTCTTTATACGCAGCAGGAATTATCCCGTTTAACCAAGCGCGTTGGCTTGACCATCATTGTCCCAACAGGTGACGAGGCAAACAAACGTCACCATTTTGAAATTCAAGGTGAGCAAGAAGGCTTAAGGATTGTGAATCTAGAGGTTGAGCAGCCTAACCAAAATGTGCTGGTGGCGGTCTATCAGCTCGGAGGCACTATACGAAGCATGAACTTGTATGCTCCAGGCACAAGCGATTTTATCGATTTAGGGCAGTCTGGGATTAGTATGTCAGGGCTTACAACCATTTATTCTTCAGGATCAAACATTAGCTTTTTAAACGGAAGCATCCGAACGTTATTTAGACTAGAGAACCCAAGCGTTGGAACGTGGCGTATGGAATTAGACGTAAATATGGGAGCAACTAGCAGAATACAAATGTGGATGTCTCAAGAAGAACTTAATCCCTATGTTAGATTTAATCCTAATAATGCACTCACAACTATGGGGTCGACGGCGGCTATTCCCTATGTCATGAGCGTAGGAGGTTATGATTTTAATACGCAGACTGTACTTAGCATGTCAGGGCGCGGCGATCCCCAAAGTTCAAATATTATACCTATGCTTGTAACGTATGGCAAGGGTATTTTAGCCCCTTGTACATCGAGAGAATGGATAGGTGTAACCGGCACTGTACCCGCTGCAAGTATTATGGCTGGCGCAGTAGCAGCAGTTTATCAAAAATATATAGAAGAAGCCCCGAACCAAATACCTAATACAGTTGTTATGAATAGACTTATACTCAATGTGCTTATTCAAATTCAAATACTTCAGTATCCTAATCCAAACCAAGGTTATGGCATGTTCACCCTGGAAACGCTTCTGCAGCTGCTTGCAGAAACACTTTGATAAAGGGCAGTAGAAAATTATTTTAGTGGAAGAAGCTGCATGTGGAGCTAAAAACTTGTTATAACTTAAATTTTCCAATAACTTCTTGAAGATTTTGAGCTAGTTGAGATAACCCTTCACTAGCATCTGATATCTCTTTCATAGAAGCAGTCTGCTCCTCCATAGCTGCTGATACTTCTTCTGTTGAAACAGAGTTTTCTTCTGCAATGGCTGAGAGGCTTTGCAACAAGGATAAAATTTCATCTTTCATCTTATTCATCTTTTCTCCTGAAACATTTAAATTACAAGCTGCCTGCTCTGCAGTCTCTATTGCTTTAGCGATGTTCATGTAATTGTTTTTGCTTTCTCCTACGCTTTGCTGCTGCTCGTTTAAGATTGCTGCAACATTTTTCATAATTTCAACTGAAGCTTGAGAGTTCATCTGGAGTTCTTTTACCACCTCGTTAATAGTATGAGTAGAAGTGCTAGACTGCTCTGCAAGCTTTCTGATTTCTTCTGCTACCACTGCAAAACCACGCCCCGCTTCTCCAGCTCTTGCAGCTTCTATCGCTGCATTAAGTGCTAAAAGATTGGTTTGATCTGCTATAAATCCAATAACCGTACTTGCTTGTCCTATCTTGTCTACACTTGCATTGGTTTTAATGATCCCTTGCTGCACCTTTTGGGTAGCTTTTTGGCTTTCCTCAGAAATTTGAGCCAGCTTTTCGATCTCTTTTAATCCTTCATCAACCGTTTTATTGACTTTTTGTGAAGCCTTATTAAGATCTTTTAAATAGGCTGCATCGACTTCTATAACCTTGCCGAGTTCTATCGCCTTCTCAGCGCCTTGTTCTGTATTTTCAGCTTGATTAGAAGCTCCTTTTGCAATTTCCTCTACTGCCTTTGACACCTGCTCTGCTGCATGGGCTGACTCCTCAGAAGTTGCGCTCATCTGCTCCGAAGAAGCTGCTACTTGCTCTGAAGAATGACTGATCTCTCCAATAATCTCCCGAAGGCTTTTTGTAATGCTTTGCAGTGACTGCGCAAGACTGCCAATCTCATCTTTACTCTTAAGAAGTTTATCAGGCACATTCTTAGTAATATCTAACTCTGCAATATTCTTAGCATGCATAGTGATCTGAGTAAGAGGCTTTGCAATAGAGTTTCCTATAGAGTATGTAAGCGCTATACTAATGAGTAAGATAACAAGTGTGATGTGCAAAATAGCCATTTGAAGCTTTGGGAGGAGCTCTAGTATCTCTTCTTTATCTGCAGTAACTGCCAAAATCCAATTGGTATTTTGAATTGGGGCATAGCTTGCATATAAACTTTTG
This sequence comes from Cellulosilyticum sp. I15G10I2, assembly GCF_900095725.1. Classification (NCBI taxonomy): domain Bacteria; kingdom Bacillati; phylum Bacillota; class Clostridia; order Lachnospirales; family Cellulosilyticaceae; genus Cellulosilyticum; species Cellulosilyticum sp. I15G10I2. Next base: position 328,519 of record NZ_FMMP01000009.1, read on the forward strand.
CCATTAAATTTATAGGCTCCGATACCACTTTTTTCTTGAATCATTTGACTTGTTAATGCCCCCAGAGATTGCAGTTCTTTTTTTTCTTTTGCTTCCTCGATGGCATTAAACTGATTAAATACCTGGTCTCTATTAGGATGCCCAACTACAGTGCCTTGATCATTAATAATATAGCTGTATCCCTTTTTGCCAAATTTTATTGTATCACAAATATTACTTAAAGAATTTCCCTCTGTTCTTCCTATTAAAACACCAACTACTTTACCTTCTTGTTGAATCGGCGCAGCGTACATCTGCACCAATTCATTGGTAACTGAACTGACCATTATATCAGATACATTATTGTCTCCTGCAAATGCCCTTTTAACGTATTCCCTGTCTCCTAGATTTTTAGTTGCTCCATCATTGTAGTAAGCTGTTCCATCAGGATATACAATAGCAAGTGCTAAGAAATCTGTTCTTTCTACTTGCGCTTGCAGCTCAGGCTGTTGAACTTTCCAGTCCATACTTTCAATACCCTGCATACCTGCTATCATCCCAAGCGCATCTTTTCTGATTCTTAGTCTGCTTTCAGCTAAATAAGCGCCTTGATTAACGAGTGCCTGCATTCCTTTTTCTGCTTCTTTTTGGATAGCATAACTTGCATTTTGTAGTGCCAAAAGTCCTAGAGCTATTGATATCATAACTATGAGTACTGAAAAAACAATAACTAGTCTTGCCTTAATGCTCCTTTTCTTTTTTACTATCTCTTTTTTCATCTTCTGTCTCCTCTCACTTTCAATTATCAGCTACAAATACGCAGCCCTAGTAATAGTTATAGGCATTAATATAAAAAACCTAGAACGCAGGCTAAAATACGTTCTAGGGTTGCTTCATATATTCTATTTCTTTTCATATGCAATATCTGTATACGCATTAAATACCTCTTCATAGATAAACCCTCAGCACAAGCCTAATTGCTGCTTTCCTCGATAACTTTTTTTGTACCAATATGATAAAACACGCTACCTAAAATTGACCAAAGAATCAGTACAATGATGGATTGCATCGACAGGAAACCTGGTGATCCAGGAATAACCAGCAACAAAATAAAAATACTGCTAAAAATTGTTGCAGCCAAGCCAACAATCTTTTCGATGCCGCTACTTATCCTATAGGCAGTAAGTGCGGTATAGAAGAAAACAATTGCACCTCCCAAAGCAGCCATATCCACAATCCATTTCAATACCTGACGGCCAAAAAATGGTGCAGCAATAATAATGACTAATATAAAAAGGATGGCTTGATAAGGTGTGCCGTATTTTTGATGGCTCATTGAGAACTTTTTTGAAAGCAGCCCGTCTTCACTCATACTGGACATCACCCTCGCAGCTCCCATATAAAAGCTATTGACACCAGAGAATATGGCAAAGGCTAGACCAAAAGTTATAAACATCAATCCTGTATTTCCAAACAACTGCTTAATAGCATCTCCAGTGGCCCAGCCCGTATAACCCACTAGATCACCCCTAGAAAACATTGAAGCTGTCAGCACCAAAAGCATTTGATAAACAAAATATCCACAAATCAAAGATAAAACTGTAATGAAGATGACCTGTTTATAGGGTAGTTTTGCATCACTTGCTAATTTAGGGATATTAGAAACACCATAGTAAGCCCAAGGCGTGATGACTAGAATACTGATAATACCGCCGAGATCGATAGTTTGTGGGTCTGAATAGGCTGCAAGCGGCGAATTCACACTATCTACCTTATTAAGTGCAAGAAAAAAGATTGAAAACACTATGATAATAAGAAGTACAGTTACAATGTTTTGAACCTTAACGACTGCCTGTACGCCTCTTATCATAAACCAGGCGAATACAAGTACAACGACGACACTTATCAAGGCTTCGCCTAATGTAACCGGTGACCCAGCAACAGTATAAAGCGTAATAAAATCAGCATTCGGAAAAAGAACATTCTTAAAAATCAGGGAAAAGGAAGTTGCATTGAGTGCCGCGATGCCGATAAATACAATCAGCAGAAACCATCCTACGACAAAAGAGTGCTTCTGATTAAACGCTAGCTTGCTGTAAGAGTATTCACCCCCTGTTGAATTCGGAGATTTATTGAGAATGATACCATAGCAGGATGCTATAGTGGATACCATAATCAGTCCAATAAACATTCCGATTACCGTATTTAAAAATCCGGCCTCCGGCAAAAATTTTAATCCTGGCTGCATAAATGCGCCCCAGCCAATCATACCGCCTAAAGAAATTGTCAGTAATCCTAGTTTTGATACTTTTCTTTCCATGTTATTACCTCCAATGTCTATCAGAGCTTAGAGCTTCCAAAACTAGCCTGCTCAATTCCCTTCACTTCATCTCTTGCTTTTTTTAAGAAATCCTGTCGCCATTCCTCCAGGCCTTGTGTGAACTCGGTTTCCATAAACTTATTTGCCATTTCAGCTCCCATTATTTCGCCAACAACCCATCCGCCCATTGTAAGAACATTGGCATCATTAATGGCTCTGCATTTCTCAGCCGCATAAACACTCTCAACCACTGCAGCATAAACACCTTCAAACTTATTGGCAACGATCGCCATACCCATTCCTGTCCCGCAGCACAGAATCGCCCTTTCAAATTCCTTATCTTGTATCTTCTTGGCTGCTATAGGTGCCACATTATAAAAAGGAAGTGGGGCTTCCACGTCTAATGTGCCACAATCAGTTACGTCGTAGCCTTTACTCATTAAATCACTCTTAATATATTCCTTTAAAAAGAATCCTGATTTGTCTGATCCAATTAAGACTTTTTTCATTTTATCTCTCCTTCATTTTTAAGACTTCCCTACAGTTTTTAACAATTTCTTCTGCAGTAAGGCCGTATTTCTGGGCAAGAAAGTCCTGCATACCCACTTCCCCAAAATGGTCCTTTACACCTACTATTTTCATAGGAACCGGATAGTTTTGAGACAGGCATTCCGCTACAGCACTGCCAAGGCCATTGATAATGGAATGATTTTCAGCGCTTACCACGGCCCCTGTTTTCTTGGCTTCCTGCAAAATAGCATCTGTATCCAGCGGCTTGATGGTATGCATATCCATAATCCCTGCATCAATTCCTTCCTCAGCCAGCATTTTTTCAGCTTTTACAGCTTCATAAACCATAATACCTGCAGCAATGATGGTAACATCTTTTCCTGACTTGATGATCTTTGCCTTACCAAGCTCAAAGGTCTCACCTTCTTGATAGATCACTGGTACTTCTCTTCTTATCAGACGAATGTAAACAGCTCTATCATGATCAACAATCTGCGGAAAAAGTCCTGCCAGTTGCACCCCGTCTACGGGCTCAACGATACACATCCCGGGAATATTTCTCATAATGGCAACATCCTCCATGCTCATATGGGTTCCTCCATTAAGCATTGCCGTAATCCCTGGATCACTGCCCACCATTTTTACATTGTTTTTAGCATAACTTACGGACAATGTTACCTGATCATTGCATCTTCTCGTTGTAAAAGGGGTAAAGGAATGGGTAAAGGGTATCATCCCTAATGTCGATATGCCGGCTGCTACTCCGATCATGTTGGCTTCAGCTACCCCCACATTGATCATCCTGTCAGGAAACTTATCTTTAAAAGCATGCGTTCCGCTGGCCAACATGAGATCAGCTTCTATGTAACAAATCCGTTCGTCTTTTTTTGCCCTCTCAATCAATAATTCCGTAAATATTTCACGCATCCATCTTCCTGTTAACTGCATGGTCTCACCTTCATTTCATCCAATTCTTTAACCGCCTGTTTCCACATTTCTTCCGTAACGGCCATATTATGTGAAACTAACTTGTTTTCGCAGAAGCTTGCACCCTTCCCTTTAATCGTATCCATAATGATCATAGAAGGTCTGCTGGCCATATTTTGTGCTAGAAAAATTGCATTTTTCAGTGCCTTAACATCATGGCCGTCAACAACCTGCACATGCCAGCCAAAGGATTTCCACTTATCATGAAGTGGATAAAGCCCGTTAATTTGTTCGATGGTCCCATCAATTTGCATTTTGTTATAGTCTGTAAAAGCTATCAGCTTATCTAGCCTCTGAGACCCTGCAAGCATAGCCGCTTCCCAAATCTGACCTTCCTGAGACTCACCATCACCGATGCACACATAGGTCCAATAATTCTTCTTCAACATTCTTGCCCCAAGGGCCACACCAACAGCACATGAAAACCCTTGCCCAAGAGACCCCGTAGTCATGTCTATCCCTATAGTTCGGTTTTTATCACAATGACTTGGCAAATTAGTGTTTGGGCGGTTGAGTGTGTCCAGTATTGATTTATCAAAATACCCCTTTAGTGCTAATGCCGCATAGAGCGCCGGACCGCCATGACCTTTTGAAAGAACAAATCTGTCACGATTTTCGTCCTTAGGATTTTTAGGATCAACATTCATCATATCGAAATACAGTACAGAAAGCAGATCGCAGATCGAGAGACACCCACCGATATGGCCGACACCTAATTTCCCGATACTTTCTATTGTCAGCTTTCTAATTTCTAAGGCTATATCCTCTAAATATTCATACTTATTCATATCCTTACCACCTTATAGTATCGATTTTAATAAATCATATAATATGTCTTCATCCACCTTAACAGGTGTAAAATGAATGAGTGGTGCCTTCATAGAAACTTCCACGATTTTTTTAAGATCACTTTCCTTGATATTGAGTGCGCTTAACCGTGTCGGCAGATTGATAGCTTCCATAATAGCCTCAACCCGGTTAATAAAGGCATCAACGCAGTCATAGCCAAGCATCGCAAACAGCGCATCCATCTTATCTTTACGTCCATTGTATGCAAGTTTAATGAAAGCCGGGAGCGTTATGCTGCATGCTAAACCATGACTTGCGCCAAAATCCGTAGTTAGCGGAAAACTTACTGCATGGATACCCGTGGTCTTTGTCTGACTAAAAGAAATACCTGCAGCAACACTGGCAAAGGCCATATTTTTGCGTGCAGCAGAATGGGTTGGCTCTTTGCATGCTGTTTCAATATTCTCAAGAATCGTCTTGATAACTGAGATCGATAAAGCATCTGAAATAGGATTTGAATTGACGCTCCAGTACGCCTCAATAGCATGTGTAAAAGCATCCATACCTGTAGAAGCCGTTATATGGGAAGGCATAGTATGCGTCAGTTCCGGATCAATAAGTGCAATATCCGGCCAGAAATACTCTGAAGCAAAGGGCATCTTAATCCCTGTCTCCTTATTGGTGTAAACACCAATGTTAGTTACTTCACTACCTGTACCTGCTGTTGTCGGAATACAAATCAACTGGGCATCTCTAGGCTTAAGGACTTTATCGCCTGTACTATAGTAGTCAAAAATACTGCCCTCGTTGTTAATAAGACAAGCTGCCATTTTTGAAGCATCCATAGCACTGCCGCCGCCAAGCCCTATCACTACATCCACATGATTGCTTCTTGCAATTTCTGCTGCCCTATCAACAGTCTGACAGGAGGGATTGGGTTCAATCTCACTAAAAAATACAACTTTTTCAATATGGGTTGCCTCTGCTACCTTTTGGGCCGATCCGTTCTTATAAAAAAACGGATCACACATCATCAGCAGACTGGTGCCCTTAACGTGCTTCACAAGACTCTCTGCGGCACCCTCTTCAAACACCACTTTTGTGGGCATATGAAAGTTAAAGCTCATTTTTTCCATCTTTTCACCTCTTATTTACTACATATACCGTTGGCATCATAAACTTTTCTCCGTCAATATCACACGTAATATAAGCATAATTGCCTGTATATGTTATTATTTCAATTCCGTTTTCAGTTACAAGCACTGTATCTTCACATTTTGAACCTTGAATAGTAGGATTAAAGGCATAAGCTTCATCCCTTCTTACTGAATGTGTACAGCCAATGTTTGCTCTTAGTTCCCTTGGGATAAAACCAGTTAATCCACCCTGATGATGTTCCTTGTACTCAAGAGGATATCCTTGCTTTTGATATTCCAGCAAACCTTTCCCAAATGCACTCTCGACAGTATTGCCGATTTTAAGGCCGCTTAAAAATGCCGCATGGACCATGGCACATCTTGTGTGTTTTTCTACCATATCTTCATCATAGTCAAGGAGTACATCACGAGACAGTGATACAATGAGACCATTTCTTCTGCCGCAGATTCCCACAAGCCCATAGTTTTCAAGTCGATTACCGGCCATAACCGGATGTCTATACCTTAGTGCCCTTTCGTCAAAAGCTATTAAAATAGTAATAGGTTCAATATTATTGCTCCAGAGCCTACCTGAAATCTCTCCTGCAAGCTCATATTCGCTGATCCCTTTCTTAAGGTTCTTACAGATTTCCTCAATGAGAACAGCCGTATCATAACTAAGCTTTTTATATTCCTCACGATCATAAGGCGTCATAATGGTCCGTAGTTTAAAGAGTTCTGCCTCTACCTCCCCTTCTGTTGCCATTTTCAACCCGCCTATAATTTGACTCACAACCTCTTCTCGCTTTTGTGGTTCATCCCATGGGTATCCTATGGCACAAACAGAAGGATTTGAGTCTAACTGTTCGTTATAAAGACGCATAATTTCAATGTTCTCGCTGACTAAATAAATGTGATCAAGTGTAATAAAAAGACTGCCGCAGGCTACAGTTGATGCAAGACCTATAAAGCCTCTTCCCCGAGTGACGTAGCTAAAATTAGCCTGAGATTTTATTTCAATACCTTCAAAGTTTTTTTCCCTTAGTATATTTCTAATTGCTTCTACCTTATATAAAAAATCTTCTTGTCTTGTCATAGCGCACCTATCTCAATATGTACTTTCTGATAATCTGAACTAATTCGTCATAACCTTGATAAAACTGTGTCAGCGTATCAATAACTGCGCCATAATGATCAAATTCATGAACCGACATCCCATCAACATCGTAGGCTTTTACAAATTCAGGTACTGTGAGAAGCTGCTGCATTAACTTCGAATCAACAGGTATATCGATCTGATCCTTAATGTCGACGTTACTGCCGTTAATTTTTTTCTGGAAATCTGGCGGAATGGTTGCTAGTAGATCTCCACCCACAAGAGCTGTCCAGTGATGAATATTTCTAAAGGCAGCAGTCAGGAGCTTAGTCTTGTAGTTTCTTTCTTTATAGAGCGTATAATATTTCTTTGCACAGGCAATACCTGCCCACTCAAGAGCTTCAGGGTCAATCAGTCTATCTTGAGGTTTGATCACTTTTTTAATATAATCATCTGTTCTGCCAATCATAATGGTACACACTGGTGTAATTTCTGAATTGTCTTTTCCTTCCTCCATTCTGCGCTTTAGTCCTCTTTCCACAGCCTCTGCAACAGCAACAGCTTGAGGAACACTAAAACATACTGTGGCATTAATAGATATGCCATGGTAGGTCGCTTCTTCAATAGCCTTTACACCTGCTGACGTTACTGGGATTTTTATTTGTATGTTTGGGGCAAGGGTTGCAAAGTGAAGTGCTTGACTAAGGATTAAGTCGGGACTTTTACAATACTTCGTGTTGGTCTGAATCGAAATACGTCCAGTTCCTGTTTTAGGATTATAGATAGGCTCGAGTTTCTTCGCACCATCCACGGCCATCTTTTCTATCATGATCCAGGCAATCTCATCTTCCGTTAAGGTTGGTTTTTCCTCAATGATTTTAAGAATTTCCTTTTCATAAAACTCTAAATTATTCTGCAGCACACTTTTTACAATAATCGGGTTGGTTGTTGCACCAATACAATTATTATCTAGGGCATACTCAAGATCCTTAAGATCACAGGAATCATTCCAAAATTGTGTGCTGTACTTTTGACTCGTCTCTTTTAAAACACTCATTTTACTTACCTCCTTAATATGCGCATATTTCAGCATTTAAAAATTTCCCTAAAACAAGAAGTTCCTCTTTGATATTTTTATAGGCCACAATGAAATGGGGTTCCCAACCATCTTTTACACTTTGACTTACAAGATCAATAGATGATGTTTCACTCTTAAATACCAGTGACGTCCCTAAAAATTGCTGTTCTTTATCTAATATTTCTCCAGTTGCAACGAAAAAGCGTATTGCACCATCTGGCTTTCTGCCGATTCTAAAAACAGTAGCCTCTTTCGCTGGCTTACAGCCAAACTCCATGGTAGGCCCTATTTTTCTGTTTGGATGAACACCAACTTGCGCGCCTTTACTTGAATGTGCCAAGCTGCACGCAGCCGTTCCGCAATGCCAAAAAGTTACAGTATCTTCATTTTTATCTAATGAAACCGGATCTCCAAAGAAAACGCTCTCACTTGATAACTTCATCCCAATTAACATCGATATAGCACCATAGGCATCTGCCTCACATGAAGCGGCTACACCCTTATCATTTAAAAGCCCCAAAACAGCACACACAGGCGTTCCGAAATCTACAAAGAAATCTGGCCAACATCTTGAAGAGATAGCCGCAATATTATTTTCTTCAATAAAATCTGAATAGGCTTTATAGAGCCGAACAAAGTCAGTTACATTTTCTTTTGGCGTTCCTTTTAGGTTCACCATTTTACGCTCAGCTTCCTTTAAATACGCTGCACAGTCCTCATCTGAAAGATTTTTTGCCTTATGTATAAGCTCTCTAACCTCTACTGCAACATGCTTCATGCCAAAGTAACGTGATATTTCGGCATCAATACCTCGGCCAAAACCAAAGCCTTGCGGTGTATGCCCCATGGACGCTAATGTGACTGAGCGCAGTTCCTTTTTAAGCCTTGATGCTGCTACAACCGCTTTGATTTTTTGCTGTACCTCTAAATCCGTTGGAGCACCCCATATGTATTCAAAGTTTTCTTTTCCCAAATGATGCATAAGGTTACCTGCTGAATAGGCTCCTGTTAGCGAATTGAGTCTCAGACGGCCACCATCAATCACCGGCTCCTTAAGTGTCCAAAGAAGTACATCCGCATCCATTCTTCTTAAAATCTCTGCCGTATACTCAGAATTAGCAAAAGCATTATTCTGAAGAATGATCAGATCACATTGCTTGCCTTCAATGAATTTAATTAGATCAGGGATTGTTAACAAGGGATCCGATGGACACTCAATGTCCTTGGCTATTTTATGCATTAGTTCTACGGATAAATTAAACTGCTGATCAATACTTTCCTTGTGAAATGTAGGTACCCCTATCGGTATGTATAATGCTTTAAAGTTTTTCATGTTCACTACTCCTTTGTTGTTTCGTCCCAAGCGTTTCTAAATACAGACAAGCCATACGTTGTAAACGGATGTTCCATAGCGTCTTGATAAATCTGAAGTCCACAAGTGACAATATCAGCCCCTGCTACAGCAGCATCTTTGATCTGTTTTCCGTTTCTTAGGGCAGCAACAATAATCTCTGTTTTAAAGTTATAAGTTTTATAGACATCAACGATTTCCTTGATATACTGAGAACAGTCGTCCCCACTGTTTTCTTTCCAGCCGACGAAAGGTGAAACGAACATGCAGTTAATTTTACCCGGCATAATAGCCTGAGAAGTAGAAAATACCAATGTCAGATTCGTTCTCACCCCTTCAAGCTCCAGCTTTCTTGCTGCTATAACGCCTTGTTGTGTACACGGAATCTTAATAACAAAGTTCTCACATATAGCTGCATATTCCTTGCCTTCAGCATACATATCCTCCCATTTGTCCAGATGAGGATTAATTTCGATAGAAATAGGGAACTTATCCTTGCCTTCAATTCCTTTAGCTTTAACCCACTCGGACATTTCCTTGATCACTGTTTTAAACGGTTTTCCGCTTAATTTAATATGCTTGGGATTTGTCGTCACACCATCAATTCCTAAATATTCATATGCGTATTCAATTTCATCTAACTTGGCGCTATCTAAAAAGTATTTCATCGCTATTCTCCTTCTCTCACTTTATTTATTTGTTATTGCGTCAAACAATGCTTTAAAAGGTGAATCTTTTCTATAAAAAACGGGTACATTGCCTAGCTCTGCCGGCACCGTTACTGTGCCGCCGCCATAACTTTTTTTACTGAATAAGTGAATCCACTCATCTTCAGGCAAATACACTTCCCACTCCGTGACACTTTCTTTATAAACCGGTGCAACCAGCAAGTCTCTTCCAAACAGATATTCATAGGCTATATCCAGACATTCCTCTTCATCATAATGCATGAACAGCGGGCGTATCGCACCGATACCTTGAGTTGCATTTTCTTCCACTACATGTCTGATATAGGGCTGCAATGCTTTTCTTAACTGTGAAAAAGCTGCAAATTGCTTCAGGCAGTGATCACTTTGATCATATTGAAAATTCTCACTTGGCCTGTTGCCCTCATGTGTTCTCATATAAGGGGTAAATACAGCATACTCCAGATGTCTGAGCATCAGTTCTTCCGTACGTACATTGCCGAAAAGTGAAGTATATCCTCCAATATCAAAATGTGTCAGTCCGTTGCCAAGAAGTCCTAATGATATGGCAGCAGGTATTGTTGATGCCAGACCGTCATGTAGGGTAAAGTCAACGCTTTGATCGCCCGCCCACATCAGTGTGCAGTATTTTGCATTGCCAATTCCTCCGGCACGCATAAAATAAACAACTTCACCTAGTTTGCCACTTTCTTTAACGGCCTCATAATTGCACCTTGCCCACAGGGCAGGATATTGATTATGCATTTCAAGTCCTGTTTTGCCATTGTAAAACACCGCATCTACGGGAATATATTCACTAAAGTCAGCCATCCAGCCGCTGATACCAAGATCAATCATATTCTTTCTGATAACTTGCTTATACCATGCCATTGCTTCAGGATTGGTGAAATCCATTGTTCCGCAGAAGAACTCTCCAAAATCAGCAATATAGGCTTCACCCTTAGTATTCTTGATAAAATATTCATGTTCCAGGGCATAATCAAACATATCCGTTCCTTTCAGCAGGTATGGATTGATGTATGCCAGGAAGCGGATATTATCCTTTCTCAAATCCTGGATCAGCTTTTCAAACTCTGGGTAAGCTTCATCACTCTTTTCCCATTTCCAAAACAACCGCTTTCCAAAGGATGTAATTTTCTTACCCACCCAGTCCTGACACCATACAGCATTAACATAAATGCCGTACTGTTTAGCTTTTTGTACCTTTTCATAGACTACATCAGTTCCGCCCTGCATCCCCAATGTTACGCCGCCAAGCAGCCACTCCGGAAGCATCGGCTGGGTACCAAAAGTCTCTGTGACAATGTTCATAATGTCAAGAAAAGATACAGCCGATTCAATAAATATAGAACTCGGTTTTCCCCACACACATATTTGTGTAGTGTCGTCCTCAGAGAAATCAAAATCACAGTAATATGATGTATCCATATGAAAAATATATTTATTTTCTGAAATAAAGGTAGGCTGTGGGAAATTCGTTGTATAATAGTCGCCGCCGCCTATTCCCATCTGATCTGCCTGGAAGGTGATTAAAGAAGTCCGGTCACGGCCAACTCCCGGCTCTGATGTCCAAATGGGAAAGTTGCGGCCCTTAAGATTTAAATAAGAAAATTGTTCGCCACAACCGAAGAATCTCTCCTCTTTTCTTGATTTCAACATAAAAAACATTCGGTTGATTCTATCATCCGTTTCAATATTATCAACAACCAAACGATTGCCCTGCACCTTCAATTGCAATGTTACTTTATAGTCACAGTTGCTAAATGTTACGCTATCCCCACTAAACTCAACGTGTTTTAGGGGAATCTTTTCAATGGTTTTGTCTTTGATTTTAAAATCACCATAATGTTGTTTAATGGACTCTTTACCTATTCCTACGTAAATAAACGGACAGCTTTCGTTATGCTCAATAACTGTCACACCATTGTTATCAATCGAGAAGGAGTTCTCCTTTTTTACAAGTTCCATCATGCACCTCACCAGAAAATTTTCTAATATTTTTATCTTTTTCACTACTTACATGTTTATTTCCAATTACACTTTACACTTTGTTGTAACTTCTTCCTCTTGATCTTGGTTTATTTTATCCACTTTCCTATTAACCTTCATAAGGGCCCAAACAAGGACAGCTGTTAAAATTAGAATAACAAGGCTGATAGGACGTTTGAAGAAAATCAAAAGATCTCCATTATAAATAATCATACTGTTGACAAAGTTTTGCTCCATAATGTGTGCCAAGATCATACCTAACATAATCGGAATTACTGAAATATCCAGTTTAGTTAAAATATAACTGATAACTAGTAACCCCATCATTAAGATGACTTCATTTGGAGAACCATTTGCCGCAAAAGCGCCTGCAAAACAAAACGTCATAATCAGTGGCCCTAGATAGCTGTATCTTACTTGGACAATCTTAGCCACTTGTCTTGTGAAAATCAATCCGATAAAATATAATAAGATATTAGCAATCAAAATACCAAATATAATTGCGTAGGCTGTTGTAGCCTGCTTTGTAAACATTGTGGGCCCAGGGATAATACCATGTAAGATAAATGCCCCAAGTAAGATTGCTGTTACGCCATCACCAGGGATCCCGAGTGTAAGAAGTGGTATCATAGCTGTACCAACAATGGCATTGTTGCTGGCTTCTGCTGCTGCAATTCCTTCTAGGCTGCCTTTTCCAAACTCTTCCGGATGCTTTGATGCCCGCTTAACTTCGTTATAGCAAAGAAATTGAGCAACGCCCCCACATACCCCTGGCATCGTTCCAATTATTGATGCAATTCCGGTTGACCTAAGTATTGCAGGTATAATAGATTTTCTTTCTTTATTAGTAATCCCTTCATTATCAATTTTTGAGATATCCCCTAAGTCTCCTTTGGTATTAATAAAATCTCGGGATTTAATCATAACCTGTGTAAGTGCTATAAATGCGATCATGGCCGGCATAATGGTTAATCCTTGATAAAATAACATTGTATTAAAGGAAAATCTGGAAACTCCAGTAACGCTGTCAAGCCCAATGACGGAAATAAATATTCCAAGCAAACCACCGATAATTCCTTTTGAAAGGTTTTTTCCGCTTACGCCTGCAATCAATGAAATGCCTAAAATAGCAAGTGCAAAATATTCTGTTGATGTAAAGCTAGATACCAGCCTCGAAATAGGTTCTGATGTAAATAATAGAAGGAGAGCTGCTATGATCCCCCCAACAACAGAAGCAAACAAGGATACGTCTAGTGCTTTTTTAACCTTCCCTTTTTTAGCTAGGGGATATCCGTCAAAAGTAGTGGCTATAGCGGAATTGGTTCCAGGAGTGTTTAGCAAAATGGCGCTGATGGATCCTCCATACATACCTCCTACATATACGGCCAGCAGTGCAATGAGTGCAGTTGATGGTGAACTAAATGAATAGGTAAGGGGAAGCAGCAGTATGATTCCAAGTGTTACTGTAAGACCGGGAATACATCCAACAATCATTCCTAAAAGAAGGGATAATAAAATAACCATAAGATTGTATAATGACATAACTTCAATCAAACCATTTAATATATGTTCCATAACTTAACCTCCAAATGCGGGAAGAGAAATATTGAATACGTTGATAAATAAATAATAAACACCTATCCCTCCCAGTATCGTAAATCCGTAAATAAAAGGTTTTCTTTCACCAAGAGCAAAAAGCATAATAGGTAAAACGGTTACTACACTTGCAATAAAACCGAACTTTAGCATAACAAATCCAAATAAAAGCATAACACCCACTGTTATTAAGGCTGCTTTTTCAACTTTAAAATCAAAAACAATAATGTTTTCTTTCTTAAAAACAAGACTTTGAATAATTAATATGATAGAACAAATTAATATGGATCCTAAAACAATATACGGTATAATACGTGGGCTGGGACCACCGTTATCATAGGCTGGGACAGCCACTTGTGAAGGGATCAGCAAAATAAAGAGGATACTGAATAACCCAAAGATTATTCCGCTGACTAAATTAGTGCGAATTTTCATTCCAAACCTCCTCAAAAATGTTAAAATTTTAGGGAATTACAGTATCAGAGCATTTGTAATTCCCTCTTAATCTTGCATGTATTACAATCAATTATGTATACGCTTAATTACTTACCGCTAAGTAGTTTATACGCATTGATTGCCTTTTCAATTGCTAAGTCCATATAAGCTTGCGCATCATCGCCATAAACTTCAAAACGATTGAGGCCGATTTCTGTAATCCAGTCACTGTATTCTGGTGTATTCCAAACTGCTTTAGTAATCTCAACAACTTTATCAGCCCATTCTTGATCTGTTCCTGTACGACCTGCAACAAAGCCTCCTGCTGGAAGAACTGATCCTGAATAATCCTTATTTTGATCAAGTGCAGCATGTCTGTTATTAACTAATCCCGGAACACTTATAGCGCCACTAGGACCTATTAATCCCTCATAGCTATCTTCAGAAAATGCAAGAATCGGAATCAGCGTTCCTGCCTCAACTTCTTCTTTACCTGCTTGTGTGGTTCCGATAAATGCGTGAACTTCACCACTTACAAGACCTTGTTTCTGTGCAGCCCCGCCATCATAGCCAACAACTGTAACCTTGCCACCTTCAACAGCCAGCAAAGAACCAAGCGCTAGATGAGGGTCAGACAGCGGATTACCACCAGACATTTTTAAAGTTCCAGCTTTTGCCTTGTCTAGTATATCTTCAAGTGTATCTCCAGGCTTGCCATACAGAATCCAAGTTCTATCATCAATCGCCGCTAGCGGTTTAAGTTTACTTAGATCAAAAGGAACCTGTTCAGTACCATATTCTTTACCGATATCATGTCTGTAAGCATTGCCATATCCAAGTACAAAGAGTTCCTTGCTGTTTGGATCTATATCTTGAAAGTATGCCGCTCCAACGAACCCATCCCCACCAGTTTTTTGTTCTACAACGAATTCATACTCTGGGAATAACTCTCCAGCAACCTTTCCATACTTTCTAGCAATTGCATCAGCTGTTCCCCCAACACCGTACGGACAAATGATTTTCACAACTTCTTTTGATTTTGATGCATTAGTTGTGACTGAATTAGTTGTGCTTGACTTTGCTTCTCCAGCTCCAGCATTGCTGTCACTCTTTTGCTGACACCCCACTGCTGAAACCATAAGAGACATTACCATTGCTGATGCTAAAACCACCTTAGAAAATCTTATCATGTTATTTACCTTCTTTCTTTTATTATTTATATATTTATTATGGCAAATGCGCCATTTACCACCCAGTTAATAGTGTTATCCTTCTATACCATCACTCTCTATTCCCCCTGTATCATAGAACAATTTTCTCAGCGCCAGTGCCGCTGGACCTATGGCACTATTGTTCGGATCCAAATCTGAAAGCTTGATAACTGCTTTTGTATTAACCCCCAGATATTCACCCACTCTTTTCTTAATCATCTCAAAAATCTTAGGCTGGCTGAATATGGATCCGTAAATGCAGATATATTCTGGATTAAACAATATAATGCTGTTTGCCAGAGATTTAGCAAAATAATCATAGCGCTTCTCAAAAATCGATGTAATCGGTTCATTCTTCTTTTCCAGCAGCTCATTGACGATTTTATAATCGATAATGGAAAGATTCTTGTTAATGATCAAATGACTATACGCTGCCCCCAGCTTTTCGATGTCCTTGATAATTCCCTTTTCTGAAATCAGAGACTCAAGACACCCCTTTCTCCCACAGCGACAGGATGTATTAGCATCTATGTCTACAACGGTATGACCAATCTCTCCAGCCTTATGGTTGGCGCCTTCAATAATTTTCCCATTTTGAACAATAACCATCCCTAAACCAGGACCATACTTAACAAACAGAAAATTTTCACTAGTCTCTCTAAGGCTAAAATCCATCTGCCACATTGCCAGTGTCTTTACATTATTATCTGAAACTACTGTCATCTTCAACTTCTTACTGATTTGAGCCTTAATGTATGCTATATCTAGGTTTTCCATTTCACCGATATAGCCTATTCCCATTCCAAAAACCGCTTTTTTTTCTATCCCATTATTCCACAGGAGATACAGACTTTTTTCAATAATGAAATCTATAAGTTCTGCATTATCATAGGTGTAGCTTTCATCAAATTCATGAAAGTAAATATCAACGGTTTCACCCAAAACATTTGTTATCAAAAGTGTCATATAGGTTTCAGAAATAGATAGTCCAAGCACATAACCAAGATTCTTGTTCAGCTCTAACAGTATCTTCTTTCTGCCGACCACACCAGTTTCCTGGCTGCCTGTTTCGACAATGATTTTTTCATCCATCATTTCAGAGATAATGGATGAGATAGCCGCTTTAGTAAGTTCCATTTGATCAGATATATCTTTGCGGCATATATCTCTCTGACTTCTTAATATTCTTAGAACTTTGCTTCGGTTTTTAACTTTAACATCACTTTGGTTTAATCCTTTTTTAGACAATCTATTCCTCCTCTTTCAAACAACAATGAAATACCTCTCCCATCAACCACAATAAAACTATAATGCTCTTTGATTATCTCATCTAACCATTAAAATTTTATTATGTAACCATTGATTTCATTTGATATTCTTATTATTTTATTGTTGTTTTTTTCTTTTGGTTATCTCAGTTAACTAATTACTTCTTTAGTATAACTTATCTTTTGTATAATGTCAACATCAAAATAGATTCTCTCTCTCTTATTTAATACAATTTACACAATTAGTTTATATATACTAATGTAAATACAGATATTATTTATTAATAATTGGATGTGAGCATAATGATTATGTTCACATCCAACAAAAAATAAATATTATTCTTAGTTAGGCTATCTTCTCCAGATAATAGCTTCATTGATCCTTGTAAAAATAACGCCTAGCGCATGAGCACCTGCATCTGGGTAACCTAAACTACGTTCTCCTACCGTTCCAGCTCGTCCCATTCTGGCAACAATCTGCTCCGTACGTTTTGCGCCTTCAACAGCTTCCTCTGCTCCAAGTCTAAAAGCACTCTGCAATGTATCTCCACTTTGTGCACATTTTTTCCAGGATGCACTGCAAGGAATCAAGGCATCCATCAGCGTCTTGTCGCCAATATCAGCACCTCTGCCAAAGGACCGTTCGCCAGTTACCTGAATACCCTTAACTACGGCTTCAAGCATTCCTGCCATCTCTGTAAGGCTAAGAGACTTTTTATCTGCTGCGTATTTACCAGCAGCTCTGAAAGCCGAACCCCAAATCGGACCGGACGCACCACCGCAATGTTCCATAATAACCATCGAACACGCCTCAAGGAAACTACCTATATCCTGTGCTTTTTCTGACTGGATTTCGTTCCACTCTGCCTCTAATCTTTTAAATCCCTTTGCTACACTCATACCAAAGTCACCATCACCCGCATGTGAATCCAGTTCACAGAATGGGATTTCATTTTCAATAATGATCTCTCCCATCTTTTTAACGAGAAACATCATATTTTCGAGTGTGATTACATCCTGTGAAAACTGATTACTAAGCGTGTCTTTTGATACGTGGAAAATGGCTTTATTTTGTTCAGATTCCTTTGCAATGATAGAAAAATCTACTTCTTGATTACCCGACATTTTGAGTGCCGGCGTCTCAACTTCATCGGCCAGAAGTTGTTCGAGTTCTTCATCAAGCTTCATAATTGAGACCGATGCACCTGCCATATCGATACTTGTCATGTAGTTACCGACCATAACCTTGCCGACCTTCATCTTAAGATTTGCTAAAACCTTCATAACTGCATGATTTAGCAGATATAATTCCTGCAATGGCGTACCACCGAACCCGTTGATAAGAAGCGCAATTCTTTCCTCTTGGCTACTTTCTATTTTTAAATCCTTCAAGATCGCTTTGACCATACGGTCTGCAAGCACATCTGCTGTAGATACATCTTCTCTTTGTATACCCGGTTCCCCATGGATCCCTACACCGTATTCCATTTCACCCTCTTCGATTGTAAATGTCGGGCTGCCTTTAGCTGGTACGGTACAAGATGTCAGAGCAAACCCAATACTTCTTACATGATCTGCAGCTTTTTGCGCCAATCGTTTAACCTCATTAAGAGAATACCCTCTTTCTGCTGCGGCACCTGCAACCTTATGGACGAATACCGTACCTGCTACACCTCTTCTTCCGACAGTATATAAACTATCCTGTACAGCAATATCATCTTCAACTTTGATATAATCCACCTGCATCATATCTTCTTGCGCCAGATAAGCTGCATTTTTGAAATTCATCACATCACCACTGTAATTTTTGATGATTAGGAGTGTCCCTTTATTACTTTTTGTCTCTTTAATAGCCTGATAAACTTGAATTTGAGACGGCGATGCAAATACATCTCCACAAACTGCCGCATCGAGCATGCCCCTGCCCACAAAACCAGCATGTGCTGGTTCATGGCCGCTTCCGCCACCACTGATCAATGTTACCTTATCCGGGTTAATATCTACCTTTTTAATAATTTTATACTTGGATAAAAATTCAAGTTCTGGATGCGCCAGAGCTATACCACTGCACATTTCCATCACAACTGACTCCGGTTTATTAATGATTTTTTTCATCCCTAGGCCTCCATCTTTTTCTTATAACTGCTGCCCAACTGATCTGCCACTTTAATAGCAGCAGCAACAGCACTTACCGTTACTGGGAAAGGCATAGCATGAATCGATTCTTCTGGGATGCATGCTTTCTGCGCAACTGCTTTTAATTCTTCATCAGTAATGGTCTCAACTCCAATGTCTTTTAAACAAACCGGGAGTCCAACTTTTAGACAGAACTCCATAACTTCATACAAGGTTTCATTCGGTGCGTTTTCTAGAACAAGCTGTGCGAGCGTACCAAATGCAACTTTCTCACCATGGTAGTAATGGTGTGTCGCTTCGAGTATTGTCAGACCATCATGAATCGCATGTGCACCACCCAAGCCGCCACTTTCAAAACCGAGACCTGAAAGCAGAATATTAGCTTCAATTATATTTTCAAGTGCTGAAGTAATTTGATTCTGTTCATTGGCAACCTTCGCCTTTTCGCCATCCTTTAGCAGTGTTTCATAACAAAGTTTTGCAAGTGCTAAGGCTGTATTAGTGCCTTTCGCTTCAGAACATTGTCCTTCTCTGTATCCACAAGGCAGTCCTGCATTGACATTAGAATATGACTGCGAAGTAGCACGTGCTTCAAAATAGGTAGAGAGGGCATCACCCATCCCTGAAACTAAGAAACGTACTGGTGCTTTTGCAATAACAGATGTATCTACCAAAACAACATGGGGGTTCTGTTTGAAGTAAGCGTAGTCTTCGAAGGCACCTTCCTCTGTATAGATAACTGCCGAATGGCTGGTTGGTGCATCCGTTGCTGCAATGGTCGGCACAATAATCAGTGCTTCTCCTTCTGCGACGCATTTAGCTGTATCGATAGCTTTTCCGCCGCCAAGTCCGATTATGCAGGCACACCCTTTTTCAGATGCTAACGATTGCAGCCTTTTGATTTCAATCGTTGAACACTCACCTCTGAATCCACTCTCAACGAATTGAATCCCAAAACGCCCTGCAGTTGCATCTAATTGAACCTTGATACGCTTAACATCATCTGGATGCGCAATTAACAATGCAGAATCTCCGAAAGATCTGACAAAGTAACCAAGATTATAAAGCTCATCCTCACCTTGTACATATTTACCCGGGCTAATAAATGCTTTTCTCATATTGATACTTCCTCCCATTTATTTTTATTAGACTCCGTTCGAAGTCATTATTTAACTTACCTATTAATATCTTAAAACACATTCAGTCTATTTACATCGGAGCCAGAGTGCAAAATATTGCAATCACGAATCGTAATTTCTTGCATTATATTTGATATAATAGTATAATTTCACACAACAGCATGCCTTATCACTCATTATTTATTCATTTTGACACCATACCTGTAACCCCATTTCCTACTTATAGCTAATATCAACAAAATCGTATTGAAACGGAGGCCAATTCATGAAAAATGTACATTCTGCACTTCATCATGTTATTGATCTAAAAAAATGGCAAAGTTTACAAGATTCTCTTGCATTAGTCACCAAAATGAGCTTAATTACAATTGATTATAAAGGTACGCCTGTAACAGATCACAGCAGCTGCTGTGACTTCTGCAAGTATGTGCGTCATGACCCTTCTCTATTATCACTCTGTAAAAAGTGCGATTCCAGAGGAGGGCTAGAAGCCGTCCGTGCTAATAAACCGTATATTTATTACTGTCACTTTAACATCATTGATGTGGCTATCCCCATCATCATCAATGATACCTATGTCGGTGCTGTTATGGCCGGACAGGTAAAGCTTCCACCCCATAAAGAAGACACTTTAGAAAAACTATTGCATACCTCCAAAAGTGGGATCATCGAGGATACACTAGAAACCCTAGAGGCTGAATACGAGAGGATCCCCATTCTATCCCTCGAACGGATCAAGACAATTTCCGAGATGCTCTATCATCTATGTAATTACATTGTAGAAGAAGCTATCGATAAACAATTGAGCTTAGAAAGTTATACAGCTAGGCTCTATTCTGGCCAGACGCGTATTAAATCCGAGGAAATCAGCGGATTTAGTGTTGAACATATTAAGAAAGTAAAGAAGGAAGTTTCTAATACGCTCATTAATGCCTATGTCTCCGAAACACAGACTCATCCCCAAACAAGCCTTTCACCTTTATTACAGCCAGCTCTTGACTACATTTATCAACATAAAAGTGAAAATATTTCTCTTAAGAAGGCTGCCGAACTATGTCATATCAGTCCAAGCTATTTTAGTCGTATTTTTTGCAAAGCGACTGGCGAAAATTTTTCAACTTATCTCTCAAAGCTCAAAATACAGTGGTCAAAAGAATTACTTGAGACCTCAGATATGACCGTCAATCAGATTAGTGATACGCTAGGCTTCAACGATGCAGGTTACCTCATAAAAAAATTCAAAGCTCACATCGGTATAACACCTGCTGTTTACCGAAACAATTTACCAAGATAATTTAGATATAATAAAAAACCTAGAACGCATGCTAAAATACGTTCTAGGTTTGGTTAATACATATTCTGTTTCTCTACCTAATCGGTGTATTTGGAGACAGCTATTATGGGCATGGGGCTGTTACAATAGTTTTTCTCCGCAGTTTGAACAAAACTTCCCCTCTCCTGTTTTTGTACCGCAGTTAGGGCAAAAGTTATGTTTTTTTTGCACAGTCTCTTGCTCCCCGTGGTTTTGGTTTTGCCCTTGTTCCTTATTCATCTGCTTCATCATTTCACCAGCTATATTCATTCCCATCATCATGCCAGCCATATCAGATGCGGCGCCTCCACCTTTAACCTTACCCGAGGCAATCCCGTCTATCATTTCGACTTGTTGATATTTGCCTAAATCTCCAACCATACTGTGAGAAGCCGTTTTATTGATCATTTTCTGTATTTCTTCAGGGTAATTAAAACTGATAATATTAAATCCTGTAATCGTAAGCCCATCACCTAAAATACTCATATCTAAGTCTTCTCTGATACCTCTTGCAATATCAAAGGCATTAGCTTGAAGGTTAAACATATCTTTACCTTCTTTGCTAATCCATTTCATAAGGAGTTGATCTAGCTGAGAGATCACCCTTAATTTCACATCCTCTATAAAATAGGCTTCTTTTACACCTGCAATTTTATCTATTAAGGCCACATAATCATGAACTTTTACATTAAGCGTCCCATTGGCTCTAATAGGCATGCCTCCTGGAAGCTGAGGGTGTGGCATATGAATAGCATTTTTAGTACCCCACTTAACTGTAAATTCCTTTGTGTTAACAAAGAGTACTTCTGCACGCATGCCGCTGTTAAATCCGAACTTAAAGCCTTTAAGGGTAGATAAAAACGGAATAATCTGCGACTCAATGTCATAATCACCCTCGTCCTTAAATATCCCTTCAATACGTCCTGAATTTAAAAATATAGCATCTTGCCCTGGTCTAATGATTAATCTACTGCCTTTTTTGATCTCACGATTTCGCCATTTCCAGAAAATCATATCATCTCTAAACTCTTCCCATTCTACTACATTTGCAAATTGATTTTTAAAGATCATAGTCATAATCCCTCCATTTCATTGTATATTAAAAACCGCCTCGGCTTCCGCTATGAGAATGTCCGCCTCCTGATGTGCCGCCTCCCATACCGCCTCCGCCGCCTCCACTATTACTGGATGGCTTTTTATGTTTAGTAACATGGGTTCTTATATAAACATCCCTTCTGTCAGTGACCCCTGAATGACTGCTATCTAAATAGGTTGCACCTCCGGTAGTCATCCGCCCACCAGAACGATAGGCCATAACCCCAACGCTGATACCAGCCACACCAAGGGCAGCAAGCACTTGAAACCACCATTTAAATAAGATGTTCTCCGGATTTACTCCAGGCCTTATACCCATATACTTATAGGATAAGGTGATAAAGCTATCAAACGCTTCATAATAATTTCCTGCAGATAACTCTGGTGTTATTTTTCTACGAATAAGGTCACACCTGCTATTATCTAAATACTGCTCACCTTTATAAAAACCTGCAACATATACTTCTCTATGCTGCAAATCAATCGTTAAAATTGCAGTATCACCATGAGGCTTATCATAACCCAAGCCTTTTTCATCATAAAAATCCTCCATATAGCCTACAACATCTTTGCCTTTTGTATCTCTGGTGGTCAATATAATAATGTCTACTTGTCTTTTTTCACTATAGGTATTAGATAATGCTTCTAGCTTAGCTGCTTCCTCAGCTGTTAAAAGTTCTGCAAAATCATATACTTTTTGATTCACCTTTTGTGTGGCCATTACTGGATAAACACTAAGTACCATCAGCAGCATGATAAGCATCACTGAAAATTGTTTTAAATATCTCTTAACCTTCACTAGAATACACCTCCAATGAGCCATGCGATCAGTTTGATGACTATCCATGTAATACTTGCAATGCCCCCAAACCAAGCAGCTATTTTTTGATAACTAAGGGGCGGCTTACCTACAATTTTGCCAGTTTGCCCATTCATTGCAAAAGTATGCTCCGACTTCTTATAGTCATAGCATACCATCCATACAGGAAACAATGTATAATAAGCTTGTTTTTGCTTGGTATCAATGCGCTTATTTTTATAAGATGTAGTACTATAACCCGTGATCGTAGAACTGATGTAGGAATCTATATAGCTGTCTATTCTGTGCTTAACCCGTGGTAAGAGCTGCTGGGCATCATAATTATACTTTTCCGCAATGTAACCTGCTAAATACGGCGTATTAAAATCTTTGAGTTCACTATACTCATAGGGCTCTAGTTTATCCATGAGTTCATCGTTCATTTTTTCTGAGGCATCTGCTGGCACCTTGATATAATTAAGGTCTACACTGCGGTGGACATCATAATAGCTGGTTTCAGTAAAGATATACTCCCCTCTGCTATATGTCCTAACCCTTGTGCACGTTGCATCTACATAAGCCTTAGCATTTAAGTCATATAACCAGAAAGGTACATAGATGCCCGTTATACTTTTTACTCTGTCTGCACTCATAAACCCTTTAGGTGTTAAAAGTCCATTTTTGCACCAAGCTTTGAAAGCATCCATGGCCTTTTCTTTACTGATCTTAAAAGGAATAACTTTAGCAGGTGCCATATTGCCTGACAATCTATCTGCGAGCACAACCCCTGCCCCGCAAAAGCTGCAGGTAGTTGCTGTTGTATCTGCATCCGTCAGGACTTCCGCTCCACAGTTTTTACAATGGTATTCTACAGTTTCTCCCTCTGCAAATACATGAGATATAAAATCTTTAGGAAAGTCTTCTACATTATCTTTTCTCCCGCAACTTCCACAAGAGAGCTTGCCTGTTTCACTATCAAAAACCATATCTGCACCGCAGCTTGGACATTTATAATGGATAACCATTATTCTCCCCTCCTACATTAAACAGTATGAAAGCTGTAGATCTTTAATAACTACAGCTTTACTGGTATGCCATTTAATTCTTATTTAAACGCGCTTTTAATGCTTCTAATTCATTGTCTATATTTGTATCTTTCTCATATTTAGCCATTAAGTCCTCAATATCATCCTTTGGTGCTGCATTTAAAGCTGCCATAGCATTGGCTTTATCAAGGGCCTCATTGGCTTTCTGTTCCATTCTATCAAAAGCAGATATGGAATTATTCGCACTGCTTACAGAAGAACCGATTTTATTGATTCTTTCCTGGGTCTTTGCAACTGACAATTTGCTCTTAATCATGTTTTTACGAGATTCTAGTTCTCCTATATCGGCAACCAGCTTATCATGCATTTCTCTCATTTTTACAGCATTAGATGCCGCAAGTTTATATGCTTCATTTAAGCCTGATTCTTTTGCTGCCAAAAGAGCCTTTCTCTCCAAAAACTTTTTCGCATCTGTTTCATTATCGGCCTCTAGGGCTTTGATAGCATAATTTTGCATCTTGCTCATTTCTTCTGTTAGTTCATCTAGCGCTCTTTTAGAGCGTTGCTCTTCTGCCATAACAGCAGCTGTTTCAGATTTAACCTTACCTAAATCACTCCTAAGATTTCTTAAACATTGCTCTATCATCTTTTCTGGGTCTTCCACTTTATCCAAAAGCGCATTAATGTTACTTGCCATAATATCCTTAAATCTTGTTAAGACAGCCATGTCTTACCTCCCTTATTCTGGTATATTTTCCAAACTACCTTTATGAAAACAATATATCATAATCTAACCTTTTTTACAATTGTACTACTCCACTTCTTCATAACAAATAATAGGCGTTCCCTCTTCTATATTCTCATATATTTTTTTAGCTAAATAGACTGGTACATTTATGCATCCATGACTTCCACGCCGTTTATAGATATCGCCTCCAAAAGAATATCTCCAACTTGCATCATGGATGCCAATATTTCCGTTAAAAGGCATCCAATAAGTTACTTCAGCTTCATAATTTGGGCCTCTTAGTGTCGATCCTTTCTCCTTATAATTAAGCATATAGATCCCGGTCTTAGTAGGATTTCCTCTATTCGGGTTACCTGTTACTATGGTCCCTGCAGTAACGAGCTTGCCTTCTTTATAAAACCATAAATACTGTTTTGTTATATTAATTTCTACATAAGTATCGCCTATGTCATCTTCACCTCTCGCCAAAGCCTTTTGAATATAAATTGGTTCTTTTTCCATTACCTCACCAAGCCTTATATTTTCGAGCAACGCCTTTGCCTCAGCAGTCCAATTCATTTTCCATCCATAAAAACCACCCTTAACTTCTACTTTTTTTCCTGTAGATGTTTTAATATTTCTTACTATACCAACTGTATCATATTTTTTAGCCAGTCCTTGTATATATTCCCTAACTGCTTTTTCATTGACGTGGACATCTAAATTTTCATCCACACTGAGCCAGCCACTTATTATATTGGCATCTACTATTTCGCTTTGACTTCCAAATACATAGGTGATTTTTGCTGATACATACTTATTGAGTAGCTTCTGAGTTTCAACTGTTTTATCAGAGCTTAAGGTATACTTTGGATTGTAGTAACACAGATTTTTATCTAAATCTAATTTTGTTTTGCCTTCTAATATACTCTTTTCTATAGCTTTACTGAGTAGATCTCTATGTATTTTATTACCATACACTTCCGGTATTGTTTCATAGGCACCTTCCCTGTACTTAAAACTTACATTTCGCGGCTCTATAATCTCTTTATTTAAACAATTTAATGTATTTATTTTTTTTTCAAAATTATCTTTATTATAAAAAAATAAATCAGCAACGTAATACTTTTGATCTTTTAATAAGGAAGTTATCCATTTAAATGAACGCTGGACTTGATAAATCTTAGAAATACTATTTTTTTCATTATATAGCATACCTATATCTTGTCCTAATATCTCTTCTATTTCAAAATTTCGCTCAACTAATTGCAGCTTATAATCTTTAACATAACTTCTGATAATTCCACTTACCTTATGATGTGCTTTTAGCGAGACATCAATGCCATTTATTTCTGTATTAAAAAAATAATGATTTGTAAAATAGAGCGCAATAAGTAAATAGATGAGTACAATTGAAGCTGCAAAAATAGCAATATTTTCTAAACTTTTACTTTTGAAAATTCTTTTTATATTAATATTCCTCATATCTATTTACACCTTTCATCAAAAATACACTTATTTAAATAGCTTAACTAATCTATCATATGCTTGTATTTTCGATTTTAAAACTGAATATAACTAGTACTTTTTTATCCGTAGGCTACAATCAAAATGTACGTCACATAACTAACAACATTTAAAATTGCAAAAAGGCTATAAAATCATTGATGTCCTTTAATAAGTCAACGATTTTATAACCTCTAGTTTTAACTCGATTAAGATCTTTTAATACTTTGTATCATATGGCCAAGGCTGCCCACCCGCAATACACCCACCGTCAACTCTGTATTCGCATCCTGTAATATAACTCGATGCATCCGATGCAAGAAGTACACAAACCCCCAGCATATCTTCAGGGTATCCTGGACGGTTCATAGCTATTCTGTCAAGAAGGTACTTGGAACGTTCTGGATGTTCCCATGTAACTGTAGTCAGAGGGGTTTGGATATGCCCTGGACTTATACAGTTGGATCTGATATTGTATTTAGCCCATTCAACGGCTTGCGATTTTGTGAAAGAATAAATGCCGCTTTTTGTAGCTGCATATACAGAGCATCCTCCAAGTACCCAGCCAGTATTATGGGAACCGATATTGATAATACTGCCGCTATTTTGCTTCATCATATAAGGTGCAACTTCCTGAGATACTAAAAATACACCTTTTAAATTAACAGCCATAATACGATCATAGGTAGCTTCTTCTACATCCATAAAACCTTCCCTTTTATTAATCCCAGCACAATTTACAAGAACATCAATATGTCCATAAGTCTTTCCTATTTCTTCTACACATGATTTAATAGTGTCATGATCCATCACATTTAGAATATGTACAGAGGCCCGGCCGCCTTGTGTTTCTATCTCTTCTTTGACTTCTTTTAATTTCTCTTCATCTATATCACAAAGAGCTACCGCTGCTCCTACCCCAGCTAAGCCTACTGCCAGCCCTCTTCCTATACCGCCTGCTGCTCCTGTAAATAATACGACTTTTCCTTCTAAAGAAAACAGTTTTTCTAAACTTAATCCAATTGACATTTCAAAGACCCCTTTTTATGATCTATTAATAAATAATTGTCTATTTGCGTATAGTAGTCCCTGTAATTTTTTCGTAATACTGCGCAATGCCACTATGGTCATTTTGGCCATAGCCGTCCGCATGTAATACCTGCAGCATTTCCATAACTGATGCGGTTAAAGGAAGATGGGCACCCACTTCGTGGCCTGTCTCCAGTGCATTATTTAAATCTTTAATGTGAAGATCTATTTTAAATCCAGGCTTAAAATTCCCCTCAGTAATCATAGGAACTTTTGCATTCATAACAGTAGAACCAGCCAGCCCGCCTTTTATAGCATCAAATACTTTTATAGGATCTACACCTGCTTTTGTACTTAACATAAAAGCTTCAGAAACTGCTGCTATATTTAAAGCCACAATAACTTGATTAGCAAGCTTTGTGGTATTGCCCGCACCACTCTCTCCGCAATAGACTGCACTTGCCCCCATAACCATAAGAATGTCATAGACTTCATCAAATACCTCTTTATCACCACCCACCATAATAGATAGGGTGCCGTCAATGGCCTTAGGCTCTCCTCCCGATACAGGGGCATCAATCATTTTGACGCCTTTTTCAGTACACGCCTTATATAGTTCCTGGGATGCAAGAGGTGCAATAGAACTCATATCTATAATAATAGTCCCTTCTTTGGCCCCTTCAAGAACGCCTTCTTCCCCCATAATAACCGTTTTTACATGAGGGCTATTAGGCAGCATGGTAATAATTATTTTACATTCCTCAGCAACAGCTTTGGAGGAAACTCCTGCTTTTGTACCTGCTTCAAGAAGCTTATCAACATTTTCCTTTATAACATCATATACCACAACTTCATAGCCTGCACTTAAAAGATTTTTAGCCATGGGATTTCCCATAATACCAAGCCCAATAAATCCAACTTTCATCTTCATTTCATCCTCCTTCTCTTTTATAACGCTGCCATTTCTTCAATAGCTTCAATAATATGTTCTTTTGTAAGCTTATAGTATTCTAAAACATCAACGTAACTATGTCCGCTGCCTCCAAAGGTATCATTGACACCAACATACTGAGTAGGTTTGCCTATTTTACGCAGCACCTCAGATATGGCACTTCCAAGTCCCCCTACAATACTGTGTTCTTCAGCAGTAACAACTGCTTGGCATCCTTGCACGAGTTCAATAATAGCCTCTTGATTTATAGGCTTAATGGTACTTACATTAACTACCTTTACTGAAATTTTATCTTTCACTTCTTCTGCTGCTTCCAGTGCTTTGCCTACCATAATACCTGTAGCAAATACAACAATATCCCTACCTTCCCTTAAAACACTTGGCACCCCAATTTCAAATGGCTTATTTTCTTGGGTTACATTTTCATAATCATTACGATTTAACCTTAAATAACAAGGGCCTTCCATATTAACCATAGCTTTTACTGCCTGCACTGTTTCATTAGCATCTGCCGGACTAATAACTGTCATATTTGGAATAGCTCGCATAATGGCTAGATCCTCTATCGCTTGGTGAGTCGCTCCATCACCAAAATCTGACATCCCTGATGAGGAACCACATATTTTTACATTTAATTTTCCTATAGCAATAGTCTGACGTATTTGGTCATAGGCACGACCGCTTGCAAAAACTGCAAAAGAATTGGTAAAGGGAATTTTACCAGACTGCGCCAGCCCTGCTGCAACAGAAGTCATATTGGCTTCTGCAATACCCATTTCAAAATGCCTCTCAGGATAGGCCTCTTCAAATAATTTGCCCATAGTTGAAGCCCCAAGATCTGCATCAAGAACGACTATTCTCTCATCATCTTTCCCTAGTTCCACTAATGTATTACCATATGCTATTCTCTGATTTGTATAGACCATCTTTTTCTCCTCCTACCTTAAGCCAATTCTTTTAATGCTTGCGCATATGTTTCTTCTGTCAGCATGCCATTATGAAATCCAACAACATTTTCAGCAAAGCTTACCCCTTTGCCTTTTACCGTATGGGCTATAATTACCGTAGGCCTTTCTTTTACTTGGTCTGCTTGATCTAAGGCTGTAAGAATCTCCTCCATAGAGTGTCCATCAATTTCAATCACGTGCCATCCGAAGCCTTCCCATTTAGGAATCAAAGGACTGGTATCAAACCTGTCAACTATTTTTCCATTGGCCTGTAGTTTGTTATGGTCAACAATAGCTACAAGGTTATCTGCTTTATAAGCACTGGCTGCCATTGCCGCTTCCCATATTTGCCCCTCTGCTATTTCACCATCTCCTACAAGCACATAGACCTTGCTGCCAATCTTATCCAGTCTCATACCAAGAGCCATACCAAGTCCTATAGATAACCCTTGCCCTAGTGATCCTGTCCCTGCCTCTATCCCTGGTGTTTTGATAACATCAGGGTGTCCCTGAAGATGAAAACCAATATCCTTCGTGGATTTTAAATCTTCAACTGGAAAATAGCCTGACTCAGCAAGTGCTGCATATTGTAAAATAGCCACATGTCCCTTGCTGAGCAAAAAGCGGTCTCTGTCAATCATCTTAGGATTTTGGGGGTCATGTTTCATTTTATGGAAATACAAAGCCGCAACGATATCCGCAGCAGAATTAGAACCTCCAATATGCCCGGCCACACCAACACCAATACTGATTACAACATCTTTTCTTAATTGATTTGCCTTTTGACTTAGCTTCTCTATCAACTCTTTACTATAACTCATTTTTTATCCTCCCTCACTTTTTA
Source organism: Cellulosilyticum sp. I15G10I2 (assembly GCF_900095725.1). Lineage (NCBI taxonomy): Bacteria > Bacillati > Bacillota > Clostridia > Lachnospirales > Cellulosilyticaceae > Cellulosilyticum > Cellulosilyticum sp. I15G10I2. The sequence goes on from NZ_FMMP01000009.1 coordinate 358,503, forward strand.
GAGATTACAATTCTTTGTATTCAAAATAGTCAAAATCAGCATATGTCCCTTGTCCAGATAGATCTTGGCAGCTTATGCCTATGAATGCTCCAGTAAACATAATATGTCCCGTCTGGGCATAATAATCATCCGAAAGTACAGTGGCATTCATAGCTTCTGCAACGCTTATATACACCTTATTATCTAAAGAATAAGAAAAATAAGCTTTTTCTTTTTCAGTGGTTAATCTTAAGTAAACCTCTCCTTCTTCTGGTAAAGATATCCCTACTCCAATTGGCTGAGTCCCTTTGCCTAGTACAGAAGCTATGATACTTAATACTCTTCCTGAGACTTCATCCTCTGTAATATATAAATAATAATAACTCAGCGAATCATAATAATAGACGAGTCCTGCCATCTGTTGAAAACTCTTAGGCTTGAAGTCTACCTTGGTCGTTACTTCACAATAAAAACTTTGCTGTCTATGGGCTAGAAGTGTCTGATGGTGACTAGATGTAAAGGACTCCTTACCATATAAACGTAAATACCCAGGTCTTTCTTTTAATGAAGCCCTCTCTCCTAGAGGTACACGTAATGTTTGAAAATGAATACTCCAAGTATCCTGATCAAACTCTTCCATTAAATATTTCTTTTCTACAGTAGAATCTGCTTCTACCCCTTCAATTTCTACTGTTTCAGAAGGCAAGTTCCCGCCATGAGCTAAACGCAGCCAGCCTTCTTGCCATGTGACTTCTAGAAGGGCAGTTTCTCTTCCTAAGATACACATACGCTCTTTTCCTACTGGTCTCCCGCATAGATGGGCCATATACCATTTGCCATTGTGTCCTTCTACCAGGCTTGCATGACCTGCTTTTTGAAGAGGATGTAGAGGTGCATGATAAGCCGTCAAAATAGGATTTTGAGGGTCTACCTCGTAAGGCCCACATATGTTTTGACTTCTTGCCATGGTTACAGCATGTTCATATCCGGTGCCGCCTTCTGCTGTCATGAGATAATAATAATGATTATATTTATAAATATGGGGGCCTTCAGTCAGTCCAAGAGGTGTTCCTTTAAAAATAATTTTCGGTTCTCCTATTAGACATTTCTTTTCATCAGAGTATTCCTGTAATACAATCCCACCAAATTTAGAATGCCAACGTCTATAGTCCATCAGCATATTAAGAAGATATTTTTTACCATTATCATCATGAAATAAAGAAGCATCAAATCCGCTGGAATTGAGATAAATAGGTTCTGACCAGGGGCCTCTTATATCTGTTGCTGTAACAAGATAATTGTGCGTATCCTTAAACATTCCTAAAAATGACTTTACATCCGTGTAAACAAGATAATACATACCTTTATCATAGGAAAGACAAGGTGCCCATATGCCGCAAGAGCTTGGATTGCCCAGCATATTAAGTTGCGACAGCCGGTCTAGAGGGTGGGTGATTAATTCCCAATGGATGAGATCCCTGGAATGATGAATTTGCACGCCTGGAAACCATTCAAATGTTGATGTTGCAATGTAGTAATCAGTATCTACCCTAATGATTGAAGGATCTGGATTAAATCCAGTTAAAATAGGATTAGTTGCATAGGCCATAAGTAACCTCCTTAAATGAATTGATAGATTCAAACACCTTTAGCCTTTTAGTCCAGAGGTTGATATCCCTTCAACGAAATATCTTTGGCATAAGAAGAATAAAATAACTACCGGAAGTACTGCCACACAAGCCATAGCCATTACTTTATTCCACTGTACTACCGTCTCTGCATCTAAAGAGAGACGCAGTGCTAAAGATACTGTATATTTGCTTACTGTATTGATATAAATGAGTGAATTAAAGTAGTCATTATAGGTCCACAAGAACTGAAACAGCCCAGCTGAAAATAATGACGGCTTCAAAAGCGGCAGTAAAATATGAATAAAGGTTTTTAAAGTACCGCATCCATCAATATAAGCCGATTCATCTAAATCCTTTGGCAGTCCTCGTAAAAACTGGATGAGCATATAGGTAAAAAAAGGATAGCATCCAAGTAAGGCTGGCAGATAAAAGGTCCAATAAGAATCCAATACGCTTAATGATCGATAAATGGTATATCTAGGAATAATAATAACTGCATTAGGCAGCATGAGCGTAGCAATAAGCAGCATAAAAAGTAATTTTTTACCCCCAAACTCAAATCTAGCAAAACCATATGCCACTAGGGCACTGGTTATCAGTGTAAATACGGTAGTAGGTATAACCAGAGCAAAAGTATTTAAGAAAAACTTCCCATAGGTCATGCCCCCTGTACTTCTCCATCCATCTACATAAGACTGCCAATTAAAACTAGAGGGCAATAATCTTAGGCTTCCAAATATTTCTTCATTTGACTTAAAACTTGCAAAAAACATCCAGATAAGCGGATAAATCATGACTATTCCTGCAAGTATTAAAATGGTATAGGATAAATTTCCGATGATTTTATTTTTTGTTTTTGTACCCATCCGTTTTCCCTTCTTTCAAAAATCTGATGTCTTAGCCATTATTTATTCATCTCCATAAAATACCCAGAACTTTGATGTCCCAAAAAGAAATACGGTAACACCTAATATAAGCATGAAAATAATCCACGAAGTAGCAGATGCATACCCCATCTTGTAGTATGAAAAACCATCATAATAAAGTTTTAGTCCCAGCATATAAGTGGATTTTACAGGGCCTCCCTGAGTAATAACGAAAGCTGAGGTAAAGTTCTGCAGTGCATTAATAGACTGCATAATAATAGCAAAAAATATAATAGGTGTGATTTGTGGAAATGTAATCTTAAAGAAAGTATTCATTCTGCTAGACCCATCAATTTCCGCTGCTTCATATAAAGATACAGGGACCTGTTTGAGTGCAGCAAGGAACATAACCATTGAAGAACCAAACTGCCATACTTCTAATGAACTTAAAGTATATAGAGCAATACCCGGATTACCCAGCCAAGAAACAGAATCAATACCCAAAGTATTCATAGCTGCATTAATAAATCCGTTATCCATAAACATCAATTTCCAGAGGATTGCTACAGCAATGCTTCCTCCAAAAAGAGAGGGTAAATAGAAAACTGTTCTTATAATGCCAATACCTCTTCTTGCCTTATTTAACATCACAGCTATAATTAATGACATAAGAATTTTTCCTGGAACAGTAAGTAAGGTATAACGTATGGTGATACGTAGTGAATTATAAAATTCCTTATCTTTTGTGAATAAATTGATGTAATTATTAATTCCTACAAAATTGATTTTGCCAAAAGCATTATAATCGGTAAAAGAATAATAGAGTGATGCCAAAAAGGGATAGATCTGCAACACAATAAGGCCGATTAACCATGGCAATAAATACAAATAGGCTTGATAGCTTCTTTTTTGTATAGCTGATTTCTTCATCTTTTCACCTCTTTCTAACAAAAATGAGATATCTGCTTAAGAGATATCTCATTCTCCGCTGTCTATAATACGTTTATTTTACTGAGCTGCTATGTAGTCTTTGAGTAAAGATACCACTTCCTTAGCTGCTTGTGATGGTGTTTTTACGCCATAGGCAACATTTTCATAAGCATCTTTAAGGATTGCTGTAACTTCAGCACTTGTTGTTTTGCCACTATCTGATACACCATTATATTGCTGACTTACATCCACCGCCATTTTAGTCAGAGGATTTAAAGAACCGGCTGCTTCTGTAATCTGTTGTGCCTTAGCTGTAGGCGGTACAGAACGAACTGTTCCTAAAGTTTTGATAGCTTCTTCATCATTGAAAAAGAAGTCTAAAAACATAGCTGCTTCTTTAGGATACTTGCTCTTTGCATAAATACCTATATACTGAGGGCAGTCATTAACCCAGCCGTCACTTAATGCATCCTTGAAAACAGGCATATTTCCTGCTATATAATTAGCACTTGGGTTTGCTGCCGCCATAACCTGTACAGATGATGTAAAGCCCACATTACACACATATTTTCCTGCTATCCAGTTTGGATCCTCTTGATTATTGGTGCCATAAGAAGCCATATAAGATAAAGGAACTGCTGTTTTACTATCATAGAGTTCTTTGATATAACTTAAAACTTTCTCAAATTGTTCCTCTGTCATAACCAGTTCTGAATTTGCATTAATAATAGGTTGATTATTCATCTGCCTTGACCACGTACGTATAACAAAAGCCATCATAAAGTCAAGATTTCCTGAAATAAGATATAAAGATGGGTCATATTCTTGAACTTTTTTCCCCCATTCAATAAGTTGCTCCCAGTCATAATCTATAGTAAAATCAATACCTATTTTTTCCGCCAAATCTTGATTAACAATAATGGCACTTCCAGCCTTGCCCATAGGAATAGCATACTGGCTGCCTGATCCAAACTGACCATTATTAATTAAAAAGTTTTCATCAAATTCAGAGAAATTGATATCTAGCTCTGATAGATTAACAATCTGTCCTTGCTCAAAATATTCAGGAGCTGCTCCTGTTTCCATTTGTATAATATCTGGTGCTGTACCTGAAGCCAATTGGGTCATAAGCTTATCATTATAGCCGTCTTGTGCACTGTACTCAGCTTCAATAGTAATCCAAGGATATTTCTTTTGAAATTGATCAATGACGGCTAAAGTTGCCTCATGTCTTGCATCTCCACCCCACCAAGAAAATCTTAGTTTAACGGGTTCATTTTCTTGCGTTTTTTCTGTATTTTCCGGAGAAACATTATTTGCTTTGGATGTGCTAGCCGCCTCATTACTTTGAGCGCCGCTACAACCTGCAGATGATACAGCTATTACCATCGCCAGCATCATAGTCATAATTTTTTTCATACTTAACGCCTCCTATGTGTTTTTTGTAATATTATTTTATCATTCTTTCCATATGCTCAAAAGATACCTAGCTTACTGTATATCTTCATTTTCAAAGGATTACAGGAACTACGGTATCATTTTTACTGGTTTTTATTCATTTCTACTCTTTATTATCTTTACTTTTATTTACTAAAGCCTGAATGGGAATTTTAAAGCTTATTTCTGTTCCCATTCCTTTTTTACTTCTTATATGAATTTTACTATATTCTCCATAGTGCAGTACTAATCTGCGATTTAGATTAGTAAGTCCTATATTTTTAGCTTTAATATCATTAATTCTTAAATAGAGTTTTTGTATCTCTTCTTTAGTCATGCCGCATCCGCTGTCAATGATAGAGACATACATATTATTTTTTCTGCCGAATATTTTTATTTTTATATAAAAGCGTTCATTTATAGATGTATAACCATGATTAACACTGTTTTCAACAATAGGCTGCAACATCAGACGAAAGACCTGATAATCTAATACGTTCTCCTCTATTTCAAAATAAGTCACAATTTTATTTTTAAATCTAATTTCTTGTATCTGCATATACGCTTTTAAATAATCAAGCTCTTCTTTTAAAGTGACAAGCTCTGTCGGATCATTCAGTGCATATTTGATAATCCTGGAGAGCTCTTGTATCATCGTATGCAACGTAGATAATCCTCCTAACTCTTTAAGCACCTCCAGATCCATGGTTTGAAGTGTATTAAATATGAAATGGGGGTTTATCTGCATTTGCAGTGCTTTTAGCTCAGAAATTTCATTTTGATGCTGCTTTTCTAATAAGTGGGTTTGCATCTGATTGTTTTTGATAAAAAGAAACAATATGTTATTCATAATCAGGTTATATTCATCTTTTACAATAGTCTGAGGTTTTTCTACTGTCTCCCCTCTTTCAGCTGCACCAAATAACTCCACTAAACTAGTAATATGTTTAAAGGCAATTTTTGTAATTATCCACGCCAGTAGCATAATCAATGACAGATTAACTATTAATATACTTACTGCAATCTGCAGATAATTAAGCATCTTATCTTTAAAGGTATCAAAAGTTATCAACGACACAAAGTAAGTATCAAAGTAATCTGCAGGTTTAATACAGAACAAATAGTATTTCCCATTAACTTTTACCCACTTTTGATTACTTTTAAATTCTCCATCTAATTGATAAGCTTTAATCATTTTTTGAAAAAAATCCTTTTCTTTCTCTACATCCATAGCAGACTGTTCATCACTTGAAAAAAGTACATCCCCTCTGTCATTGAGATAAAAGAAACTTTGTCCTGAGTGATACAGCATACTTCTAATCATCTCTCCAAAATTTTCCGAATTAATATTCACAACAATAACGCCATTCGCTGAAGTCATTTTTTGATAGATAGTAATAACCTTTTTAGCTTCCTCGTATTGATATCTTTTGATCCATCTCGTCTCAACAAATTGTTTTTCTTCTTCTGACATCTTGCTATATTTTTCAAACCATGCTTTGTCATAAAAGGTCTGCAGAGAAACTAACTGCTCTGATGAAGAAGTTAAATAATTATTTCTTCCATCAAGATAAAAGTAAATGGAGTTGATATAGGGATAAGCGCTCTCAAAACTTCTCAAAAAACTTTTTGCTGCATTCAAAAAAATGACATCTTGATACTCTAGCTCACTATGATTAAAGAGTTTTTGAATTGATAATTTATATTGAGCAATTCCCATCATCATATCCTGCTGATGTATAGTGCTATAAGCTACATAGACGATATTATCGTTGATGCTTTTAAGAGTATTAACACCTTGTTTTTCGAGTTCTCTTTGCTGAGTTTCTAAAATAAGATACCCCATAATAAGAAAAAGGACCAGCAAAGGAATAATCATAATAATTGCATAGGTCCGAAATCGTTTTATAAAAAATTTACGCAGCATACTTTATTTCTTCTCCTTCCCTTGACCATTTCTATATTCCATAGGACTTATATTAAAATACGTTTTAAAGGCTCTTGAGAAGTTTTTAGGATTATCATATCCCACATAGAAGGCTATTTCATAACTCTTATAGCTAGGATCCATCAAAAGTTCGCACGCTTTTTCCATTCTTATTTTATTGAGCTTTTCTAAAAACCCATACCCTGATTTTTCCTTATAGATCTTTGACAGATAGTTGGGGCTTAACCCAACTATCTCTGCCGCGCCTTCCAATGAGGCTTTTTGATAATTGTTTGAAAGGTATTTATTGACACGTTTAATAATCTCTTTATAATAAGTTTGAGGTTCATCATGTATAACTTGGTTTACCTCGTCTAATTTTATTTTTATTTTTTCAAAACAAGCTATAAGTTCATCATAGCGAATGGGTTTTAACAAATAGTCACTGATTCCAAAGTGAATAGCAGCCCGCATATATTCATAGTCCTTATAACTGCTGAATAAAACAACTTTAATTTTTGGAAATCTCATAAGCTCTTTAGTCAGGTCAATACCGTTCATGACGGGCATTGAAATGTCCGTCATGACTACATCTACTGCGTTCTTTTCCACATAAGCTAATGCGCCAATAGCATCTGTAAATCGTGCAACTACTTTAAACCCAATATTATTCCATGGAAATAATTCTGAGATTCCATCTAAAATTTTCTCTTCATCGTCTACAATAACTAATCGATACACACTTCCACTCCTTTTTGCATCCCCTATATTAAATATGCGAATTTAATGTTTTCTAAAGTAAGTATTTTTAGTTTATTACAAACTATTATATCATATATAAACTTTTTAAAATGAGGCAATACTCATTATGCGTAAAAATGAATAATTTTCATAAATATAATACCTTTTTAGATTAGAAAGCACTATTTAAAACAATAATTATATAATTACATTTTGGGATAGAAGCCCGATATCTAGAGATAATAAAGTTAAAAGACCTTGAGTAACTTTCAAGAAAGTGTGCCAAAAAGCCTACACTTGCACGATAGGAAAACTTGCCCCTTGCATGTAATATGATGTTTCCTATTTCATAAAATTTAGAATAGTACTTCTACCCACGAAAGGATAATAAGTATGCAGAAACGATTACTAGCACATATATGCGTATCATTCCTCCTGATCTTTTCTATAAATGCTGCACCCAAAATAACCTATGCAGGTGAATTAATAAATCCTATATCATCAAAATACATTCCCATCATTGTTCAAAGGGAGTCCCCTTACTGGGAAGCTATCAGAGCTGGCGCTGAGAAAGCTGCTAAGGATTATGATGTAAACATTCTCATAGAGGCTCCAAAGTCACCGCCCCCAACAGCACTTAATGAACAGCTGAATTTATTTAGAAACGCCTTAGCTACAATGCCTCCGGCAGTTATTTTATCAGCACTTGATACAGAAGCTTTTACGCCCTATTTAGAGCAGGCTCAAGAGCAAAACATCCCTGTTATTGCACTTGATTCAAATGTTGATAGTCCAATAATAAGGATATCTGTTGCAACAGATAACTATAAGGCTGGAGAACTAGCCGCCCACAGACTGGCAGAACTTGTAGGCGGAAAAGGCAAAGTAGGAATTCTTACCCATCGCACCGGAATAACAAGTGCTTTAAATAGGCGGAGTGGCTTTGTCATTACACTTGTAGAAAAATATCCTGACATAGAAATACTTCCCATTCAATATGGCATAGGAACTACCGAAAGCCTCATAGAAGGCGCAAAAACACTTTTAATGGAAAACCCAGATATTAAGGGTATATTTGGTACGAATAGAGATGCAACTGAGGTGATCATTAATACTGCTAAAGAACTCGGCAAAATAGATAGTCTCAAAATCATAGGTTTTGATGCAAGTAAAATGATTTCTGAGGCTATTAGAAAAGGCATTGTCTCTGGAGCTATCGCACAAGACCCCGTAAATATGGGATATAAAGCTGTTGAATCAGCTATTAAAGCGTCCGCAGGCGAAGATCTTCCGGTATTTATAAATACCGGCTTCTTTTGGTACGATAGTTCCAACATCGACGATCCCAGGATTAAAGTGCTTCTTTATGAATAAAGTCTCTTCGCCGAAGTATAAAATTCAGGGCCTTTATACTTTACTTCAACCATCTTGACTAAACAGTTTATGAAAAAACTATAAAAAAACCTAGGATGTATTGTTTTTAACATCCTAGGTTTAGTTTCAACTATTTTAAAATTTATATAAAATCCTCACGCATAGGGGTGAATATATCCAACAGCACACCTTTTTTCAGGCATTTGCAGCCATGCTCCACCTCATCCATTTTGAGCATTGTATCTCCTTGTTTTACAATCTTCTTTTCGCCTTCAATTTCAAACTCAAATTCACCGCTGACTACATAAGTAATCTGTGTGTGGGGGTGATGATGAAGACTTCCTACCGCCCCTTCTTCAAATGCATTCTTGACACACATCAAATCTTTATTGTATGCCAGAACTCTTCTTACAACGCCACTAGCTGCCTCACAAGGTGCTGTTTCATTGTGGAATACCCATCTTTTGTTTAACATTTTGTTACACTCCTTTCATCTCTTCTTTATTATACCGCACATTTTTTCTTAAAAGCATGTTTTTTAAACATCGGCCAAAAAATACTCATAACAGCGATTAGTAAAAAGATTAAAGATACGGGTCTTGTAAAAAATGTCATGTAGTTTCCATCTGCATAACTTACGCCTTTTCTAAAATAAGCTTCTAAGTTTTGGCTAAGGATGAATGCTAAAATGAAAGGACTAGTAGGCAGCTTGCCCAGCGCCATAATAACCCCCAGCACACTGCATCCAAGCATAACATAAATACTAAAAATACTATTAGCCGTACCATATGCACCAATGAACGCTACAATTAAAATAGCACTGTATAGAAAATGATAAGGTATCTTCAAAATGAGAGGAAACCATCTTTTTGTCAAAAGCTGCATGATAAGTACAATAATAGCACTTACCAAAACGCCTGAAAAGACCAAATAAGATATCTGCGGATTAGATGTGATCATAAGTGGCCCTGGCTGAAGGCCATGGATCATCAGTCCAGTAAGCAGCATGGCTGTAATACTGTCTCCCGGAATCCCAAGCGCCATCATCGGTATAATCGCGCCACCGATTGATGCATTGTTAGATGTCTCAGATGCCCATATACCTCCTGGATGCCCTTTACCAAATTCCTCTGGATGCTTACTGCTTGATTTTGCATGAGCATAGGCAATCATATTCGAAACCCCTGATCCCATTCCTGGCAAAAACCCTACCCATAAACCTATTAAAAAGGTGCGGATGATCGTTCCAATATTCTGTGTAATATCTGTAATGTTGATACCTAGCCCACGGATATTAGTTTCTTTAACTTCTGGGAGTTGTTGATTACCTTTTGCATAGTTTGTGGCAATTTGACGGCACGCAAATACCCCAAGTGTAATGGCAATAACACTGATCCCGTTATCCAAACTATGGTTTCCAAATGTAAAACGCAGCACGCCTGAAACTTTATCCATTCCGACTGTACCTAACATCAGCCCCATAGCCGTGGCTAAAAGACATTTGAACATGCTGCCTTCAGATAATGCCGCTACCAGTGTGATTGCAGCAAAACACAAACTCGCATATTCCCATGGACCCAGTTTTAAGGCAAAATCAGCAATGACAGGACTTAAAAAAGTTGCAATTAAAATGGATAAAAAAGTACCTATAAAAGAAGCCAAAATACCGATTGTAAGTGCCCTGGTCGCCTCCCCCCTCTTCGTCATAGGAAAGGCGTCGAAGGTTGTTGCAATAGAAGATGAACTTCCTGGGATACCGATTAATGTCGCGCCAATAAAAGACCCTGATACACCACTTACATACATAGCTATCAGCATAACAAAACTCGTGATTGTATCCATACCTATAGTGATAGGAAGCAGCAGTGAAATACCGATTGCCGCACTAAGCCCCGGAATGGCACCAAAGATAATGCCTACTACAGATGTTCCTATAATCAAAAGTAAATTAATAGGCTGAAGAATAAGTAATAAACTCGATAAGTAAACGTCCATGATACACCTCCTAAAATTTACCTTGTGGCAGCATAACCCCAAAACCTTTTGCAAACATCAAATAAAGCCCCGCTGTAATAACAATGGATAGTATGATATTTTCAGTTAAAGAGACCTTTTTCTCGCCACTAAGCATATTGATAAGAACAAAGGCCATAAACGGCGTCGCCCATAAGAACCCGATATAGGTGAGTGCAATAGCATAAGCAATGAGTACACCAAAAGCAATCCCCATCCTTTTCCATCCATCTTTGGTTAAGTACGCCTTTTCTTCTTTATTTTTTATTTCCGATTCTACTATCATGCCGATACCGCAGATGACCATCAGTGCTTCTGCCAAGTACGGCAGAAGGCGAGGTCCTGGATCTACAATATTATCTGGAACTTTAATGGATCCTGTATGATAGAAGAAAAATATAGCAGCTAAAATAGCACCTATTCCGACTAGCCTGTCCTTTTTCACTGTTATTCTCCTCATTAACTGTATTTTTGAATGTTATTTAACCTTATTCTGTAACGTTATAAATCTCAAGCGCTTTTGCTACATCTGTTAACGTGTTAAGTTCATCTTCAAGTATCGCTTTTGACTCTTCTAGCCCATACCATTCAGGAACTTGTCCCATTTCTATCATTCCCTTAACATAAGCGGATCCTTTATCTGTAATACCTTTTAAAGACTCACTGATTGCCTTAACCTGTTCTTCATCCATACCAGCTGGCCCTATTACATAATAGTTTGTCACGGCATAAACATTTTCATATCCCATTTCTTGAATTGTACGATAGTTTTCAGGTGCACTTGGGTCAAAGTCTGCAATCTTAGCCCCATTTGCGCCAACAGTAGCTATAACTTTCAGCTTACCTGCTTTTTCATACTCTAAACCGTTTGATAAAGAAATACTTCCAATATCTATAAAACCACCTGCAAGGTTAGTTAATCTGTCTGTTTCTGCTGATGCCTCAACATAGTTGAACTTAATACCTAATTTATTTTCAAGGGTTCCCATTAAAAATTGAGTGGTTCCATTAGGAGAGATTCCAGCTTTTACTTTTCCTGGGTTTGCCTTTATGTACTCTAAAAACTCTTCAAAAGTATCATAAGGTGCATCTGATGGAACTGCAAGCGCTCTAAGTCCATTGTTTCCAATATTAGCTATGAGTGTCACATCCTCAAGCGGGTGAATATCAGTGGCACCAGTAACATATTGTGTTACTAATGCGGAGTGAGCCATTGCAAGATTTAGACCATCTGCTTTCTTACCAATAAGACTCTTAAAGCTTGCAACTGTCGTATCATAATTTTCTGGTTGGAATTTAACGCCAGTTAGTTCATTCCAGCTTTGCGTTAAATATCTAGTTGTCAAATCAGAACCACCGCCTGGTGTACCAGGTATTAAAATGGCAACTGACTTATCTGTCCATTTTAAGCTGTCACTTGCTGTTGTTGTTTCCTGAGTTGTTGTATTTGTGTCCGTTGCTACACTTGCCCCCGCTTCAGATGGATTAGATGTACTGCTTTTAGCACAGCCACCAACCACTGCCCCTATCATACTAGCAACTAATAAACACCCTAATACCTTTGTCATCTTTTTCATTTTTTCATTCTCCTTCTCATTTTATTAGATCTTAAATTAAATCTCAGTATTTTGAAGCAATCTATTATTTATCTTCTACATAGAAAATCTGTTTACTTTCAAGTAACCCCTCCTTTTCCAGCTTTTCTATATTCATTCTCTGCGGATTGCCACTTATATCTGTCTGACAATAGAATCTGCCATTTCTCTCTTCTGGCTGATAAAGTGTATATTCTCCAACTGGTTTACTGATTGGCTCGTGATACTCAACAGGTTCATTTTCATTATATAAACAACCAAAAATAGCATTGAGATAAATTCTGCCGCCTGAAGAAAATCTCACATTATTTTCACGGGCTATATCCCTGATACGGACAAGATCATCCATTCTTGTCATTCTGCCTACAGAAGGCTGCAAATGATCTACGCCTTTCTCAATATAAGTTTCGTAGGCATAAAAAATCCTCATAGACTCACCAAATGCAATAGGAACTGAAATCCCCATATCTTTCAGGCGTCTAATGCCATTCATATCATGGGCATGAATAGGTTCTTCAAACCAAGCTAGATGATACGGCTTTACGAGTTCTGAGAATTTGAATGCAGTTTCTACATCCCATTTTTGGTTTGCATCCACGGCAATGTTGATAGTGTTTCCTACTGCCTTTCTGACTTTCTCCACTCGCCTTAGGTCTCGCTCCATATCATCGCTGCCTACTTTAAATTTGACCGTTGTATAGCCTTCTTCTACATATCTTGTCATGTCTTCTATCAGTTCATTATCTTCGAGTAGGATAGAACCTCCGCCTTTATAAGCAGATGCCCAATCCTTTGTTGCACCCATAAATCTATGTAAAGGCTGTCCCGCTCTCTGAGCCAGGATATCTAACATCATCAAATCCAGCATCCCTACCTGTACAGCTTGCCCACTCTGGAACCCGCTGTTTCTAGTTTTCCAATATAAAGTCTCTCGCCATTCATTGTAACTTTTCTTTTCTCCATTTAGAATTAAGGGAAGAATATCCTTTACAAATCCCCTCCCTACAGAAAGATGCGCACAAGCTCCCTCGTCATCATAGAGTTCAATACATCCTTGCTCCGGAGCGAACTTCCCCATGCCGCCAGTACCGTCCTTAAAAGGCCTTGGCAGTGGAATCGGTCTAAAGTTATAGTATACCGCCTTTGTAAAACGAATTTTTTCTTTATAATCAAATGAAAACATCTTTTGCCTCCTAAAAGCTTATCGTTAGCCCTATTATAGGTAATTCTCATTACAGCATCAATCTGTATAGTCCACAAAATATGCATTGCTTTTTATGCAAACCTCCCCTTTATTTCAATTTGAATTTTTTCTATTTCATTCAACTATTTTTCATTTCAAACTCATTTCATTTTGAAACACACTCATAGCAAGTATTCTTATATTATGCTATACTAATTAAAAATAATTTGTATAAGTTCGTTTTACAGGAGGAAAAAATGTCAGGTATTGCATTATTTGTCCCAGATCAAGATATGTATGCACAAGCTGAAAACCTTATTAAAAATCTCAAAAACAATCATATCTCATTACTTAAGTTAATACACACAGAAGATGCGACGACCGAGGCCCGAAACGCGATTGTCGATGGCATCAATATTATCATCGCAAGAGGCCGCCAGGCAGTTGAAATAAAAAATAATACCAATGTAACCGTAACAAATATTATCGTAACCGCCCAAGAACTGGGCCTTTTAATTATGAAAGCCAAAAGCCTTATTAATAAAGATCACATCACGATCGGCCTTTTTGGCTGGGGGGATATGTTCTGCGATACAACCTATTTTGAACAGTTATATAATATTACCTTAAAGCGTTATATCCTGAGCGACAATGAAGAATGGCGAAATATTATTTTAAAGTCCACAGGTGACCAACTCGACGTCATCATCGGTGGGAAATCAGTTCTTGAATGCGCGAGTCAAATCGGCATTCCTGGTATTTATCTTGCCGGTACTGGTGAATCTTTAGAAGTAGCTATCCGCAGCGCAGAATCTCTCTACCATATGGCTGAGATCGAAAAGCATAACTATGCTCAGTTTTCTACTGTATTAGACAGTTCCTCTAATGGCATTATTAAATTAAGTGCCAGTGGCAAGCTGCTTATTATGAATAGGATTATGGAAGGGATTATTGGTCAAGACGCCAAGCAATTGATTGGCATGTCTGTAGGTCAACTTTTTACCGAAATCAGTTATGATAAAATTGTTGATGTGCTAGACGGCACTTCGGATAACTTTTCAACGCTCCTAACCTACCACGGCCAAGAACTGGTACTCATCGTAGAGCCTATTGTTGTTGAAAAAAAAATCGAAGGGGCTATTATGTCCTTTAACCGTCTGCGAAGACTTAATGTGGCTGATAAAGAAACCATGTCAAAACAATTTTTAAATGGCTACGTCGCTCATGCAACTTTTGATGATATCAGCAAAAATATGAAAGGACTGCGCCATGTCATTGAACGTGCAAAGCTCTACGCCCTGTCTTCCAGCCCTATGCTCGTCGAAGCCCTTTCTGGCCCCGAACTTGATATCATCACCCAAGGCATTCATAATTATGGCATGCGAAAAAACGGCCCCTTTATTATGATTAACATGGCCGGAATGACGGAAGATCAGCAAATCAAAGCGCTATTTGGTAATACTGAGACAAAAGAAAGCGGTGCGCTCCTTAATGCCGACCATGGAACGCTGGTGATCCAAAGCATTGACAAACTCAGTCTGCCCATCCAATATAACTTCATTAAAGCCCTTCGCACCAGACGGCTTGCACCAGATAACAATCCCTCCAGCTTCAAAGTATTTGACACCCGCATTATTGCCTGTACTGCCAAAAATCTGATGGAGCTTCGTAAAAACTTCCTATTCCGCTCTGATTTGTACTTTACTTTAAACTCACTCCGCTTAAGAATCTCCAACTTAAAGGACCGCCCGGAAGATGTTGCCTATCTCTTAACCACTTACATCAAACAGTACATGCAGCAGTACGCAAGATACCACGTCTTATCTGCTAGGGCCAAGAAAATTCTTCTCGAATATCCTTGGGAAGGAAACAGCATCCAGCTGCAATCCTTTTGTGAACGGATGATCCTTACCGCACAAAGTAGGAATATTACAGAAGAATATGTTCACTCGCTGCTCACTGAACTTTACCATAGCAGTTCCAGCATTTATGAGGAGCCCACAGTTGCAAAAACAAAAGAGGAGGAGTTGGCAGAAAAACGTGTAGACCCTATGTATGAACTCATTTATAAAACGCTCAAAAAATACAACGGCAGTCGCAAACTGGTTGCCAAAGAACTCCAAATCAGCACTACTACCTTGTGGCGAAAGATGAAAAAATATGGATTGACTGATATTTATTAAATGAGTTGTTAAGTTTAGATCTTACTTACGATTTTAGTCACCTTATCATGAATAGCATTGAAAAAGCTATTGGTTATGTTAAAATAATATTATCTATTTTACTGGAAGGAGAACAGTATGAAACTACTTGTTGAACAGTCATTAGATTGCAAGGAAACCGAAATTAAAATCACTTGTGGTCTGATGGATGAACGTTTAAAACGTCTTATAGAGCAAATCCGTCTGTTCTCTTTTTCTGTTAGAGCTGAAAAGGACGGCATGACAATTCCAATCCCATTGGAGGATATTTACTATTTTGACACCGTTGATAATAAGACATTTCTGTATATTGAGAAAGACGTGTACCGCTGTGATAAAAAACTATACGAACTTGAAATGCAGCTAGCAGATACACCGTTCATACGCATTAGTAAAAGCTGTGTTTTAAATACCTCTGTAGTACTCTCAATAAGAGCACACTTAAGCGGACGCCTAGAAGCCACCTTAAAAAACGGTGAGAAAGTCATCATATCCAAACACTACATAAAAGGCTTTCGAGATAAATTTGAGGAGTAGGAGGAAATGCAATGAAAAAAATATTGGTAATAACCTGTACCAGCTTTACTGCAATCGTATTGCTTTTTGCTTTATTCTCAACCTTTGATATGGTCCCGGAGTTGTCAAAAAGCATTATACTACAGCTGTTCGCTATGGCATCGTCAATTTCTGTACTAATGTTTATCAGCGACAAAATCGCACATAAATTAGATATTAACTCAATTGTCATTGATGCACTGATACGCGTGTTGATTTGCTATTTTGTTGTTTTTACAGAAGGCAGCTTATTTGGAATGTTCCCATTTGAATGGAAAGCCTTTGCATACATTAGCCCAGTTCTTATTCCAACATTTATCGCAACCTATGCTATTTACTATTTCACCCTTGTTGACTATGCCAATGAAATCAACGAACGTATAAAAAAGAAAAAAAACTATTTTTAAGCCGACGACATCAATGTTCGCCGGCTTTTTATTTTGCATTTTTATCATCATACTCTTCTATAAAGTCATCTTACTTTTGCTCTTATTGCAATGATAACTCTAGCTGATATGATAATGATATAGAGAAACACTCTATAAACTTGAATTATTCATCATCATAGAGTTGTTTCTCGCAATGATTACACATCTCTACGATTATGAATAACTAAAACTTAGGGATATGAAATCTATAGATACAAGAAAGGAGCATTTGAGATGTCACATATTATTAAAATTGAAAAACTGAAAAAGGCATATGGGGAGATTGAAGCCGTCAAAGAAATAGACTTTTATGTTGAAACGGGAAAACTATTTGCATTTCTCGGCCCTAATGGTGCTGGTAAATCAACAACAATTGATATTCTTTGTACTTTGCTAAAGCCAAGTGGGGGGCAAGTCATAATCGATGGCCATATTCTCGGTAAGGAGGATGATGCTATCAGAAATAAAATTGGCGTTGTGTTTCAAAACAGTGTACTTGATCCGCTTCTTAGCGTCAGAGAAAATCTCATTACACGGGCACATTTTTATGGGATGAACAAACAAGAAATTAAGGATGCCGTGCGCAGCGCTGCACTTGCAGCAGATGTTATCAGCTTTATTGACCGTCCCTATGGAAAATTATCAGGTGGACAACGACGTCGGGCTGATATAGCCCGTGCACTTATAAATACGCCCAAGATTTTATTTTTGGATGAACCTACGACAGGACTTGACCCTAAAACCAAAGAAAGCGTATGGCAAACGATATTTGAACTGCAGAAGAAAACAGGTATGACTATCTTTCTCACTACTCATTATATGGAAGAAGCAGCCACAGCGGATTACATCATCATTATTGATCATGGAAAAATCGTTGCAAAAGGTACCCCCTATGATTTGCAGGAACAGTACAGTTCTGATAGTCTGCGCATCAAGCCTAACAATAGAGATGCCCTTATACAATTGCTAACAAGCGCGCAGATGCCGTATATCGAGAAAAACGGCCTTATCCAATCCAATATTTTGAGTACAGTTTCCACTATCCCTTTCTTGGCAAAAGCAGCGCAGTTTATAGACAGTTTTGAAGTGATTCATGGTTCAATGGAGGATGTGTTTCTCAACATTACAGGAGGTGAAAAGTGATGCTCAATCTTGCGCAGCGTAATTTGAAAATATTTTTTCGTCAGAAAAGCACTGTGTTTTTCTCACTCTTAGGTATATTCGTTATTATAGGTCTATATGTTCTATTCTTAGGAAATGTTTGGATAGATTATATCCCCGAGAGTCTTCCTGAGGCCAGAAACCTTATGAACAATTGGATTATTGCAGGTATTGTTTCGGTGGCTTCTATTACAACAGCAATGGGGGCATTTGGAACAATGATTGAGGATAAAGTTCAAAAAACAAGCAAAGACTTCTATTCATCTCCCATTAAACGATCTCAGATCGTTGGCGGCTACATCTTAAGCGCATTGATCATCGGTTTCATCATATGCCTCATCACCTTTATTCTCGGTGAAACCTATATTATGATTAGCGGTGGGACTCCGTTGTCTTTTATTTCACTCGTTACTCTTTTAGGCATAATGTTCCTATCCGTTTTATCATCAAGCTGCCTTGTGTTTTTTATCGTCAGCTTCTTTGAAAGCACAAGTGCATTTGCAACAGCAAGCACAATTTTAGGAACACTTGTAGGCTTTTTAACCGGTATCTATCTGCCAATAGGTACTCTGCCTCAATCCGTACAATGGGTAATCAAGCTTTTCCCTGTATCTCATGCTGGTGCATTAATGCGTCAAGTCATGTTAAAAGAACCTATTGCTACCAGTTTTTTAGGCGTACCCGAAAACTATATTACGGCATTTAAAGAAATGATGGGGGTTACCTATACCTATGGCGACTATACTGCTACAGCTCTAGTACATATCCTTGTACTGATTGGTACGGCAGCTATTTTTTTCACCCTTGCCTTATGGAATATTTCACGCAAAAATTAAAATCCTATTTTCCTTTAATTATGATAAAAGCCTATCTTATCTGGTAATTTTATTTTACCAACGACAGATAGGCTTTATTAGATGTTATGATTGATATTAGCATAAAAGTTGGAAATCGTATTATATTGAATCAGTGCTTTTTAATTATTAGTGCCTATTTTCGTAAAATCTTCTCCATTGCTTTTCCCTTTGCTAACTCATCAATAAGCTTATCCAAATAGCGAATTTCCTTCATCGTCGGTTCTTCGATGTCTTCCACCCGAACACCGCAGACTACACCTTTTATTAAAGTCCGGGAAGGATTTAGCTTTGGTGCCTTCGCAAAGAAAGTCTCAAAGTCTGTCTGGTTTTCCAGCTGTGCTTCTAGCTCTTCCTGACTATAGCCGCTCAGCCAACAGATGATTTCATCGACTTCTGTTTTCGTACGTCCTTTTTTCTCTGCCTTCGTGACATAATGGGGATAAACCTTGGCGATACTCATTGTATAGATATGATGTTTGCTCATAATATATCCTCTCTTGTGTAGTTTTCTTTATTATATCAAGTGTAATAGTCGGGTTCAAACAAAAGCTGAAACCGCCTCGTTAACTGATCTTAGGGTAAAATAAAACATAACACCATGGTCTGTATTCCTTGCACCATAATTACTATCATGCAACTCCAGAATGTTCTTTACAATAGATAACCCCAGGCCTGTTCCTCCTGAGCTTCGGTTTCTTGATTCCTCTACCCGGTAAAACCTATCCCATATGTGATGCAGCTTGTCTTCCTGTATCTTCTCCCCTTCATTTTCAATGGCTATACAGATTGCATCTTCACTTTCTTTTTTAATATCAATGTTAATGGCTCCTCCATTACCAACATGCCTTATAGCATTACTAATAATATTGGTAACTACCTGCTCTATTCTTTTCTTATCTGCCCTAACCATAAACTCTTCAGGACCATAAGTATGATTTACTTTAATGTCTTTTTCTTCTAGCTGTTGGATAAATCTACTCTCTATCACCTGTATCAACGAATCTATATGAAAGTTTTCTTCTATTAGCATATAGGCCTTGGACTCTAGCCTAGATAAATCTAACATATCTAATACAAGGGTATCCATTTTCTCTATCTCTTCCAATATGACATCTAAATAATGGTCTTTTTTTTCAACGGCTATTTCATCCTTAAGTCCCTCAGTAAAGCCTCGCATGATTCCCAATGGAGTCTTTAACTCATGGGAAACACTAGCGACAAATTCTCTTCTCATTTTTTCTAATATCCGCTCTTTTTCTATTTCCACCTTAAGTTTTTCATTTGTATTCTGTAGGTTTCTCATATTCTTATCAAGATTTGAAGCCAGCTTATTTATACTAGTCGCTAAGTTTCCAATTTCATCCTCAGATTGCACATCACATTCCACCGAGAAATCTAGTTCTGCCATTCTTATCGCAGCATTATTTATTTTTATCAAAGGATTTGCTATCAGCCTAGAGTAAATATAGGATAACCCCATTATAATTAAAATGGCAATTAAAAACCCATAAATATAATAATCCTTCATCACCCCAATTGCTTCTCCTACAGGCTGTAAAGAAGACATAGCAAAAACCATTTCCTGTAATCTTCCATTTTGAAAAATAGGCTTTATTATAACGATATTATCTATTCCGTTAATAGGACTTTTATATCTATACCTAATTATCTCTTCATTTTCTATCGAAAAATCATTTCCTTTTGAAGTCCAAAACCAGTCGTCCATTGCAGACCAAAACATATCCTGTCTATATTGCATCATAAAATCCTTAAGAACAGGAAAGTTTAATTCCACTACTTTCCCTTTAATTTCTTTCATATCAATTCGAACTAGGTCTTGTCCTTGTTGGCTTATACCAATCTCAAGATTAGTCGGTACTTCTTTTATTAACCTGACAGAGCTATTACTTGGAAGGGCTACTCTTTTGGCCGTATCTGTGCCTGAAGGCGTTGTGAGTCCTGCATTTTCCAGCCTTACTGCCTGTCTAAATGCTTGCCATGTAATTCCCTTTCCTTCTATACTAAAAGGATATATTGTATTGTTCACATCATTTAAATACACCCCTTCAATTACAATTGGAGTACCTATTGAAAGATTCAGCTCTTGCATCGCTTCAACTAACGCCATATTATTTAAAGGAACTGTCACCTTTTTATTGTCTTCTGTTTCTATAGTCAAATCAAAGGAATAAAGATATTTAGCCGCTGCATTTTCATTTAATATGGCAACTTGTGCATTGTTTTTATTTATGAAATCATTTATGTTTTTTGTTATTGTTTTTTGATCCCAATCTTCATTGTTATACTTTCTAGTAAATTCTTCTATATTTTTCTCTAGCTTATTTATCTTGCGATTGATATAAAATTTCTCAAAAAATAGGGATTGGCTAATGCCTACAATCAGTAAAAACAATATAAAAAATGCACTTGTTATTATAAAAAGCTTAAAGGTAATACCTTTCTTTCTCATTTATTCACCTCAAATTTATAGCCTACTCTATTTACAGTACTAATATGCTTAGCCTTATCCTTTAGCTTATATCTGAGTTTCTTAATGTGCGTATCAATAGTACGTAAATCCCCAAAGTAATCATAGCCCCAAACATGATTTAGAATATTTTCCCTAGTCAGCACCATTTCCTTATTTTCTAACATGTACACCAGTAGTTCAAACTCCTTTGGAGCAAGTTCCACCAGCTGATTTTCTAATTTTACAGTACGGGATAATTTATTGACTTCGATATCAGCACATAGAATTATTCCATTATCCTTTATCACATTTCCTTCAGCCCTTTTAAGAAGCATTTTAGATTTTGCAATTAACACCTTTGGACTAAAGGGCTTTGTCACATAATCGTCAGCTCCTAGCTCATAACCCATAAGTTTGTCATCTTCATCAGAACGCGCAGTAAGCATAATAATAGGAACCCCCGACGCCTTGCGAATCCTTTTACATACTGCCCATCCATCTATTTCTGGTATCATGATATCTAAAATGACCAAATGAATGTTATTAGACTCAAATAAATCTAAAGCCTCTCTTCCACTACTTGCTTCTAAGATTGTAAAGTCTTCACGTTTAAAATAATCCACTAATATTTCTCTCATTCTTTTTTCATCTTCTACCAATAGTAGATTTCTGTACACAAAACTACCTCCAAGCTATTAAAAAAATACCTACTTATTATTATATCATCTAAGTAGGTATTTAACTAAGTTTATGGTTTACTATTTTATGGCTTTAATTGCTGTTTTCGCCTCTATCATCGCAGATAATTGTATTGTGGTCCCATTAATTGTAATTTCATGGGGTAAGAACGTATCTTCGTTAACTGACATTGCTTGGGTTAACTGTCCCTGCCTTTCGCCAATTATTAGATCATCTCTTAGTAATACTTTTGTGCTTCTTAATTCTTCAAACTTACTTTCATCAAGGATTTCCGTATAGTCTATAGGTGCCGCTTCTCTAACCATTGTTTTTCCACCTTCTACCATTTCCTTGTCTATCGATAGCGCTTCATCTCCAGATATTTTTCTTATGTCTAAGCTAGGTGCCATACCATAATCCGCTTCCCCCATCTTAATAATAAGTGACTCACCTTCACTATCACTTCTCTGCAATTTGATAGCATTTCCTTTAGAAAGGTTCCTTCCTTTTATGGTAATTTTCTCTCCTGCTTGTACATTGAGTTTTTGATACTCTTCAAGATCTTGAAAGCCAAATAGTGGCACTGTATACTCTTTACTCTCAAGATCCTCTACCACTAATTCAAAATCCCTAACCTCTTTAATTCTCCCTTCTAAAACATTCAATTCAACCTCTTGTTTTGCTGCTATAAATTTAGCTGCCCCCGCCTGACGTACGGCTTCATTTGCAAAGATAGGTGTTGCTAAAACTACTGCCGATAAACTTAAAATCGTCGCTGTTGATAAAAATCTTCTCATATCGCTTCCTCCTCATATTTGTTTTGTTTACATTTTCAAGTTTAATCTATTGTTGTGTCCGTTCTGTGTACTTACATGGAACTTTTAATGAAAGGTTGCAAAGTTCATTCTGCTACTTGATACCGATAGTATTCATCCCCTTCATTGTACAAATGATTAAGTGAAAGTTAGCATGTTTCTAATTTTATCAGTACATGATGAAGCATTTCAGACACTGATTGATAAGGGGTTGTCATATCATCTTTCAACCATGCCTCCAAAACGCCAAAGACACCAGCTACACTAAATAAAACTTCAGCTACATCTAATTCAGTAATAACATTTGAATTATCTGATAGTAATTTTTGATGAAAAAAATGTTTTATTTTTTCCATTGTTCTTCCCCCATTATCTGTGCGGGCAAGAACAAGAAAAACTTTGCGATTGGATTCCATATATTGGGTGAGTGTTTCTGTGAACTTTAATATATTCATCGTATGATCACAGTGGAAAGAAGCACAGTATAACTCTCCAAGATTATCAATTAATTCGTTTTCAAGATGTTCCATTAATTCATAAACATCTTTATAATGCAGATAAAATGTTCCTCGTCCTAAATCAGCAAGTTTTGATATTTCAACGACACTGATTCGGTTAATGTTTTTTTGCTCTAGTAATTCTAAAAATGCTTTGCGGATGGCTCTTTTCGTTTTTACAGCTCTTCTATCTTCCATAGTGGCAACCTTTCCTAAACAATTTAACACTGAGTGTTCATCTATGAACATTCCTGTGCTAATTGCCGATTGAGACAATTATTATGACGAATTATAATATACACATGTTCAATAGTCAACATCTATATATGGAGGTAGAAAAATGATAACATACAGACCAGTAAGAGCGGAAGAATTAGAAGAAGTTACAGCATTGCTAACAGAATCCTTTTGTAATTACTCTTTTTTTGAAATGTACATGGATAATAAGGAAAAGCAATATAAATTTCTGCGTGCGATTCTAGAGGTAGGAATCAAAGCGACTTATACAAAATACATTATCATGGTAGGTGTTCAAAATAATAAAATCGTTTCTGTGGCTCAATTGAAAGCCCCTGATACCTCAAAGATCAGCTTAATGGATTACGTTTTAGCTGGTGGTATTAAAATACTATTAGCTGGGGGATTATCGAATACCTTTGGATTTCTAAAAATGCTAAAGGAAACCAGTTCTATATGTCATCATTTATCCGGTCGTGTATGGTATTTGGAGTTTTTTGCCGTTTCCGCCTCCTGCCAGGGGCAAGGTGTAGGGAGTAATATGCTTGAAAATTGTATTATACCTTATATACAAAAAAGTGGTGGAGGACTACTTACACTTATCACTAATTCAGAGCAAAATCGTGCATTTTACACAAAGAATGGGTTTGAAGAATTTCATGAAATGTTTATCCGTAGAAACGGCAAAGAAATTGGCAACTGGAGTTATCGTATGAAAATAGAGAAAATAACAACCTAATCCTTTAGCCCCACAAAAAACTTTACCTTACTATTTTCTTCGTATGTTGGTTAGAATATAGTCATACCAAAATAAAGGAAGGTTTTTATGTGTATTAATATTTTAGTAGTAGATGATGAACAGCCTATTGCAGACTTAGTTGAAGTCTACTTAAAAAACGATAATTATAATGTGTATAAATTTTATACGGGCAAGGAGGCCTTGGCGTGCTTGCCCCAGGTAACATTTGATCTTGCCATATTAGATGTGATGCTGCCAGATATAGATGGCTTTAAAATCTGTCAAAAGATTAGAGAAAAGTACTACTTTCCTATTATAATGCTGACGGCCAAAGTTGAGGATATAGATAAAATCATGGGATTAACCCTTGGTGCAGATGACTATATCACAAAACCATTTAACCCCCTAGAACTCTCAGCCCGGGTAAAAACCCAGCTTAGAAGGTACAAAAAGTATAACCCTGGTGAACACTTAGACGAAGTTGAAATATCCAAAAACGTATTTGATTTTAGGGGACTTGTCATTAACAAAGACAGTCACAAATGTACACTCTACGGCAACCCCATTACGCTGACGCCAATAGAATTTTCGATTCTCTGGCATTTATGCGAAAACAAAGGCAAGGTCGTTTCTTCTGAAGATCTCTTTGAAGCAGTCTGGGGCGAAAAATACTTAGATAACAATAATACTGTCATGGCTCATGTGGCACGGCTCCGTGAAAAAATGAATGAGCCTTCCAGAAAACCGAAGTTCATTAAAACTGTATGGGGGGTTGGCTATACCATTGAGTAATAAAAACCGTCCCGTTCGTCATAAATTATCCAGAATAATCTTTATGAAGTTTTTTACTGCACTCATTCTTTATAGTATTGGGTTAGTTTTATCACTTTTTTGGGCAAGGATGTTTTTTGGTTTATTTATTTGGCATAGAACATCAAACCTCTACTGGTTTTTAAAAGATCTCGATAATAACCGCATTCTTATTATTCTATTTTTATGGGTAATAGGTGCCGTCATTATTTTCCTCGTTTACTGGCAAAAAACACTGGGCTATATCGATGTGATGCTGGAAGCTGGCAAGCAGCTTGTAGCCGAAGATGATACACTCATTCATTTGCCAGGCGAGCTTAGGGAGGTCGAAAATCAGATGAATCAGGTCAAACAAGAAGCACTGCGCAATGCGCGCTTAATCAAAGAATCAGAAAGACGAAAAAATGATCTTATTGTTTATCTTGCCCACGATCTGAAGACGCCTCTTACCTCAGTTATTGGCTATCTCACACTGCTTCGCGATGAGCAGCACATTTCTGACGAACTCAAAGCCCGTTACCTGGCAATAGCACTTAGCCGTTCGGAACGACTGGAAGACCTGATTAATGAGTTTTTTGAAATTACCCGCTTTAACTTAAGCAACTTAAGCCTAGAACTAAGCCGAGTCAATATGACAAGGATGCTAGAACAAATCGTTTATGAATTTAAACCTCTATTGGATGAAAAAAATCTAAGGTGTAATTTAGATATTGATCAGAATTTAGACATCCGCTGCGACGTGCCTAAAATAGAAAGAGTACTTGATAATCTTATCCGTAATGCCATTAATTATAGTTTTGAAGATAGTACCCTCTTTATTAGTGCAAAAAAGAAATCGAGTAGCACACAGCTAAAGTTTAAAAACTCCGGAAATACGATACCCACTGAAAAGTTAAATCGTATCTTTGAACAGTTTTTTCGCTTAGACGCTGCCCGTACATCTAAGACAGGCGGCGCCGGTCTTGGGCTTGCTATTGCCAAGGAGATTGTTGAGCTGCATCAAGGAACAATCATTGCACACAGTCAGAATGAGTCGATAGAATTTATCATCGATCTGCCATTTTTATAATCTTTTTTCTGATTTTAAGAAATTTGTAAGATTCCTATTAGAATAACTTAAGTTTTTCATAGTGAAAAATGCATAAACCAAACGCCTTGTTTTGTTACTATTTAAGTAGCACAGCACGGCGTTTTTTATTGCTGTCGTTACTTACTGAATATAAAGGAGATCAGATAAATGGAAAAGAAAAAGATTGCAGTTATTTTTAGCGGATGCTCTTCGGAATACGAAGTGTCCCCATCATCGGAAAGATATGTATGGATCAGCTGATGATAGATGTGACACAGGTTGAAGGGGTTCAAATGAATGACACTGTTACCCTCATCGGCAAAGATCAGTCAGAAGAAATATATTGTGAGGAAATAGCAGAAAAATGCGGCACGATTACCAATGAAATTCTAACTGGCTTAGGAAGCCGTCTAGCCTATCTAACAGCCAATGAATACTAAAGGAATGACCCTTTATGATAGTAGAACGAAAAATAAATCCTATCTCTTTAGTAGGCTTAAAGATCCCATCCCTTTGTGTGACTTATTTTGTATTGTAAAACGTAATATACTTATCTCCCCAGATTTTAAGACTGTTTAATACTTCCGTGAAGTCCTTCCCAATATCACTAAGCTCATATTCTACCTTTGGGGGAACCTGGGCATAAACAGTTCTAGTCACCATACCGTATTCCTCCAAGGTACGCAATTGTTTTGTAAGTGTTGCCTGTGTCATGTCCGGCAACAGTCTTTGCAACTCGTTAAACCTGAGTTTGTTCTCGCTTAAATGCTGTAGAATCATCAACGCCCATTTTCCAGATAATATTTTTTGCGCCGTTGCATAGGGGCACTTTCCAAATAGTTCTTCTAATGTTAACATATGGCCTCCTTATTAGTATCTTTTGAGATACATAGTATCTCAAAAGATACTATGTATTAAAAATGATCGTACTTGTTTATATTAATGTAACCAAATATAATTAACGTATAATTAATTATATCACTAAAAATTGTGATACGCAAATAACGCATATAGGGAGGTAGAAACTATGAAAATGTTAGTAACAGGCGCAACAGGAAAACTAGGATCAAAGATTGTAGAAACTTTATTAAAAAGTGTGTCAGCAAGTGAGCTTGCTGTCAGTGTCCGTAATCCTGAGAAAGCAGAAGGATTAAAAAGCCGTGGCGTAGAGGTTAGACAAGGTGATTTTGATCATCCTGAAACATTGGTGTCCGCCTTTTCAGGTATTGATAGGTTATTGATTATTTCAGCAGATGGTGATAATGCAACAAGAATCAGACAACATACCAATGCGGTAGCTGCTGCTAAGCAGGCCGGTGTTAAGTTCATTGCTTATACCAGTTTGGGCAATGCAGAGGAGAGCTCCTTATTCCTCGCTCCAGTACATCGCACAACAGAAGATGCCATTTTAAAAACCGGCATTCCTTATTCTTTTCTCAGAAACAACTGGTACTTAGAAAATGAGATTGGAAGTATCCAAGGCGTACTGTCAGGATCCCCTTGGATAACATCTGCCAGTACTGGCAAGGTAGGCTGGGCACTGCAAAAGGATTATGCAGAAGCAGCTGCTGCCGTACTGTCTGGCAGCGGAGGACACGACAATACAATCTATGAACTTTCTGGAACTCCCATGACTCAAGAAGCATTAGCCTCTGCTCTTGGAAAGGTATTAGGCAAAGAAGTTCCAGTTCAACAGGTAGATGATGCTGCTTATGCCGATATCATGAAAGGTGCAGGCGTACCAGATTTTGTAGTGCCTATGCTGGTCGACATCCAAAAAGCCATTCGAGAGGGTACACTGGAGATAGAGAGTAATGATTTCGAAAAACTGCTTGGGCGCAAACCAACACCCCTTAGTGAGGGGCTAGAACAAATAATCAGCTCTCTCTCCAATAAATAGGACTAATCTTTGCAAAAGCGCATTATCCAGTGATTTGGATAATGCGCTTTATTAATGCTCCTTATGATCTATACAGAAAAAACATAGACTTCCCGTTATTCATGATGTTAATGTTGTTTCTCACAATCCTTTTCATATCCCACATTATGTTGAACAACTAAAAGTTAAAGATGTGGCATCTATACTACTTAGTATTCAAATGAATAATTATCTTTCCATCCATTATTTCAAATAAAGTATTTCTTGCCCCTGTAGATATAATTGTCTGTTCACGAGCCAAGTCACCTGATTTAAATACCGAAAGCATTATCCCTATTAGAATCATATTTATTATTGTAGCTGTTCTCCCATAAGAAATAAGGGGTAGTGTCAGTGGCGAAAACAATGGGAACCCTAAGTTATTTGCAACATAAAGAATAACTTGTACTGTAAAAGCAATTAAGACAGAAGCAGCTATCAATCTTCCTAAGACATTCTTTTGCCTTAAAAAAAGCATAATAGCTCGGGTAATAAATAATGATATTACGATCATTATTATAATAAATGATATCCAGCCAAACCTATGTATTAAATAAGTTAGCAAATAATCATCTATACCTATGTATGCAGTAGGCAACATAATACTTCCGTTTACTTCCAAGGTTCCTGCCCCAAACAATTTAGCATTTGCTATTATCTTTCTTGTTATATTTACCATATAACCTGCCCCCATTGGGTCAAGGGATGGATTGATGGTAATTAACAGTCTATTTAACCGATAAGGACTATTACTTATCATAATAAAAGCACTCATCACCGCTGTCATAATCGTTGGAATATAAGCAAGCAGTAATCCATTTAACTTTTTAACATTAAAATTACCTTTACAAATAGAAAAGGTGAGTAGGATAAGATAACTCAATGAATATAAAATCACACTGGAAAGACTCGGAATAGCCATGCCAATAAATAGGGTTATCCCCCAAAACAAACCACTTACAATAATCCCCAAATATCCTTTACTTCTCATACTATAAATTATTCCTGCAAAAGTTGTTGGAAAAAACAACAGCATAAACTGCGCATAAAAGTATTGTCCATTGACAAGAGGTGTTATCATCATTATTCCGATTGTTGCACTTATAAGTCCAAAAAAGATTGTTTTAGGATACCTTCCTATAATTGTAAAATCTATAAAGTAGGCACCCACCATTCCCCCAATACCAAGTATGGTGCTGATAATACTCTTAGTCAGCATCTCCGGCCTATTAGAATCATACATGACAAATGCACGAATAATAAGTCCTATTAAAAGTATAATACCAGTCAGTATTATTATACTCCATTCAGTTTTAGGTCTATGGGTTCTATCAAGTTCCATTCCAACAAAAATAGGATCTCCCATTTCTGCTATTGCTCTATCCGTGGCCATTTCTTCATCTAACCCATTAGACATAAAAGCACTTTTTTGGTCAATAATATGATCTTCTATCTCTTTCGAAATGATATCATGAGCTTTTTTCCATCTTATTTGTTCACAAACAGTTTTTAGGTATTCATTGATCTTAGTGGACTGTTGCAACACTTGCACCTCCTTGTAAAACCTGATTAACAGCAGAAGTGTAAGTCTTCCATTCATCCTTTTTCTCAGCAAGCATTTCCTTACCTTTTTTTGTAATACTATAGTATTTTCTCACTCTCCCAGTATCTGCATTTTTATCATATGAATTTATCATGCGCTGCTCTTCAAGAGTATGTAATAAAGGATAAAGCGTCCCCGCTTTTAGTGCAAATGTATCATCAGATTTTTTTGCAAGTTCCTCTATCATTTGATAACCATACATATCTTTATCTTCAAGTAACTTTAGTATGAGCATTGTTGTACTTCCGGTTAGCAAACTTTTATTAATAGCCATATCACTTAAACCTCCTCTATATAGATCATCTATATATCTGCATTATATATAGATGATCTATATATGTCAAGACCGTTAAAACTATCTCTGTTTGTGCTAACCTTGCACCTGACTTGGTTTTTTCATTTACCTTGCTTTCAACACTCCACCTTCATAAACAATATCCGCCAAATACTTCCTGGCTGTGAGATTAAAATCAATTAAGGGTTCTTCTCCCCATTCAACTTTCGCCTCATATAAAGAGAACTCGCCTTCAGGATTTTCTGCCAGCATCATATCTTCATTCAGATGAACATAGTCCAGTTGGGTCTGCTCCCCACTTTTCAAATCCATATGGCTTACATGTGAACGGTGTAAACCTGAACCCCATGAATGGGTATATAATAGTTCGTATTGTCCATCTTTATTAAAATCACATACTTTGATATCCACAACGCCGAGGCCGCCAAAGTAGTCTCCAAGCCTATAAATTTTTTCTCTATAAAGCAAAAATGAGGCGCAGTCTTCACTGGATTTAAAAATTTGGGCTTCGGTTTTTTCTAATACTTCTTGTGGCGTAATATTAAACCAATTGTCATATAAAACATCTTTTTTAATACCTTCGCCCAGCTCTTGCTGCAGTAGGTTTAAAAAAGTTTCTACGCCATCCTTCGTCCCCTTAATCCTTAAAGTTTTAGGAGAACTTTCGACTGAATCAGTTGCTATTGTAACCTTTTTAAAAACAGCTGAGGGTTTTATAACTCCCGGGAATCCCTGCAAAAATATCAATGAGGAGCTATCTTCAATTTTAAGAGCTATATTTTCAGGCGCCTGATCAGAAAATTGGGCTGTATTTTCCCTAATTGTAAGTAAAATTTGATTCTCTTCTTTTATCCAGCTGCCCTTCAGATACCTATCAATGCCTAAGGCTAGTGTAAATTCCCCATCTTTAGTAAGTTCTAGCTCTGGTAGAAAAGAGGAATATAGATTGATGTGGAAAGTTATATATTTACCTTCATATCCAACAAAATCTATTGCCCCTTCAGTCTCTTTATCATAGGTTTCCAGCTTTCCCTCTAGCTTTTTAACAGTTTCACTGTCTTTAGAAACTGGGCTTATGACATAATATATAAGTCCTAAAACTGCTCCAAGTATCCCAAATAATAAAACTATTTTTTTCATGATTTCCTCCCTATCCCACCGCATTGGTAAGCAAAATAAATGCAAGTACTAAAATGAATGCCCCAAAGAAAACCGAAGAGGCTATTGTTAATTGTTTATAGAGTAACATTTTTTCTATTCTCGTTTTTAATTTTGCCCCTCCAAACGCTGATGCAAATAGCATCTTTGTATGCATGGTACTTAATAGGGCCTTGGTATAAGCTTTTTTCTTAGCAGTATTACAGTTTTTTAGTACCTTAGCATCACAGGCGAATTCCATATCTTCAAAAAAACATTTAAGAAAAATCCATATAAAAGGGTTAAACCAATGCAGGCAAGCCGTCACAATAATAATGATCCTGATTAAATTGTCCCATCGCCTGATATGTACCTGCTCATGCATGATAATATAGGGCATGTCTTCTTTTGTAATGCTATATGGCAAAACAATTTTAGGCCTAAAAATGCCATACACTGCCGGAGCAGCTATTTTATCTGACTGATAAATATTCCCTTTTAAGTGAATTGCCTCTTTTATTTCCACTTTTGACAAATAATAAAAAAACCCACATAAAATAAGTGCTGCTGCAAAAAGGAGCAGCCATATTCCTGCAAAAACTTCGAAGGTTTTTTCTAGCCAATGATACTTATAGGTAATGGGAAAGTAGCTGTCTGCTACCATAATAGTATTCATCATTGTCATTTTGGGAAGTTTATGAAACCCCTGCCCTATCATCAAAGTTCGCATTGTAAATTGTGCTATCAGCTGCATTAAACTATAAGGACTGGCAATACCAACAGGTATCCAAAAACGCAGTACAGGAACTGTCCATAGTATATATATCACCGTGGCGGGAAGCTTCGTTATTTTGCGAAGTAATAAAACAATAAAGCCTGTCATCGTTCCTAAAATACTCATATTAATTACCCAATAAAAAACCTCACTCACCATCCTATCACCGCTTTTCTATCATTTCTTTTAACTGTGCAAGTTCCTCTTCTGTTAGTGTCTCATCTTTTAGAAATGCTGCAAAAAAAGCTTTTTTTGAGCCATTATAAAGTTTTTCAATAAGCATACGGGTTTCACCTTTTTGAACCTCATTTTTATTAATCTGCGTGGTACAGACAAAATCTGGCTCTGTACGCCGAATAGCTTTTTTATCAATGAGTTTTTTTAGAATTGTATAGGTGGTGTTTTTATTCCATCCTATGGTGTCAGCTGCAATAAGGCTCACCTCCTTAGCCGTTACTGGTTCTTTTTCCCAAATTATCTCCATGATCTTAAGTTCACTGTCAAATAGTTTTATGTGTGACATGCTTTCTCCTCCAGACTACTGCAATAGTTTATTTAAGACTACTACAATAGTCCACCTTCCGTCAATAGCTATTTATTGGAAAAACTTATTTTCAGCTTGAACACTCTTAAGAAATTCGTAAGATTTTTATTAGAATAAATTAAGTTTTTCATAGTGAAAAATGTATAAACAAAATGATCTGTTTTGTTACTATTTAAGTATCACAGCAAGTCATTTTTCTCTTATGAATACTGCTGTATAACTTAGAAAGCCGCTCGGCTTATCTACCAACGAATGAATACTATTAAGGAGTGACCTCTTATGACAGAACAACTAAGCATAAATAGATCAAAACAGATGAGTAAGCAAAAGCGCCTCTACCGCAAAAGGCTAGGGCTAATAAAAGCAGTCCTTGCTTGGATCATCGTTTTAATTGCGGGCAAAATGCTTATAGAAGAAACATCAAGAGTATTTAACCGAAACCAGCAATTTTTCAAAGAGGCCGATAAAGGTGCAGATAACTTACAAGATGCCTCCCCCATAGAAATCGCCTCCTCTTCCAATTTCCCTGACCTTATCAAGGAGCTCATTACTCTTAAAGAGTCTCATAGCGCACTTTCACAAAAGGTCGACCGCATAATAGCTAATGAAGAAACTTATCCCGAAAAAATACTGCAGCTTCTTATAAGAAATCCTGAGACCATTGATTTCGTCCTTGATTATCCATCTCGGGTGGGCAGTGAGGTACTAGAAGACGTTTATTTAGCTGAGGACATTACACCAGGTGAAATCCCCTTATTTCTTCAATGGGATAAACGCTGGGGTTATGCCTCATACGGAGATGGCATTATAGGATTAGATGCCTGTGGCCCCACCAGCTTAGCTATGGTGGCTGTTGGCTTAACAGGCAATACTTCCTATTCTCCTATGTATGTTGCAAAATTTAGTGAGGAGGCAGGCTACTTTATAACTGGCAGCGGTACATCTTGGGCACTTATGAAGCAAGGAGCTTCTCACTTTGGCTTAAGTTCCCAGGAAATCACTTTAAACAAAAGTATGATGATTAAGCATCTTGACCAAGGTCGTCCCATTATAGCCAGCATGTCCCCCGGAGACTTTACCAGCTCAGGCCATTTTATCGTAATACATGATTATAATGAAGAAGGTTTTTACGTACATGACTCAAACAGCATCGCGCGTAGTCATACAATCTGGTCTTATGCTGTACTTTCTGGTCAGATAAAAAATATGTGGGCCTTCTCTGTTTAAGGAGAATCAGCCCACATTCTATTCGTGCTTCTATTTTATTTGGCTTTTAAACAATCTTGATACTTTGTACAAAATCGGCATTGACAAGTTCGTTACCTTTCTTCGTTTCAACTTCAATCCAGTTTTCATTGACGTCTCTGATCTTTCCAGCTACAGCTGTTCCCATAGAGCCTGTTGTTATCTTGCAGTATTTTCCCATATATTTTTTAATGATTTCGTTTGTCATTATCCCTACACCCTTTCTTCTCTTTATTTTTTGAAGTATTAACCGTTTTGCTTCCTGCTGCTGTGGCCAAATGATAAAAAACAATACAAACAGCGGCATATACACCCCTATCCATGTTGATGTATCCAATAGCATTTCACCATCTTTCTTCATATAAGTATACTATCATTATCTATTGTATTAAATATATATTATTTTCAGTCTATTGTCTAGCCTCTGCAAATAAAACATAGAGGACATAATCCATACCTGAATTCTCATCACTGCCAGATGTATAATGAACATTTTGAAATATAATTCTCATCTTATAATCATTTTTAGTCACATCAAAGCTCATCTCTTCCGGTGAGAATACTGCCCTTGTCATCGTGTGCTCACCAATAAGTCCCGCAGCAAAGTCCTTAAGCCCTGTTCCTATCAGTTCATTCCCCTGTGCATCTAAGACAGCAACATATACTTCATCACGAGAGGTCTTATTAAACTTCAGCTGGTAGGCATTTCCATCCAGTTCAAACGCACTGTCTTGTGGTCCTTTTTCATCCATATATCTTCCTGCAAATGCACTCAGAAGCACATCATATCCTTCAACCATCAGCGGCAGCTGGGTATCCAGTGAAGCATTAAAGTATTGCCTTTCTCCTTGGTAAGAAGGATAACTAGGCTCAAATCCAAAGACTGGCTCTAGATCATGATAAACGTCAAAATCCTCTGGCAGCCAGTTGATATACTTAAGTGAACTGTTTCTTTCAAGATATTGCAAGATACTGGTAGTCTCAATTTTTGTATGTTCTGATGCATCTTCTTTAGCTGTAATTTGACCATTAACCAACATCCCTTCATTTTTAAGAATGGATTCTATTCTGCTGATTTGACTGTAGCGTGAAACCGTAAAAGCATCCACAGGCGGAAGGATAGAAAGGATTGCAAAGGCCGCCGCAAGTAATGCAAGACGTTCATTTTTTGAAACTTTACTAAAACTTAGAATGAGCCCTGCTAGGATTGAAAAAATGCCAAACAGAATAATATAGTATCTTGATTCAGTCAGCCCATAAGCATTCAAACGGATACCCGCAGAGATAAGCTGCATGATAACAATCGGAATGAGCATTTTAGGAAATACCTTACGGTAAAATAAAACCCACTTATTTTCTAAGAGACTTGACAGTATAAAAATCACAAGACCGGCTGCCGAGTAAATAAGCACCATTGGCCCAACCTGCCCCGAAGGCCACGCAAGCGTAAAGAGTATCTTGATAAAATAGGCAATAAGTACCAGCGTGTAGGTGCTTATGAGCGGAATAGCGATATTTGAAACAAGAATATCAAGGAATTTCGGATAAAGGCCAGCGCGCCTGTTCATCTCTTCTTCCGCTTCAGATTCCAAGCTGAATTTAGGTAGAAGTGACAAATAATAAACAGGCGCAAATACCACCCATATTACTGTCATGGTATAGGCATAAGTATCACTATTCACCTTAAAAAGCAAAATATGAATGGTTGCAATAATGGCGGCAATACCCGCTGACAAAACCCCTGAATACAACAGGGAAGTAAAAAAAGACTTAAAGTGAATAAGGGCAGTCAAGTTGAAATTAGCTGTTGATTTATAGGAGGGTATCCATAATCCCATGCAAACCAGCGCAAAAACTGCCACTAAGCTCCTCACTGTAATCTCCGCACTTATCTCAGGTGCAGGCAGCAAAATGAGAAAATACCCTAAAAGAAGCCCTCCTGCTGCTCCATAGGATAAGATCCGCTTCTTCAAAAGCGTCTTAAACCTTTCAACTGCAAATTGTGAAGCCACCCCAAGCACTGCACCTACGACAAACGTGAACATCAGTTTTTGAAGCATCAACGATGGTGGCTCACTTGTCGCAATCAGCTTAAAAATAACTGCTGTAGCTGCCAGTAAGCTCATCACTGTCATTGGAAAACGCAACCCTGCGCGGGAAATACCTTGAATACTGCTAATTATTATTTCTCTTAAACGTCTCATAAATTTCTACCTCTTCATCTATTTCTAAAATTTTTAATATGAAATTGTTATTTAAATTTTAGACGAAATACTCCATATTTTGTTCCATATGCATTGTTAAAATTAAATGCTTAGTACCAAAAACGTCTTTGGATCTAAAACCCAGGATCTATTATAACCTGCGTACTTCCAATATGTTACTCTATATCCTTGATTTTCCCCCTAAAGTAAATTGTATATGGCAACAGGTATTAGTTCAGCTTTATCCTCTTCTTCGCAAAGAAATCGTTGAAAAGAAATATGATTATACAACAGCGCTAAGTCTAAAAAATATAGAAAAATCCCCATATCAATTGTGTTATAAAACGGTACTTTATCTTTAGGCATAATAGATTTAACTTTTGTTGTCCTATATACTTTCAATTGATTTTTCTCACAAATAACCCGCCATGGCTGAGTATTACAGGCACTTGGAGCATATTTTACAACTTCAGCTACTCTTTCTAATCTTGAGCCCCCCTTCCAGATTTCCTGTGTTTCTTTTCTCTTGCATTTTGTATAATCTTTTCTAAACTCATGAGGATAGCCTTTACCTAGTGCCATCATAATCACAAATTTTAAGTTGTCATGCTCCGGCACTTGTGTTTTTCCCATTCCATACCAACATACCCCAATATCTTTACTTGCCAAATATAAATCCAATTGCTCAAACATATAACCAATATTTAATAAAAAATTCTCTTCTTCTTCACTGTAAATAAGTAGACAATACTCCCCTCGTTTACAGGTAGTTTCTTCCCTTGGCACAATACGGTACTTAACATCTATAGTGTCCACAAGTACTATTAACTCTTTAACTTTTTCATCAATATCATAGATTTCATCACGCGAGAGCTTAAGGGTATCATTAAATCTTCTGAATGACTTTCTTTTAAAAATCATTTGATAATATGCCTTATCTATCACCATTCATTATTCTCCTATTATTTAGTACACCGATGTCTAAAATAATCATATAATGCTTTAAAATCAAAAACAATCTACTTTTTAAAATTTTCTGATTGCAGTTTATCTTGTTATTTATAATACGGTAAAATCTATTGTTCCCTTTGAAGTATAAAAACCCCTGCAAAAATGAGCCGTTATATGACATACGGCTCACCTACTTCTATCTCAAAAATACTTAATAGCTTTAATTAAATCTCCCTAGCCCTTTCTATAATTTTCTTATAGATTTCAATCAAATAGGGTTCATTTGAGTATTGTTCCAGTTTGTTAACCTCAACCCAGCTGACACCGCTGGTTTCTTCTTTGTTAATTACAAGTCTTTCGTTTTCATCTGCTATTAAGACATATGATGTATTCAAATGCAAATGTGATGATACGTATACGCCTCTTTTTCTATGTCCGTATACGGGTATAATATCAACAGAAGCTAAATCATCTGACAGAGGCAGTATGTTAGAAACCCCGGTCTCTTCTCTCGCCTCTTTTAGTGCTACTTCCAGCATATTACTATCACCATCTGCATGCCCGCCAGTCCAAGCCCAAGTGTTATAAATGTTATGATAAATCATAAGTATTTTATCTAAGGATTTGTTTAAGATTAATCCTGAACTTGTCATATGGGCTATTTGATTTTCTCTCGTCAAGATATTGTGGTAAAAGTGCTCAATGTACTGTAAGATAATCTTTTTATCGCTTTTTTCTTGTTCATTAACAGGTTCATACTTGAGTATTTCTTCTCTAAAATACATCCGCTTCTCACCTCTTTTTTAATATTGCATTAAGACTAAAAGTTTCTATAGATTGAACTTTCAATTAGTAACCACTATATCTTATTTCAGTTGAAAGTTCAACCTAGCCTCAGTGGTGGTTTTATATTGTTAGTGACCGTTATAAAATATAAAACCCTTCAACCTAGAATACTCTAAGTTAAAGGGTTCGTTCTATTACTAACTATACGCTGCACCTAAGCAGATATTCTTTATCCAAATTGTCCATAATGCTATTTATTTTGTCTTATTATACTTCTCAATCGCTTTATTTATTGTTTCTGCTGACTTTGCTACAGCTGCTTCGGCGCTTATTTCATTATTGAGAAGCTTCTCAAGATTTTCTTCTATAGTACTTCTGGCTTCTGGAAATACCGCCAGCAGCGCCCCTTTGCTGCCTGTGCTGTCATGTAGCTGATTAATCGCTGTTTTAAATTGTGGCTGCGCTTCTAAATGCGCCGTCATATCAGCAAGCTTATACGCTTCTGTTGTAATAGGGAAATAGCCTGTTGCTTTGGCCCATTCAACCTGCACCTGGGGTGATACCATGTATTTCACATATTCCCAAGCAGCTTTAGCCTTTGCATCATCTTTCTTGTCCATAATCCAAAGAGAACCTCCGCCAATAGATACCCCGCCTTTATCTTCTTGTCTAATACTTGGAAGATATGCCGTTCCTAACTCAAACTTGCCGTTGATTTTATTTTTAATTCCTGCAAGAGAAGCTGTTGAAGCTAATGTCATACAAGAGTTGCCTGCTATAAAAGCTTCTTGGTTCACATCTGAGTCTCTGCCTAAATTAATAAGTGCACCACTTTCTACAGCCTCTTTCCACTTATTCATAATACTTAAAGCCCCACCGTTTGTATCAAAACTAACTGCTGTGGCACCATCTTCTCTGCCATTGCCATTATTGGCATACTCAAGTTCAGATTTAACTAAAAACTGTTCAAAAAACCAACCGTATATTTGAATATTTGCCCCATATCTCGTTACTTTATCTCCTTCTTTTTTAACCAGTTTTTTAGAGGTTTCAATTAACTCGTCAAAATTAACTGGCGCTTTTTCTGGATCTAAACCAGCTTCTTTAAAAGCATCTTTATTATAGTAAAGAAGAGGTGTTGAACTGTTAAAAGGCATGGAATAAAGCTGATCATCAATCGTATAATAAGCGAGTATATTTTGCTCTAACTGTGAGGCATCATAACCTTCCCCATCTATAAAATCTTGCATTCTATAAGCATAACCACTGTCTATCATCCATCTTGTGCCAATGTCATAAAGCTGCATCACATCTGGTCCTGCATCCCCAAGAGCAGAATTTTTAAGTTTATTAATGGCCTCATCATAAGTTCCCTGATATTGTACTTCTACTGCAACGTTATTCTGAGAAGCGTTAAATGCATCTGTAAGTTTTTGAATGGACTCACCCCCGGCACCTCCCATAGAATGCCAAAAAGTGATATGTACAGGCTCATCATTTTTGTCTGCTACTGGCTTATTGGTTTCTTGGGCACTGACACTTACTTTACCCTCAGTCTGAGACGCAGCACTGGTTGGGCTGCTAGCTGCACAACCAGCCAAGGCTCCCGCTGCTAGTGTCCCCACTGCTATAAAACTTACTGCTTTACCTACGATTTTCATTTTCTTACCTCCACAAATTAATTTTTAATAGTTTTTAAACCTATCCCTTAATAGCTCCTGCTATCATGCCGTCTACTAATTTTTTCTGTCCGATAATAAAAATAATGACAGAAGGAATAATAATCATCAGCGCACCGGCTAAAATAACTTCATAATTTTTGCCTTCTGAAAACTGCAGCATACTAATACCAATCTGCACTGTTCTCTTCGCCGGATTATTAATAGTAAGCAGCGGCCACATATATTGATTCCAAGTATTAATAAAAGCATATATTCCTAAAGACGCCATAACTGGTTTAGAAATGGGCATCAGTATTTTTATAAGAAAAAGAAACTTGCTGCAGCCGTCAATCGCAGCTGCTTGCTCTAAATCTCTCGGTACCGTCAGGTAATATTGTCTGATCATGAAAATACCTAAGGCAGAGGTTAAAAAAGGAATCACAAGTACTTTTAAGCTGTCATTCCACCCAAAACTGCTTACTGTAAGATAGTTCGATACAATAGTAGCCTCTCCAGGAATCATCATTGTTGCAAGTACTGCTATAAATAATAGCTTTTTTCCCTTAAATTCAAAAAAAGCAAAGGCATAAGCGGCTAAGCTGCATGTTATGATTTGACCAAAGGTCACAAGTATGCATACAATGCTGCTATTTATTAAAAATTGGCCAAAAGGCACCATGCTTAGAGCCTTTTTGTAATTTTCAAAAGTAGGTTGATTGGAAATAAGCTGCGGAGGATACTGTGACATTTCTGCCGAGCTCATAAGACTTAGTGAAAAAGCATATAAAATAGGTGCTGCTATAATAGCTGAAGCTATTATATTAAAGAGTATAAGTAAGTATTTATTGCGACAAGATGGCATCACTGGTAATGTACTCCTTTCTTCTCAAAGGCAAACTGTACCATGGTAATAGTAAATACGATAACAAATAAAATAATAGACTGGGTACTTGCCATATCAAACCTGCCATTTACAAAAGCCTCTTTGTAAATGCCGTACACCAATACATTGGTTGCATCTCCTGGTCCCCCTTGCGTCAGAAGCTTGATCTGTCCAAAAGCTTGAAAAGCATTGACGATGTTCATAAAGATGACAAAGAACATCTGTGGCGTTAAAAGAGGGAGTAAAATACACCTGAGCTTTTGAGTATATCTGGCGCCGTCTATCTCTGCACTTTCTATAAGTTCTGCTGGAATAGACTTAAGGCCTGTTAATAAAAAAATAAAGTTGATCCCCACACCCAGCCATATGGTAACCAGTGCTATAGCCCAAAGCGCTGTTTTAGGATCTGCAAGCCACCTTATATCTGTCTTAAGAAGTGCATTGGCAATGCCATTCGTTGGATGAAAGATCATCGTCCATATAATAGCTGCCGGCGCCGAAGCAATAGCCATAGGCATAGAAAACATAACTTCATAAATCCGTTTTCCCTTGATGTTATGATTCACTAGGAGTGCAAGCAGTAGGCCAATGCCAATACAAGGAATAATAATCATCAGCACAAATCTAAAAGTTACAAACAAACTATTGTAGAAAGCCTCCGAAGCAAAAATTTCTTTATAATTTCCGAGTCCTACAAACTCTACGGCTTTTCCCCTCCTATTGGTAAGTGCTAAACTTAAATAGATTGTTTTAACAAAAGGAAAATACACAAAAGTTCCAAATAAAATAAGGCAGGGTAATAAA
This sequence comes from Cellulosilyticum sp. I15G10I2, assembly GCF_900095725.1. Lineage (NCBI taxonomy): Bacteria > Bacillati > Bacillota > Clostridia > Lachnospirales > Cellulosilyticaceae > Cellulosilyticum > Cellulosilyticum sp. I15G10I2. Next base: position 399,502 of record NZ_FMMP01000009.1, read on the forward strand.
TACCCATACGGCTCCAATACGTTTTTCTTAGGCTTATTACTAATACGTTTTTCCTTTACTTTCACTTGCTCTATAGAATGATTTAACAAAGATTTTTTTAAGACAACTTCACTCATCGCCTGCTCCTTTCAATCTATACTGAGAAAAAACCTTACCTGGTATTTCTCTATAATATAGACAAAATTTACCATGTTTTCATTAAATTCAAATTATTTAATATTTAAAGCGCGTTAAATTATTGTTAAGTTTTTAGACCAAAAATAAAAAAGCACCCCCTTCTGCAAGAAGTAGTGCCCTTTTTCATCTGATTATTATCACATTTTTTCTTCAATTTCTCTTAGCCTTATCCTTAATGTCCAAAACTTTCTATTTTCCATCCTGTCTGAGGAGATTCATAAACCATCCTGCAATCCCAAAACTGCTCCCCATTCCCTATGGTCCACTCCTTATTATACTGAAGGTTTACGGTTACCCTAAAGATTTTAACACTTTTATCAGTTTCGTCAATTAACTCAACTTTTATCAACTCCGAGGACTTTAGGTTATCAAAACTTGATTTGGCGCCACTATTACCATCAGTTAACGGCAATCCGATACCTTCGTTAAACAATTCCTCATTTGGCATATTTGATGTCAAATGTCCCAGTAGAGTTTTTTTTGAGATACAGTATGCCGCGGTCTTAGCATCTTTATTATTTAGTGCTTTGAAATATTCCTTGATAACCTGTTCCGGCTCTAATTTGGATAGTCTTTCCTCCGTGTTGTCCGCTTGAACTCTATCCGTGAACCACTCGTTAAGCATTTGACCTGTCACCTTTTCAAAGTTGTTTCCTTTTAGACTACAAGCGGTAAAGGCACTGTGCCGCCCGGCGCTGATAAACGCTCCGATTATTTTGCCACCGTTTTTTACAATAATGCCTCTGCCATTTTGTATCGGATAAAACGCCTCAGGCATACTCTCATGGATTCTATAAATTTCAACGTCAATGTCCACGGTATTGGCATATCCGCTCATGTCCAATCCAATATCCTTTGAAAGCTCATTGTTATATGCGAAATAATAGGCGTTTGGATTAAAAGCAGACAAGCTCTTGATATCGCCAAGCTTATTTTTCATCGTGCTAATCTGATAATCCAGCGTCCATCCATAGTCCTTAAACAGTGCTGCGGCATCAGTTCCATCTATATTAAAGGTGCTCTTTGTGTTCTCCAGAAACGAATCAATATAACGCGCAAAATCTGTCCCTGTTTCGTAAATCCCTCCATCTTTTACGATATAGGCTTTGTCGTACAACGTATCGTAGTAAAATCCACAACTATATCCACCCAAGTTGTTAGACAATTTTATTATATACTGATTTGTATGGTTGTTGTTCAGCTCATCCACCGATGCAGGCGTCAGGCTGCTTCTGAGCACTGAATCAATGTAGGACACTATTTGGGCTTCGGTTGTTTCAAACTCATTTGCCGACTTAAAACCCATCATATCGGAGAGAAATGTAATTTTTACGCTGTTATACTCCGTAGCATACGCTGCCACAGGCGTACCTAAAGGGCTTTCTAATAGTGTGTTTATCTCCACACCTTGATGAGACAAGTTTTCAGTCGTAGTTTCTATTTGCTTACTGACTACAAGATACAGGCCGACCATTGCAACAACCACAACCGACACAATCTTGACCCAAAACATAGTCTTTTTATTCTTCAACACCTGCTTCACCCTTCCCCTTATTACCGTTTCTTGTTCTTACTACTCTCAACTGCTCCTTGGATAATCTCATAATAATCACCTTTCTAGCAGATGCTTAGAAGTATTTCTGTTCATCTAATAATTGTATAAATAATCTGTATCTTTATAGCATATCACATCCTTTCAGAAAACAAAATAAAAGCGGCATAAGATAATTAATTAAGTAATTATCCTATGCCACCTAAGATTATATAATTTCTTGTTTTAGCGCATCTATAATATTTTCTTTTTTGACTTTGGCACTGGCGTAAAGCATAGCTGCTCCAACTATGATAAATACTGCGCCTATTGTGATGCCCATACTCATCCAAGGAATAGCAAATTCAAAGCTAAACTTAGCCATAAGCGTTCGGTGCATAAGATAAATCACCAGTAGACTTATTGGAAGGCCATAGATTAGGGCTTTGATCCCATAAAAAATGCTTTCATAACTTATCATCCTATTAAAGCTTTTGGGCGTCATGCCAACAGACTTCAGCATCGCAAACTCTCTTTTTCTAAGAGCAATACTTGTTGAGATGGTATTAAAAATATTGGCTGCGCAAATGGAAGTAATGAGCAGAATAAATGCATAGGTAAAAATGGACATTAAGAAAATCATCTGCTCTTCTCTTTGTCTAGCCACAAACACATTGTATAGATAAATATTAGTTCCTATGGCCGTACTTTGAAGTGCTTCAATCTCCTCCTGTAGGCGTAGGGGGTTATCACTTTTTATATAGAGTCTTTGGCTTATTCCTTTTTGCGCCATATCATTGCCTGCTGCCACTCTATTAAAAACATCCTGCGAGATAATGATATGAAAGCTTGAATTCGCTCCCAAGCCCCTCACCCCATCAGGCATTTTATGGGTAAGTGCCGCTATTTCTACCGACCCTAAAGGCATTTTTTCTTCGCGTTCACTGTCATAATAGCTTAAATCCAGTTTTTCCCCCAGGCTGGTCTTAACAGCTTTTGTCTCAATATACTTATCCAGTGTTATATCCTTATATTTGATTGTATCAACGACTACTGCGGGCAGCTTTTTGGTATCCTTAAGCAAATTAAAGTTAATCCCTGCCTCCTGGGCATAACGCCTCAGGTCTTCATCATTTAATACATTGATCACCACATGATAAGGATACTTACTATCTTGTAGTGCTTCTTCACTCGTTCCCTTTAGATACTCTGCGATAGCTTCTTCTGGGATCCAAGTATATGCATCAAGAGAATCTACCTGCGCGAGTTGGGTGATGTGACTAAGTAATCCTATCTGCCTGATCACAGCTTCTCTGGCTTCTTTATCTTCACTTTCTACCGTGACTTCTAGATCAAAGTTAATACCGTCCTGGGAAAGGACAAGTGCTTTTTTGAGCCCAGCTGTAAAAGATGATACCACGAGAAAAAGTACCATACTGATAATAAGAGAAAATACAGTTGCTTTATATCGCTTTTTATTTCTCTTAAGATTTTTAAGTGCTAAATCGCCTTCAATACCAAACAGGCTGCGTGTTAACTTGTATGTTTTTACCGATTGATCTGTAAATTTTACATCAGCTGTCTGTCTGATTGCATCAATGGCTGAGATCCTGGAAGCTTTTCTTGCAGGTCTATAGGTAGAAATTAGAATTGTAACCGCAGAGATAGCCGCTGCCACAATAAGAGAAGAGGGCAATATAACTACCCTAAATGTTTCCGTTATCGGCAGTGTCTCTTTCACCACAGGATTGATGCATAAAAAGGTAACCCCTATCCCAATAAATCCAGCTATAATACCTATGGGAATACTAATAGCGCCAATAACAGCTCCTTCAAAAAACACAGAATTTCTCTTTTGTACCTTAGTTGCCCCTACACTTGCTAACATCCCCAAATGTCTTGAGCGTTCAGATACTGAAATCGCAAAAGCGTTATAAATGAGTGCAACAGATCCAATCATGATAATACCTATAATAATAGCTGATAGATTAAAAAGCATCCCACGGAGTAAATCATCTTTAACAACACCATAATATCTAAGAAGTGAATGATTAAAACCCACCTCTTTTATATCATTTTGAGCTGCAAGTCTAGCGCCGTTTTCAAATATTGCAGCCTCGATGCGGCCTACAATCACCCTCGCACTTACCGTTTCTTCCAGGTCCATATGTCCCTCATCAATATAAGATAATACTGTATAGCCTGGCGCCCAAGTCGGTTCCCAGAGCGGCCTCTCGATAATACCTACAATACTATAAGTCTTTGTACTTTCTTTTGTGAGTGCTTCTTGAATACCCTCTTCATCTTTTCGCAAAGATACAGTTTGTGTCAAGGCAGGTTGATCTTCCTCAGTGTTTTGTACATATCTCTCACCTATATCCAGATTAAGGGTATCGCCTATTTTGTAAGCAATTTTAGCATTTGTCAGTATCGCCTCAGAAATGACAAGCTCATCTGGCGTCTGGGGGAGTCTCCCTTCACTAAGCACAATAGGGAAGTTCTCAAATCCCGCAGGATTATAGGCCTTCATGAAAAGATACGGCTTATTTGGGTTCTCGCTGCCCTCTAAGGGCGCATAGCCTAGATCTTTTTCTAAAATCAAAGTCTTAGTTGCCTCGTCTTCTTGTATCGCTTCAAGCTGAGTCTTGTTAACATCGTTATAAAGGACGTGCCACTTCCCCTCATTGGCCATCGTCTGCCTTTGCATCAGATCCATAAACGAACTGCCAAGAGCTGCTACAGCGGTAATCATGGCTGTTGAAATAATAACACCAATAATGGTAATGAGGGTGCGTTTCTTATTAAGCTTTAATTGTCTGAGGGTCAGCTTGTTTACAATATTCATCAGCGGATCACCTCATTTTTTGCAATCTGTCCATCTTCTATCACGATCACCCGATCAGCCTGAAGCGCTATACGTTCATCATGGGTAATAACAATAAGGGTTTGGTGAAATGTTTTATTAAACATTTTTAAGAGTTCAATAATCTCAGTACTGTTTTTACTGTCTAGATTACCCGTAGGTTCGTCTGCCAGCATGATGGCTGGATTACTTATGAGTGCCCGTCCTATAGATACTCTTTGCTGCTGCCCGCCTGAGAGCTGGTTTGGCAAATGCCCAAGTCTATTCTTCAGGTTTAATATACCAGTAATATGATTAAACTGCTCCTCATCAACTTTATGCCCATCCAGTAGTAGCGGCAGTGTTATATTTTCTTCTACATTAAGTACAGGAATTAAGTTGTAAAATTGATAAATAAGACCAATTTGTCTACGTCTAAAGATGGCAAGCTGTGTTTCATTAAGCTTATAAATATCTGTATTATCTATAAAAACTTTGCCTTTAGTTGGCAGATCTACTCCGCCAAGCATATGCAATAGAGTTGATTTACCAGATCCTGACGGACCTACAATCGCTACAAATTCTCCCTTTTCTATAGAAAAAGAAATATCATCCAGTGCTTTTACCATCGTTTCACCGCTGCCATAATGTTTTGATAAATGTTCTACTCTTAATATTTCCATTGTAAAACCTCCAAATTTCATTTTGATAACCTAAGTATATCTGTCCGAAATGACTTTGCGGTGACTCGATTGTGACAGTTTAGTCACTTAAGTACTTGCTTGGTTATTTATAAAACTTCATACTAAATTGGGTTCCTTCACCTTTCTTACTCGTAACGCTCACGTCACCTTTTTGGCTCACTACAATGCTTTTTGCCATTGCAAGACCTATCCCTACACTATCTTCACTGGCGTTTTTACCTTTGTAGAAACGTTTGAAAACATAAGGCAGATCCTCTTTGTCTATACCAACTCCAGTATCTGAAATAAGGATTTCTGTATATAAAGGGTTTTCGCTAAAAGAAATCGAGATAACCCCGCCAATTGGTGTATGTTCAATACAATTTTTGACGATATTAATGATAGCTTCTGTGCTCCAGCTGAGGTCCCCAATGAATGCTGCTTTTTCACCGCCCTCTATCACCAGCTGCTGCTCTTTAATCTCCATCGGAATCAGAAGCGGCTGCATGGCTTTTTTGATCAGCTCTGAAACTAACAATTTCTCCTTTTTAAAAACCACTGTTCCGGCATCTATTTTGGAGAGTTTCAGTAAAGAGGTTAAAAGCCACTCCATCCGCTCAAGCTGAATCTCTATATTTTTGGTAAACTCTATTCTTTTTTCGCGCTGTAAACTATCTCCGCTTAAAAGATCTGTCATCACCATCATTGAAGTAAGGGGTGTCTTGAGCTGGTGAGATATATCTGCAAGGGCATTTGCAAGCTGCTTTTTTTCCTCTTTAAGCAGTTCCCCTTGTTTTGAAAGCATCAGCGTCACCTTATAAATCTCATTTTTGAGAATGCTAAGCTCTCCTTCTTCATTATCTCGAATATCAAGGGAATGATCCCCTGCACAAATACAGCGCAGATAACCTGAGAGCCGCTCGATTTCCTTATATCTTCTTAGCGTAAACCAAAAACTGTAGATAGTTATTAAAATAAAGGTAATAAAGGCAATAAGTCCAGCCGTGGTGTTTAAACTAAAAATAAAAACCACGCCCACAGCTGCTATCATAAGCATTACTACAAGAAAAATACGTATTTCTTTGTTGCGCAGCATATTAGTCACCTACCTTATAGCCAAGACCACGCACCGTCTTAATAATCATAGGATTTTGAGGATCATCCTCTAGCTTTTCCCTGAGCCTTTTGATGTATACCGTTAGTGTATTGTCATTTACAAAATTGCCTGCCACATCCCAAATCCCTTCTAGAATTTGATTTCTCGTTAAGACTTGTCCTTCATGGCTTATAAAAGTCAGTAATAAGCGGTATTCTAAAGCCGTCAGATTCACTTCCACACCTTTTTTATAAACCTTAGCATCCAGTGTATGAATGCGCACATCATTTAACTCAAAAATCGTCTTCTGGCTGCTGTCTTTATGATATCTGCGCAGTATAGACTTGATGCGTGAGAGAAGCTCTCTGATACGAAAAGGTTTTGTAATATAATCATCTGCTCCCATATCAAGCCCCATCACTACATTTACCTCATCATCACAAGCTGTTAAAAAAACAATGGGTATGTCCCATTTTTCCCTTGCTATTTTGCACAGCTCATAGCCACTGCCATCCGGTAATGAAAGGTCTAATAAGCACAAATCAAATTGATTTTTATTAAGTGCCTCTCTCCCCGATGCCACATCATTGCACAGCACTGTGGTATAGCCTTCTTGCTGCAAAGAATATTCAAGCCCTGCCCCAATTGTTTTATCATCCTCAACCAATAAGATTTTCAAAGTTTCACCCCGTTTATCCTGAATTTTTTATTTTTGCCATTCCATATAGATTCTTTCTTTAAAGCCTTTAATTTTAGAGTATTTTTCTCGTTTACGTTTAAAATCATTAAATCCCAGTTTTTTATATAAGCGATAAGCATTTTGATTACTATCTATAACCTCAAGCACATAGCGCCTATAGGGCAGTTCTTGCATAACATACTGAAACAGTGCTGTAGAAACTCCTTTTCCTCTTGCTTTTTCTTTTGTGGCAACACATTCAATATAGGCAGTATCATCCGAATAACTTAAGGGTGCATTGAATTCTCTTTTTAACCACCAATAAGCTAAACTCCCTTTTATAAAACCCAGGCTTTTTTTAAAGCTTGCTTTATCGATAACCATACCTCGCTGTTTGCGATTAGCACAAGCTAGCATGCCTACAATCTCCCCCTGTATTTCAGCCAAATAAAAAACCTCGTGACAAAATGCTTTTTTAAAAGCCTCTTTAAGTTTATTTCTATCTTTACTAAGAAATGATAAATCCCTATAATAAGCATCCGCAAAAACACTGGCTGCTTCAAGCCGAACATCTTGGCTATAGTTTAGCATTGGCTTGATGGTAACTATATTTCTTTCCATTTCGTCTTTCCCCCATTCTCTTCTACTTCAATAAAAATGCTAAAACATCTTGTACTTCTGGTGCCTTGTACTTTTCCTGCATAAATAGTTTCATATTGGCTATTCCCTGTATAACAGAATAGAAGAAAAGTGACATTGTATAGGGATCACCACTCTTAAACGCTCCTAGCGCCTGCCCTTTTTTAATGAGTTCTGCTGTGTGGTTAAATAAAAGCAAATCACTTCTTTGCAATTCTTCTGCCTGGGGCAAAGCTTCTCCTTCTAGTAACAAACGGGATACTAAAAGAAAGTAATAGGATATTTCCTTACTTGACTGAATATCTTGAATGACATTGCGAGTGATCTTTCTAAAAATATCAGCAGGTGCAATATCTGAATCAAAAAATTGTATAGTACCGGATAATTCATCAATAGTATTTGTTACTAACTGAGAAAAAAGCTCTTCCTTCGAAGAGAAATGCCGGTATATTAGGCCTGTGCTAATATTGGCATGTGCTGCAATGTCTTTTATGCTGGTCATGGCAAACCCTTTTTGTGCAAACAGTTTAAGAGCCACTGTCTCAATTTTGCCGCGTGTTAATAAGGACATTTTATCATTTTGTTCCTTGGTGCGAGCCACATAATCCCCTCCTTTAAAATGAATTGAACTTATATTCATTTTAAAGGAGGGGATATTATTTGTCAAGCTTACTCCCCTACATAATATCTAAAAAAGGTCGCCAAACACATGCTGAGATTGGCGGTAGTGAACGCTTCAGCCAATATTTCCGGTAATCTCGATATCAGTCCAATTCCACCGGATTTCCACTTCACTCTTAATAGTGGAAAAATTAAAGCCCTTAAGTGTCTATCCATACACTCAAGGGCTTTAATCGTTTCATAGTGTATTCTTAACTAGTTCCTAATACCAACTATGTCCACCATTCTTTTGGGATCTCATCTAATTCTATTAAACAATTAATCTGATGTGACAACACCTTTTTTGTAACCTCAAAGATACCATTGGCATCACATAAAATGCACTTCGCATCTCCAAACCTGACTTGATGTGCTACGTTATTATCATAGAATGCTTGCTCCAATTTACTATAGGCCTCTGATATATGAGCCGTCGTTTGATTGTAATGGCGATACATGTGGCTTTCTTTTAAGCTGCCATCTGGCATTACAATCTTAAAAAGTACTGGTTTTTCTGTAAAACGTTCTGGTACCTGTAAAATCTCTTCCACACCATGAATAAATGTGTTACGCATATGGTTTACGCCTAATAAAAGGATTTTCGCATTTCTTTCTCTTAAGCGATCATAGCATCCACCCACTGCACAGGGCGTTGTTACCTCTTCTTCCCCTTTTACGTATTCTATACTATCCTTGCCATAGGCAGCTACACTATGTGTTGGATGTAATGAACGAATGACGCCCTCTCTCTTCATAAATAAATTGGTTAATATGCCAACGCAGGAGGGTTCCCTCATTGGATCATACGCGTTATGAGCCTCACTCATATTCGCCCAAGTATGTGTAGGCATAATTAATAAGCCTTCGACTAAATATTCCATGAATGCATCAAGTACGGTGTCTGCGCCACCTAAAACTTCACCGATTGATTTCATGGATGAATGAATAAGTACGGTATCTGTAGACTCTATACCCATTTCTTGTACCATATTTTTTAGATCTTGTTTCGTATACATATCTTCCCCTCATTTTCTTAGCATTTATGATGAAATTTAAAACCCTTTAACCTAAGTAACACTAAGTTAAAGGGTTCTTCCTATTACTAAATATACACTGCACCTAAGCATATATAGGAGGACACTTTAATTGCTTCAGCATTGCAAAGTCTTCCATATCTTGAAGTGCCAAAATAAGTGCTTGTCTATCCCTACTCATAATCGACCATTCCTTATATTTATTCTTATAATTTATTATACCTTTAAAACCTAACCTAATCAAGAACAACGCCTTGTAAGAGCAGCACCCATTTTCATCATGCAGCATTGTCTTTACAATATCGTTTGCCGCAGCGAATAGAACGAAACAACTCTCCAAATGCTGCACCGCCTAAAATCAACACACCTCCAGCGATTTGCACAAAACTTAACTTTTCATTTAGTATAACCACTGAAAAAACAAGTGCCGAAAGCGGCTCGAGATAGCCACAAATTGATACAGTCTGCACAGGCAGGCTGCCAATGGAAGAGAAGTAAAAATAACAGCCAACCCCAGTATTGACAACGCCCAATAAAAGTATTGGGATAAAATCCCCCTGCATAATATGAACTGAAACTCCCTGCTTCAGACCTATAAACACTGCAACTGTTATAAAACTCATTATTAACTGATACATGGCATTTTCAAGTCCTGTTATGCTTGCAGCTTTTTTATTAAAAACGACCATAACCGCATATGTAATGGCGGAAAATATACCATAGATTAATCCCCAGGAGGTTCTTCCCTGTGAGAGCGCTTGCCCATTGACACAAACCATTCCAATGATTACAGTAAGAAATCCAAATAGCTTGACACTTGTCATCTTTTCTCTAAATATAAAGGGCGAAAGTATTATGACAATCACAGGACCGCAATAGTACGTAAGGGTGGCTATACTTACACCCATTTGTGCATAAGCTTCATATAAAAAGATCCAGCTTGCTCCCATTGCTATGCCGGAAATTACTAAATACAAACAATGTGATTTGTTTTTCAAAAACTTTACTTTTGGCTTAGACAGTGCAAAGACTAAAATCAGAAATAAACTGCCAATTAAAGTTCGCCAAAAGACGATTTCATAGCTAGTAAGTGAGATATAGCTTGCCACAATTCCATTAGAGCCAAACAAGAGCAATGCCGTTATGTATTTGAAATAGGCATTTTTCGTTTTAACCATCATTTCTTTTCCTTTCAATAGTTGAATTTTGAATGATAAAAGTATATCATATGCCTATATATTACAAAAGCGAATATTTTTCATGATTATCATAACAAAACCAAATAGAAAAGGAAAGATATATGAGTATCCAAAAATATATGGCGTTTGTCAAAACAGTAGAATATGGGAGTTTCACTAAGGCCGCCGATGCACTAAACTATACTCAGTCTGGCATCAGCCGTATGATTAAGGATTTAGAAAGGGAATGGTGCGTCTCTCTTCTCGAGCGAGGGCGCGCCGGTGTCAGTTTAACCTCTGATGGCTTGAAGTTATTGCCTCAGTTAAAGCGCATCTGCAATGAGCATGAAATCCTAATAGCGCAAATCGACGACTTACATGATATGCAGTCCGGCCTGATTCGTATTGGAACATTTTCAAGTGTAGCAACTCACTGGCTCCCTAATATGATTAAGATTTTTAAGAAGGACTATCCAAAAATTGATTTTGAATTATTGCTTGGTGATTATACAGAAATTGAAGACTGGATCTTAGAAGGACGTGTTGACTTCGGATTTTTACGGCTGCCGACAAAATCAGAACTTGAAACGATATTTTTGGAGCTGGACCGCTTGCTTGTAGTAATTCCCCAAGATCATCCGTTCGCTAATGCGGATAAGTTTCCAGTGAATGAGTTACTCACTAGTCCGTTTATGCTGCTCGAAAAGGGGGCCAAGGCAGAAATCTCTGAAATATTTGAGAAACATCATATCGTCCCGCAAGTTCATTTTACAACCTGGGATGACTATGCCATTATGTCCATGGTAGAAAACGGCCTTGGCATCAGCATATTGCCCGAACTCATTTTACAACGTATTCCTTATAAAATTGCAGCTAAAGAGCTTGAAACTCCTGCCTTTAGAAATATCGGCGTGGCTATGCGCGAACAAAAATTACTTTCTATTGCTGCAAAACGATTTTTAGAATATCTGCATTATAGGAAGTAGGAAGTGATACTTTGACATAATTTTCGTGACTTTTGAATTATCTCCGTAGATAATCTGATAGTTTCTTTTATCAAAAACATCAGCTCCCTCTCAGCAATAATCTTGCCGTGATAGGGAGCTGATGCAATATCTCTAATAGATACTTAGAAATATTATAAACTTATATTTGAGCTTACATACTTTATTTCTTACGAACAGGAATCCAAATTTCGCTATAAGCGTACTGCGCTTTATGCTCATTCATTTTCGTAAAAGAAAAGCTAGGCGCATTGATTACTTCGTAGTTTGAAGAAGGCAGCCATTCTGCGTAGATACTTGCCATTGTTTGCTGAAGCGTAGAAGGAAATGGTCCTTCGTTTGGAAAGATCGCCCAAGTATACGCTTCAACTGACACTTTTTCTAATAATTCACTCACCTCATCTTTGGTCGTTAAAACCCCTATTAAATGGGTTAAATCGCCTTCTTCTTTTAAGAAGTTAGCATCGGCATTATAAGAAGCATTAACAACCTCATAAGGTGCTATATCTTGCAGCGCATGCATCTCTTCTCTCTGTTTACTTGTTATGCTTTTTGCAAGCTCTACAATCGCATTATTAACCCCTTCAAATTGCATCGGTACTCGCCTAGTTACCCCAACTAAATTAAACGCGGGTTTGTCTTCAATTCTAAATTCCATAGAAACGCCTCCCTTAACGGTTATGATAAATGAAAGTTTGGGAAATGATTTGCTTATGCCTTTTTTGACTACATCTGAAGGTAAAAAGCCGCTCCACTTTTTAAATGCCCGAGTAAAGCCATCCATTGACTGATACCCGTATTTAAAAGCAACATCCGTTACTTTCTCCCCCTGTAATAAGTCCTTATTGGCTTCTGATAATCTTCTGTTTTTGATATACTCAGTAAGCGTCATGCCTGAAAGATAAAAGAATATCTTTCTAAAATGATAATCAGAAACCCCAGCATATTCAGAAATGATTTCAAGAGATAAATCATCTGTTAAATGCGCTTCAATGTAGTCAATCACATGATTTAATTCTTTTAACATGGTTTCCCTCCTTTTCATATCTCTATCCTATCAAAGAAGCTTTAAGGCTGCTCGACTTTCTTAATACAACAAATATCGTATTGTTGTATGCCATAATGAACCTCTTTCTTACTTTTCAATGCCAAATCGAATCATAGAAAGATAACTGTTTCTCTCTTCAATGAAATGCTGAAGATATGTTTCTTCCAAATCACTGCTGCCCTCCAGCTCTGCCAAATACTTTTCATCGAAATAATCCAGCGTAAGCATGATCAGTCTAAAAGCCTGCTCACGGTCCACACCTACTCTAAGGGGAACTTTGTTAAATAACCGTTTCCATTCTTTTTCATTAGCACTCATCAAAGCGCCGTACTTTTCTTGGATCTCTGCTTTGAGCTCACCAGGCGTGGTGTAAAAGGCTTCTTTGATGATTCTCATTAGGTCAGGATTTTTTTTATAATAATGAAATTTGGTGACACTAACTTTTTCTTTTGCTTCAAAAAAATCATGAGTTTCCATTAGAGTATCGAAATGCATAGCCACTCTTCCCTTTTCGAAACATCTGTCCAAAACACTCAGATACAAATCTTTCTTGCTATTAAAATGGTGAAAAATGAGGGCCTTGGATATACCGGCTGCCTCAGCCAGCATGGTGGTGGAAGTATTAGCATATCCATGACGGGCAAATACATTAAAACAGATGTCTAAAATTTTTTCTTTATCGTAACGTTGTAAAGGCACGGGGTTTATCTCCTTATTCTATTGAAAGTCTCCACACTGCTCTGTCTGAATCTTCATTTACGGTTACCTTTGGAGCATATCCCTTATCAATTAATCCAAGCCAAATATGACATGCACAAATGCCTATATCAACATTTGGGTGTTCCCATTTAAAATGCTTATAGCCAACTGGCATAGCAACAGTAATCGTTTTGAAATCATCCTCAAAGGCAAATTGCCACATTTGCGAGTTGCCAGCAGATGGTGCTTTTCTTCCTAAGTCAAGCGCATACAAAATATCATCTGAAAGTTTATCATAATCATTGGGATTTACAAGCAACTCTTTAACTTCTTTACGTTTAAAACTTGATGTTTTTTTCGTAATTCTGTCTACCAGGCGCAATCCTCCATCTTCATAATAGCCGATGGGTGTGATACATATTGCCCGCCTGCCGGTGGTTATACCTTTTGAATAGCCATAACCCATATTTGATTCTTTTAACTGCTCAGCAGATTGTAAATGAGGCAGCAAACGCTCAAGTTCCGATAGTTTATAGTGCCCGTACCAACAAGTTGAAATCCCTTTGCTCTCTGCAAAAAGAATAAGTAGCTCTCCAATAAAACCAACCTTTGAGATGGAGATACTATCGGTTTCTGCCACAAAGGCAACGTTATCCGGTGGGGATTTCATAATTGTATAAAGCGTTTTGGTTGGATCAGCAGTAAAAAATTTGATCTCAACACTGTGATCGAAAGGAACTGCCATTGCATTTGCAAAATCCTTTATGGATTCAATGATGTCCTTATTAACAGCAGTCATTTTGTAGCTGCGTGCTGATCGCCGTGCATCAATAGTACTTTTTAGGGGAAATGGGATATTCATATTTAGCACCTCCAAATATTATAGGACCTCATCACTTAATCTAACCATCGGTCAATATAATTATACCACTTAGCTGACCAAAGGTCATTATAGAGCCGATTATAAAATGAATGGTAATTCATATCGTTGTACGCGTTGTCTAGCTTTTTAATTTGTATGATATTTTCTTCCATTCTCTTTTCCTCATCTACAAATAAAGAGCCGATAACTGTGATTGCTTTCACATGTTATCGGCTCTGCGCCTTAGCGCCTTTACGCGCTCTGCTATTCCTTTACTTTCTTTTATCCATTATTTTTTTCATGGCCTTGTTAACTTCTTGGTTAGCAGTTTCTTGATAAATATCAGCATAAGTTTTTGAATCTTTGATTCACTAGTCCTATTCTCTAACAATCACTTGCAAGCATGTGTGCAGCTGTCTCATGCATGTCTTGCAGCCCCGACAACTCTGCATATTCAGCGACAGTGATCCCGCTTGTTGTTAGCAGCTGGGCAATATGCTCCTCCATTCTTACCCAAGTTTTACCTCCCGCATTGTCATAGGCGTCGATCAACTTTTTTAGTCCGTCTTTCCCAAAGAGCAGGTAATGGGACATGAAATCTACAGACACATCAGCTATCCCTACTTCTGTCCAATCAATTAATCCCGTAACACAATTATCCTTATTAATCAGGATGTGTCCTGGATGCAGGTCCCCATGTTTTACACCTACATGAGACGGCCAAAATGAGTCTTCGGATAACCACGCTTGCCAGCTGTCCCATAACTTCGGGTTGACCTGATATTTTTCCTTCACTCGTTCCATGCGTTGTTTCATAGCCACTCTTAACTCACTCGCCCCGATCACTTCAACACCAATATTTTTAAATTCATGTTGGGGTAATGCGTGTAAATTTGCCAGCACTTTACCCAATGAGTTATAGTACTCAGCTGGTACATTGGTTTCATCAAAACACCATACATAGGCTTGTTGTTGAGGATCAATAGTCGCAGCCGGAACACCCTTTAACTGCTTATACGCAATGAGCTCTTCTGAATAGATAGACCACTCAGGAACTTGAAAGCTTGCATAATGATTTAGGATATCTAACGCTCTTTTCTCTTGCAGCGCATGTCTCATAGATTCTGGTCTGCGCGGAATCCTTAGTATCCACTTATCGCCGTTTTGAGCTTTAGCATGAGCTACGAGAAAGTCAACTCCTGACCCATTAATTGTTATAGTCTCTTCTAAAATATCCAGACCTTTATCATTTGCTAATTGTTTAATTTTAAGTTTATTCATTTTTATTTCCTCCACATTTTCATTTTATTTTTGTATTCTAAAGTCAAAAAACTACCATATGATCTTCTATATTTTCCATGCAAAACAAATAATACCCTTTGCTTTCTCTTTTTAAATACTGCTATGACTCTTAATAAATATATGACAAATCACTATCATCAATAAAACTGCTGTCAATACTACCAAGTGCACGTTGACCCATTCAAGAGCCATGCCATATGCTAACGCGCCAAGGGGCATGCCTCCTCTGGAGATCATGCTGACTAAAGAAAATACCCTAGACATATATTCGTCTGGTGTTTGTCTCTGTATATAAATCTGCATAGGAACAGATAGCAATATATTAGCAAGACTAAAAAGGCCTAGTATCCCTGCCAACAAAGCAAAATAGAGTATGGTATCATTGCCCAACACAGTTATACTCCTTGGGAAAAGCAGAATAGAAAACATTAACATGCTCCCTAAAAGCAGGCCGCTGCCGATTTTAAAAGACTTAATGATCTTCTCCCCTTTTCCAAACAAAACCCCTACTGCCACACTCCCTAGCAATGCACCTAATATAATGATTGTTTGTAAATAACCGTATTGAGTATCCAAATAGTGTAAATGAGTCTTAAAAAGCAGTGGCACAATCACACCAAAAATCGGTTGTACCACAAAGTAGATTACTAAAAAGAAATAACACATATTACGAATAATATTATTTTTCATAATAAACGCGATGCCTTCTTGCAGGTCACTTACAATTCCCTTCATGCCCGCTATTCTTTGTTGTTTTACATATACGTACTGGATCATCATCTCGCTGGCTCCCGATAAGAGAAATGAGAGGCCATTCATCAAAAAAACCATCGTAATCCCGAAGTTCGCGTATAAGATTGTGCCTATGACTGGTCCTAAAAGAATCCCTAGACTCCTCATAGATGCAACGGCAGAATTGCTTTGTGTCAGCTCTTCTTTCGCAACCAGCCCAGGCAGCATTCCTCTTGTAGCTGGTTCAAACAAACCATTCAATAGAGAAATTACTGTCTGAACTATTAATAATAAAGAAATCCTCATGAATCCTCCATATGAGATGAACCCCAACGCTAGTATCGCCCCTGCACTCATAAGATCTGTTCCTACCATAATCTTTTTTCTATTCATCCTATCCCCAATGACTCCAGCAAAAGGATAAATGACTAGGGCTGGCAGCAGTGTCAAAAAGGAAAACATCCCAATGGTAGCAGCTGAACCTCCTATATCTAGAATATATAGCGGCATAGTTACCATTTGTACGCTGCTGCCTACATCAGATATCATTCTGCCAGCTAAGAACAATACAAAATTAGTATTTAAAAACTTCTTTTTTCTTTTTTTATTCATTACTTCACTCCTGTCTAAAACCCTATGACTTTCTTTACTTTCTCACAGGGAAAAGCCCTCAATTTAAACAGAAAATAAAAAAACACAGGTTAGCTACCTGTGCTCTTAGTAAACGGATAATATACGCCAAAATAGAAACACTTATATTGCTTATAGAAACAAGTGTTTTTACATCGTATATATATTTATTTATCGTTAATAAGGTTTTCTTAAAAATAGGCAGACTAATCCCGATTACTCTACACAATAGGTAGATACTTTAAGTACTATTTAATTAATTACATAAAGTATAAAATCGAGTTCTGAACATGCCACACATTTTTAAGCAACCCTCCATTCTTTTTTTAATCATCATTATCATAACATATCTGCTACGTCCTAGCAAATACAAATAATGGAATGCATCAAGTTGTGTAACCATAGCGTAAATGCGCAGCTTTTAAACCCTTAGTAGTCTTAAAATGCTGTGCTATATATTTTTTCAGCATATCCTTATCCTTTGAAACATCCATGTACGCCAAGTTTTCCAGCAGGTCCGCCTCCCATTGGATTTGAAAATCCAGACCGTCTATTTTTGCTGGTGTGTGATGGTTCCCAACAATAAAACATACTCTATCGGTTTTAACAGAACTGTAGCCTATTTTCTCCAGAATACCTCTTGCAACTTTAGAGCCTTCCTTCTCCTGATAAGTCCCATCCATAGATCCATACTTACGCTGGGCTTCAATTGCACCAATATCATGTAAAATGGCAACTATTGAAATAAGCTCCTTCTCATCTTCTGGGAGATTCTCCCCCTCCATGATATCTTCAGCATTTTTTAATACTTTCAATGTATGTTCAATCCCATAAGGAACTTCCTTAAATACATCCTTCATCGCTTCAATTGCCTTCTCTTTATACATCTTTTCACCTTTATTTAGAACATTATTTTTTATCTCATTCTAAATCCTGAATATTCATTTTTTCTAATTCTTCATTCTTTTTCTGCTTCTCCCTACAAGCCAAATATATCCCCAGCAGAATAATTGTTGGAATGTTAGTAGTTAAAAAAACAGGCGCAGCCATAGCTGCCACTTCCCCTATACTTGGCTTTTTTACATCTTCAATCTTAGTTTCCTCATAAATAATAGTGCCATCTGGTGCCTGAGAAGTTATTGTCGTATGCTCACCCATTGTATAATACATACTGAGTCCTAAAACATTTGTAATGGAAAATAATAAAAATATAAGAGGCAGGATAAGCCCCAGCCACTTACTCTTTCTTCGAGATAAATATATTTGCAGCCATACTGTACCCACTATCAGTATGATCAGTATGAATAGAACAATCAGAATCGTTAATGTTACCGGTATTGTATTACTTGTCATTTACTCTCCCTCCTTTTTAACCTTTTTATATTCTGAAATCAGTATCTTTGCTGTATCAAAGTCCAGCTTTTCTTTGACTGCAAGACGCTTAATGAGGGCGATATAGGGTTCATTTGAGGTATCCTCACTAATTTGAATTTTTTGTATTAGTTTATCCAGTCTGAGCCTTACCGTGGGGTAAGTCACCCCGTATTGACCTGCAATTTCTTTTAAAGAACCCGATGCCATAATGAATTTTTTGATAAAAGCAACATCTTCCTCATCAAGATTGGTCATCCATTCTGGTACAATTTCTATAGGCACACCATCCCCTCCTTTAATAAAATTAATTATATTCTTTAATATTATTAAAGTCAATATTTACTTTTATTTTCATTTTCTTTATCAATAATTTTTTTATAATGACTTTACGATAAAAAAGCGTCTTGAAAGAAGCTTTTTATAGCTCAATCAAGACGCATTTCTTATTCACTATTTTCTATGAGATATTCTTATAACAACTCTTGTTGATACAAGATAATTTATGTCTTTAGGAAATCTTCTCTACCCAAGTAACAAAATCTGCTAAGAAACTGTCAATAAACTTCTTTGTCTCTTCATCACTTAATGCACCCTTTTCATCAATCAACGTGTGGTAAGCCCCGATATATGCCTCAGGCTGAGCAAGGGTTAAAACATTGAGAAAAGCCAGTATCTGACGCAGATGGTGATTGGCACCAAATCCACCGATATTTCCAGGAGATTGGCTAATAACAGCTCCTGGTTTAGCATTCCAAACACTTTGACCATAAGGTCTTGAACCTATATCAAGGGCATTTTTCAACGCTGCTGGAATAGATCGGTTATGTTCAGGTGTGATAAATAACACTCCGTCCAAAGCTTTTATTTCATTGCGAAATGAAGTATATTCTTTGATCTCTATATCATCGTGATCCTGACTATAAAGTGGAAGATTACTGATATCCACTATTTTAAATACATAACCTGAAGGTGCGTGACTTGTGATATAGTCTGCAATACTCCCTGAAAAGGAATTTTTTCTCAAACTGCCTGTGATAATACCAATTGTTTTATTCATTGTAAATTCCTCCTATTTATGTTATAGATTTTTTATAATTATTTATATCATCAAAATTTAAATGCATTCAGCTATTAAATTTTGGAGAAGTCCTGAAGGGGTGTTCCTCTCTATAAGCGGCCCGCCCTTTGCTAATACAGGATGTTTCTGATGAAAATCTGCTTTTTGTTCTTGATAGATAATACCGATAGGAATTTTTTCATCATATTCTAGGGCCTTTTGCAAGGCTGCTGCCTTGTCTGAAAAATCATAGGTCTCATCTAAACGATAAACACGTTTTTTATAATAAGCAAAGGTATTAATTTTATTAAAACTTACGCAAGGCTGCAAAATATCTACTAGTGCATAGCCTTTATAAGAAATAGCCTGCTTCATAATTTCTGTAAGGTGCTCCTTATCTCCGCTAAAAGCCCTTGCCACAAAACCAGCTCCTGCTGCTATTGCCATGAGAATAGGATTAAGGGGCGTATTCAGACTTCCTTCTGTCTGCACATCTGTGATATGTCCTTCTTGTGAAGTGGGTGATGCCTGCCCTTTAGTCAGCCCATAAATCTGATTATCATGGACAAAGTGGGTAATATCCACATTTCTTCTGATGTTATGGATAAAATGATTACCTCCTTCTCCATAAGAATCTCCATCTCCTGTATTTACAATAACCGTTAATTCATCATTAGCAATTTTTGCTGCAACAGCTGGAGGCAATGACCTGCCATGGAGTCCGCAAAAACTATTGGCACTGATGTATTGAGGTGTTTTTGCTGCCTGGCCTATCCCTGCTACTGCCAGTACTTTATAAGGATCTTTACCCAGCTCTTCTAAAGCTGCTTTTAAAGCGTCTAATATACTAAAATTACCACAGCCTGGGCACCACGCTGTTTCATATGTTTGAAAAGTATCCATGCTCATCCCTCCTATAACATTTTTTCTATAATTTCTTTAGCAGTAATCTGGCGGCCATCATATTTAAGAATACTCCTATCACAAGTAATTCCTGTCTGCTCTTTAATTAGATCAGCTAGCTGGCCTGTGGCATTTTGTTCTACATTTATGATCTTAAGGGCTCTAGCAGCCTTTTCTCTCAATACTTTTTGTGGCAACGGATATATATCTCCAAATACTAAAGCACCATATTTTTCTTCTTGAGACTTATTAATAAGTTCAATTGCCTCTTTTAAAGGCCCATAAACAGATCCCCAAGCAACTACAAGCCTAGTAAAATCCTCTGCACCCAAAAATTCTGGTTCTTCTAGTTTTTCTTTTAAAAGCTCAAGTTTTTTCAGACGTTTATCCATCATTTTCACACGTACTTCTGCTGACTCTGTAATCCATCCCTTTTCATCATGTTCATCACTGTCCGCTGTTACAAAATGCTTTACTCTCCCAGGGATTAAGCGCTTGGAAATGCCATCCTCTGAAAACCTATAGCGTAAATACTCTCCTTCTATCTCACTATCTCTTAGTAAATTAACAGTGGGAATGTCTTTTATGTTAAAGGGCTCCACCGTTGCTGATGAATCACCAATATACTGGTCGCTTAAAATGATAACAGGCAGCTGATATTTTTCTGCCATCTCAAAGGCTCTTATAGTCTGATAAAAGGCATCCTTATGATTTCTCACAGCTATAACCATTCTTGGAAATTCGCCTTGTGAAGCAGAGATGACAAACTTAAGGTCACTTTGCTCTGTCCTTGTAGGCAAGCCAGTTACTGGCCCAGGCCTTTGAACATCCACGATGACAAGGGGAATTTCTGCCATACCCGAAAGCCCTAGTGCCTCTACTTTCAGTGCAAAACCGCCTCCTGAAGTCCCTGTCATAGCTCTCGCTCCTGCAAAAGAAGCTCCTATGGCCATATTAACAGCTGCTATTTCATCTTCGGCTTGTTCTACAACAATACCTGTCTCAACACTTTTTCCTGCTAAATATTCCATAATGGTTGTGGAAGGGGACATGGGATAGGCTGAATAAAACCTAAGCCCTGCTGCAAGGGCTCCAAGAGCAAGTGCTTTATTCCCTGATAAAATCATCCACTCACCATATTTGCCTTCTATGTGTGCATATTTTGCTTCTACTGCCTGATAACCTTCTTCTGCAGCTTTTAAATTAACTTCTAAATAGTCTTCTTTAACAAACTGTTTAAATACTTGGTTTACATGATCTAGGCTTTCTCCAAAAAGTTTTAAAACAGTCCCTATTGCAACACTTCCTGCTGCCCTAAAATTACCTAGACTTCTGGCAATGCCCATCATATCTATTTTAATCATCTTTGGGTCTTCTATTTCTGATTGACTGCCACAAAGGATAAAGCCATCTGCTTTTAGTTGATCTTTATGTAATATAATGGTTTCATCATTAAAAGCAATGATACCATCCAGTTCATAAGTATGTGAAAAAATTTCTTCTGATCCAAAACGAACAAGAGAAAAATTATGTCCGCCTCTTACTCTGGACATAAAGTCCCTAATAGTAAATACATTGTAGCCAGATTTTTTGAGTAGTTTTTCTAGAATAGCCGCTGTTGTTTCTATTCCTTGACCAGCCGCTCCTCCTACTAAGATATTATACATGTTGGATCCCTCCTCTATTTTAATTACAGCAAAATAATCATAAGTAAATAATAATAATTATTATTTACTTATGATTATAGCATAAATATTTAAATATACAATATCTTATAAAATATTTTATTCAATTCTTTTAAATGCATGAGTATTATATTTCTTTATCTTTACATTTATAAATTTTTCTTTTATACTTCCTAATAAATATGAGCTAAAAAAATTATTAGATTCTTGAAAGATTTATAGAGAAACAATCTATAAACTTGCGTTATTCATTGATCTAAAGTTGTTTCTCAGAATGATTTCACATCACATATTATCGTGAATAACTAAAATTTAAAGATGTGAAATCTATAGAAAGGCGGTAAAATGAAAATTAAATTCATCCTCCATCTTGATGATTTTATTCCCTATATAGAAAAATTATCAGCTGCTAAAGTTATTGCTGTAGATACAGAAACTACAGGCCTGGATCCCCATATACACCAAATACGTCTTATTCAATTAGCTGCCGAATGTCTTCCTGTACTGGTTATAGATTGTTTCTCATTTCTTCCAGATGGCCTCACAGCATTAAAACATATTTTGTCAAACTCAGCCGTAAAGATATTTCAAAATGCAAAATTTGATCTCCAATTTTTTATGCCACTTGAAATCTATCCACCCTCTATTTTTGATACGATGCTTGCCGCCCAACTTCTTCGCAGTTCTGGGGGGCCTGTTCGTGCCAATTTAGAGCTATTGGCAAAATACTATTTAAACGAGGACTTGAATAAAAAAGAACAAAAAAGTGATTGGAGTAAAGATTTTACATCCATTCACTTGGACGATTCATGATCCTTTATCCCGTGATTATGCATTATTCGCTCACCCACAATCCATGCTGACTACAGTAAAAATAAATTTTTTTACCATACATTTTTGGAAATCGAACTTCTCCACCTTGCTCTGGATATAACTTAATTAAAAGTACTCTATCTCCAAAAACGTAGGCTATAAAACTAAGATAATGTTTCTTATTCATTTCATGCTTAAAGGTAACATAGAAATCATCTTCTACTTCCTCCACAACTATTTTGTGTATATCATCAGCTGGCTTTGGGATAAGTGGCACAAGTTTGCGCCCACAGCAAGAAACTTGTGCTTCTCCTGTTGCACTCAGCATGTTTTCGCAGTTTGGGCACACATAAAACTTAATTTTTCTCATGTTTCCTCCATCTGTATCATTAGGTTCCAAATTGCCTAATAATATCTTCTCAATGTTTACACCTAATACTTCTGAGAGCTCTTGAAGCAAGGATACATCTGGGCAACCTAGGCCTCGCTCCCACTTTGAAATGGCTTTATCACTAATATTTATTGCCTCGGCAAGTTGTTTCTGAGTCATGCCTTTTTCTTTACGTAATCCAAATATTAGCTTTCCAACTTTATTGCAATCCACACTGCTCACCTCCATATATTAAGAATACGCACATATGAATTAAATTTCAATAAACGTTCCGTAGAGTTCTAATGTAATTTCATACCCATTTTCTATATCTCATATGACAGTGTTTGATATGATGAGTTATAAATTAAAAGGCCCCTATACCTTTATTGTGAAAGGATATAGCGACCTTCTTAACCCTATTTATAATGCACTGCCAAAATCAAAAATTGGCTTACAGGTGTATTCATTTGCGTATGCTTTTTGTATTTATTAATTAAAACCTCACTTACTTCATATTTAGAAGCTACTCCAAGTCTTGACTTATACTCCAACTCACCTGTTTGTCTATCATAAACGGCAAGGATGACGGTTCCAATACTAGCATCAATATTTTCGGTTCTTTTTATATCAGGAAATATAATTGCTATTTGCTCATCATCCCTATCACAATTAAAGAGAAAATCTAGCACCTCTGAGTCTTGAGACACCGCTTCCTCTGGAATTGGTAGTAAAACTTTACTTTTTTCTTCAAAAGTATTCATGTCAAACTCATATAGCACCAAGAGATTATTGCTTCCATGATTTATAAGAACAAAAAAGCTACTCTTAGACTTTTGCGCCTGAACAACCTGTGAATTCTGAAAAACTCTACAATTTAAAGACTTTTCTTCCGCAAGGTCATAGACGGCAATCACCGCATCACTGTCTTTTTTAATATTCGTTTCTGCAAAATAAAGGAGATTATCTCGTATCCAAATAGTACTCGGCTTAAATACGAATCCGCTTAGACTATGGGATTTATCTGTTTGTCCGCTCAGTTGTTGCCAAGTAAAACTATAAACAACCTCTTCTCTACTTTTCTTGTTCACCTTGGTTATATAAACTGTGTCTTTTTCCTCTTCATAAGATACAATGAACAAGCTTTCCTTATCAGAAAAGACAGTTGAACAAGGAACTGTGTAGGTATCCTTTACTTTTAATTCATACTCAAAAATGACATTGTATTTCTGATCCAATTCGATAATAAGAATTGTAGCACCACTGTCAGAGTAATAAATGGCCAGAATACCCTCTTCTATGTAGCTTATCTCTAAAAGCTTTTTAGACGATAAGGACTTTAATAAATCATAAGTTTCTTTTGGGACAATATCATTGTAAGATTGCCAGTATTCATTACTCACAAATGTTGCAGAGCCGTCTTCATTCAATTCATAATTACAAACAAAATTATAAACTCCGTTTAAAGTTTTATCGACACTAATTTCTCCCAAAAAAGTTCCCTTATTTAGCAGAATATCGTTTGTAACCTTTGGCGGAAACAAAATTTTATCTTTGCCAAAATCGTATATGATTATCCCTATTCCAACAAAAATCATAAAAGTCACTACCATTAATAAGATCCATTTTTTTTTCAAACTTTCACCTCCCCAAGTATCAATAGGCCTGTCTTTAAGTCTATCACGAATAAAATAAAAAATCAGGCCGAAACAGATATATTTCCCCATCCATTTCAGCCTAATAATTTTAATCGAGGTGACTGGATTTGAACCAGCGGCCTCTGCGTCCCGAACACAGCGCTCCACCAAACTGAGCCACACCTCGTTTCTTATTTATTTTCCTTTATATAATATAAAAAGTCAATAAAAAGCCATCGATTTCTTTCGACAGGTTAATATAAAAAGAAGCCTTTCTAATTAATTTTACTTTACAATTTTCAAAATTAACCCTACTATAGAATATAATCGTTTTTGGAAATTAAAATTTATGATATAAATTGAAATGATAAAAGAAAAGGCGTGATAAAATGACATCTAACAAATCGTTTATTTTAAAAGGTGATATTATTTACAGTAAGAACCCCTGTGAGATTATTACTCATCAAAATGCCTATCTTGTTTGCGTTAATGGCGAAGTAGAGGGGATATATCCTACTATACCAAAGCATTTTTTACAGCTCCCATTAAGCATTCATGAGGGATGTCTTATAATACCTGGATTAGTTGATTTACACCTTCATGCTCCCCAATATGCATTCCGCGCACTTAGCATGCATTTGCAGCTCATTGATTGGCTGGATCAAGTTGCCTTTCCAGAAGAAGCTAAGTATAGTCAACTGGACTACGCAAAAGAATCCTATGAAATTTTTGCAAAGGATTTGAAAAAAAGTGCTACTACAAGAGCTTGCATTTTTGCTACCCTTCATAAAGAATCAACTATCCTTTTAATGGATTTATTAGAACAAACTGGCCTTAAATGTATGGTGGGAAAAGTTAATATGGATAGAAATAGTTCCCCCTATTTACAAGAAAGTACAGCGGAATCTATTACCAATACTTTTGAATGGATAAATTTTGTTAAAGACCGTTATCAAAATACTTCTCCTATTATTACTCCTAGATTTCTTCCATCTTGTACTGATACCTTAATGAAAGAACTCGGTAAAATGTGCAGGGAATTTCAATTACCGCTACAATCTCATCTATCAGAAAACAAAAGGGAAATAGCCTGGGTAAAAAGCCTCTGCCCTACAGCTAAAAATTATTCTGATGCTTATTTACAGTTAGGTGCTTTTGGTGGAGAAACCTCAACGATCATGGCCCATTGTGTTCATTTATCAGAAGAAGAAATAGCACTTATAAAACAAAGAAATGTATATATTGCTCATTGCCCTTCTTCAAATACCAATATATTATCTGGTATTGCACCGACAAAACGTTATATGAACGCTGGACTTAATATGGGGATAGGCTCTGACATAGGCGGAGGAGATAATCTTTCTATTTTTCGTACAATAACAGAAGCCATTAAAGTATCTAAATTACATACCTGCTTAATTGATCCCGCAACACCACCTATTACAAGTATAGAAGCCTTCTATCTTGCAACAAAAGGTGGCGGCAGCTTTTATGGCAAAGTAGGAAGCTTTGAAAAGGGTTATGAATTTGACGCGCTTATCATTGATGAGCGTAGATGGAAGCATCCTCGTGGCTACAGCTTGATTGAACGTTTAGAAAGGGTCATTTATGCTTCTGAGGACAGTGATATTGTTGCCAAATATTGTGCTGGAACTCAAATCATACTTGAGTAACATACGCTGTAAGCATCATCCATTATTGACATTGACTGTAATACAAGCTATACTGGTACCATTATATACTATAGGCATTTCCCTTATTCGCTTTGGGAAGTGCCTTTTGTACTACTTAAAGAATGATCAATAGGATCATCTTAAAAATGTCATTTTAGGAGGATATAGCAATGTCTCGACAAATATTTATAACGCAATCTGACAAGGATAGATTATTAGAGCTAATTTATAAAGCCAAATATGAAGACCTTAAGGATAACTTAGGTCTTCAAGAGCTTGAAGCAGAAATAAATCGAGCTGTTGTCACAAGTGTTGATCAATTGCCAGCTAATGTTATTACGATGAATACAAAGGTCATCTTGCTAATTGAAGATGCCGAAGAAGAATTTACGCTCGTCTATCCAAACGAAGCTGATATTTTGCAAAATAAGATATCTGTATTATCACCTATTGGAACTGCTATTCTTGGTTATAGTGAAGGCAGTGTCATAGAATGGAAAGTACCAGACGGCATAGTACTAATTGAGGTAAAGAAAGTGCTCTTTCAGCCAGAAGCTCTAGGCCTTTATCATTTATAACTGCAAATGGGGCTATCCTGTCAAAATCTATATATATTAATTGTTTTAAATGATCTGAGTTTAAACTATTAAATAAACTTAACGTTTGTTATCTTCTCAGATTCCTCCCAAAGCTTTGAAGCAACTTCAGTATCTTTTGCCTGTGGTGCAATTTTAGCTATCTTAGGATACCCTCTCGTCTCATTCATTCGGGAAGGGCCGTAATATGTACCACCGATTGCCTCTTCCGCTGTGGCAGCATAAAGAGTAGGCCATGCGCCATGAGCTGCTGGCTGAAATAAAATCGGTCCAAATAAACGTCGAATGATGCCTGCCGGACTATTCTTTCCGGCTCCATTGGGGATTAGTTCCGTCCTTGAAATCCCCGGATGTGCACCCATACTGGTAATCCCCCAGCCATTCTTATCACTTCGTCGCTGTAATTCGAGCGCAAACATGAGGCATGCAAGTTTTGACTGCGAGTAGGTTTCCATTGGTTTGTAATGGTGTTCTGATTGAAAATCATCGAAGTTTATAGCTCCTGAGAGGTGAGCTATACTGCTCAAAGTAATCACCCGCGGCTTATTTCCTCTTTGCAGAAGAGGAAGCAACTGTGCCGTTAATGCAAAATGCCCCAGATAGTTTGTTCCCATTTGCAGTTCAAATCCATCTTTTGTAACCATACGGTGAGGCGGAGTCATTACCGCTGCATTGTTTACAAGAATATCTAAACTTTTGCGCTCTGCCCTTATCCGTTCACCAAATGCTCTTATAGATGCAAGATCTGCAAGGTCGAGTTTTTCAAAACGTATATTTCCAGCAGGATTTATTTTATTAGTCTTTCTTATTGCTTCTTCTCCCTTATCCTGATTTCGCCCCGCCAGTATAACATCAGCTCCTGCTCGGGTCATCTCCAATGCTGTTTCATAGCCAATTCCACCAGTTCCTGTAATAACAACAGAGCGGCCTTTTTGTGAAGGAATATCCGCTGCGGTCCAATGACGCTTTATATTTTCTGCCATAATAAATTCTCCTTAACATTTAATAATATAAAATACTGCCAATCTGCTAACTTCATAGCCAACCCTTCACCTATGTGAAACTTTGCACACTTGCGCAACTTATTGATTTGAATTATAATATACTTCAGAGAGCAAATCAACACGATTGACATAAGTTATACATAATTTAAAATGTGTGAAAGTAGGTCTACTATGATAAACACCCGTGAGAATCCAGCATCTACTCGTTCGAAAATGTATTTGACTGCAGCATTACTAGAACTTATGGATGAGAAAAGTTATGAGAGCATATCTATCAAAGAGCTTACAGACAGGGCGAAACTCTCGAGACGTACGTTTTATACAAATTTTGAAACAAAAGAAGACATCCTTAAATATCATATTGATACACTAGTCCGTGAATATATTGAGATACTACAGACATATGAGTGTTTGACACCCAGAGATATAGCTAAAGAATATTTTAGCTTCTGGTTCTCCCATAGAAATCTGCTCTACCTTTTAAAAAAGAACAATATTCCCGTTCTTATTAAGGCTTTTTCAGAATTTTTGAGGGATATGGACTCACTTCTCATCATTAAAGACCGCCGTTTTACGGATAGCGAACTACAATATTACGATGCAGTATTTGTGGCTGGTGGATTGTGGAATCTGCTGAATGTTTGGGTAGAAAATGACTTTGATAAGAATGATGAAGAAATGACTGATATATTTATGAAAATATTTAATAAAATATCAACGGTAATATGATATCCTTTCAATATGCCAAGCAGAAAAACCATAAGGAATAAACAGCCTATGATTAATGTCTAAAATAATGATTGACATAGCAAAATTTGTGGCCTATAATAATAGATAATTACAGTCTGTATTATCTCCAAGGAGGAGTCGCTATGAAGTATACGAAAGCAACAAATTATGCTTTGCATATCATGGTCTATTTAGTTAAGCAAGAAGGTAAAGACAATTTAAGTCTTCAGCCGCTAGCCAGTCACATGAATATATCACCTACCTACTTGTCCAAGATACTCACTCAGTTGGTCAAGGCTGACCTTATTCAGTCTGCCCCCGGGGTCAATGGAGGTTATAGTCTTAGAAAACCTAAGACTGAAATAAGCTTTTATGACGTCATTCAAGCTATTGAAGGCAGCGGAGCACTTTTCACTTGTGAAATGGATGAGAATCATGCTTGTCCTATAGAAAAGGTTATGAGAGATGCAGAAGAAAAAATGGTGAATCACCTTAAAGAGAAACTTATTGATGAGGTTGTGTAAAAAATGAGCTATAAATCTAAGCAGTAAAAGCTGCTCATTTTTTTAATACAATTATAGATAATTACAGTCTGCATTATATTTTATAGGAGGTTTTATTATGAATCATATACATCATCACAATCAACTGGATCAAAAGTTTTTAAACAAAATTGCCTTTCTAGACAGCAAGCAAAGGGAGCGTCTTATCCCACCTGAAATACTTATTAGTCAAATGCCAATTCAAAAAAATCATACTTTACTCGATGTTGGTGCCGGCTCAGGTTTTTTTACAATCCCTATGGCCCAAAGCACCTCTAGCAAAGTGTATGCTATGGATCCTGATAAACGTATGCTCAGCGTGATAGAAGATAAGGCCAAGGAAAAAGGACTTACCAATCTTGAATTAATTCAAGATTATCTTGAAAACTTAAGTATTCAAAATAATAGCATTGATTTTGTTATGGCATCTTTAATACTCCATGAAGTGAATTCACTCACAAACGCACTCTCAAAGCTATTTGAGGTGCTAAAAACAGAAGGTCACTTATTATGTCTGGAATATGAAAAGGACGACAAGGTAATAGAAGGACCACCAATGTCTATTCGTATTGGATCAGAGGAACTTCAAAAAGAATTGTCATCAACTGGCTTTGAAATTGTGAACAAGACTAAAATTAATGATGCTATATATACTGTTTTAGCAGTTAAAAAGGAGATGTAAATGATGGAGGCAAATAAAGATATCCTCATAACCATGCCAGTAAGCAGACTTTTACTTAAATTTTCACTTCCGGCTATTGGTGGTATGATTGTAAATTCCTTATATAATTTGATGGACCGAATATTTGTCGGCAGGATTGGTGGTCTTGCCATGACAGGAATAGGATTAAGTTTGCCGTTTATGATGATGCTGTCTGCCGTAAGTTCATTGGTTGGAATAGGCGCCTCAGCACTCATTTCTATTAAGCTTGGAGAAAATAATAAGGATGAAGCAAAAGGCCTGCTTGGTAATGCCATAACACTAGTCACTGGCTTGATGCTCTTAATGACACTTTTAGGACTTATTTTTAAGATACCTATACTTAAAGCATTTGGTGCCAGTGAAGCAACTCTGCCTTATGCAGTAGATTATATGACTGTCATTCTCTATGGTGCCGTATTTCAAGGCATTGGAACAGGACTAGTAAATGTGGTAAGAGCTGCCGGACATCCAGTCAAATCAATGGTAATTGTATGTGTTGGAACGGTCATTAATATTATTTTGGATCCCATTCTCATTTTCACGCTTGATATGGGCATTTCTGGTGCGGCTTGGGCAACAATCATCGCTCAACTCGTAACATCTGTCATGGTCCTACAACACTTCCTCAGTAAAAAGAGTCAAATAAAAATTGTAATGAATAAACTAAAGCTCCGCTTGGTAGCTATAAAGTCTATACTAAGTATTGGATTTGCGCCATTCGCGATGCAGTTATCCTCAGTTGTCGTCAGCATCATATCCAACAACGCACTAAAAATATATGGCGGTGATGCTGCTATAGGGGCAATGACCATCATCAACGCTGTGATGGTCCTATTCCTTATGTCGGCTATGGGGGTTACACAAGGGGCTGCACCCATCATAGGTTTTAATTTTGGTGCTAAACGTTTTGACAGGGTTAAGCAGGTGTTAAAGCTCGAGCTGATTGCTGTCTCATCGATCTGTACCATAACATTTATACTTGTTCAAGCTTTTCCTGTAATGCTTTCTGGCATCTTTACCAGTGAGCCTGAGCTTATTGCAAAGGCAAGTACTGGCATGCGTCTATTTTTATTAATGCTTCCTCTTATAAGTGCACAGATAGTGGGCGCAAGCTACTTTCAAGCTATTGGTGAAGCAAAAAAGGCAACATTTTTAGGCCTTTTAAGACAAGTGTTTTTACTGATCCCTCTACTACTCATTTTACCTCATTTCTTAGGACTAAATGGTGTATGGGGAGCAGGTACTCTGTCTGATCTTATCTCTAGCCTCATTGCCATCGTCTCTTTAAAATCAGCATTTAATCACTTGAGCAAACTCGAAAATGACTATCGATCAGCTCATATTATTCCATTGCAACAAAATATTGTCATATAATCAGAAAGAGGCTAAATTCAGTCGCATGGATCGACCAAACTTAGCCTCTTTTTATGAAATAGAAAAGTTCGTCTTGCTAGCAAGGTACCAAACTCTCCTATTTTGCACAGCTTGCATATAAAAATCGCCCATAACCTATTTCTGCTGCATTTTTCATTAATTCCCCTTTTAACCAAAGTGCAATATCGACAAAGGACCTATCTGCTAATGGCCATTTAGCACACTGCTTTATATAGTATTATAGACTATCTGGATATACCACCAAACCATGTTTAATACAATAAACATATAGTTTGCCACCATTAGTTATTGGGAATCTACAAGTTGGACTTTGCTCTGGATACAAACGATTCAAAAATACTCTGTCACTTTTAACATAAGCCGCAAAGGAAAGATAATGTTCTTTGGTCATAGGATGATCAAAGGTAATAAAGTAATCCGTATCTATTTCCTCTACTGTGCTTTTGGGTGAAATAGATGTAGCTGTAGGTAAGATATGTTCTAATTTTCTCCCGCAGCAGAAGCTAGAGGCATTTCCTGTACTCACCAGAATATTGCCACAGGAAGAACAGACATAAAAACGTACATTCTCAATGTTGCCGCTGTGTGCTTCATTTGACTTTATTTATACTTAGAGATATATTTAATAAGATCATTTGCACTTTGTTCAACCTCTTCCCTACTGATTTGAAAAGAAGCCCTAAAAACAGCAAAGTATGGCAGTGCAGTTGCCCCAATATGAGCTGTAGTGGCTTTAAACGGTATGATAATTTCATCTACTGAGAATCCTACTGAGCCTGTATGTGAGTAACTTTCTTCCTTATCCCCAATTGACATTGCCATTCCAATCTTTTTTCCTTTTAGCTTATCCCCATTTGAACCATATGCCCATCCGTGAGTAAAAACATCATCCAGCCATTTTTTTAATAAGGGTGGGTAACTGTACCAATACACAGGAAACTGCAAAATAACAAAATCACTACTCTCTAATAATCGCTGTTCTGTTTCAATATTAATATTTCAATCAGGATATTCCTCATAAAGCTCATGAATAATAATGTCGTTTGGGTACTTCTCTAATTCCTCTTTCCATCTTTTGTTTACATTTGAATGACTAATATCAGGATGAGCTAAAATTACAAGAGTCTTCATTAAAATCACTAATCCTTTCTTTTTCCTATGATTTTCACCTTTACTTAAAATCCGCCGAACCCATTGGATCATTTGAAATTAAGTTTATAATTATTATCTGCTAAAAAATATTTACTGTAAATACACACAATAAAGTCAGTAAATACTTACTTTAAAGTGTGTATTACTATGGATTAAGCTGATATAGTATAATTAAGTTGGAGGTGGTATTTTGAAGCAATATAATTTAGGAATTGAAGCAACTCTTGAAATCCTTGGCGGCAAATGGAAAGCTTTAATAGTATGTCTGCTTATGTCCGGTACCAAAAGGACCAGTGAACTCGAACGCCTTATTCCGGATATCTCTCAAAAAGTACTTATACAGCAGCTTCGTGAATTAGAAAGAGATGGGATCATCGGAAGAATAAAATATCCTCAAATGCCTCCCAAGGTTGAATATTATGTTACCGAATACGGCAAAACAGCAAATAAAATTATTGATGTAATGTGTACCTGGGGGCGAGAAAATATTATGCTCAGAAAAAAACAGGGAGAAGATATTACTTTATTAGAAAAATAACCAATTTATAGTTTTAAAATCCTTATTTTGCTGGTCTTTGTTATAGCCTAGATAAATAATCATACAATTTTTCCATGGTCAAGCTGATTTCCTTATTTTTCACAAATGCAGACAAAGCTGTAATTGGAGGATTCTCCAACAAGCTAATAATAGGCTCAATCGGCTGTTCAAAGGCTTCCATTGTACCATTTGTTTGTACGGCCCCCGGACGGATTGAATAAAATATACCCCTGTGGTAATCAAAGGGGAGGTGGAATGAATAAATCCCCCTAGCTTTCTATGAAGCATTCCCTTTTACTTTATGCAAAGTATTCCTTAATACAGCTGCCCAAGTAAAATTTTGTTAGTTAAATTCCAACAAAGAACTCCATACAAAAAAGTAGGTTTAATCCCTATCAAAGGATAAACCTACTTTCTTATCAAATATTTCCTGCTTATTTATAACGTCATTCCATAACATAGTGGATTGATTCCGCAGTAATAGTGTTTGCGTGAAAAGCTAGCCAGCAGACATTACATCCAAAAACCCGAGTGGTGCCTGGTACCCTAAATAAAAGATATTATACCTAAAGAAGCTAAAATATTCGTTATAACTATTAATATCGGTATAGATATCATTGTTCTAAAAATAAATACTTTGATTACATCCCAAAAGCTCAAACCTATTTTGCTTTTAACTAAAATCATTCCAGTCTCAGACATAAATACTAACTGAGTAAATGCTAATACGCCAATAAAAAATCTGGAAGCTTCAGAAGGTGATCCACTGGTAAATAAAGCTGGTAAATACATATCAGCAAACCCAGCAACCGATGCAGGGGCCATGACTGCTGCTACCTCTTTACTATATCCTATTAAAGTATATAAAGGTACAAGTGGTGCACTAATAATATTAAAAAACTCGGTATATTCTGCCACTACCAGTGCTAATGTTCCCACCGCCATAATAATAGGTAAAAAACCAACATATATATTTATAATATTTTTTAACGCATCAATGATTACTTTTCCAATCTTGGCATCTCCTGCCTGCTTTATAGCAGACTCATATGCATGATTAAAAACAGTTTTACCTTGTGGAATTTCAATTCTATTTGGAGTTACTCCTTCATAATAAGTTGGGGGAAATTTCTTAAGCGGCATTCTTGATGTAATAAAAGCCAATATAACTGTTACTAATGCAATAGATCCATAAAATATTGGGAAAATATGTCCAAAGCCTAGTTCTTCAGCTACTGCAGAAGCGAATGCAATCCCTACAATAGAAAAACTAGTTGCTATTATATAAGCTTCTCTCTTGTTATAGTATCCCCTTTGATATTGGTTGTCCGTTACCACGATACCAATTGTACCATCACCAACAAAGGAAGCGATAGCATCGATAGTTGAATAGCCTGGTACTTTAAATAACTTTTCAACTACAGCACCTAATAAAATCCCTATAAACTCAACAATACCAAAATGTGTTAATAATGGAAGAGCCATAATCCCAACAAAGAATGTTATATAAAGTGTGGTTAAAAGACCATCCGCTCCTGCCATTAGCCCCCCAGTATTCCCATCTAAAATCACGCCCGCAAACCCATAGTTTGCAAACCAACTATTAATTACCATAAGATATAAGAATGAGCCAAGCACTCTTAATATAGCGTTCAAAGGTGATGTTTTAAACACAGAATTAACAAACTTACTTTTTGAAGAGTAAAATGCAAAAAGTACAGTGGTAATTAATACGATCCATGCGCAAATAATCGTAAATCCAATAAATAACTCCAGTGTATTATCCGTAACAAAATTCACTATATGTGAAATAGCTATCTTACTTTCTCCATTAATATTAAAAGGCATGAGAAAAAAAACAAATCCAAAAATAGATAAAAATATAAACTTCAACTTATCTATCATATTTACACCCTCCATTTTGATTTAACTTTGATGCACATCCTGTAGAATAACATAGACTATAGAGGGTTGCAATATTTTTTCGTATATTTTGTCGATATTTAGTGGAGGTATTCGAATTTTTTGCAGCTTGCATATAAAAACCTAGCGGGACCTATCTGCTAATGGCCATTTAGCGTCCTGATCCATATAGCATTACAAACTATCTGAATATACCACCAAACCATGTTTAATACAATAAACATATAGTTTGCCACCATTAGTTATTGGGAATCTACAAGTTGGACTTTGCTCTGGATACAAACGATTCAAAAATACTCTGTCACTTTTAACATAAGCCGCAAAGGAAAGATAATGTTCTTTGGTCATAGGATGATCAAAGGTAATAAAGTAATCCGTATCTATTTCCTCTACTGTGATTTTGGGTGCAATAGATGCAGCTGTAGGTAAGATATGTTCTAATTTTCTTCCGCAGCAGAAGATAGAGGCGCTTCCTGTACTCACCAGAATATTGCCACAGGAAGGACAGACATAAAATCGGACTTTGTCAATGTTGCCGCTGTCTGGTTTGTTTGAAGTAATCTCGCCTTCCATCATCTGTGTCATATCTACACCGAAAATAGCAGATAGTTCCGGCCACAGAGATAGGTCTGGGCACCCTAAACCACATTCCCATTTGGAAACTGTTTTATTTTGAATACCTAACGCATCTGCAATATTTTTCTGTGTAAGTTTTTTCTCCTTCCGTAGACCGGCAATCAATTTCCCTATTTTCACACAATCCATAGATGCACCTCCATTTTTGCTTAGTATAACATACTTACAAAAACCTTGCGATTATTTGTACTAGTCTTGCTGGGAGCTGTTTTAAATCGGTTATATCCAATGTGTTTTCAGCGCCGTAAAGCTCACGGATAGCCTCTTTATCCTGCCCAATAGTAAATTTAAGCTGCCATCAGGTTCTAATGCGGAATTAAGGGCCACAAAACAGCAGCATCTCGAATCACTGTCGGTTCCTGAATCTCTATGATCCATCCATTTTCATTTCAATAGCACCCCAATTCTTCT
This sequence comes from Cellulosilyticum sp. I15G10I2, assembly GCF_900095725.1. Lineage (NCBI taxonomy): Bacteria > Bacillati > Bacillota > Clostridia > Lachnospirales > Cellulosilyticaceae > Cellulosilyticum > Cellulosilyticum sp. I15G10I2. The sequence continues at coordinate 435,439 of NZ_FMMP01000009.1, forward strand.
AAAATATGGGTCAGTACCCGTTGTCGTTCACCAATCAATTCCCCTAATTCATTCAGGCTCTTCACAAATGTTTTAATACTCTCATTGATGTTTGGGTTATCCATACAAACCTCTATGGGTAGTACACCACCTTGTACCCCCATTCGTTCTACAGTTGGATTTTCTGGGTCGTATAAAAGCGGAAACCGATATGCCTCTTTAAAATAAAGTAATGTCCTGCACAAAAGGATCATTAAGTCAAATACTTGATGTATAGGGATCTCCTGTGCCAAATTTAGTTCCCCATTCTTATCCTGTTGCCAAATCTGTGCTGCAATCTGCATTTTTTTATTTTCTTCCAGTATTGGCATACCTAAAGTCAAACTTTTGATGTCAGAGTGATAGGCATTTCTGCCGTCTATATGGTCATAACTTTTTGACATCATAACTGTTTGCTCATTCATCTCCATATCCTCCTTGCATTAGGATCAGCTGCTAAACACTGCTGTCTTAAACTTTCTAATTCTGCGGTATGATCTTTGTGTGGATCATCATACTTTAATACTTTGATCACTGATAGTTCAAAGCTTTCTTGACCATATTTGTTCCATAGTTCCTGTAATCGTTTATTGGGATGCAAGTTGGCTCCCAACTTTACACTCGTGCTATTAAAGTCCGCTTTTGTATCTTTAGAAATACCTAAGAATACTTCACCCGTTTCTTTACATCTGTATGATATGACGCCCATTTCAGGACACCTGTTTTTATAAGCTTCTAAGAGTTCTTTTTTTCTTTTTATATCCACTTTGATCACCTCGACTTTATTATATATCTAGTTGCTCTATAAAAAAATCCACGCTCCGTAGATCAAAGAAATTCTTTAATGACTCGAAAAGATTAACAAATTAAAAACGCCGATCTGAAGGGGGCTCCCTCAATCGACGTTACGTCTGCATGCGCATTTTTCAATAGATAGTATATTGTTTTATTTTGTATTACGAATTTTTTGTAACCTTCTATTTATCTTTTTAGAAAATATTTTACTAAATAGAAACTGTTTTACTGGTGAAGAAATATTACTATGCTTTTCAAAAAAACTGTCTGGCGAGTCATAAATACCCAGATCATCTGTAATAGCAGCACTTTGACTGTAAGTATCTTTTCCAGTAAAACAAAAACTTTTGGCACACTTATCTTTGACTGCTATTGCATAACCATAATAGCCATTTTCACGTTTTTGTAGTTTCTCTTTTACTGCATTGTAGAAATCTTCATCAGGAATCACACCCTCAAGCGCTATCCAACTGTTATTATAAAATACTTCTACCCATGTATGAATGAGTTTACCAGGTGCTAACCAATAGGTTAATCCAACCAGCGCGCCCTTTTGCATACCTTTATCAATCAAAAACCCATGTACTCTTGTTGGTACCCCAACTCCTCTAAGCAGGCACATAAGCAAAATCGCCTTAGTATTGCATTGACCAAATCCCTCTCTTAGAATCTCTGAAGCCTTTAACTGGTCTTTTTCATTATAAGCAAAAATAATTTCATCTTTTACAAAATGATATATTTGCCTGATCTTTTCAAACTCATTCTTTTCATCCCATTTTCTATGGGCTATAAGGTGTTGTATCTTTGGATGACTATAATCTAATAAATAGGTTTCACCTAGGTAATCTTTCATATTACCGCCTCCTTTTATTAAATTATAAAATATCTAGTAGGTTGATACTTTCAAAAAAACGCTATCTTTTTCTAATTCTCGTGCCGACATCCCTAATGTTTTCTTACATACTGCCGCGAAATGAGAAGGACTATCAAACCCAGCCTCAAGAGCTGCCTCAGTAATACTCTTCCCATTTAATATATAAAACATTGCTTTTTGCAGCTTATGTAATACAATATACGAACTTAAACGCATTCCAGTTTCTTTTTTAAATAAATGTGATAATCGACTTTGAGATAAAAAATAATTTTTAGCCATATCATCCATGCTATGCTTAGTTCCTAAGCAATTTTTAATTTGCCTGATCAAGCTCACAATTCTTTCATCCATACTCATATCTTTTTGAATGTCTATATTTATCGTTTGCAAAAACTTTAAGAAAAACTCAAGATAGGCCTTCTTCTCTACAATAGGATAATATTGATAAAGTAAGTCTCTCACTAAATCTATTGTTTTTTCATCCATGATGTAATAGGCCTGCCCTTTCAAATATTTTTCCATGATTTGTTCAGCAATAACAGATGATGCATCTATTAAAAGTATAATCTGTGTATCTTGATTACTATAGAAGATGTGACTTTCATTTGATTTAATGATTATGCCTTTACACATTATTTCTCTTTCAGTAATCCTCACCTTAAACGCCTTATAAAAAGATACAGATATTTGAAGCATTGCATGGCTATGATGATCGGTATCCACTCGATTCGTCATTGCAGCGATATGATCGTTTCCTGCGTATATATACATTCTACTCTCCGCCATTTCTTTATTCTGCTTAGTTTCCTGTAGCAAAATAAGCTAATTGTTTTTCACTTGTACTAAACCTTCTATTGCTATCACGTCTCCCTTTTCATTAAATACAGGGAACTCTGTTATTTCTACCATACACTTTGATTTATCTTTCTTAAATAGCTCCAGTTTGTATTTAGGTTGTTGAATACCCTTTATTGAAAGTTCAGTATGTTCTGTTCCTTGCATATTTATAGGATTATCGGTAAGAAAGCTTTCAAAATTCACCATAAATTCTTCAACAGTATAACCAAGTACATCTTCTACAGATTTTGTTACATATTCAAATATTCCTTCTGTATTATGTTTATAGAATATATAGCCGTATTCTCCACTGGTACCAGCTATATTCCTCATCTGACTTACTATATGTTTTGCTGCTTCGGCGGATTGTTTAAACAAACGCTCAGCATTATTAGAAACTAACTTGCTATTGTCTATGTTTTTTAATGCCATTTCATCAACACTTTCAGAAGACGCCAGTATTTCTTGTGTTCCTGCTAATTGTTCTTCTGTAATACTGGCAATATCCTGAGTAAATTCGTTAGCAGATTTTATTTCATTTACAATGACATTAATTTGCTCTTGAACTTCATCTATTGATGCCATCATCTCTTCAAATACTTTATCTGTTTCTTTAACTGAAACTTCAACCTGACTCATGCTTTGTCTATTGGCGGTCGTATCATCTATTGCCTTTTGTGATATCTTTTCTACATTTAATATTAACCTCTCTATATTTTGGGTTGCACCTGTAACATCTTCAGCTAACTTTCTTATTTCTTGTGCCACTACTGCAAAACCTTTTCCATGTTCTCCTGCTCTTGCAGCCTCAATAGATGCGTTTAAGGCAAGTAAATTTGTCTGATTTGCAATGTTTTCTATAACCTGTATTATATTTCTAATTTCTGTAGTAGAATTTCCTACCTCTACCATTGTGTGTGATAACTCAGATATTGACCCCATTACAGTACTAACATTTTCATCTGTTTTTTTAATAGATTTTTTCCCCTGCTCTGACATCTCTACCATATGAGTAGCTTTGTTTCCAACAACTTCACTTTTTTTTGATATGCTCGCTATTATATTAGAGAGGTTCATAATACTGGTCGTAATTTCCTCAGTTCCTTTTGTAAACTCCTTAATTGTTGTAACTAATTCTGACATAGCTTCAGACTGACTTCTGGCATTAACTTCCATCTCTTCTGCAGATTCATTGGTAGAACTTACTATTTGATTAATTTCTACTATAATATGGGTCATTTGATCCAATAATTCTTTAATCCTATGATTCTTTTCCATTATAATTATATCTTTTTCATTTCTTTTTTTATTAAACTTAAGCATAATCCACACCCTTTTTCTCTAGTTTTTTATAATATCTTATCTTAATCTTTAAATTTTAAATTTTTATTTGCTATTCTACTTTTCATACCTTGTAATGGGAGTTTTTGGTACAAAGGTTGCTATCCATGAAATAACTTCCATATTAATTCAATTAATCTAATATAATCATTTTACATGATTATATTTTCAAAGTAAACTTGTGCCAAGGAGATTTAATATGGTGGTTCCCTTGAAAATAGAACAAGGGGAATTATTGAAACTTACCATAAAATAAGAGAAGCTCGTTTATAGTATGTACTTAAAAACATAATCCACGCTCTGCCCACCACATAAATGTATATAAATAAAAGCTGCCAACCAGGGGATAAATCCCTTAGTTGGCAATGAATCTTACCTTATATTAATTAATTCTCTGTCAATCGTTATACTGTCTACTTCCTCACTCAAACAGACGCCTCTTATGCCTAAAATGTTACATGCTTTTATTCTAAACTATAAAATTTACTATTTTATAATAGAAATCTTAAGAATTCTTAAAATAAAAGGCAATCTTGCTAATGCGAGGTCTGCTGAAACCGACGCACCGGAAACAATCGACGACATACCGTACATAAATTCCCAATGTAGCAGGAATCAACGCGTATTGTCAAAATCCAGCTCCCACCATAAAGAAAGAGGAATTTGCAGATCTGAATCTAATCGAACAGTTTCTCCAATTTCAGGCGCTATGATATTGACGTCTTTTTTTTTCGCCTCTATTATCGCTCGTTCTATCGGTTCTTTCCAATCATGATTTGCTAAGGTGAATGCCCCCCAATGCATTAGCATCATGTTCTTGCCACCCAAATCAAGATTGGCTTGGATTGCTTCTTCCGGTGTCATATGCATATCTGGCCACTCTCTGTCGTACTGAGCGCCTTCAATCAAAGCCATATCGAACGGCCCATATTTTGTGCCGATTTCATTAAAATGCGTTCCGTACCCTCCATCGCCGCTGATAAACAGTCGTATGTTGTTGCTTAATATGACCCAACCGCCCCACAAGGTGCTATTGGTATTAAGCTGCCTTCCAGAGAAATGTCTAGCTGGTGTCAACGCGACGGTTAACCCCTGATGTTCCGTTTCCTCCCACCAATTAAGCTCCGTGATTCTTTCCGAAGGAATGCCCCAGCGAATCAAGTGGACGCTTACACCAAGAGGAACAAAGAAATGTGCCACCTTGCTTTTTAGTTCGAGAATCGATGTGTAATCAAGGTGATCATAATGGTCATGGGTAATCAAAACAGCATCAATTGACGGCATATCATCTAAAATGGTTTCCATTATATCTGGATTGTAAGGATACCTTTTCGGCCCTGCAAAAGATACCGGCGAGGCAATCGGCCCCAACACAGGGTCAATAAGCAGCTTTTTGCTATCAATACTGATCAGAAAAGTTGAGTGTCCAAACCATGTAAGGCTATCCTCATCACTATTTATCACGTTCCAGTCTATTTCAGATACAGGAATCGGAGCTATCGGCTCAAGTTCATTTGCCGCAACCGCATTACCTTCATTTGAAACAGGGGCAATTTTAGAATCCAAATCTAAGAAATCCCAAAAGCTCAGCTCTGAAGATTCAGAACCTTCGTTAAAAAATCTCCCATTGGCGTAATTGTCATATTGCTCGAACAGCACCCTTTGTTCCTTCGACGGCTTACCACCCAAAGTCGGATATACATCCAAGAACAGAACAATCCCGATACATACTATAAGTAAAAAAATGAGAACATAAATTATGATCTTTTTTACTTTTTTCATCTTTGTCATAATTTCACCTCTTGCTTACCGTACTCTAATTTGCTTTGCCAGATAATTTTAAAAGAAGAAGTGGTCATCAAATTTCAAAATCAATCTTTCAAACCTATCTGTAGCTTCTCTGGCTGGCAGGTTATTTTTAGACATCGCAGCAAACCATACATCCCAGGCTTGTTGCGCAACTGTTTTCCACCTAGCACTTTCTCTTGCAGGAAGAAGATAATAGTTATGCTTAAGATCTACTTTTGCTTTTTTGATAGTGTTATTCACAAGTTTTTCCATTGCTGAGTTTATATTTCTTGCTGCTTCTTCACTGCAATCATCTACAACTCTTTTCAGATCAGCGGGCAGGCTTTCGTATCTGGCCTCGTTCATTGCCAGCCAATAAACAGGAGCGTAGGTATACACCTGAGTTATATACCTAGTGGCATCCCATAATTGTAAGTCGGAGATGCTGGTCAATGAAAGCAGATAACCATCCAAGATATTATTTTCCATACTTTTCCTTATTTCTGTGTCAGGTACGTTTACAGCCTGTACCCCTGCAAGCTCCATAAAGTCCGTATTAGCACCAGCTGGTACGCTGAGTCTCATGCCATCTAAGTCGTCAAGGGTCTTGATTGGCTTATTGTTGGTTCCGATTGCTGCACCGCCCCCTGAAACCTGCAGGGCAAACAGATGAACATCGTTAAATTCATTCTTGAGGCTATTGTATTCATTATAAAGATAATCAATGGCTTGTGCGCCCTCAAAGACATTTGGTACAGCAAGCATCGGCAGCGTGGTTAACTGGGTGAGCTGGTGAATTTCCGGAGTTTGGGCGCAAGTATTCCAGCCGATATCGGCCAGCCCATCGACAACGGCAGAATAGGTGTCCAGCCCTTCCACAAGGGTTTGATTAGCATATACTGTAATCTTCAGTCTGCCGTCGGATTTTTGTTCCATAGCATCAGCCCAAGCCTTAATCTCTTTGCCAAGTTCACTATTCGACAGATTGGGATGGGCCAGCTTCAGTTCAATAACATCCTTCCGTTGGGTAGTGCTGGTAGCATCTTTTGGTTGATTAGCACCGGTAGTATCTTTCGGCTGGTTAGTGCCGCTAGCATCCTTCGGTTGATTAGCGCCCATAGCATCTTTCGGCTGGCTAGTGCCGCTAGCATCCTTCGGTTGATTAGCACCGGTAGCATCTTTCGGTTGGTTAGTGTCGGTAACCTCTTTTGGTTGGTCGGTACCAGCAGCATTTTGGGGTTGACCAGCATCGGTGGCATCTTTCGGTTGGTTAGTACTAATAACCTCTTTAGGCAGGTTAGTGCCAGAATCGGTAGGCTGCGTGCTAGTGCAACCTACGGCAAGCAAAAATACCAACAGGATTCCAAAAACAATTCCTAAGGGTTTTTTAAACATAATTTGCCTCCTTTATTCTTTTTAATATTGAGTATTTGTTCGTCTTGCTTTCCCATATTACAGTCCTTGAATTAGCTCCCCCCTGTAGGCTTCTCCAGCCTGCCCAGTATTCTTTTTCTAAAAGCTAAGCCCAGTAGTAGTAAAATTGCCGTTATTCCAATTACTATATAAATGTAGTTGTAGTTTTTTTCATGAATATTCGAACCAATGGATGATGTAATAAGTATCCCAGGAATCTTTGCAACCGCAAAAATCACTAAAAACCTAACAGGTTTTATAGAAGTTAAGCCTGCCAGATAAACCAAGGTATCCTTTGGTACTCCTGGAAGCAAGAAAAGAACAAACAGAAGAATTTCTGTCTTTTTACTTTCCATTAAGAATTTAAATTTATCCATTTTTTTAGGTGAAACAAAAATATTAACAAGGGGATGTCCTATGTATCTGGATAAATAAAATATAGCTATACTGCCTATAATGGTCGCACTAAATAATAGTACAAATGAAAGAAGTGTTCCATAGATATATCCTCCGGAAATTTGAACGGCGTCACTGGGTATAAATGGAATTACCATCTGCAATATTTGAAATCCCATCAAAATGAACATTCCTAAATTTCCAGAAGACAAAATAATTGTCCTTAAATTCTCTACATTAGTGAGTAAATCAATTAATTGTGCTGAGTATTTTATGGTGATAAAAATCATGGCTGAGAGGAAAAATACTGCAAGAAAAGCTTTCTTAATAATTAAATTTTTTTTTGATTTATCCATAGATACCTCTAAATTTTCTTAAGCCGAAATTTACTGACCATTAGAAGTGATAACAAAATAATAACAACTGCTACTACTATCGAATGAATAATAGTATGCCTGTTGCTCATTATTTCAAAATGGTAGTAAATATTGAACATAGTAAGCAAGACAGCTGCAATAGGGATGGGAAGCCCTCTATAAAAATCATCAACGGTGGTTATGTTATACCTTGCCAATCTGTAAGCCCCAGCAATAGGGAATACCAATATGATCAAATAACCTACAAAACCAAGTTGAAAAAAATTAAGTTTCCACGCTATGATGGCAGGAGCGATTCCAAAGGACACCATATCCGAGAGCGAATCTAATTGTTTGCCCAGCTCAGAGGTTGCATTCATCTTTCGAGCCAAGGAGCCGTCAAATCTGTCGGCTATCGACGCAGCCAAAATTACAAAGGAAGCGGGTAACGAATAGTAACCATACGTACCGCTAACACTCATTAAGATAGCAATGACACCCAAGGTTAAATTAACTAAGGTTATTAAATTGGGTATATTGTTCTTTATTTTTCTCATATTTTTCATTTCATCACCCCTATAATAGTGGAAGCGCCTTTGACCTTATCTCCAGGCTTAACCTTAATTTCAACATTTGATGGAACTATAATCTCGGTACAGGAGCCAAACTTAATAAGTCCGAAGCGCTCTCCTTTTTCAAGGACATCCCCTTCTTTAACCCGGCAGACGATGCGTCTGGCAATGAAACCCGTTATTTGGTGAACTATTATCTTAATGCCTTCTCCTTCAATACCAATCGCATTACGCTCGTTGATTTCTGACGCATGACCTTTAAAAGCGGGTAAAAACTTACCGGGCCTGTATTTGACATACTTTACTGTACCGGCTATCGGACTTCGGTTTATATGGACATTGAACAAGGACAAAAATATGGTAACTTTAATAGCTTCGCATTTCATAAAGTCGTTTTCAACTAAAGGAGTAATGGCCATTACCTTGCCATCAGCCGGAGAAATGATATGGGTAACGTCCTGGGAATATCTCCTATGAGGATCACGGAAGAAAAAAGTGATAAAAACTGTCAAACCCAAACCTATGACTGAAACAGGTTTGTAAAGAACAAACAGGAATGCTGTAAACAAAAGACATCCGGCAATATAAATAAATCCTTCTTTTTCAATAAAAAATTTTCTCAAAATAAACCTCCTTTCACTATAGAATCATAAGCAGGAAGCACGCAAAGCTCCCTTGAATGCTATTCTATGTAATGGAGCTGATAATCATCTGATTTTAACCTTAGAATTTGCTTATAAAAAAAGTACTTATATTATAATTTGCTTATAAAAAGCACCGTATGGTAGAACGAATACAAAGTCTGATATATAATTTAAGAATGAAAATAATTTTACGATGAATATTTAATATAAAGAGCGTTGTAATAGCAATGATATTCAGGTAATTTCAAAAGGAAGGAAGCTATGCAGATGCGAATATTAATAGTTGAAGATGAGGCGGAAATTTCCCGCTTTTTAAGGTTAGAATTGAAATATGAAGGTTACGAGATTGAAGTGGCATCTGACGGGAGAACTGGGCTTGAACTTGCTCTAAACGAAGGCTTTGATTTAATCCTGCTTGATGTGTTGCTCCCTGAACTTAATGGAATTGAGGTCCTCCGCCGTCTGCGCCGTGAAAAGCATACACCAGTTATCATGCTCACAGCGCGGGACACTGTAGCGGATAAAGTAACGGGGTTAGATACCGGTGCGAACGATTACATTACAAAACCCTTTCATATTGAAGAACTGCTCGCGCGTATCCGCGCTATTACGCGTACAGGCTCGTATGAGGCTGTTGATTCAAGCGTTATTAAAATTGGCGATCTGACCTTGGATACGGTACAAAGACTCGTTACACGCAACGGGAAAAACATCGCACTGACAAAAACACAGTACGATCTTCTGGAATATCTGATGCGCAATCGGAACGTGGTAATAACGAAGGAGCAGATACTGAACAAAGTGTGGGGTTATGATTTTTTTGGCGACAGCAATGTTGTAGAGGTATATATCCGGTATGTCCGTACAAAAATCGGTGATACAAATAGTGATAAGATAATCGAAACGGTGCGAGGTGTGGGATATGTTATACGAGAAAAAGCTTAAAATAAAAAAAGGCCCGTTATCCAAGCGGTTAGCCAGAACATATGCCTCATTCTTTGCCGGGCTATTGCTTATATTAAGTGTTGCTTTATTTTTTTCTTTATTCAGCTTTCTGATCAATCGTCAAGAACAGTACATTGTCTCTACAATTGAACTTGTTTCCGAACAAATAGTGACGGAAATCAATAAGGGAGATAGCCTTGATCAAAGGACGCTGGTTGAATACAACCTCAATGGGAACTTAAATATGCTGTTCACGAATAAAGAAGGAAATGTGATCAGCCGCGTACAGAATTTCCAGGCTGACGAGGCAAGGCTGTTGCCGGCAAAAGAAAGTCCCAGGCTTCTGCTGCTGGATGGGAAACAGCTGATACTTTGTTATGAGCATTTTGTCGGTGATGATAGCACCTCATATGGTTCCTTATATTTTGTTCTTAACATGCAAACAGAGCTTGAATTTTTGAAAATGCTGGCTTTTCTGCTTATTGGTGCCAATGTCATCGGTGTATTGGCAGCGATCTACGTTGGATGGAAAACAAGCCGGAAAATGCTAGCACCTATTGATCACATGATTTCCGCCGCAAATACAATCAACAGCCAACGTCTGAACAGCCGGCTTGACGTACCCGAGGTGGAAGATGAACTACAAAAGCTATCCTTCACACTCAACAGTATGCTTGACCGCATAGAGGAAGCCTTTCACCTGCAGGGGCGTTTTGCTGCCGATGCTTCACACGAGCTGCGTACGCCGCTTTCCATATTGCAGGGAAACGCCGACCTGCTGGAGCGTTGGGGACGCAATGATCCTGCTGTGCTGGATGAGAGTATTGCATCAATCCAAAAGCAAACGACCTATATGAACAAGCTGGTAGAAAACCTACTGTTCCTCGCCCGAGGCGACAGCGGCATGCGGCAATTGAAAAAAGAGGTGTTTGACATCGGCTTGCTTCTGCATGAACTGGTGGAGGAACAATCCTCCATCGATGATGCACACCATTACCATGTAGATGCTCCCACCGGCATCATGCTGTTTGCGGACCGCAACATGATCAAGCAGCTTCTCCACGCGCTTATCGATAATAGTGCTAAATATACCCCTTCGGATGGGTGTATTAACCTGTCCTGCTCTGAGCAGGCCGATAGTATTTCCATTTCAGTTATTGATACGGGAATTGGTATGGAGCCTGAGCATCTTGCTCATGTGTTTGAGCGCTTTTACCGTGTTGATCAGGCACGCTCGCGAACAACCGGCGGTATGGGGCTTGGGCTTTCCATCGTTAAAGCCATTGTGGATGTTCACAGCGGAAAGCTCCATGCGGATAGTGAAAAAGGAAAAGGCACACGTATAACGGCTACCCTTTTAAAATAACCTATATATTAGCCAGATATTGAACACCAAGCGTATCCCATGTATTGCCGTTCTTGATATAGTGCTATTTATATAACACGTAGAAAAATTCGGATTATTATTTATTTGGATTTAGATGATTGATTTAAAGCATAAAATAACATATAGTAAGTATATAATAAATTTAAATAATTATCACGTAAGCGTTCACGTAAGCCAACGCACTGTCTAACCTATCTGGTTGGAGAGTGCGTTTTTTCGTCTCTCCAGCAGATATAAATGAATTTTAAATTTTAAGGAGAGATGTAAACTATGAGCAAAAAAACAGTTTTAGTCACCGGTGGAAGCCGAGGATTGGGCAAAAATATGGCGGTTAAGCTCGGCCAAAAAGGTCTGAATGTAATTATCACCTATCACAGTAAAAAAGAGGAAGCTTTGCAGGTGGTGGAAGAAATCCAGAAAACCGGTAGCAGGGCAACAGCTCTGAACCTAAATATCGGCGACGTCCGGTCCTTCGATGTATTTTTTGAGCAGGCTGCAGAGTTGATGAAAATGACCTTTAACACAGATCAATTTGATTATTTAGTCAATAACGCGGGCGTTGGTATGAATGTTCCTTTTAAAGATACCACCGAAGATCAGTTTGATGAGCTGATGAATGTTCAGTTTAAAGGCGTTTATTTCTTTACACAGAAAGCACTGAACTACCTCAGTGACGGCGGAGGTATCATCAATATCTCAAGCAGATTGGCACAGGCGAGTATGCCGGGATACTCCGCGTATGCATCCATGAAAGGGGCTATTGAAACACTCACGCGATACCAGGCAAAAGAACTGAGTTCAAGAGGCATTCGAGTAAATGCAGTAGCTCCTGGTCCCATAGCCACCGATTTTGCAGGCGGTATTATCCGGGATAATGTTCAGTATAACGCGCATGTTAAAGCAGCTACGGCACTTGGACGTGTCGGTGAGCCAGATGATATTGGAGGAGTAGTTGCATTTCTTTGCACGGAAGATGCACGCTGGATTACGGGGCAACGAATTGAAGTTTCCGGTGGAATGAACCTCTAAACAACAAAATAGGGTAGAAAGATAATAATATTTCGCAGAAAAAATAAGAAATACCCTGGGGGAAGTTTCCTATAAAAAGGAGGTCCTAGTTTCTTTCAAGTTGCAACCACTTTATCATTACTCATTTAGTTATTTTGATAAATGCTTGATAACACCATTCTCCATAAGATTATGCATTAAAACAATCAAGTCCTTTGCAGGTAATATTTTGTCCTGGTTAAACCAATAACTCATAATGCCAATCATACCTGACAGAACATACTCCAAAACAAAATCAAATTCTATAGGATTTAAACCATGTTTTTCAGAGAATCCTAGCTTAAGTATAGGCTTTGTTGAGTTTTTAAGTTTGCTTGCAAAAGCAGGGTCACCGTTATCGCTAAGTAAAACAGAATAATATTTACTATTTTGCTCGTATAGCTTCATAAACATATCTAATGGCATACCTATATTTTCATCTGCCATAATAATCGGCGGTAACTCCTCCAATGTAGGTATTAAGGATTCTTCTATTTGATCAAGAACATCGTATATATCTATAAAATATTCATAGAAAGTTCCTCTATTGTAGCCCGCTTTCTGGGTGATTTCTTTTACAGTTATTTTCTCTATCCTTTTTTCACAGTATAACGACCAAAAGGCATCAATTAGGTTTTGCTTAGTCTGAGCCCTTAACTCTGGTTGTTTATTCATTTTTTCATCTCCTTAAAATCCGACGTTCACTATTATATTGTCGGTTGATGCTTAGGATAAACATGGTATACTGTAATCATACAACAGGTTGTTGGATTACACAACAGGAGGATAAAAAATATGATTACAATACTTTGTGCCGGATCTAGAGGAGATTTTCAACCATATATTGCACTTGCGCAACAACTAAAAAAACTGGGTAAGGATGTTCGCATCACTGGAAGCAAAAGTTTTGAGGGCTTTATTCGCAGCTATGGAATTGATGTATATCCCATAGCTGCAGATATCGCAACTCTAAAGATTGATCCAAAGCTGTTAAAGGATGCTGGGTCATCTGATAATCCTTTAAAAATGCTTCTAACTTTTAACAAAATGAAGAAATATGGAATTTACATGGTAAATGATTACTACTCTGCCTGCGAGGGAAGCGAATTAATCATCTATCACCCCGGCTGTACCATTGGCTACTTTGCAGCACAGAAATTTGGTATTCCTTCTGTTTTGGCATCTCCCTTCCCAATGCACAAGACCAAAGAATATCTATCAGTGGTGATGTATGGAAAAACAAAATCCAATGCAGTGACCAAAAAATTAAGCTATGCTCTAATTCAGGGAATGCTGTGGATGGCCTCAAAGAGCTCTGTAGAAGGTTTCTTGAAGGAAAAATTTTGTAAACTGCCTGATAATTTTGGCTGCCCCTTTGAAAAACATACAGACAAAAAACATCCAGCCCTTGTCTCATGCAGCAACTTCGTTTTCAAAAGACCTGATGATTGGAACAAAAACATTCACCAAAGTGGCTATTGGTTTGTTGAGGAGCCTCATGAGTATACCCCAAGCCATGAGCTTGCAGATTTCTTAAAAGCTGGTGAAAAGCCTGTATATGTCGGGTTTGGAAGCATGACTTCTTTAGATAAACATGGGGATTTAGCAAAAATGGCAGCTGAAGCCATTGTCAAAAGCGGAAAGCGTGGCATTATTTGCGGTATGGGAAAACCAGCAAATTTGCCTAAAAGCATTATAGCCATTGATAGTATTCCCCACACCTGGCTGTTTGAAAGGGTTTCAGCAGTATGCCATCACGGAGGGGCTGGCACCACAGCAGCAGGATTTAAGGCAGGAGTCCCAAGTATCATTGTACCTTTCTCCAATGACCAGTTTGCATGGGCTCACAGGTCCTATGACTTAGGAGTTGGTGCAAAACCCATTCCTAAAAAAGAATTATCCTCAGATAGACTTGCTGATGCAATCAAGTTTGCTTTAAGTGATAAAATTGTTGCAAACGCTAGAAGCCTAGGCAAAAAAATAGCTTCAGAAAATGGAGCCGTGGAATGTGCAAAAATTATTGTAGAGTGTCTAGAGGGGTGATGATATGAAGTCCACTCAGAATTGGAGAAAATCATTTTTTACAATATATATAGGTCAGGGATTTTCCTTATTGAGTTCCAGCGCTGTACAGTTCTCAATCATTTGGTGGATTACAATGGAAACAGGTTCGGCTATGGCACTAACAATTGCAAGTGTCATAGGCTTGCTTCCACAAGCTGTCATTGGTATCTTTGCAGGGGTTTGGATAGACAGGTATAACCGTAAAAAAATAATGATTATAGCTGATAGTACTGTAGCATTATCAAGCTTGCTTTTAGGATTTTTATTTATCATAGGCATTAAGTCAATTGTATTTGTTTATATCGTTTTGTTTATCAGAGCCTTGGGAGAAACCTTTCATAAGCCGGCACTCCAGGCTGTTATTCCCCAGCTCGTCCCTCAATCAGAACTTACAAAAGCAGGGGGCTTGGGACAAATGATTAACTCAGCATGCTCTATGGCGGGGCCTATGCTTGGTGCCTTTCTAATGAGCATAACATCTCTTCAATACGCATTACTTGTTGATGTTTTGGGAGCGATTTTCGCAGTAATAACCTTATCCTTTGTAAAAATTCCAAAATATACAGTAAACAATGGAAGTCAACTAAGCTTCATCAAGGATATGAAACAGGGCATTAATGCTATTAAGTCAAGCAAGGCATTGCTCCGGCTTTCCATTCCCATGCTGATATCCACCGTTATTTTCGTTCCCTTAGGAACACTGTTGCCCCTTATGGTTAAAGAATATTTCAATGGAACGGCCTGGCACAACGGCATTGTTCAAACCTTATTTTCCAGTGGAATGCTGATTGCAGCTATGGTAATAGGCATTACCGGGGGCCTAAAAAAGCAATTCTTTATGATTTCACTTTCAACGGGTTTATTAGGTATCTGTGCATTAATTGGCGGTATTTTACCAGCACATTTATTTTGGGTGTTCTGCTTTGTTGTATTTGTTATGGGAGCGACGGGCATGGGTTTCAATGTTCCCTTTACTTCCTACATTCAAAGAACTGTTCCAGCAGAAAACTTGGGGAAAGTTATCTCTCTTGTTACAAGCATTATGAGTTTCGCTGCGCCTATAGGCATGTTCATTGCAGGCCCTATATCAGAAATCATCGGAGTAAGTAGCTGGATGTTTTATGCAGGAATAGTGATGATCTTTGTGGGCATTCTATGTTATTTTCTGACCAGAGAGTTTGATAATCAATTGTATAACGAGGTTATGTCAAATGAAAAGTAAAATCTTAAAGAGTATTTTAATCCTAATTCTTTTATCAGTTTCTCCTTTTGTTGTGTTATCTGTAATAGGCATGCTATACGTTCTGTTTCAAATGATAGGAGGTGTCTCCTTTGCACTAGGGGTTCAGTCATTTATTAAGTTCATCTACAGTCTTGTACCTTTCTTTCCCTATGTGACAACGATACCAATAGTAATAGTTTTAGCTATGTTACTATTTAAAAGCAGAGCAAAGTAGTAAGATCTACATTAGCTGGTTTGTATTTGAATTAGAGATTTACATTAGTTTTAGTCTCTATATAATGCATATCATTTTTCGAGATATTCTTAGAAAAGTCGAGAACTCCACTTTTTACTTGTTTGTCAATAAAATTAAATCTCTATAAAAATAAAGACCGATCAAGGCTACTTATGGCTGGCTACTACGACTTTTACCCTATAACCCCTGTTATCTTCATATGGTAAGATATCCCCTTGTATTTCCTCGCCATCTACTAAAATCATTTCTTCTTTTCCTATCATCAGCTCGATATTGTATTCGGCCTTTTTAAATTTTCGGCTGACAGAAAGACTATCCCAGCCATCTGGCAGGCATGGCTTTATTTGGAGGCCTTTGACTGTGGCTTTAATACCTAGCAGCTCCTCAATAACTAACATAAGCATCCAGGCTGCCGTTCCCGTATTATAGTGTAAACTAGAACGTCCAAAATGAGGTGAATCCTTCAGACCATAATAATAATTGGGTAAATAGACAGGTAACTGCAGATTTTTTTCCGGAGGATTCTCAGCGCTAGTCGGAAGGGTTCGTCGAATCACATCATAAAGGGCATTCCCATCTTGACGTACTGCCTCTGCAAAGGCCATGAACATAGACGCATGGCAATAAACAGAACCATTTTCTGTGGTACCCGCCTTCTTTACGCTAATTCTCCCCCACCGGCTGTCCCACTCCTTAAAAGGTGGGTCTATCAATAAAGGACCAAAGGGTGTTTTTAATCTTTCTATAGACTGTAAAAGTACTTTTAGGCGCTCTTCATCTACAAGACCTGCTATTATCGCCCAACTCTGAGTATTTAAAAATAAACGGTTATGATCTTTTTCATCCCCGTAAGCTATGCCATTATCATCAAAGCCTGCCGCATACCAAGCACCGCTCCAGCAGTGGTGGTTAACATCGTCTACAAGCTTATTCTTTAATGTTTTTAACAGCGTCACATCTTCAATAGATTGTTCTTTTGCATATTCTAAGAACTGATTAATACTGTAGATAAGCGCCATAGTAGACCAGGCAGATTCGCCTTTACCCGCTCTTCCCACCCCGTTAATAGGATCATTCCAATCGCCGTCTCCAATTAAGCATAGGCCGTGTTCGCCAAGTTGTTCTCCCATATACCTAATGGCCTTATAAAGGTGCTCATATATAGTGCCATCTCCACCATCTGCATAAGGTATTTGAACATTCATCAGGCTAATATCACCATTTTGGCGGATCAGTACACAAAGGCAGATCACAAGCCATAGCGGTCCATCTGTGTGATTTAAAAGACATAATCCTCTAGGCTTCGTCCCATCCGTAAAATGCCATTGTTGTATAAAGCCATCCTTTCTTTGCAGTGCTAGAACATCAAACATATATTTCTTTGCTTCTTCCGGATCGACCAGGGTATACCCCATCGCATCCTGGAGGCGGTTTCTTGTTGGACAATAGGTCGTTCCTCGGTTTTGTCTGGTTAATAATGTGACTTGTTTTTTTAGCCAGAAGTTGATGAGGTGGTTTAAGTTGTCATCCGGTGTTGTGATGTGAAACCTGCCAAGCTGCTCTTCTTCATGCTGCTTGGCGCTTTCCCACATCTCTTTAATCCCAGCCTTATCTAACTTGCTCTTCATCTGCAGAATTTGCTCTTTATTTTGAGCGGCACCTAAAATAAGATGAAACTGTATGGTACCTCCAGCATCTATACTATATACATGTTGCATGGCACCGCAAAACTCCTCTGCTTCACCCTCAACCTGGCTGCATCTTTTATTTTTTACTGCATCTGGCACCACGTCGCTATCGTCGCATCCAAAAAACTTTCTTTTGCTCATATCCCATGACGCTGGTGGTTCATCTGAAAAAAGGTAGAAGTGGCTCAACTTTTTTTCAACGGCTTCTTTTTCTTCATAAAATGTATGATATGGAAAAGCATACTTAACAAGAATATGATTTTCCTCATCATACGTACACGCGCCCCCCATCACCCCATGATCATAGAATCCAAACGCCGAAAAGAAAGAAATATTTCTTCTCGTTTCAGATAGGTTAGTCAGGGAGACTGTCCATATTTCATTGCAGCCGCCCTTTGGTACAAAGACGTGGATTTTGCTTTTAATCTGTTTATATGTCATACATAATTCTGAAAAACCTAAGCCATGTTTACAGGTAAAATAATCATAGGGTTTTCTAAGGGGCACATGGTTAGGATTCCAGACTTCCTTGGTGTCATGGTCATACATATAAAAATAACGATAGCCTGTCATACAAGGCTGGCGGTTATAATGCGTAACTATACTGCTTTCCCCTTGTAGCGTCTGGCTTACTGCCATATGGTAGGTGTCATTAAACAAATAATTTGTCCAAACAGACGGCGTGTAGGGTGTTCCTATTTCATACACTTGCCCATTTTCTATAAATCTTCCAAGCTTCAGAGCAATCCCTCCTCATTTCCTTCACCTCTCACTTAAAGCCTTCATCCATGATATTTTTTTATAAATCGTGTTTCACACCTAGTGAATCTTTTTTAGCAATAGATGTTATAACTTGTGTTACGACTTCTGTTATCCCTTTTTGGACTTGATAAATGACGGCTGGTATTTTTGTCCTAGGCGTCATTAAATTGGTATTAGGTGCAACATGAATAATCGTGCCACGCCCCTCTCCTTCTACACTTACCACCTCACAGCAGCTCCAGGTGTTTTTGACACAGGCCAATGCACCTTCTATCTTCTCAGAAACATTTACAACCTCGCCGCTGTCCACTGCAAAGCCGCAATCAAATGCCCTGCATGCTATTTGGCTGGTAATGATGTGACGGCGTCTATGACCCTTTTCTGTTAAAGTGATCCAAGTTTCCACTTCAATGCCTTCTATTGGGGACCATAAAGTGCGCACACCGTTCTCTTCAATTTTGGCGTCCTTACTCTCTCTCCGAATAAAGATACTTCCATCAATTTCAAAGGCCAGCATACTATCTGTTCCAGCCAGTTCAATAGTTTCATTAGAATGAGCGACACTAAAGCCAAATTTAGAGGAATAAGCAAATTTACCATACTTTTCTGGGAAGTGCCCGAGTGGCGGCCTTCGGTAGATCCCTGTGGGAAATAACACAGCATGATTTGTCATACGTTGCATCAGCACATCACCATAAGGAAGATGCTTCTTGTTTTCTAGAGTCGGCATGCCTTTAGGCTCTGTATGCCAGAAAGAATGTGCACTTGGAAGTGCAAGTATCACAAAAGCTTTTAATGCCCAATAAGGAGAACCTGGTGCATTGTAGATCTCTGCCATACGCAGGTTAGGATAATGATAGCCTATAGTAAGAACACCATCCCGGTCAAAAATAGGCTTCTCCATCCAATAGGTCATATGCCTCACAATAAGTCCTTTTATAATGCCTAAGTCTAGTCCATCAACATGTAAGTCCGCAAAAACATAGGCGCCCCAAAAAGCACATTGAGCAAAGCGATAAGTTTGTGAACGCCCATAAGGTATTGCAGCTCCCTCTTCATCAAACCAATATATAAAGTCTTTGGCAAACACTTGGGCTCTTTCTCTAAAACGACTGCATCTTTCTACGTCAACTTCATTATTCAATTTCACATAAATTAAACTGTAGAAATGAATCGCAAAAGATATGTAGTAATCTTTTCGGTTTGTCTTGCCGTCTTGATACCAGCCACCGCCTACATAAAAGTCTTCTATTCGTTTCAACCCAGTTTCTAGCCTTTCTGCATCATAAGCTCTGCTTAGTTTCTTGAGGGCAGTATTAACTAATATCTCAAAAAACCACCAGTTATTATCTGGGTACGTATAAGCGTTAATCTCTTTAAGCCAATCTGCAAGATTGTTTTTTTCACCTTCACTTAAAGGTTCCCATATTTTATCTGGTGCCAATAAAAACCCAAAAGCTAGTGCAGCCATTTCTACAAATCGCTGGTCTTCGTTAAAAAATCCTCCCCAATAGTTTTTATTAGCTTTATCGGTACCCACTGCGATGCCCGCTCTATAGATTTCCTCAAATCTGTCAGTTTCTCCACCGCCAGCCCAGTATGGGGCAAGACCCCACAGCGGCCGGGCGAAAGCTTCAAATAAAACGGTCGTATGATCGTAGTTTGCGCCTGTACTTCCTAAATCTAGTCCGGCCTGATCAGGACTATACAACTTTTCCAAGGGATTAAGTACTCCCATGAGCAGATTCTGAAAATCTTCTTGAGTATGTAATGCCTTCATAACTACCTCCCCCTTTACCATAATGATTTGCCGCCAAGCAGGCGTGTAATCGCCTCAACAAAGAAAAAATCACCATAGATAATAGGAATGTGTCGTCCAATATTGCTGTGATAGCGTTCGGTACCCATTTGCAAGATAGAATCCTGCTGATCATCCCAGTTGCAGAAGTTCTGCTCCATTGCCATAAGGAGTCGATAAGCCCCATTATAATAGGTATTTTTCTCAAACTCTTCGACTAGGTCACCTATCTCCAATAAGCCACATGCAGCGATTGCGCCTGCTGTGCTGTCATAAATAACAGGCTCACTTGGGCTTCTAAAATCACACTTTGGCAGCCAATCCTCACTGACACACGCCATAAAGTAATGAGCAACCCGTTTAGCTGCTGCAAGATAATCTGTATTTCCTGTGTAGCGATAACTTAATGCAAAGCCATAGAGTGCCCACGCCTGGCCTCTAGACCAGGATGAACCTTCACTATACCCCTGTCCTCTTTCTTCACCAATGGCCCCTCCATTTATGGGGTCATGTACAACGATATGTTTGACACTACCATCTTCTCTTAGATGATTAGCCATAGTCATATCAGCATGAGCCTGCGCAATATAAGAAAACCTTGGATCCTTACTTTCTAAAGAAGCCCAATATAATAATGGAAGATTCATCATCGCATCAATAATGGACCAACCTAGCTGATCCTCTCCATTCCAGGCACGGATAAACTGCCCTCTTAAATTAAAACGTCCTGCCAATACGTTAGCCGCATACATAGCTCTTGTTTTAGAGTCTTCATTTTGACTGAGTCTAAAAGAAGCACCGCTGGATATATGCCACATAAAACCTACGTCATGATGAAGTTCATCATAGCGCTTTAATGCCGTATCTAACAGCCGCTCTCCTTCTTGGGCAGATTCCTTATATAGCCCCTCTCCTGTTTTAGCGTACATCATCCACATCATCCCAGGCCAAAAGCCATTGGTCCACCAATTAGGATCTTTTTGTGACTGGTCATCATACTGTCCATCAACAACTGTATAAGGCAGTTTCTGATTATTTCTCTTGGCTGTTAGTTCTAACTTCTTTTCTATCTTTTTCCATATGGCTTCACACCATTTATCTCTATTATTCAAAACTATTCCTCCTATTCAATCTCCTCTTTACATTTTAACTGCACCTTCTGTTACACCTGCAACTACCCATTTACTTGTACAGATATACACAATAACGACTGGTAAAATAGCTAGACTTGCCCCCGCTAATAAGAGTCCCCATTCTGTCGCAGCCTCCCCTGTGGAATCTTTCAGCGCAATGACCGCCACTACAAGGGGCTGTATTTTAGTATTGGTAAACGTCATGACATATGGCCAGAAGAAGTCATTCCAAATACGGTTAAAAAAGATAACTGAGAAAGTTCCAATCAAAGGTTTACCAAGGGGTAGCCCCATATAAAAAAAGCGCTGAAATAAATTACATCCATCAATTTCTGCTGCTTCATCAATTTCTTTTCCTTGGCTTCTGAAATAAGCCTCAAAAATAAATACTTCTGCACTAGATGTGGTAATGATCCCGAGCAAAATAGAAAGGCGAGTTCCTGTAATGCCTAAACTCCGCATAATTTCTAGCTTAGGATAAAGTGTCATGGGCCCAAGCGCCACAAACATCGTGCCTAATATAAGCAGTCTAAGTATTTTTTTACCTGCAAAATCCTGCCTGGCTAAGCAAAATCCCAGTGCACATACATTAAACATAGAAATAATTGTCCCTGCTACTGAATAAAAAATACTATTGCCTGTATAGGTAAAAAACTTGGCTTCTTTAAAGGCACGGACATAATTACGCCATACTACTTCTTGTGGAAAAAAAGTATTACCTGTAAGAAGTTCAGAAACAGGTTTTAAAGAACCCATGAAACTATATAAAATAGGATAAATAACAATTCCACTGATAACAAACAAAAAAGCGTAGATTAAGCCATGACTTACTATTTTTTTAATAGAAACACTTTTCATATCATATCCTCTCTTTCATCTTGGCAGATTTAAAGACCTCATCTGCTTTAATCATATTGCAATTTTTTACTTAATTTCATATACACAGCTGTAATAATACCTACGATCACGGCAGAGACCACCGCTACCGCTGCACCTAAACCGTATTGAGCTGTCGTACCGCTTGGGAAAAACAGATTATAGATGTAGAGAAAAGTTAGTTCCGTCCCATGATTAGGCCCGCCTTTAGTTAAAATAAAATAAGAACCCATAGATTTTAAACAACCAACAAGAGAAAGCATAATAATGACTTGCCCCATAGGTCCCATCATAGGAAGCGTAATATATCTTAGCTGCTGAGATGCATTTGCCCCATCAACTGACGCACTTTCATAAACATCTTTAGGAATATTAGTGAGTCCTGCAATAAAAAAGAGCATGTTTAATCCAAAGAATATCCATACGTCCGCAAGAACCCCTGCCAAAAAGGCACTATTCGTATGGGCAAGTATAGAAAAATGCTTCGTAATGATTCCAAGATCCGCTAATTGCTTCGAAAGTATGCCGTTAAATGGATTGAGGATGATGCCAAAAACCATAAAAATAGCAAAGCTTGGAAGAATCTGAGGCATATAAAATAGTGTCTTAAAAAAAGTCCGTCCTTTTACTTTGCTCGTTACAAAAAGTGCACAGAAGAAAGCAAGTGGAATCTCTATCGTTGTTTTAATAAGTGCATAGGATAAGGTTCTCCCCCATGATGTCCAATAAAGTAAAAAATGACTGTTCCTATTTTCCATCATGTCTTTAAAGTCAAATAGTTTTCTAAAATTATCAAAACCCACAAAAATAGGCATTGTCGTACCATCATAATTATATAAGCAATATTTTAACGCCCAGATGATCGGATAGATTCCCATCATGAAAAAAAGAATCAATGTGGGCAGAAGTAAAATATACACTGGCATACTCATCTTAATCCTTTTCGCAAAATGTATCATTTTCTTGCTGACATAGCTTGAGTCTACCGCCCTTTTTATTTCGTTGATCATATTACTCACCCTTCCTTATAAAAATAGTATTTAACTCATCATAAAAAGGGAGAAGAATAATCTCCTCCCTACATCTAAGCATATCTATCATGTATTATGGTTGAAGAGCCTTCCATTCATCTGCTGACAAGTATTCGATCTGTTCTGGGTCAATAGGCTTTTTAGCATCAAAATTCTTCACTGACATGATTTTCCCTAGGAAATCTATTTTTACACGCGATGCCGCTGACTTTTCTTCATCAATTTTGGCCTGCTCATAAATTCCTTGGTTATAGCGTTTGCTTAATTCTGCCAGTGATGAATCAATGTCCATACTTGGCACAGCTATCAGCTGCGCAACAGTAGTTGACTCGTTGTCTCCTGTAAGCTGAACACCTAGTACTACTTTAGAGGTCTGCACCATATCCTCTGTTGGGCTATACTGTACCCATTGTTTATGCGGTGATTCTGGTTTATCTTTAGCTTTTTCTAATGCCCATGGTAAAATAGACATATCTGTTGATTTAGAAAGCATTTCAGATTGATAGTCTTCCTCCAACATAAATTGTACGAGTTTTGCTGCCGCTTCTTTATTAAGTGAAGACGCAGAAAGGAAGTAGTTTGCCATATCTCGGAGGCCTAAGGCACCTTTATTCTCTCCGTCTATAGCCATTGGCCAATCCATAACACTCCAGTTACACGTTGCTGCAAATTGATCATTAATGGCTGCACAATCCCATGATACTGAAGGTATCATGCCTATTCTTCCTGCTGCAAACTGCGCACGAAGACCATCATTATCTAATGTTTCTGCCCCTGGGAATGTTACACCGTCTGAAACCATTTTACGGAATAGCTCTATATAAGGTTTTGTGTAGCTAAAATCGTACGTATTACGATTAAAATCATAGCCTATTTTATAATAGCCCTCATAAGCTCCTATGGGTTCTAAAATAAACGGAATGGCTGAGCCTGCTACTGAACTGCTTAGACCAAATCCATAGTAATCTCCATTTCCTTTTTCAGTTATTTTTTTGGCACTTTCATAAACTTCATCCCATGTTTTTGGCAGTTCGGTGATGCCTGCCTCCTTAAATAAATCTTCATTGTATGCCAGTTTATAAGTTCTCGCCCCCCATACAAAGGCATATGTATTGAAGTCTCCATCTACGCTGACTTTATAAGAATAGGGATCGATTTTTTTCTTAAAATCATCTTCTAGGTATGCATCCCATGGCTCTATCCACTTATTACTTAATGCTTCTGTTATATCTTGAACGCCATGCATAACATCTGGTGCTTGACCAGATAAAATAGCAGTTTTTAATGCGGTCTGCCATTCTCCTGTTTTCAACACAACCTCAACTGTAATATTATCTTCATTTGTCTGATTAAACTTCTCAATCATAGGCTCAATCGCACTCATAGAACCTGCTGTCCATGTAAAATACTGTAATTTGATTGGATCTTTCTTTGTACTGCTCTGGGCCGCTTTATTTGAGTTAACATCATTTGCAGATGGTGATGGCACCCCACATCCTGTTCCTAATAATGTGGCTGTCATAGCTGTTGCTATTATTTTTTTTGTAATCTTCCTCATGTAAGTCCCTCCTCATTTATTTATAATCCTAGTATATCAACTTTGCTGTATAAAAAACTTACTCTGCATGTAAGGAAACTTACAGGGCTTCAAACTTTCCTATTTCACAAGAAAGTGTGCAAAAAACGCACACGCTTGTGAAACAGGAAAGTTTGGTCCCTTGCAAGCAAGACGCACTTTCCTATTTCACAAAAACAGGGTATCACACACTATTATTGTGCAATACCCGTCTTTGAATCTCTATTTTTATGCATCTTCAACATATATTTTTTATAAATCTGAGAAAAATATCTGCCATCACTATAGCCTAGTGCATACGCAATTTGGTTATGATTGTATTTCTTCTCCTTCAAAAGTTCTGTAGCTTTTTCCATTTTGGCTCTAATAACATAATCCTTGAAATTTTCACCGCTTTCTTTAAAAAGATAGCTCAGATAATTGGGACTAATATAGACCATATCAGCAACTGTAATAAGGGAAATATCTTTATCAAGATTATTTTTTACAAACTCTTTTGCATTTTCGATGATCCCCTGATTACGGGATTCCCTGTTAACATTAATGGTATTGATAAGTTTTGTAATCGTCTTTATAAAATGCTTTTTTATATAGGACAGAGTCATAGACTCATCCCTTTTAAGCGCTTTTATCAAGCTCTCTTGGTATTTGCAGAAAGGCTCGCTCTCATCGCCTAGGGTCCGCATGGTACGAAAAATGCCATGAGCCAGCACAATAAGTTCATCTCTTACAAAAGTAGAACCTTTATTGACATACTGCTCAAGCTCATTAAAATATCTATCTATCGTTTCAAGGGTCTGACTTAGATTGCCTGAACGTATATTAATAAGAATATCCGCTTCAATTTGTTCTAAATAATAAGGATTTGTATCACCATGGGTTTCAATATCTCCAATATAGATAATACTATTATTGCCCATAAAAAACTTATAAGTGAGCGCTGATTCTGCTTCTCGATAGGCCAAGCTCATTTTTGTGATGTTTTGAATAAGCCTGCCTATACCTACACTAACTGTTCTGTCATATCGCCTTAGGCTTTCTTTCTGAATACGGATCGCCTTACCTGTAAGGTACTTTAAAGCATCCTTTATCGGCAGCTTTTCATCAAAATTTAATAAAATAACAACACGATTTTCGATATTTTGGAATACACAACAAGTATATTCTTTTTGAATAATTTCTTCGCAAAGTTCTTTTAAAAGCATACCTCTAATCCCTAAGTCTTCTATTGATCCCGCTTTATCATCTAGCTCTAATAACATCACAGCAAGATTTTGATCTCTTATAGTTATCCCCAAAAAGGCTAACTGACTATTTAATTCATCCACATTTTCCTCACCTTTACTAACAAGCTGATTTAAATAATGATCTCTCAAAATAGGCATACTTTCTTCCAGCTTTATTTTTAACTGTTCTGTTTCTTGCTGTTTTCTTCTCTTCTCTTCGATTTCTTCCTTCAGTTTACAAATAACTCCCACGATATTTTCTATTTTGGCAGGTTTAAGTAAATAATGGCTGGCCTTATAGTCTATAGCACTTTTTACATACTGAAATTCTTCATGCCCCGATAAAATAACTACTTTTATTTCTGGATATTTTTCATATAAATACTTAGTCAGTTCAATCCCATCCATAAAAGGCATCACTACATCAGTTAAAACAATGTCAGGCTTATTCTTTTCAACCATTTCTAATGCTTCTACGCCGTTTTTGGCCAAACCAATTATTTCTATGCCGCGATTGCCCCAGTCACCTACTTGGCTAATACCACGGCGTAAAATATCTTCATCTTCAACTATGATCATCTTCATGGTTTCTGTCGCCTCCTCCATCAGAAAATTGTGTCGGAAAAGTTAGGAGTACACGGGTTCCTTTTGAAACTTCTTCATCAAATTGAATACCATATTGATCTCCTGCATAAAGAACAATCCGCTCCATAACATTGCCAATAGCATATCCCATATTTTGCTCCGACTTTATATTGCGGCTATTTATTTGTTGAATCATTTCACGCTGAAGGCCTATGCCATTATCTTCGATCTGAAAACATATTGCTTCCCCTTTATTTTCTACTTTTATATCAATATAGCCTTTATAATTAATACTTTTAAAACCATGAATAATTGCATTTTCAACCAGGGGCTGCAGTATCAGTTTAGGAACCCTCATAGAATATACCAAAGGATCAGCTTCAATATGATAATCAAAGCTGTTGTTAGACCGTACCTTTTGTATTTCAATATATTTAGTGATATGATCGAGCTCCCGCTCAACCGTTGTAATATCTTGTCCTTTATTTAAACTTAGACGAAAAAAACCTGCTAAATCAGAAATGAGATCAGCTATATGTTTATGATTATCCATCATAGCCAACCAATACACTGTATCTAGCGTATTATATAAAAAATGGGGATTAATTTGAGCTTGCAAAGCTTTAAGTTCTATACGACGCTTTTGTTTCTCTACAGACCGTATATTTTCTACAAGTTCAGAAATTCTTTTTAGTAAAACATTAAAATTTTTACTTAAGTCCGCTATCTCATCATTGTATTTCGGAACAAAACTTGCAGTTAGTTGATTTTCTAAAGCATTATCCATGGACCTTCCCAGCTCACGGATAGGCTTGACCACTGAATTAGATATAATCGAAGCAATAAGCATAACAAGAAAAATAGCGCCAATAAAAATATAACTCGCTATGACACGGACATGTCCTGCTTTTTGATAAAGTATATTTTGATCATAGACATAGATGATTTTCCAATTAGCATATTCTATCGTCCTATAATAGACGCTAATTGACTTTCCTATTTTATTCGTTTCAAAAAAGCCTTCACCCTCATTAATATTCTTCATAAAAACTGCTCTATAATCCTCAAAGGAAGACTCATTTATTGATCCGCTCTCAATAATGGGTTCTCCTTCTTCTGAAACAATATAAATAAGCGTTTGTCTTTTCTCAGATTCTTTTTCAATAATTTGCTTTAAATAATTTTTCTTCAAATAAAACATAAGCGTCGTATAATCCTGATCATTTTGAGATAAGTACCCGGGATTCAACGATGTACCACCCGTACTTTTTTCCGCAGTATAATAAAAAGAACGCAGCACACAGATGTTTTTCAGTGTATCTCCTATCGCTTGATATTGAATCACATTTTTATTTTTCATTACATATTCATGGTAAATAGACTCTTGAAACGCATTGTAAGAAAGCTTTGGTGTATGACTATCAGAAAAAACCTTCTGATGGTCCATTACCATTAGTATCGAGTCTACTATATCATTATTGCGCAGCCGAATGTCATTAAAATATTCTCTATATTGAATTTCTACAGCTAACCGATCTGCTAAGCTGCCATTTAAGTTTTTACTTTTAATATACAAGTCTTGAAAAGCCAGATTATCAAATATATCCACAAACTCTTGATTAATGTTTTTAATGCGGAAACTAATTTGTTTTTCAATATAATTAATTGAATCTTGCAATATGACGTGCTCGTTATTTTTGAGACTGGCCACAATATAATTGTACGTAAAATACGATAAAACACCTATAATAAAAAAACTAA
The DNA here is from genome assembly GCF_900095725.1 of Cellulosilyticum sp. I15G10I2. NCBI lineage: Bacteria > Bacillati > Bacillota > Clostridia > Lachnospirales > Cellulosilyticaceae > Cellulosilyticum > Cellulosilyticum sp. I15G10I2. The sequence continues at coordinate 463,830 of NZ_FMMP01000009.1, forward strand.
ATAACGTATACAGAAAAATCATGCGAAATTTAAGGGAACGATTCATAAAAAGAGTTTTAGTTAAGTGTATATGCCGCATCTATAAGTATCCTCCCCGAAGCAAAGTATTCATTATTACAAAATACCTCTTTATTTTACCATGTTTCCTACAATAAACTTACTGTATTTGTATAAAAACTTAAGTATTTTGCCATCAGTTATATACTAAGCTGCAATTAACTCTCTTAAGGATACTTTGTCAATACCATTTCATTAAAGACTGTTTTTGCCTGGTTTTACTTCTATGTTTTTATCTCCATGCTTAAGCCATACTGAATATGCTGAATTATTCAGGCAGATAGTTTCTTCAACGTTAAATGTAAGATTTCTTACGGCTGAAAGATAGCCTTCAATTTCTAGATTAGTTGCATACCAAACATCACTCTGAAAGGCTATTTTTTTACAAAACGCTTCTATTATATGCCAGTTTTGGTCCTTTTCAAATTCAAAACTATGTCCCCATATATAAAATAATGGGCACTTCATGTAATCAGGTGGATTAAGAAATATTTCTGCCTTTTCAAGAATGTTGTCATTATGATGACACGTTGGTCTCCAACGCATAAAGTCTCCTGGGATAGCAAATGATTGGGTTGACTCCACTGTTCTTGCATAGCGTATACCTAAACTTTGCAATCTTTGAACTATTTCATCAGAATATTCACCAAAAGCATACGACATCCCTAGTACAAGCTCCCCCGACAGTTGTTCGAGGCTTATACGGTCATCCCATATTTCTTTGATAAACTGAGTATTTGAAATGTGTCTTAAATACTTATGACTGACACCATGACAAGAAACTTCGTGCCCGCTATAAAGCTTTCTTAATTCTTCACCTGTCACGAAACCGTCTTGATTAAGTAACCCCGAGTTTAAATGAAATGTTCCTTTTACACCAAAGTAATTAAAAATTTCTACTAATTTCCGATCAAATATTTGTCCATCATCATAACTAAAAGTTAATGCTTTTGTCTTTCCCTGCGGATATAAAAATTCAATCTTCATATTTACTCCCCCCGTCTTCAGCCTTGTTTATGCCATTTTTCACCTTTGGGATGCGGACAATTCATTCTCTTTTTAATCGCTCTAACGATTACAAAGCAGCCGCAAAATCCACACAGCCCATTAGTGAGACTCTCACAACTCTCACATATAGCAAGTCTTTGTTCATAGATCTCCTGCGGTACTCTCTCTTCCTCACTCAGGGAATCTCTATATGTTTTTAGTGTACTTAACAGCTGCTCCTCATCTTGCTCAAATACCTTGCAGCGTTTACAGATGATTTCCATCTCTACACACCGCTAAAAGTTAACTGTACTATACTGCATGGCGGCACTTCCATCTTGAAACCATCTTCTGTAAGCTGAACCGACTCAAAGGCTTCTAACCTAACCTTGTTTGGCTCTTCAAAAGTATTATGTGCATCCATCTTTTCAGATAACACACGCCCTTTAACTGCTTTAGCTTTAAATCCTAGTAATTGGCCTTCTACTGCCTTAACTTGGTCTAAATCAGTGTTACAAACTGTAATATTAACTTGCCCTTTGTCATCAATAGAAGCTGACTCATACAAGTCTTTGATGCGATATGCGTTACTGCCGATATCCTCTGTACTAATAAAGCTCTCTAATAAAAACGCATCTTGATGCACTTTATATAAGTCAAATACATGGTACGTAGGGGTAAGAAGCATCTTTTGCCCTTCTGTTAAAATGATTGCTTGCAGCACATTAACAATCTGAGCAATATTAGCCATACGTACACGTTCTGCATATTTATTAAATATATTTAAAGTAACACCTGCAAGGATAGCATCCCGCATAGTGTTTTGCTGATATAAAAAGCCTGGATTGGTTCCTGGTTCTACTTGGTACCAGCTGCCCCACTCATCTACTATTACCGCAATACGTTTTTCTTTGTCATACTGATCCATAATATGGATATGTCTATCTAGTAACTCTTCCATAAAAGAAGCTTCTTTTATCGTATGATAATACGCCTCTTCATCAAAACCTAGAGCTGGCATCTTATGGTCCCACCCTCCTGGAATAGTATAATAATGAAGTGTAAGTGCATCCATATAGTTAGCCGCTCTCTCCATAAGTACCTTAGTCCAGTTATAATCACTACCGTTCGCTCCGCAGGCAATTTTATAAAGCTTATTTGAACCATAATTTCTTAAATACGTTTGATATCTGCGATATTCGTCAGCATAATATTCTGGCCTCATATTACCGCCACATCCCCAGTTTTCATTGCCAACACCAAAATACTTGACCTGCCATGCTTTTTCCTGTCCGTTACTTTTACGCAGCTCTGCCATAGGTGAAATGCCATCAAAAGTCAAATATTCTACCCATTCTGCCATTTCTTGTACTGTGCCGCTACCTAGGTTGCCATTGATATACGGTTCACAGTCAACTTGTCTGCAAAGCTCCATGAACTCATGGGTTCCAAAGCTATTGTCTTCTACAACACCACCCCAATGGGTATTAATCATTCTTTTACGGTTCTCCTTAGATCCTATACCATCTTTCCAGTGGTACTCATCTGCAAAACAACCTCCCGGCCATCTCAGCACAGGGACTTTAATATTTCTTAGCGCCTCTACTACGTCTATTCTCATGCCGTTTATATTGGGTATACTAGACTCTTCTCCCACATAAATGCCCTCATAAATACATCTGCCTAGATGTTCTGAGAAGTGTCCATAAATATTTTTATCAATTTTAGATTTTCTATCTTTAACATTTACAACATATCTTATCATTAGCTTTTCACCCTCGTTTTGAATTTTTTCTAGCTGCTTTTATCTTTATCCTTGAACTATCCTTTTACAGCACCTGCTGTTAAACTATTTTGTACCTGCTCACTAAGTAAAATATAAATGAGTATTGTGGGAAAGGTCGCAATCACAAGTCCTGCTCCAATCTCTCCCCATTTCGTTACATAATTTCCTACCATGGACATAATGCCTACCGTAAGTGTTTTAAATTCTTTTTTATTGATGAAGGTAACTGCAAACATAAGTTCATTCCATGTTGAAAGGTAGGTAAAAATAGATACTGTTGCAATAGCTGGCTTGATGAGCGGCAGTATAACTGAAGAGAATATTCTGTAGATACTACATCCATCTATTGCTGCTGCTTCTTCAAGCTCTTTTGGGATACCGCTTAGAAAACTTCCTAATATAAATATTGCCATCGGAATTCCAAAAGCCGTATAAGGTATGATAAGCGCCCAAAACGTATTAAGCAGCTTAAGATTTTTAAGTACCATAAATAATGGCAATAGTGCTGCATGAATAGGAATCATCAGCCCTAATAAAATAATCATCAGCGTTATATTGCTCAGCTTCCATTTCATCCGGTAGATTGCATAGGCTGTCATAGAAGCTAGTAAAACGACTAATACGATTGTGACTGTCGTTACAAATACGCTGTTAACGAAATATTTCATAACGTTAGCTTGAGATATTGCACTTCCATAATTCTGAATACGCCATATCTCAGGAAGTCCTGCAACATTTCCGCCAAATATTTCATTGTTGTCTTTAAACGAAAATAAGATTAACCATATCAAAGGGTATATTTGTATCACTGCAAATAGTACAAGAAAGATCTGCAATGGTATTTTTTTTATATCTCTTTTGTTAAATAAAGATGCCGATATGCCATTCATAAAAATAAACCTCCTACTATTTAATTTAATCTAGTTTCATCATCTTATCAATAAGTACAGTAAGCACTAAACACTCCAAAATAATAAAGACAGATATCGCACTACCATAACCATATTGAAAATTGTTAAAAATAGTAGTATACATCAAGGTACTTGGCACTTCTGTAGAATAAAATGGTCCGCCATTTGTTAAAATATAGATCAAATCAAATACTTTTAAAGCCCCAATAAGTGAAAAGGTGATACAAACCTTTAAAATAGGTTTTAAAAGCGGAATTGTAATATAGAATGCCGTTTTTATGGATGTGGCGCCATCTATTTCAGCCGCTTCATAAATATCTGTAGAAATAGATTTTGCACCTGCGTACATAATGAGCATATGATAGCCTACATATTGCCACAATATAGGAATGAAAGCACATACTAAAGCAGTATTCTCCTGTCCAAGCCAATCATTCATCAAACTATCAAGCCCAATAGATTGAAGTAATGTATTTAAGAGACCATAATCAGCATTATAGATTTTAATCCATAACTGCCCAATGACAACCGTAGAAATAATAACGGGTATAAAATAAACTGTACGATAAAATTTCTCAAATCGTACCCCGCCAGCAAGAATAAGTGCCAAAAAAAGTGAAATCGGCAGTTGAACCACAATAGAAACTGCTGCAAATAACAATGAATTGACAACCGAGTGTAAAAATCTTCCATTTGAAAACATGCTCACATAGTTTTGAATACCAATAAAGGTGCCTTTCCCTATCCCATCCCAATCTAGTGTACTGTAACTTGCCGAGATAATAATAGGGATAAATATGATCGCTAAATATAAAAGAAGTGTGGGAACAACAAAAATACATATTGCTTTTTTATTTGATAGTATCGAATCCATAATATCCCTCCTTTTTAATAAAGCATGTGGTTAAGAAAATATTCTTTACTCACATGCTTTATCCTAAAATAATTTGACTAGCTTATTACTGTGCACCTTTTACTTTGGCCATCTCTTGACTAAATACTTCTGGCGTAATTTTCTTAGCCAATAATTGTGCAATAAGGTCTTTGTGTACTTCTGAAGATTCAGCTGGAAGAATATTATCCCACCATTTAATAAATGATGTAGCTGTTGACATTAACTCAGCTGCTTGTTTTGTAAGAGGAATAAGAGAAGAGGTATCTAAACCTGTAGTATCCCAACATGGAAGTCCTGAATTTGCAAGATAAGTTCCTTGATCCATTTTTTCGCTTAAATAAATCAAAAATTCGGCTGCTTCTTTAGGATGTTTTGTGTTGGCATTAATGTAGTAACCATCTACACCTCCGCCATAGAACTCAGTTACATTTCCTGCGCCATCTTCAAATATTGGAAATGGTACTGCAACAACTTTTCCGCTGGTTGCTGCACTTGGATCTTCAATAGCAGCATTTACCCAGTTTGCTTGGAACAACATCGCACCTTTTCCTTGTGTAAATGCACCGATCATTTCATCATAACTCATACTAAACATACTATCATTAAATGCGCCTGCATCAACAAGCTCCTGCATTTTTCTAGCTGCTTCTACAAATTCAGGTGAATCAAATTTTGCAGGGTCTTTCATTGCCGCCATGCTCGCTTCATTTCCAGCCTGACGCATAGCGATAATATCAAACCAATACATACCTGGCCATCTGTCTTTTTCTCCAAGAACAATAGGAGTAATATTAGCTGCCTTTAACTTTGCCACTGCCTCTAACAACTCATTATATGTAGTAGGTATTTTAGCTCCTGCTTTTTCAAATAATTCTGTATTGCAATATAAGCTGGCGATAAATGTGGTAGAAGGCAGACTATATGTTTTGCCATCAAATACACAACCATTAATTGTCCCTGGAACTAATTTAGACTTAATATCATCTGTAAGGTATTCATCAATTGCTAACATATTCCCAGCTTTAACATAAGGTTCTACGAAACTTCCGCCCCACATATAGCTTAAATCAGGTCCTTCATTTGCTGCTATTGCTGTTTTGATCTTGGTCTTATATTGTTCTCCAGTAACACCATCTTCTTCAACGATAACATTAGGATTTGCCGCATTCCATTCTGCTATGGCATCTTTAATCAATTTTGAAGCTGGATCAGTCTCTGCAACAGATTGATGCCATACTGTCAGCTTAATAGGTTCGGATGCTGGTTTTTCATCCGTCGCCTTTTCGCTTACAGTCTGATTACTTGCATCCCCCGATGAACTAGTACTTTCAGATTGTGCGCATCCTGCTGAAGATGCCATCATTGTCCCTAAAAGTAGCACGGATAAAAGCTTCATAACTGTTTTTTTCATATTATTTCCCCCTACCGATTATTTTTATTTCTCTTATATTCTAAATAAAAAACAGCTTACTCTCCATTCAATATCCACACATAAACATTCAAAAATCAATCATTTTTATGCAATAATTATATTTTCCTAAATTCATTGATTGAAAATCCTGTATATTTTTTAAATAAGATACTAAAATAGTGTGAATCTCTTATCCCTACTTCTTCACCAACTTGATAGCCTTTTAAATGGGTCTCTCTTAAAAGCTTTTCGGCTTTTTTCATTCTAACTTCTGTAAGATATTCAACAAACGTCTGTGACGTCTGCTGTTTAAATAACCGTCCTAAATGCCCCGAACTGATATAAAAGGTTTTTGCTACACCAGAAAGAGAAATTTCTGGGTTATTCATGTTAGCCTTTAAATAATCTTTTACCTCTTCAATGAGTGTATAAGCTTTATTGTTATTTGTCTGCTCTATAATCCCTGTGATACTGCCTATAAATTCACGCATATATCCTTTGAGTTCCGGAAGGTTGTCCACCTTTAAAATTAAATCATTGATTCCTATATCATGCTGCCATATCTCATCCATATTCAGCTTTTGTTCACTGATAATATGCTGACCTATTGAAAAAATATCAAAGGCCTCAAGCCGCATCTTGGTCATTATCTCTTTGTCATAACAACCAGGTACATTAAATAACTGATCTAAGATCATAAGCGCACTTTCTTTGGCTCCTGCATGCATAAATACGTTCAGTTTTTCCATTTTATTTCTATCACTAGCATATGATTGACTGCTCATGCCCCCAATATCCTGATAGCTTATCACCTGATTTTTACCAACAAATACCGTGCAGCTGAGTGCATCTATTGCTTCTTTATAAGAACACTTAATATACTCTAATCCATTTCGCCTTGTACCTATACCAATACCCACAAAACATTTTAACCGGGTTATAATCATTCCTTTTAATATCTCGCAGCATTCTATAAGCTCTATCTTGTCATTGTTAGATAAAATGACAATTCTTCTGCGATTGTCTAAAAATACCAAGATGTGGGCATCTGATTTGAAAAAGCTCTTGATAGCGTTAGTACACTCTATTGAAAGTAAAATTTTGCTTTCTTCCTTTTGTTCATTCTTTATAGAACTGCTTAATTCAACTACGGCAACTTGAAAACTATTGTATGCACTATTAATAGGAATTTTAAAATAATCAATCTTCTCGGTGATTTCTTCTAAACTAAGGTCTTCTGATAATAGTTCGCTTAAAAATTTTTCTCTTAAGATAGGCAGGCTTTCTGCAAGTTGCTCTTTTAACTTATTATATTCTTTAATATGTAATCTTTCGGCCAGGATTTTTTCCTTTAGCTGAGCGAGGGTTTTCATAAGTTCATCTGAGTTAATAGGCTTCAAAATAAAATCTGCTATACCCAATTTGATACTGCTTCTTGCATACTCAAATTCATCATAACCTGTTATAACAACTATTTTAATATGGGGATACTTTTCAAAAACTATCCTGCTGAATTCTATCCCATCCATTGAGGGCATGCAAATATCTGTAAATATAATATCTGGAACTAATTTGTCTATCTGTTCTAAAGCCTCCTTTGCTGATCCTGCCTCTCCGACCGCTTTCATTCCCAGCTCGTCCCACTTAATCTTTATTTTAATAAGATTTCTAATAAGATGCTCATCATCTACTATAAGTACCTTCAGTATCTCCACCCTTTAGTCCTCCTCTTCGTTGTCATTATGAACGTATAATATAATCTCTGTCCCTTCGTGCGGTTTGCTTTTGATTTCAAATGCATTTTTGCCATTATAAATAATACGTATTCTTTCTAGTGTTCCTTTTAATCCAAAACTTCCCGTGCCTTCTCCCAGCTTACTATTAATAATAGCATCAAGTTGTTCCGGCTTTATACCTACGCCGTCATCTTGTACCCAAAGCCTTACCACGCCCTCTTGTTTATCTGCCCCCACCGTTATTATCCCATTTCTATTAAGTGGTCTGATGCCATGATACAACGCATTCTCCACAAGTGGCTGCAAAATGAGCTTGGGTACCTTATAGTCTAAGCACTCTGTATTAATATCGTATTTAACAGTAAATAAATCAGGATATCTTACCTGTTGTATTTTAAGATAGTTTTTAACCATATTGATTTCTTCCCCAATGGTTATGATTTCTTTACCCTTACTGACACTGGCCCTATAATAATTGCCGAGTGCTTCAACTAAAGAGCTGGCCTCCTCCGTACACTCAGAAAGAACTAGGGAATTGATGGAATCAAGCGTATTGTATAGAAAATGTGGTTTAATCTGAGCCTGCAGCGTATAGAGCTCTGTTTTTCTAATAATCTTTTGTTCTTCAATGACCCGGCCAATTAATTTTTTTATTTCCATAATCATGATATTATAGCCCTTGCAGAGCCTCTTAAATTCACGACTTTGTGTTTTTACCTGTACTTCATTAAATACCCCTTTTTCTACATCCTTCATTGAATTGAGCAAGTCCTTAATAGGGGTTGTAATCAAACGTGATATGCTCACTGCACTTATAAATAATACAATACTATTAAATAATATAATGACAAATCCTACTAAACTCATCACAGCGTTTTCTTCGAAGAGCTTCGCAAATGGCATAATACTTACAAGCTTCCAGTTATACTTATTTTCTGAAACATAGGAAACAAGATACTCTGTTTGATCGATTTTTTTCATCTTAGTCGCCGAGGTTGTATCTAACCATTCATTTGCTGCCTGAATAACTTGACTTTCAAAATCAATAAACTTATCTTGTTCTACTTGTTTAGCCTCTATTTTCCCAGTATTAAAGTTACTAATAATGACCTCATTGTGTTCGTTTAAAATGACCACATTATTTTCTTTTTTTCCTGCTAGGCTGCTAAACGCCTGACTAAATGCTTTTTCTGGGATATTGATGACTAATATACCAAGTGTGTCTGTAGTGTCCATATCTCTAATAAGACGAATAAGCGAAACATAGTTGTCCTGAGTGTTATGAAACGCTATCCCCCCTCCGTTAAGCCTTAAAATGTATCCGCCCTTCTTTTGTACCACTTCCTTATACCACTCTGCATATTTGATTTGGTCAGATTGGAGCGTTGGCAATATTTGAGCGCCCACAGAATAAATATTATTTGTATTATCAAATACATAAACCGACTTAATTAAAGGTATTGCTTGAATAAATTTATATAAATAATTACTTACTTTTGATTGCACATTTAAATCCGAATAAACATTCCCCTTGCGAAGTAAATTTTGAAGGTCACTGTCAGAGAGAATCATCTTAGAGTAACTGTCTACATTATTAATCATTAGGTTAATATTGGATTGAATAGAATTTAAGGTTTGAATAGAAACTTCGCTTACCTTCTTATGGGTAATATCTAAGTAAATTTTATTAAACATCCAGCTGCTCAAACAAGTTGAGACAACAATTAACCCAAAATAAAACATAGAAATTTTCAACCCTATACTTAAGTTGTAGAACTTGTGTTTTATCTTTTCTGACAGCATAGTCCATCCCCTTTTCTCACAAATACACCCTAATCTTCATCCAGTATTCAAAATACTACAACTCTATTATACCAACTTAAAGTTTATTATTACCACCTAAAAATTAAAGTTCCTAAAAGACAAAAATAGGTCTCTTAGGAACTTTATAAGTTAAAATACTACAACATCCATAAATACTTCCGCAAGCCCCTGATTGAGATCATTCTCCTCTGTCAAGTCAAGTACTGGATAGCCATCAATAGGAGGTTCTTTATTATGCAAGTTTTAAAACATCTTTTTAGTCATAATTAAACACTGCACCTCAATTTTATGTATAGGGGGATGTTATAAACTTATTTATGGCTGCTACGGTATTTGCCCGGAGGGGTTCCATAGTATTCCTTAAATGCTTTGTTGAAATAGCTCTGACTTGAAAAACCTGTTTTAAAAGCTATATCTTGTATGAGCAGGTCCGTACTTAGAAGGAGATGTTTTGACTGCTCTAGCCTGCTCGCAAACAACTTTTCCTTAAAGCTCATAGCATAGTATTCCTGCAGGATGCGGTTCAGTTGTCGGATACTTGTGCCAATAGCACATGCCAACTCCTTTCTAGATAAGGGCCTATCTATGTGTTCAAAATATTTGTCTATGATATACCTTCTAGAATCGTTCAATATTTTCTTAGGAATGGAATAGGTTGACTTTTCCTTGGGACTGTAACAGCGAAGAGCGTTTAATATAATTTGCGAAATGAGGTTTTGAATATAGGTGTAATGCCCTACACGTTGATTTTCCATCTCTGAAATAAGCTTCTCAAATAACTCAGTTGTAGAAAACTTATCTTTTCCGAACCAAAAATTTGTGCTAAGAAGCCGGTTAAGAATGTCATCAATTTCTTCTTGTAAATATAATTTATTTTTGGTGCGAGGCTGCTTTTTCACTTCGAATTCAAAATTGATACAGTATTCACCCATAGGATTCTGCTGTTCTGCTTTTTGGTCATGGAACACACCGGGTCCAGTAAGGTAAAAGATACCGGGTTCAATATCGTACAGCTTATTGGATACCCTCAGTAGACCTCTGCCATAAGGTATAAAGTGCAGTTCATAGCTGCTGTGGGAATGGTTGCCGTAACCCCATCCTGGAATAGGTGCCTCATAGTTGATACAGAAGACGTTAATGATAATGTTTCCTAAAGGAATTTTGATATCCAGATCAATGTTATGCTGTGTTGTTTGTTTCATAGGTTCGCTCCTTAGAAATGATAAATCAATCATATAAAACATATTCTGCATTGTTGTGCCTTTTCCTTTAAATTTTGGGCCATAAATAAAAAACAATGTCCCAATTACTGATATTCTATTTGGCGGAATAGATTTATCATTTTTATAACAATCAAATTGTAAAAGGAGCAGTAAACTTATGAAACCAACATTCACTTATTCCCCCGAACCAGCTTTAGAGCCCAGAGAGAGCTGCCCCTGGGCTAATACCATGGTGCTTAATCCTGCCATTGTCAAAGACCCAGAAACAAAAAGCCTCCATATGCTTTTCCGTTCCACCGGACCTTGGCCTCACAAAAGGATGAAAGGCAGCAGGCTTGACCCTTATCCGATCTTTTTAGGATATGCCAAAAGTGAGGATTTGGGTAAAACCTGGGAGGCTGATTTTTCCAAGCTCGCATTAGCACCGGCAATGGCATACGAACCCGATAAAATTTATATTACTGATGATGAAGGCAATCGGGTAGTTAACTATAGCAATGGCTGTATAGAAGATCCAAGAATTTTTGAAGTAGAAGGACAATTATACGTGTCAGCAGCATGTCGTATGTTCCCACCTGGACCGTACTGGAAGAAGGATGAGGTAGGAGGAATAGAAATTCGGTTTGAAAACATGCCCGCCTGGGCCAGAAAACAAGGAAATCATTTTGGAAAGGCTGCTTATAAAAATGATACTACTACGGTTCTTTTTAAGCTAGATTTAGAGAATCTAAAAAACAAAGACTATGAAAATGCCTTTTCCTATGTCTGTAATTTGACAGATCCTAATGTGGATGACAACAGGGATGTATTCCTATTCTCAGAAAAAATGATGATCGATGGAAAGCTTCAGTACGTGATGCTCCACCGGCCTCACAATCCTGAATATTTTGAAGCAGGAAAAGGATATCCCAACCCCTCTATGATGCTGGCAGCAGCTGAAAATATAAAGGATTTGGCTACTTCGAAGGCTACCCATAAGTTCTTAGCAGCAGGCATGTTTGATTGGGAAAAGGAGCGGATCGGTGCCAGTTGGGCTCCTATAAAGTTGGGAGATGGAGAGTGGCTTTTGCAATATCATGGTAAGACCTATCCGGGGTATGGTTATACCCAGTCCTTTATGATTTTGAAGGAGAAAGAAAATGACTTCCCTGAAATTATTCATCGGTGCTCTGATAGGCTCATGTATGCGCAGCAGAAATGGGAGATGCCGGATAAATTCATTTGCCCCTGTCTATTTGCGACGGGAGGCGTTGTAGTGGATGATACACTTATCATCAGCTATGGCGCTGCAGATCAAAAGGTGGGTATTTCTTGGGTGAATTTTAAGGATGTAGTAGAGTACGTGAGACTATTTAACAGAGATGGTAATAAGTTTTAGAAGAAATATTAATAAATCAAACATCTCACTTTAGGAATGCTTAGTAGTTACCAGCTACTAAGCATTCCTATATATATCACTTATTTATGGTATGGTTCACCGTATCGTTGTATCGGCGGTTTTTACACCTATCAATCTAGCAAGCAAGGACCGTCGCCTTCTCAAACCCTTAATTTCAAATTCCGAATCACCTATATGTGACAATGACAATCGAACTTGTGTCATAGCTACAGTATAGCCTCAACGGGGAGAAATCATTAGTATTAGTTTATGGTGGTGCAGGTAACGCGTGAGAGTTCTGAATGGAACGTAGTAAAATGAAGAATCTTTAAAATGGCTTAAATTCTTAGATTCTTCGCTAAGCCCAGGAGGACAATCCAAACTACACAGCATATTATTCGACTTTTTCAGTGGCCTCGAAACATCCCCAAGTCTTCTTTCAGGAATTATTCAGTTCATTTTTTAGCAGCTAAATTTCCTTTTATAATCCAGCCTCAAACTTAGCTTCATCATAACCATAGTAATATGTATTGTCCACCGTCACATAATGTTTATCATTATGTATTATTACGTGTATCACTTTGATTACTTTGCCATTTCGTTCATATGACCACTTGAAATGCTTTGTACCTACTGTATGAGTATAATAAGTACCATCATCTTTTGAGGATGGTTCCCCTAAAATCTGTATAACCTCGTACTCTGACAAGTCATGCCTTCCATTAGATAAACCTGTGGCTTTTAAATTCATAATCCTATTTTCTCGTATTAATTTGTCCTGCTCCATTTCATAAGCCGAATGATCATATATAACCTCGTTATTAGAGAATATTTTATCCATTCTATATCTATATTTACTGTTGCCAGCATCAACATAAATAGTATAAATTCCTATTGGCACTCTATACTTTTTGATTCCTGGAAACTCAATTTGATTAATTGAAAGGCGACTAAATTCTCTAGTAATCATCTTTTCCACGTCTTTAAAGAATCTTACCTTGCCTTGCTCGTCCATATCATAGTATACACCATTTACTTTAATATAAAACTCTAGTCCCTCCTGCTTAAGTTTGCCTTCTTCAATTACCTCGTGTTCTCTCATAATATTACTTACAATTTCGCTAATACCTCTTTGATAAACATAGTTTCTCAAAAATCCTATAATAATTAAGGACAGAACACAAAAACTGATCATTACCAAGTCCTTTCTCTTTAACTTTTTCACATAATCCTCCATAACTTCACTCAATTTTTAGATTCAAATCAATATTTCCGTGATTTATGATACTATTTAACCTCAATAATCCTATATATAACTATCCCCCCTTCTATTAAAGCTTGGAGATACCTTTTATTCAGTTTTCCTGAACTTAAGCATATCCCCGGAGGCCTTTATCTATGAAAATACTGGTATGACTGATATAGGATTATCTACGTTGGACAACAGCTAGTCATTCCATAATACTATACTGGACCCTATAAAATTACCAAGGATAAACCCATATTAAAGATAACATGGACTTACCCTTTTAATTTACAAGCTTATTAAGAAAACTATAGCAGATTATTTTTTATATGTTAAGTTGACCCTTGTAGATAAACTAGGCTTCTACAAATCGATTTCTGCCATGAGCAGGCAAAAAGATTTCTTTTCTATAGTTCCCTGACTATATAATATAATAGATCGAAACCCTTCTGTTTGATTTTATTTCGTATGTTTTCTACAACAATACTGACCTCAACTAAAAAATATTAATAATCTTATATAAGTACCTATTCTGATTAATCAGTCTATATATCAATATTTCCCTTTGATTTAATAATAAAGGATGAGAAAACTACAAATATTATTAGCCCAATTATAAACCCTAATCTAGTCATGAAGTCTCCTCCTTCACCAGGCCCAAACCATGATGTTCTTGAAAAAACACTATAAGCTACTATCAGAATCCCTATAAGACCACCGAGTCCTAAGCCTAGAACCATAGATAAAATAAAGGTTAGTAACCCTTCTAAGAAAGTAAATTTTTTTAGGCTTTTTATTTCTTTCTCTCTTTTATCCGGAGTGTCTAAATGATAATAAAATTTGTCGGGAACTTTTCCCCATTTACCAAATCCATAGTAAATTTCGCCATATTCTATGTATCTATTTTTTCTTTGCTCTTTATTCGGAATAGGAAACCCATCATTCGCTTGATAGTCATTGTAGCTATAATACTCTAATATATAGTATATTATAGATGCCTGAGGCATGCTTTGCATCTTCGGTTCTGATGATGCATACGCCCCGTTACCTTGAGACTTATTTATACTTCTAACTACCTCTGTAGCAAACCTATGTGAAAAGCTTCTAGCCCCCCATTTAATGGGATGTCTTCGCATGTCCTTCACCCCGTCTAGTCAGATTTTTATTTCGTAATGATTATTTTTATCTTTATTCTTATTATTTCTACAAAACTCTCTAAATTCCTTCTTATTTTAATACAATGCATACCTAGACCTGAATTATTCATGATAATTCATTAAATAGTGCTTCACACTCCGAAATTACAGCATTTTTAATTATTTTTTCTTTCACCTAAAAATTGAAGATCAAACAATAGAAAAATATTCTAACTTTGATAGAATGAATTCACCACAAACCATCCACAAAAAGGAAAAACTCTTTATGTTTAGTTTATGTGTACTTCAATCAATGGTTAGCAAGTAATTTCAGTATTCGGAAGCTGCCTGTGGAGTGTTTCGTTAAGAAAATCTTACTGGTTTTTTCAAACGGTATTTAGCTCGCACTGTTTGAACGAAGTGAGTTTGCGGCGTTCGTTTGAAAAAACCAGTTAGATTTTTAGAAACGCGCAACTGAGCAGCTGGAGAATGCTGAATTTATTTGCGGATTCACCCGATACACAAAAGAACTAATTTATACAGTTCCTTTACTTATGATACGGTACCGTACCACAACACCCCAATTAATCATTCTAGACTTCACTATTATCAAGGCCTACAAGACCAAACCTCCCCTATTTATGGTAAGGTTCCCCATTATTAATCCGAAAACACCTATAAATCTGCTCCAGCAAAATAACCCTTACAAGCTGATGCGGGAAGGTCATCTTTGAAAAACTGATTTTCTCATCTGCTCTTTTTAAAACACCATCAGATAAGCCCAGAGACCCTCCTATAATGAATACGATATGACTTTTGCCCCTTACACCTAAATCTGCAATCTGATCCGCCAGCCCCTCTGAACTATACATCTTGCCTTCTATCGCTAGAGCTATCACATAAGCGCCTTCTTTAACATGCTTGAGGATAGCCTCTCCTTCTTTATTTTTAATCTCGAGCTCTTGTTTCTCACTTAACCTTTCTGGTGCCTTTTCATCAGGAACTTCTTTTATATCAAGCTTACAATATTTCGACAGCCTCTTTACATATTCTGAAACTGCTGCTGCTAAATACTTTTCTTTGAGTTTACCTACACAAATGATATCTATTTTCATACTGTCTCTCCTCTAACTGTCCTATCTCTCTACCCTCTATCATAAGGCAAAGAACTCCCTCTGTAAACGCACCAGACTTATAAAACTGAATAACTATAGTGCCCTGACACCATGAGTTATTCTTTAACCGCAGTGACTAATAGAATAGATATCTGAAAACTCTACACTGATGCGTTCAATATGGTCTTGTTTTGTAGTCGTGCTGTATTGCACTTCCTGGCTTTCAGTCAGCCTGAACGGCAAATGTATGATAAACGTTGTCCCTATCCCCTTTTTACTTGCAAATTTGATTGTTCCCCCGTGCATTTCAACAAGAGATTTTACAAGGCTCAGTCCTATTCCACTGCCCTCATGCTTTCTTGTAAACATCTCATCTACTTGATAAAATCTGTTAAAAACTTGACTCTGTTTATCATCCGGCATACCATTTCCTGTATCCTCAACTTTAATGCATAACCCATTATCCTTATTATGGACATTAACAAATATAACGCCGCCTTTCGGCGTGAATTTTACAGCATTTGAAAGCAAGTTTAATAAAATTCTCTCTATCTTCTCATCATCACAAGCCATTATTTTTTCTTCTATATCTGTATCAAATATAAGTTTGATACCCTTATTTTCAATATACTCAGATACAGAGAGCGTGATTTCTTCAATAACACTTATGATATTGCAGTTTTTAAGATGTAGCTTGAAGGCCTTAGCATCAATTTTAGAAATATCTATGAGATTATTTACAAGCTTTAATAATCTATAACAGTTTTGTTTCATAATAGCTACACTTCGTACCACCTTTTCCTTACTACGCATATACTCTTCATCACCAGTATATAAATCCATTAATTGTACAGAACCTAAAATGACATTAAGCGGTGTGCGCAGTTCATGAGAAATATTAGAGAAAAACTCTGTTTTTATTTGATCATTTTCTAATAATTGCTTGATCATTTGCTTATTGTCTAAGATGATCTGCTTAAGCAGGCCAGTCTCCTTTTTCTCTGTAACATCTGTCATAACGCTTACTATTCCGATAGGTAGTTCATTCTCATCCTTAAAGATAGATTTATTAAAAACAATATTTCTTAAGCTACCATCAACAAATCTAACAACGTCTTCATAAGTTTGATCACCTAGATCTTCAGCAAGCTTTAAATCCATTTTTTCATATATACTAGCTAATTGAGACTCCTCTAAATCATATACAGTTTTACCCACGCCTTCACTGCCACTTATGCCTAAAATGTCTTCTAAAGCACGATTATAGTGTATGTATTTGAAATTTAAGTCTTTGAAAAAAATAGGGCTTGGAATACTATCCATTAAACCTTTAAATAATATCAGTTCTTTCTTCAGATCTGTTTCCACTTTCTTTCTTTTTTCTATCTCATGTTCTAACTCCTGATTCCTATTTTTAAGACTCCGTGTAAGATTTCCAAAATAAAATGCAGTTATATAATATAATGAAGAGCCTAAAAGTGCGTTGACCATTGCTCTTTTATAATCTACATTTATATTAAAAATGAGGTTGCCAGAAGCCAATATTATGCACAGTGTAGCGGTAGCCAGACCCGCTTTTAGGCTTATTTTTGTACTGCTTATTATTATAAAAGTAACACCTAAAATTCCTTTAACTGATAACGGAATAAAAGGTAATAAATAGACAGTAAATATCAGCAGATAAAATAAAAAATAATATTTTTTCATAATATTCCCCTTTTTTAGTTAATCCCACTTAATATTACCATAGTATATTCAACTTGCACATAACTTTCGTTAGCGACTTTCGACACCAAAATATGTCTTGATGTCTTATTTTTTACTTATATATCTACTAAGAGTCCATATAATTTTTATTACTGTAATACACAAGGGACAGTTATTTAAATAACTGTCCCCTAAATGTCCTCTATTTATTTTAATACTTAAATAGTGCAATACCTTCTTGCATTTCTTCTGCCAGTTGTGCCAGTGACTTACAGGCATTAGCGATTTCTTCCATTGCTGCCGTCTGCTCTTCTACAGATGCTGAGGCCTCCTGGGTGCCTGCTGCATTTTCTTCTGATATAGCCGCCAGGTTTTCTATAATACTTACAAATTGATTTTTCTTTTGCTCCATATGTTTTACTGAAGTGCTGGATTTATCAACCACTGTCTTTATTTCTTCTACTGTATTAGCAATTCCCTCATATTTATCACTGCTGTTATCAACATACTGTACTTGTTCATCAAGTATTGCTGCTACATTTTCCATTGTTACAACGGCACTCGTTGAGTTGGTCTGCAGACTTACAATAACCTCATCTATTTCTTTTACAGAATCTGTAGATTGCTCGGCTAGTTTCTTAATCTCTTCTGCCACAACGGCAAAGCCTCGGCCTGCTTCACCTGCTCTTGCGGCTTCAATGGCAGCATTAAGCGCTAATAGATTAGTCTGCGCTGCTATATTATTAATGATCTTAGTAGCCGTTCCTATCTTTTCAACACTATTATTTGTTTGTAAAATAACCTCATGTACCGACTTAATCGCACTGCTAGTTTCACTTGTTTTATTTGTCAACTGCTTGATGACATCTATTCCTTCATCTTTTAGCATTCTTAAGGTGCCTATTTTTTTGTTTATGGCTATCATATCTTTTAAATCTTCTTCAATAATTTCACTTAATTCAGTCGCAGCCATTGCTCCTTTTTCAGTATCCTTTGCTTGGTCGTTTGCACCTTTAGCCATTTCTTCAATGGTCTTAGCTACTTCGTTTGCAGCTATGGCTGATTGGCTACTTGTGGAGGTTAATTGCTGTGAGGCAGAAGCCAGCTGCCCAGAAGTATTGGCTATTTTTTGAATCATTTCCTTAATAGACTCTTGCATAGTTTTTATCGCACGCGCAATCTCTCCAAGTTCATCCTGTGCATGAAGGTATTTTTCTGGAATTTGCGCTGTAAAGTCTCCGGAAGCAGTTGTATTTAGATATTCCTTCGTTACATTAAGTGTCTTTACTACATAATTACACTTTTTAAAGAGTATGTATCCTAATACAGTAAAGATTAATAAGCCTAATAAACTTACCAAAATATAGTTTTGGCGTACGGCAGAGTTCATCATTGCCATGGAAAGACCTACATTGATCGCTCCAATATGCTCGCCACCAATCACCACAGGCATTAAAACATCATATACCATAACTTTTTCAGCTTCATAAAAGTACTCTGATGTATAGGGTTTGCCATCTACTGCTGCCATTTTACTGCCTTCATCTGTAAGAGTGATACCTATTCTGTCTCTATTGCTATGGGCAATAGCCTGTAAATCTTTATCTATAAAAAGTGCATAGACTACATTATTATCCTGTGCTGACTTCTCAACAATATTTTGGTAACTGAGCTGATCAGATAATGCTTGTATTTTATTAGCTATAATTCCCACCTGAATAATCTCGCCCTTTGGACTTTTTAAATAGCCGTACTTATAATAGTCCTCGCTGGATAAACTTTTTCGAATATTCTCCATTAATTCCGGTTCATTCTCTCTTAAAATGATTTGAACAAAATGGTCTTCCGGCGCGATCCAACCTAGGTTATCCTTTGGAAAATTTGAAAATATGACTTTTCCATCGGTATTAAATACATTGATTTCATCAGCATCCAAATCCTTGCCAATCTGTATCAGTAGTTCATCCGTTAAATAGTCCTGCTGTGTAATAATACTCCTTCCCACAGCTCTGATATTATCTTCTATCATTTCATTAACTGTTCTTGATGAAAGCGTAGAAATTTCTATTTGGTGCGCTACCTGATTAACTATTTCTAATCCATCTTCTCTCATTTGCTCAAGCATACTGTTTCTTATCAAATAGGAAGATACGCCCCCTATACCCAAAACAGCAATAAATACAAGAATTAATGGGATGACGATCAAATTTGTCCGTATGGACTGTTTTGTTCTTTTTAACTTTAAATCTTTCATGCTTTCCCTCCTTATTATAGTAATATTTTCTATTTTCAGTCACTATATTTTAGTCATTATATTTTATCTCAACCAGTTGATTATAATTGTAGCACCATTAGTTTGTCAATATTTATCTTATTATGGAATATTTTATGTAATTTTGTTATTTAATATAAAATTACTATCACATCACCTAGCGCCTGTTATTTACTATTATTTTTGGTAATTAATCCTCTTAAACCACTATTACTTTACATAAATAAATAATAATTATGTCAATTTGCAATGTATATTTTTATAATTTCTACATACACTAAAGGCGAATATAATTCTTACAACTATTCAGGAGGCTATACGATGCACAAAAAATGTAAAGATGCGAATGATAATGCGTGGGCAGCATCTCACAATCTCGAATCAAACAACCAGTCAAATAATAATTCAAAAACAAAAAAATCCGATAAAGATAACGAATGGGTATCAACTAATAAAAACTAATGCAATGTAAAAAGAGGCTACTCAAAAAGTTTAATAAACTTTTTAAGTAGCCTCTTTTTACTATTTATTTTTAGCCTTCTTATTAACAGTCTTCTTCTGTGACTTTACTAGGTCTTCTTTGTATATCTGCACCGAGGGCTGCTAGTTTTTTTTCTATGGTCTCGTAGCCTCTGTCAATATATTTGACATTTGTAATAACGGTCTCGCCGCCTTCTGCTCTTAGCCCTGCTATGATCATTGCAGCTCCCGCACGCAGGTCTGTTGCTGCAAGCTTTGCACAACTAAGCGTAGATACACCTTCTACCACGGCCATACGTCCATCCACTTTAATATTGGCGCCAGTACGTGTTAATTCATCAACGTATTGAAAACGATTATCCCAGACACCTTCTATGATTGTACTTGTTCCTTTAGCTACACTAAGGAGTACTGCCATCTGTGGCTGAAGATCTGTCGGAAAGCCAGGATGAGGCAGGGTCTTAACATTAGTGGCCTTTAAGATCTCTGGTGCGATGACTCTTACATAATCATCCCCCTCTTCGATCTCAATACCCATCTCTATCATCTTAAGACTTACTGAATACATATGCTCTGGAATAATATTACGTACATAAACATCGCCCCCAGTAATAGCAGCGGCCATCATATAGGTCCCAGCTTCAATCTGATCTGGGATTGCTGAATACTTGCCGCCTGAGAGTCTTTCAACGCCTTTAATACGGATCACATCTGTCCCTGCGCCCTTAACCTCTGCCCCCATCATATTCAAGAAGTTGGCAACATCTACCACGTGAGGTTCTTTGGCTGCATTTTCGATAAGGGTCGTCCCTTCTGCAAGTACGGCTGCAAGCATAATATTAATCGTCGCCCCCACACTTACTACGTCTAGATATATCTTTGTACCCACAAGTCTGTCTGCATAAGCTTTAATCATGCCATGTTCTATAACAACCTTTGCGCCTAATGCTTCAAAGCCTTTAATATGTTGATCTATAGGTCTAACCCCGAAGTTACAGCCTCCAGGCATGGCAACTTCAGCTTTTTTAAATCTACCCAAAAGTGCACCTATTAAATAATAGGATGCTCTTATATTCCCTATATAATCTTGAGTTGCATTATAATCATAAACAGTAGAAGCATCTACTTTAAGGGTATGCGCGTCAATAAACTCAGTAACTGCACCCAATCCTTCCATGGCTTCTTTTACTTTTATAACATCATCTATATAAGGTAAGTTTTCTATTTCACTAATACCATCTACTAAAAGAGCCGCTGGCAAAATAGCTACTGCCGCATTTTTAGCTCCATTAATGGTTACATCTCCAATAAGGCGTTTACCACCACGTATACACAACTCGCTCAACCTGAACACCTCTTAATAATTATTTATAATCATCCCACATACTTGATACCACATTATATTATAGCATTAAACCCTTCAAATAAAAAGTTTATTTTATTTCTTTGTTAGTATAAGCATTAACAAATAACGGCTCATTTAAACCATCGATTGAAATCTTATACGTGGGTACAATCTCCTGCTGCAGAATATCCATCCCTTCTGCATTAAGTGCGTGGTATCCTAATACGATGTTGGTAATGCGAACTGGTTTTTCAAGATCTAAATTATCTTCAATGCCAAATAAAACGATATCTATAGGATAAATAGTATATCTTGTATTAATAATTCTTAATGATTCAATGTTGGCCATATGCATAAACGCCTCTATTATCCCGTCCTTAGCAATATGAAACGTAATATAACTATCAAAAATAGGAATGTTTTCAAATCGAGGATAATAAATCAGCACAGTCTCTTCTTCTTGGCTTATAACCTCAACAAAGGCGTTCTTAAAAACTTTCTTAAGTCCCGCCTTGTGAATAAATCGCCAGCTCATACTTTTAGCCGCTCTTAACTTGATGGGTTGATCCGCTCTAATATTTGCATTGCGGTAAGTAATATTATCTCCTGCAAAAGTAATAGAGGTGCCATTTCTCGTATAGATTCTATTAGGCTTCTTATTACTATTGCTGCTATTTTCAGTGGAAATAAGAATATCTTCAAGATTTGGAGAAAGAAGCGACTTAACGATTTGTTCCCTGGCTTCTGTGGTGCTTTCCGGAATAATAATGGCCCCTTTTCTCTGAGGAATAAAAACTCTAGGGAGCGGCACATCAATGCTGATATCTCTGCTACTTAATATGGATGTAATATTAGTTATTCTGTCTCTACCTAGCACATAAGACGTTGTAATTCTAATAACATTCATCATTAGTAATAAGATATTAATTGCCAAAAACACTTGTATCAGCCTCGTTAATACCTTGCCCGCATTCATCCGCCACGCCTCCTTATCCTCATCTTATACCTTTAATATAACAAGTTAATCCCCCTATGGATAATACCAACGCCCTTCATAACACACCAGCCAATTAAACTTTAATTTTCCTTCGGTCATATCCATAATATAGCGGCACTGCAGCGCATCTAACTGCCCCGCATTATATTTATCTTTAAGATAGCGCTCATACATACTATCTATAATTTCATCAAAACCTCGTGATACCTTGTCCGTTACCAAGGCTGCGCCATCATAAACGTCTATATCAAGAATGCTCCATTTTCCTCTTACCACTTGATTATTTTTTATAGTGATTTCAAGTATATTATCAAGACCTAGTTCCTCTTTAACTTGATGGGTCAGATGTACACTAAAGCCCTTATACTTATAATTAAACTTATACGTATAAGCTTCTCCATGGTTTACTATCTCACTTAAGTAAATGCCTTCTTTTAGAAACTCCGGTATCCCCCGACAGTCTTCTATAAACTCCATCACCGCAATAAGCCTCTCAATTCTAGATAATCTTGTTTCCTGGCTTGCTGATGTAATATTAAATTCCAGCGTTCCTTCAGGCTCATATTTTACAATAGCCCCTATATTTTCACTAAAAATAACACTCCCATTTTCTTTTTCATCCACAGCCTTAAGTAGAGGATTTGAAAAAAAAGAATTGACATAGCCTTCTAAAAGCTCTATTTTTTCTTTTCCCTCTTGGGCTTCTATTGGATTACTTACCTTGAGTATTTCATACGTAATAGGATTTTCCTTTGTAATAAAGGGCAAAAAACTATTGCCTTTTATATATTGCCTCTTATTAGAAGTGATACTTGGCTGATAGCCTATAAGCTCCCTTGTAATATCCGGATCATTAAACCGTTCTACCATCTTTTGGTGTCCCTGAAGTCTCTTATAGATAATAATTTTATATATGCTCTGTAAATCATCCGTAATAAAATAAAGATTTGTCTTATGATCATTATAAACGCTCATATCTATAAAAACCTGTTGCATCGCAAGATCATCTTGTATTCTATCCATGCCGCTTCCCACAAGTTCTTGGAGATTAATCCCAAGGTCATACTCGTAAAGTATACCTTGCCGGCTTAAAAGATCTTCGTACGTTATAGAAGCCTCTTTTTCTAGTTTGATATTTTTTTTATTTGCGGCTATGAGATTTGTAAACTCCTCAATAAGCACATTGTATTCTCTTTTGCTTTCTTCTATTTTATAGGCAAGTTTACCGGTGCTGACCCACATTGTCTTTGGCTGAACTAAAATCATATTATGTAGCGTGGCATTTTTGCCTAAAAAATTATGGCCTGACATATCGCCAAGCCATAACGTTACCATTTGCCCTATACATAATACAATAAGCATTGCCAATACTGCAATTTTTATGATACTTTTTCTCATTTTATCACCTGTTACTTTAAGGCATTTGTTTTGATTGTACTGGTTAATCCTGCATCTTTAGTGCCTGCATAAACACGCATGTTCTTAAGAAGTTCTTTTGTTTCTTCAGATTCTCTTGTAATATAAAAAATCATCTGTAGTTTATCTTTTTTGTCTTTTTCATTCGTATAAGTTAATACCACTTTATTTTCACCTTCAAGAAGCTCTATAAGCTGATTAAAAGTTTCTGTAATCCCTACAGTATTAAGCGTGTAGCTGGTTACATTTTTAGAAAGTGATAGGTTATCTGTTTTTGTATTGTAAACTTCTATTACGATATCTGTACCTTGTTTGGTCTCCCCCATAATATTCATCTTACTTTCAAAGGTGGAGGTACTCGCTTTTGCAAGTTCGGAGATTCGCACATATTTATCTTCACTTACGATAATATCAACTTTTTTGTCATTCTTAATAACTGTCTCTACTTTTACGTTAGATTCATCTGAAGCATAAATTGTCCCGCTAAATAAGCCAATACTTACAAAAGCAAAAAACATTATAAGATATTTTGATATTTTCACTTGGTCGAATCCCCCTTTCCTTATAGATATATTATATTCTCTTACATTATAGCTTATTATTATTACAAACTGATTACATCGTAATAACGTTTATTTTACAATACGGCTCGAAAAATAGGACGAGTTTGTGAAAAAAACAGATACCTGTCAAACCGCTTATTCCCTAAATAGCAGAAGGCATAAAATGCAAGGTAACCGTTGTACCCCGTCCGACCTTGCTGCTTATCTTGATCGTACCGCCATGGAGTTCTACCAGTTCTTTAGCGATAGATAACCCAAGTCCTGTCCCTCCCATTTTCCGAGATCTGGCTTTATCAACCCGATAAAACCTTTCAAAGATCCGATCTAAATCCTGCATAGGAATACCTATCCCCGTATCTTTAATACAAATGGCAATATCAGAGCCCTTAAAGATCTTAATATGAATAGTTCCAGGATCTATACTATACTTAATCGCATTTGAAAGAATATTATGGAGCACCTGCTTGATTCTGACGCCATCTCCATCAATAAAATAATCCGCTGCCCCATCTGTTTCATAAATCAGCTTATGCCCTTTTTTATTAATATGAATCGTCTGTGCTTCAATCGTTTCTTCTACTAAGTGCTTAATATCAAGTTTTCTAAAGTTCAGCTGAATTTGATTATTATCAATCCTTGATAGTTCCAGAAGATCATGAACAAGTGTTGTCATACGATCTGCTTCTTTATCCATAACGCCGAGGAAATTCATAGCCAACTCTTTATCATCAATAGCCCCATCCATTAGGGTTTCCGTATAGCTCTTAACAGTGGTCAGCGGTGTTCTAAGCTCATGGGATACATTCGCCACAAACTCTTTTCTCATCTGATCAAGCTTTTGCTGCTTCGTTACATCCTGCATCACAACAACGAGACCATCCGGCTCGTCTTTTGCACTGACATAAGGCGCAAAATGCATACTAAGGTACTTACCATTAATCACCAGCATCTCTTCAGCCACCACAGCCCCTTCACCTTCTATTAATTCATCAAAAGATACTTTCATGCCGAGTTTAGGAAAGATATAATCAAAACGATGGTTCATATTAAGTGCCCCCAGCATCTCATAACAGATGGAGTTTGTATGAATCAGCACCCCTTCCCTATCAAAAGCCATGACCCCATCGGCCATATGTTCAAATATCTTTTCCAGCTTATTTTTTTCGCTAATAATAGCTTCCATTGTATTACCAAGCTGCGTCGCCATATAGTTAAAACTCTGGGTAAGTTCTCCGATTTCATCATTGGATTCTATTGGAATACGCT
This sequence comes from Cellulosilyticum sp. I15G10I2, assembly GCF_900095725.1. Lineage (NCBI taxonomy): Bacteria > Bacillati > Bacillota > Clostridia > Lachnospirales > Cellulosilyticaceae > Cellulosilyticum > Cellulosilyticum sp. I15G10I2. The sequence goes on from NZ_FMMP01000009.1 coordinate 489,581, forward strand.
TAATCAGATCTCCTGCTGCAAGCTTCTTTGCACTTGTTGTCAGCTGCTTAATAGGGGATGTGATCATTTTTGAAAAAGCAAAACCAAACATCCCCGTAATACTCATTGCAACAATTGCACCTAGGGAGATGGTTTTCATGACTTCTTCCATATTCTCATACACCCGCTCTATACTTGCCGAGACATAAATAACTGCTGTGATCTCATTTGTTATAGGGTCATTAACCGGTCTTGCATGATCTGTATATTTAGGCCCAGTTCTTTTGTTTGCAAAATGCATAATCCCTGCAGTAGCCGGACGCCTCGTATTGATTGCCCGTATAACCACTTCTGATTTAACCGTATCACCGACTTGCAGATCCGCATTGGTGCCAAGCGTTACCCGACCCTGCGGATCTAAAATATAAATATGATTCTCATTAAGAATAGGCATCTTATTTTTAATATCTTCTGAGTTAGAAATGCCCGTCTGCCAGTTAAGACGTACTTCCATCTCTGCTGCGATTTTCTCAAGATCCGTCTGAATACTTTGGTAGTCTCTTTCTTCGATTTTATAAACGATAAAAGTACCAATAACCATCATTACAATAACTATGACAGATAAATAAATCATAATGATTTTTAGCTGTATGCTTGTTCTCATAAATTTAACCTCTAAAATAGTATCCTATCCCTCTTTTTGTAAGTACATAACCTGCTTTTGAGGCATCATCCTCTATTTTTTCTCTTAAACGTCTTACTGTAACATCAACAGTTCTCACATCTCCGTAATATTCATAACCCCAAACCTTTTCTAAAAGATGTTCTCTTGAAAAAACTTTTCCCTTCTCAAGCCATAAAAATTTGAGCAGTTCAAACTCTCTTAGGGTCAGCTCCAGCGGTACCCCGCCTTTAGAAACTTCATATTTAGACAAATCCATGCTCAAATGATCTTCAACTAAAAGATTTGCATCTCCCGCAGCCACAGCTGCAGCGCTGCCCACTCTTCTTAGATTTGCTTTAACCCTTGCAATAAGCTCTCTCATGCCAAAAGGCTTTGTAATATAATCATCCGCCCCGAGCTCAAGCCCCAATACCTTATCTATTTCTTCAGCTCTTGCTGTAAGCATAATGATCGGCGTATTTTTAGTCTGCCTTACTCTTTTACACACTTCAAAACCATCCAACTTTGGCATCATGATATCAAGCATAATAAGGTCTGGACTTTTCTCATTAATCACCTGAAGACCTTCTTCGCCGTCATATGCTGTATAGACCTTATAGCCTTCTTTTTCCAAGTTGTATTTGATAATGTCTGATATCGCTTTTTCGTCTTCTATTACAGCTATTATCTGCATGCTATGCCTCCTTCTCAATTTCTTTATTTTGATCTTCTGCGCCCTCTTCTTGTGTGTCTTTTTCAATAACAACAAGAGGCAGAAGCGGTTCATTTACTTTTGCTTTTATCATTTCCCCTATTCTTAATACGTTACTTTCAGAAAACTTAGGGTTTTCCTTGATAATATTTTCTGTTGTAACACCTAGTTTATCCGCTACCAGCCATAAACTATCCCCACTTTTTACTTCATATTCTACTATTTTGGGCGTAGTTGCCGTACACTTTTCTACAAGCAGATCATGATTTATAAGATCAGCTTCCTTGGCAAAAACTTGCTTTGTCTCTACTTTTTTACCAAAGTCAACTTCTACGTCCTTATTGCCATAGTAGGCTTTTTTTAAGGACTCTTTAAGTACCTCCAGATCATCATCAGATGCAACAATCCCTATAACTTTTCCATCTACTATTATCTCTTTAAACGCAATAAGCACATTCATATTTTTTCTCATATAAGTAATTAAATAGCTTGGATCGATATAATCCCTTTTTTTAGCCCGATACTTTTTAAGTTCTACTTCCTCTTCAAATTTAACCTCTGTACCATAGAGGCTTTCAAGCTGGGCCGCAACGGTTTCTTTCGCAGTATCAAGTATTTTTTTCTCTTTAATAGCCCCTATACTTTTGCCTTGTATCATCACTTGATAAGCATTAGGTCTGAATCCTAAAAATAATCCGATCCCTATCGCCACAACTACAGCCAGTCCTATTATTCTGCTACTACTCCTGGGTCTTCTGCGTCTTCTCCTGTCTGGCTTTAAGGCAATTACTTTTTTGCTGTTTACCCGCGTCATATAGTTCTCCTTCCCTGGCCTTTCTAAAAGTATGTATTAAAAATGTTGGGGCGACACGCTATTTATGCCACCCCTCTATTTCACCTATTAATTTATTCTATTATTAGGACTTTTTCTGGAACAGCATCATCTAAATATTTATAAGTAATAACGACTCCCATCCCTACATCTAACAATGATCTATGTTCTGGTTTACCTCTTAGCTCTATTGGCACTCCCGCAGAGGTTTTCACTCTTTTTATGACTCTGCTCGTTTCTGTAAGAGGATCATAATCTACAAGTACATCTATGTATTCTATGTTGCTGCCTATCGCTTGAACCACGCCTGCATATCTTACGCCGCTTGTCCCTCTTTGAATCACCAGTGATACGACTTCCTTACTTTCGATCAAGAGTTCTACATTCTGTCCAAGTCTGACATCTCTTAATGCAACTTCTGTTCTTTGATTATTATCGTATATTTCTGTCGTATCGCTGATAATAAAAGTCTGAGCACTTTCACTTGTTTTTATCGTAACCTGTGGCACCGCTGCGATATAAACAGAACTTACTTGTCCAGTGATAGTTGCCTTGGTCCCTGTAGCTATCACCTCTATAATACTTCCTTCTTGTCTAACAATCTTAATCTTATCCCCTATTTTTATATCTCCAAAAGCTGCTTGTTTATTATTTCTTGTCACTGCAACCTTTCTATCAATCACTATGTTGGTTGTTCTTGTTCCTTGTTTAAGAGAAAGGCCATGTCCTTCTGCTCTAAGTGTCTTTGCTGTTACCTCACCATCAGAAAGATCCGCTATACCACTGCCTGTTGATCCAGTCTGGATCTCTATCTTCGTAATAGTATCTGAGAGTATCGTCGCTCTTACACTATCTCCTAACTTAAGTTCATTTATTGTAACACTTTCTTGGCCGAGCATAACAATACAATTGGTATCTACAAAATAATTTTTGGTACTTTCATCTGCAAGTAATAGGGCAAGATCGCCGTTTGATCCGATTCTTGTAATCGTTCCTGTAACAGTCCCAGCACCATTTGCAGCACCTGTACCATTTGTGACACTTTGAAGCTTCATGCTTGTTATGTACTTAACGTTATTTTCTGTAGCGATCACTACAGCTGCCTGAGACTCAAGTGGTATACTTGCTATTGCGACTTCTTTTCCGCTAAGATCAGTGACTTTTGTTGTGTTTTTGATCGCATAGTAATCTGTTTTGCCGTTTTGCTCAAGGATGATCCAGTGTTCGGTATCTCCTTTTGGTATGATCTTTGTTACTTTTGAGAAGCTGCTTGCTGCTGTTTGTTTTTCTTTATATGTAAGGGCATCTCCTACCATTTTGGCACATAATGCTCTTGTAACTTGCGCATTTGCATTAAATAATCCTTTGGCATCTGGATTTACAAGACCAATGGCTTTAAGATAAGCTATATGAGGCTTATTAGCCTGTAAGATAAGCGCCTCATCAGAAAAACCAGCTGTTGTATAAGTTGTTTTAGCTGTCTCTTCTTTACCTAAGAGTCTTACAATAAATACTGCTAGCTCCTGTTTTGTTACAACTGGCTTAACTTCTTTTTGATCTGCACCTTTAGACACAAATTTATCAAGTTCCGATTTTTGAAGATAGCCCCGGCCGAGTAAATAAGCAATTTGTTCATTATAGCGTTTATCCCAGCTGGTAAACTTAGTTTCATAAACTGCTATAACTGGTTTCTGAACTGCTGAATTATTTATAATTTGCTGTTTAAATGTAGCATCTATATTTTGATTGACATTCACATCTACATAACCTGTTGCTTTAGCCAGTACATCGGCTGTTTCAAAGAAGTTCATTGCTGCATTTGGAAGAAACTCTCCTGCACTATTTGAAAGCATAATGCCTCGTTTTTGCATGTCTGTAATATTCGTGTATGCCCAATGGGTCTGTGACACATCCTTAAAAGTTGCCGCTAGTGTGTTTACTGTACTTAATACTAAAACCCCCACAAGCACAACTGCTTTTGTGATCATTTTCTTATTCATTTTGTCTAACCCCTCCTTAGTCTCCTTATGAATCTATACCTTGTCCATCATATAATCTATTTTATGATAAATTGGGATAAAATACAACTTATTTCCAAATAAAGTTATAAAAAGGATGTACCACTTTGCGTGATGCATCCTTTTTGTAACTTTATGCTTCTATCTTTTTTCTTCAAGTACTGCTGTAAGCTTGGAAATACTTGTTGCAAGTTGCTCCATTTTGCCTTCTAGCCTTACCAAAAGGTACATTGAGAGGACAATAGGGAAGCCTACGTTGCCAACTTGGACCAAGAGCTCTTCCATAGAGGGGGTCTCCTTTCCTAGAAATTTTGATATTTTTATCTGTAGGTTACGGGTCGCAGGGAGAGTTTAGGATTTTCCAGTTGCTCGCTTGCGTAGTTCTAAAAATCTAAGTACCCTCTTCAAATGAACAGTCGAAACTCGCGAATTATAAAATTTGTAGACAAATTTTATAATTGCTGCTCAAACAGTCTCCTTAAAGACCATTTGAATAGGCTACTAAGATTTTCTTTACGAACTACTCCAGAGGCAACTTCCAAACCCTAAACTCTCCCTGCTAGGCTATGAAATATTTAAAGAAAAATAGTTTTCGATCAGTCCACCACTGTCAAAACGCCTTTGATCTAAAGCCCCCTTGCATATCTTACCGGACTTCGTCAACTTTCTTTGCAAAAGCTTTTACGAACGGCGTTATGCCCCTTTGCTAAAAAATAAAGCAGGGCAGGCTTTAGGGGCCGCCCTGCTCTATTTTGGGGTGATTATATGAGGGAAATGTTTTCAACTTGCTGTGTCACGTATTTTGCTGTAAGTTTTTCAGTTACAAGATCTCCGTCGCCGTAGCCGCCTGCTGCTATCATTGTATCCATAGCTGTTGAGATATCTTGCCCCGTAATCCCGTTGCTTGGTTTTGTAATTGTTAAACTTACTTCTTTATTACCTGCTGTTTTAAAGGTAAGTACCAGTGATTTTTTTGTAATCTCTGCCATTTGTATGCCTCCTTTCATGAAATATTGGGTTTATAGCTTACTCAGCTATAAGGATTGTCTCTACTACTTTGGTAAGGTTTGTCACTTCCTCTTGCTGCAGACTCGCTACCGCGCCGCCTATTGCATAGAGTGCATCGTCGGTTGCACTTTGGCTGCAGTTTGAGACTGTCTGCGAACCTTTGTTAAGCTTTAAGATGAGCTTAACACCTTTTACTTCTGCTGTTACTGCCATATCTTTCACCTCCTTTAGTGGTTATTCACTTTATATATGTTACGAGGAGGCATGTTTCCCTAATGAACAAGGAATTTTTTTAGGGACTATTTTTGGGGACGGTTCTTTAATATTGGGATATAAAAAACTGATCTATAGGAATTATGTGTTCCTATAGATCAGTTTTTATAATCTTTTTAATAAATTTTAAACTTTTAAGCAAAAAGAGAAATAATAAGTGCCGCTATAAAGCCTACGCCTCCTACGAGGGTTTCCATTACTGTCCAAGATTTTAGGGTTGTTTTTTCATCGATATCAAATAAGGATTTAACCAACCAGAAGCCTGAATCGTTGAAGTGACTCATTACAGTTGCACCGCCGGCTATAGCTGAAACCATTGCTGCCAGGTGAAGTTGTGAAAGGTTTGCGATCTCCGGCATAGAAGCCATAACGCCCGCTGCCATTGTCATGGCTACCGTTGCTGAACCTACAGATATTCTTACAAGCGCTGCAACAACAAAAGCTACGACGATAAGCGGCAGGCTGCTTACAGCTACTAGATCACCGATCATCTGTCCAAGGCCTGAGTCTTGAAGCATCCATCTGAGGACTCCACCACCTGCTGTAACAAGTAAAATCATACCTGTAGGTGCAAGTGATTTTGTCATAATCTTTTCGAGTTCTTCTCTTGTATAACCATGCTTAACCCCTAGTATAAACATTGCAACAAGGGTAGCTATTGTTAATGAAATAAAAGGTGTCCCTATAAACTTAAAGAATGGTGCTACACCGCTAAGTGCAGGAATAACTCCTGAAACTGTATTTAATAAGATAAGTACAAGTGGAATAAAGATAATCGTAACTACCGTTATAAATTTAGGAAGTTTTGATTCATCATAATCTGGTGTATCCGCTATACTTTTAGGTACAGGCACATATATCTTACTGCCTATGTAATTACCAAATATAGGTCCTGCTACAATCATCGCACAAGTTCCGACAACAAGACCCACAGCAATAACAAGCCCTAAATCTACATTTAACATGGTCGCCACAAGTACTGGCCCTGGTGTTGGCGGAATAAAAGCATGTCCTACCGCAAGACCTGCAAGAAGCGGAATACCATAACAAAGCGCTGATTTCTTAGTACTTTTTGCGAGACTAAATGCAAGAGGAATCAATATAATAAGCCCTGCATCAAAAAACACTGGCATTGAAATAACAAGTCCTGTAATACCAAGCGCCCAAGCTGCTTTATTATCACCAAACTTCCTTACCATAGTGAGTGCAATACGCTGCGCCCCGCCCGATATCTCAAGAATAGCTCCAAACATCGAGCCAAGACCTACAAGCAGCGCAATCCCCTGCAAAGTACTGCCAATACCCTTTTCAATCGTCGCCGTAATCATCGGATAAGGCATACCTACACTTACCCCTATCACTACCGCACTAATAATAATCGCAACAACCGCCTGCAGCTTAAAGACAATAATAAGCAGCAATAGTACCGCCATCCCAATCACTGCCGCCATAATAAGTCTCTCTGGCGACGCTATAAACTCCTGTGCCATAATAAATCCCTCTCCCTTTTAATTATTTTAGTTAGTTTCAAGTCTTTATTCTTAAATCATTTTCTTTCACTCTAAAGGGTAAGAATACTCGCCAAGTGAAAGTATATATGGAGGCTTCTCCGCAGGATTTTTAGAAAACTCTTAGAGAGGGTGTCTCATCTGCTCTTAGCCCTACTGTTTGAGCAAATAAGCGCCTTTCTTATTTGCGAGTTTAGGGCGTTAGATGAGATGCCTGAACTTAGAGTTTTCAAAAATCCGAGGACCAAAGCCGGAAGATATACTTTCACTTAGCCCTTACTTCATATAGCCGCCCTTCATAGGGGATACGGCGTGTTTTGCAAAGATATTGAGTACACCCGTGGCATACTTTTCAGCTCTAGGCTTCCAAAGCTTTTGACGCTCCGCAAGTACAGCGTCTACTTCTTCTGGCGCAAGCGCCACACCTTTAATTCCGATAATGCGCAGGATTCTTTTTTCAATATCTATCTCTATTAAATCATCCTCTTCGACGAGTGCGATAGGGCCGCCCTCTGCAGCTTCCGGCGATATATGTCCAACAGCTGGTCCTCTTGAGGCACCTGAGAATCTGCCGTCTGTGAGCAGTGCAACCTGTGTGCCTAATTCTTCATCTGATGAGATTGCCTCCGTGGTATAGAACATCTCTGGCATACCACTGCCTTTTGGCCCTTCGTACCGGATGATAACCGCATCGCCCGGACGGATGACTTTCTTAAGTACCGCATTAAGCGCCTCTTCTTCTGAATCAAAAGGTTTTGCTTTTAAGATCGCCTTATGCATCTCTTTAGGTACCGCACTATGCTTAACCACAGCCCCATCCGGTGCAAGATTGCCTCTTAAAATCGCTACCGTACCCTTTTTCCCAATCGCCTCTTCGAACGGACGAATAACATCTGTGCGCTTAAGCCCCGTTTTTTCAAGATAGCTGCTGCACTTTTCATAAAAACCATTCTGTTTTAAGTCTTCTAAGTTTTCACCCAGCGTCTTGCCTGTTACCGTCATCACATCCAGATGAAGCATACTTTTGATCTCTTCCATAACAGCCGGAACGCCCCCCGCATAATAAAAATACTCTGCTGGCCACTTGCCTGCCGGGCGGATATCTAATAGATAATGGGCATTTTGGTGAAGGGTATCAAACATCTGTGCATCAAGCTCCAACCCAAACTCATGGGCAATCGCCGGTATATGCAGCAACGAATTGGTAGATCCCGAGATAGCAGCATGCACCATAATCGCATTTTCAAAAGACTTCATCATTACCATATCTCTTGGCTTTAAGCCCATTTTCGCAAGCTTAACCGCTTGTTCACCAGCTTGCCCTGCGATAACTTTCAAGTCTTCACAAGTGGCAGGCATCAATGAACTCCCTGGCAGCATAAGCCCCAGAGCTTCTGCCATAATCTGCATAGTAGCAGCTGTTCCCATAAACGAACACGCCCCACAGGATGGACAAGCCTGATGTTTATATTGTGTAAGTTCCTCTTCTGTAATTTCACCACGCTGGTGCATCGCACTATAAGTTCCGATCTGTTCCAAAGTTAAAAGATTAGGCCCCGCTTCCATGACGCCTCCGGTAATCATTATCGATGGAATATTTACCCTTCCGATCCCCATCAAGTGTGCCGGCATCCCTTTATCACAGCTCGCTACAAATACCGCCGCATCGAAGGGTGTCGCCCCTGCATGAATTTCAATCATGTTGGCAATCATATCCCTTGAAACAAGGGAATAGTTGATCCCATCGTGCCCTTGTGCAATCCCATCACAGATATCTGTTGTAAAGTAACGCGCAGCCTTGCCACCCGCCTCATTAACCGACGCAGCCGCGGCATTTACAAACTCCAGTAAATGCGCACTACCCGGGTGACTATCTCCAAATGTACTTTCTATCATAATCTGCGGCTTCGCTAAGTCTTCCACGCTCCATCCCATACCTATTTTAAGCGGATCCATCTCCGGAGCTATTTTACGTATTTCTTGACTATTCATAGATATCCTCCCTTTTATAACGCTCAACTATAATGTCGTTTATGTATACCCAAAACACGTCTGATGTATTTTATACAGACATCATATCACTTATCCTTTATAACGTCAATATTTTTAGTTAATTTTAGCGTTAATCACTAATAAAGATTCATTTTTATATACTATTTAACTAATTTTATTCTTTCCAAACTTCAAAATACATCTCACGTATCAGACGTTAAAAGTATAATTTTTTATCTAAATCTTGATTTTTCAAGTCAAAAAGTCATCAGACGTATACATCTGATGACTTTTTGACTACCTATAATTTTCATTACTTATATTTTATCGCTTATACTTCTTGCAAATTATACTTTCTTTTAGCATTGATACCTTTTTTGGCAGCATTTACCCTATATTTAGAACAGCTTATTATACTCATTACCCTAGGAAAAGTGCTGTACAATCATCGCTCCTTTTTAGCCTTGGGAACTTCTCACACTCCGGATCCGCAGCCTGAAGCTCGCATAATTCAGCATAAGCCGCTTGCAGTCCATTAGCACTTACAAAGCTTATCAATTCCCTTTCATTCCGAAACTTATAAAATACATCTTGAATCTGGGAGAAGCCATCTGACATCATTAGTACTTCCATTTTATCTTCAACAGGGATTTGCCCTTGAAGTCCATGAGCTATAGCTTCTTTATCAAATCCTAAAATCCAATAACCCTCTTTTGTATTTTTAAGCTCTCTATTTTTTCTAAGAAGAGGCATCAGCTCTTGTCTGATCTTAGAAAATTGCAGCCCCTTCCGCTGCAGCTTTTTCAGCTCCCGAACAGCAAGGCTGTCAAACTTACCGATCTTATCATCTATCAGATAATGCACCTGTTCCCCCAAGCTTATCAGAATGCTGCAATCTCCTAACACAAAGTATTCAATCACCCCGTCCTGACATTCTCTTATCAGCGCAATAGCTGCCGAAGGCATTCCCAGATTGCTTATATGTCTCGCATCTGCAAATGAATCATATTGCTTTTTTATAAAAGCCATCCCCTCACTAAGAATATCAGGTATACTTCTGGTACAATCCAAAATCTTATCTCGCAAATATTTATCCCACTGCGACACATACCACTGTGCATCACTGGCCCCCGTTGTTACTTTATGCGCCACAAGCCCTGATGAGCCATCCAATATCCAAGCAGCACGCCCCCAGTAAGTCCCTATATCTTCATTAACATCCGCCTGTGTTTTTGTTATTCTACCTCTCAGCCCAAGCCCCATCCCATCTCCTCCAAATCCTATTTCCCCTCCGCTATGATTTTCAACCTCTACTTTAAAGCAAGCATTTTTATCACGCTTACTAGTAGTCCCTCATACGCTTTTCTAAATTTCTGCGGTTATACGCCAAATGCAGCAGCATTGCATCATGAGCTTTATTAGGCTGACGGCTTTTTATCGCCTCTAAAATCTCTCTATGGGTTTGTATTGTCTCTTCTTTAAGCATACTGTGTGTGAGATCTATAAAGAGTGCAATAGCTGTATTGATAATCGGAATAAGATTGGGCATCACCAAGTTTTTGCTGCTGCTTGCAATACAAGTATGAAACTCTACATCTTTAGCCACATGATTTTCTCCCGCACGTATCAACATCTCCACCTCTTCACACAGCTTTGTCATCTGAGCTATATCCGCGTCCGTTGCATTCATCGCTGCTAAGGATGCAATACGAGGTTCTATCATAAAACGAATTTCAATTAAATCCAGCGCCAGCTTATGCTTGTCCTTAAAAAAGGTTAGCCCCAGCGGGTCATCTGCAACGCCAAGCTTCTGAGAAATAAACGTCCCAGCCCCTCGTCTAATCTCCAAAATATTCCGAGATATTAAAGCCTTAATAGCCTCTCTCACAGTACTTCGACCTACCCCGAGACGCGTTGCCAAATCATACTCATTAGGGAGCTTGTCACCTACATTTAAATCTTGATCTATAATAAAATTAAGAATCTCCTCCGAGACAGTTTCTGCAAGAGATCTATTATTTTGACTTATCTCCTCAGTCATCCTCCCACCTCATTTCTAACTCTTATTATATCCAACATTCTAAGAATTACAATAAGTTTCTAAGTACTTTAAGCGCCTTTCCCTTGCGAAATTCTGCGCTCTTATACTTAAGTGCCACCTCCCCCGCTATCTGCTTAAGAGGCACATCGTGCAAATAATACCTGGTCACAATAAGTTGATCTATCGCATCCATACAAGCCAGTGCCCGAAGTATTTCTTCAACTAAAAGTTTATCTTCAACCTGCTTAGCCAGATCTATTTGTTCATCCGGCTTTTGTGTAACCTGATAATAAGCCTCTTCATCCAAACTCAATATTTCTCTTTTCTTACGGTTTTGATTTGCCCGCCATCCATAGAGCTGTATTTTATAATAACTCTCAAAAGGCACACCTAAATCTTTATCAAACTTGTCCAAGCATTTAACAAGCAGTAAATAACACTCCTGTTCTAAGTCTTCCTTTTCATAGCCAGAAAGAGAAGTCTGTCTCACAAACTTTTTCCATAAAGGGGTAAGTTTTATCCACCATTCATAAGAGCTTTTTAACACTCTCTCATCCATGTCTAACCTTTCTTGCTGCAGCTCCTTTTTGTATTTGCGCAGCTCAAGAATAGCATGTATGACTAAATGGATAAAATGAGGTGTTTCGATTTCTATAACTATACTTTTCAAAACTCCCCAACAAACTACCCACTTCTCCTATATATTTAAATAGTTCTACCACTATATTCCATTTCATACTCGTATTAAATAAAAATTTAAATATTGAAAAAACTCTATACTTAATATATAATAGAACATATGTTCGATTAACAAAGGAGGATCTTCTATGCTCTACATTCAATTCGCTGCACTTATCCCTTTTTATGACGCCTATGGTCAAAATTCAACGTGCGTTTTACTTAAAGATGGTGGAAAGGAATACTTTAACTGTTCCGTTAAAACTTATATAAACAATATGCTCTACGAACTTCACCTTGATCCAAAGGCCGTAAGCTTTTGGACTTCTAAAATAATCGGCACCAAGCTTAATACACCGCTTATCATCGACGAATCTCTGGTGCTACTGCCTGTTAAATTTCGCAAAAGCATCGGCAAACAAGATGGCTGCTTTGGCTATGTCAATCAGGCTTTTATCACCGCCATAGATGATCATAGCCTCACCTTATCAAGTGGTGAAACAGTACCGACCTTGTCCCGTAAATCCTATATTACAAAAAAACAAAAAGACGCAGCTCTCCTTAGCTACGCCTATACCGATTATAAAAAACAATATGAATTTATGTGGAAAAAATAAGGCGCAGCACCTGTAAACTGCGCCCAAGCTTTTTTAACCATCCGACCGATTTGTTAACATTCTGCACTTACCTATTAACCCCCATCAACCACCTACTTACTCAGACTCCTAAATGCCTCCCTCTACCCTAAGAGAAGTGCTGACCTTGGCTCATTTGTTCTTTCAACATTTGGCATCTCTATGCCTTAGCCGGCAGCTCCCTTCTCTTATACGTATCCCCATGTAAGCATTTATCGTATTCTGCACGCTGAATTTTGTCCTTGTTCTTTAAATGTATCATGCACTATGTTGTGCTATGTACTATATACTGTATACTTCTCCTATTATTTTTAGTTTATGATTCTTAAAAGATGCGCATTCGTAGTCCTAGTCTATGTTATTGCTTTACATACTTGTATCTTTTTAGCTGCACTCATCCTTTAGTGCACGTTTTATGCTTAAGTATATAAAATTTTGATATACTGCCTTTTATAATGTATTGTGTGTCTCATAGCTATTCTAGTTTCTTAATTATGCCGATTCTCTCTTGTTCTAACTTACTATTTTAAAAATCTAACTTGTATCCAAAAGCCAAGTGCCATGCAGGTCATTTTCATTTTGCTTTTTAAAAACATAGTCTACAAATGCCTCCCGTACCTTAAAAGTCCCATCGGGACATACTAGGTTCTGAAGAACATGTCTTTCTTTGGTTTGTTCGCCAACAGATTCAGCTTCAGTATGCATCACTTCTGTCCGCAATATTGTAACAAACATGCCTATAAGAGGCAGTACAAAAAAGATCGTCCCAAACAAAAACTCTATTAGCATATCATTCTCCCCTATCATAGTTGTTTTTATGAATAACCATATACTCTACCTGTGTTATTTTTACAGATAAACAGAATTGTATATTTATTCATAATAGTTATATATATACAATATAAGTATTTTTAACTTACTTATTATATTTTTTAAATTTGCTTTTATCTTTTAACTTTTTTCCACTGCCCGGCCGGCTGTAATATAGTTATACACCACATATTTTATAAAATCAACCCTTTTTTCTAATTTTTTCCAATTAGTTTTTGAGGATTTAAAGCCTTTAAGCTAATCTCCTACTTGCATCATTCCATGCATTAATATTCACTTTACCCCTTGTTTAACCAAAACAGCCTCAAGTACTAAAAGCTTTAACTAAAAGCTTTAGCACTTGAGGCTGCTTTGATAATTGATCTAGGATTTATTTGGGTTTATTTAGCTCTGCTATGGATAATTTCTACTTTTACATCTTGCTTTTCATAGTTATCTGTTAAGATATCCAGTTTATTCTCTATACGTTCAAAGCGCTTTTCGTGTTGTGTATAACCATCAAATAATGCCCCAAATTTGTCATCCATCTTATTTTCAATTCTGATAACATCCTGTTTGAGGCTGGTCACATCCTGCTTTAAGATAGTTACATCTTCTTTTAAGCTCGTCACATCTTGCTTTAAGATAGTTACATCTTCTTTTAAGCTCGTCACATCTTGCTTTAAGATAGTTACATCTTCTTTTAAGCTCGTCACATCTTGCTTTAAGATAGTTACATCTTCTTTTAAGCTCGTCACATCTTGCTTTAAGCCACTTACATCCTGCTTGAGCCCCGTCATATCTTCTTGTAAGATACTTATGTCTTGTCTGATCTCTCTAAAACCTTCTTGCATTTCTGTATAAATCTTACTCATAAACTCAAATACTTTATCTTCCACCAAGGTCACTCTCCTTATAGATATCCTCTGCCACATTAAACGATCATTATTACCAAACATATGAGTAAGCCATTCTCATCCTTCTTATCTCTATCATCATATCACGTGGCAATCATTATTTCAATGTAGCTTTTATCGAACATATGTTCTATATCAAGTATTGTCTTTATATTAAGATACTATACATACTTATTATAAAAAACGCACTTTCCTATTTCACGATAAAATCTCATTGAGCTTACCTCAATGAGATCTTTTATCAAATATTACCTTGCCAACTCTATCAATATGTTCCTTTAACTCTTGAGCCAAAGATAACCACTCATAAATGTTTAATAAGTTTCCAAGCTCCTTATACGATCTACTTCTTGTTTAATACTATAGACAATGCGTTTACATTCTTCAAAATCTTGCTTTGAAACAATATGATAATCAGGGCCTGGATATCGCGTATCAAAATAATAGTTGCTTAAGTAAGCTAGATCCTTCATATCTAACTGGATAGTAGTAAGCGTGTTTTTTAGGGCCCTTCCTAATGTTTTTAGAGAATGAGTTCTTAAAATTTCTGTTATATCTTCTTCTATATAAAACTTTTCAATAAGACTTTTTAATAGTTTTTCTACTATTTGCTGACATAATGCAGCTGGCTGATTGTAGTAGCCCACATCCCCTATAGCTTCTAAATAACCAAGATCATTACGTGCGATATCATAATAACTATTGCCTGGTTTCATCGTCTATTCCTCCTCTCCAAATAACGATCCTATCCCGTAGTATATTCTCACAAAAAATACTCTCGGTATTATAAAATGTCTCATAATCACAAATCAGTACATCAATACCCCATTCTTTCGCTTCTTCATAAAGTTCTCCCTTTTCTATAGAATGCGGCATAGATGTATAGAGCACGTATACATCTATATCACTGGTTGCTTTACTTTCATGGCGTGCATAGCTCCCATATATCCCTATCTCAATAGGGTTTGTCTCTATCAATTTTGGCAAAAACCCTTCCAGCTTCTCTTCCTGACGCTGACGAAGTAATTCCTTTATTTTTAGGAGCTCTTGCGACGTATCCAAAAACATCTCCCCCTCATCTTTACACTTCTATTTTCTTTTAGTATACCCTAACTTTTTCTCTCATAAAAGCATTAAAACTATCTTTATTCAAAAAGTTTATTTTCTATTTTCTTTAGGGAATCTCTTTTTCAAGACATATATCATATTAGGAATACATACATACCAAATCAGCATGTGCCTTATGATACTACCAAAGATCTTTTAACAGTTATTGACCACAGCATTTTTTATATTTTTTTCCGCTATTGCAGGGACACTTTTCATTTCTGCCAATCTTATGTACCGTGCTTTGCAGTTTATAGTTAGGTATACCTATAGGCTCTTTTTGTAAAACATTCCAACACTTTTGCTTGCTTGCGACTGCCTTAAAGTACGCATTAAGCTTATTAGCCTGATCGACTTTATCCCGCGTATACTTTAACTTGTCCATCATTTCTTGAACGGCTAAGCTATCCTCTACGAGCTTAGCCGCAAAAGACATAATCGTTTCAGCACCTTCGATATGTTCTCTACCGAGTGCCTCATCAGCTAAACGCATAAGAATATCCCCTACCCCCTGTTTGATCTTAGGATATTTCACAGCTTGCTTGTAGGCTCTTTCAAGTACAACACAAACATCTTGTTCAAGTTCTTCCTTACATTGTTCCTGTAAATCTGCTGCCAGAAGGTTTAGCCGAAGTGATACTTCAAGCTCCCTTAAAGCTTTTTTATGCCAGCCCCGCATCAGATAAGCCGCGCCGAGCTCCTCTCTATAGAGCGCCTGGTGCGGATAGTTAAGTACTAGTTCTTCTAATAGTTTAATAGCTTTACCTCTTCTATCGTTATGTTGATAAGTTTTAGCCAAAACGTATTGTTCTCGGCTCTCTGCTTGTTTTTTCATTAGTTCACCTTTCCATATTTTCAATATTTTTCCAATATGTTACAAGTGTATCATATAATGTAAAAGAGTTCAACTTTTCATTCACCTTCTTATTCTATTATGGTATTTCAAGGAGCATAAGTAAGACTGCTTTCTGATGCACTATAGGTATATCCCCTATGATATCCGGGCATACTTAGAAAAAACTACGAAAAGGAGTCCTATTATGCATCATATTCTATTTATTTTACTGCTCATTCCGCTGCTGTCCGGCCTATATTCCTTGGCATCTCCCGTGACTCTTTTATGCAGTGTCGTACTATTAGTCTTCTTTGACCTTAAGAGAATCAAAGAAGTTTACTCTATCCTTTTTACTGCTGCTCTATGCTTCTTAGGGTTATTAGTACGCGTGTGCTATCTCCTTGTTTCCGAGCCGCCTTTAGCCATTCTTATTGATCTCACATGCAATATGCTCACCTGCAGCCTTACATTGGCAGTATTTATACTGATTAAGTTTATGATCTTTACTTATACACAGGATTAGGCAGGTTATAAATGTAACATTAACACAACCAAATAATAGATTATCATTATATCAAGCGCCTATGCCGTACTTAATGTTTATTTTCTATTTTCTTTAGGGAATCTCCTTTTTCAAGACATATATCATATTAGGAATACAAATTTATAGCAAAGATAAAAAGGAGAAATGATCACTATGTCTACCAAACACCTTAAATATTGTCCAGAACTCAACACCCTAATAGGAAGCGTCAATGCAACAATTGTCTTATTACAGCTAGAATATTGGTTTACAAAAATGGCAGCAGATCGATTTTATAAATTTCTAGATGCCTGCTCGCACGAACTCTATATGCCAGGAGACAGCTGGGTAGAAGAACTTGGCTTTAGCAAAAATGAATTTCGTACAGCTTTTTCAAAGATCGGCAAAGTCTATCAGTCTAAAAAAGCTTTTCAAGCAAGTAAGGATCTCTTTAGCGGCAAATACTACGCATCCTACTACGACCGAAGACGCGGGCTTACTTACTATATCCGAAATAATGCAAAATTAGATGTACTGTTTAAAAACACTTCCACCAAAAACTCAGCTTCTGACAATAAAACCACCGAATCCAAAAAACCAGCTTTACAAAAAACAAAAGATGAAACTTCTGCAAATCCAGAAACTTCATCTCCATTATCAGTAAATAACAACAAATTATTAACATCAGTAAAAAATACATACATACCAAATCCAAATGTGCCTTATGATACCATCAAGGATCTTTTTAACAGTTTTTGTCCTTCTTTCCCATCACTTACACTTCTTACGGACAAAAGAAAAGCTATGCTCAAAAAACTATGGTATAGTCTCGGACAAACCCTTGATCATTTCAAAAAAGCTTTCACACTAGCTGAAAATAGTGACTTTCTAAGCGGTCGTATTGGCTCATGGAGAGCCAGCTTTGATTGGCTTATTCAAGAGGATAAGTTTGTGGCACTTTTAGAAGGCTGCTACACTAACCTCCATGCCAAAACGCAGTGTCTAACAGCACCAACTCCCAATGTTTCAAAACCCAATCAAAAATTTACAACGATGTACTCCCACAATTGGGATTTTGAGGCGCTTGAAAAGCTTGAAATGCAGCATATTGATACTCAGCTTGCTATGATGGGGTTTTGAGAGTGTCATTGTCGAAACGTATTACTCTCAACTGTTTCAACCTATCTTACTTAACATCCTCGATGTACCATTTCCCCTCTTTTTTAAACATATAGAAAGTGCCGGTAATTTCTTTGTGATTACCTCCCTGCTGTAAAGTCATGCGTGTTTTTACTTCCGCTTTATTGTCATACTTTTGTACATCGAGCGTATCAATTGTTAGTTTTGCCTTAACATCTCCATACTCAGGTTGATCCCGCAACACACTATCAGACATCTCGTAAATTAAGGGTAGCGTATCTAAAATAGCATTGGGATCCACCTCCATAAAATTGCCGACAAAATTCAGCCCCGCTTTTATTCCCCGTGAATAAGCTGGATCAAAACAATCAAGCATCTCATTAACATCTAGTTTATTATACGCCCTCTCAAATTTTTGGAGCGTTTTTTCTGGACTGCTGGCAGAGATAAAATAATAGAATACAGCCGCTATCACAACACTTAAAATAAATACTATATGTGTTTTTTTCATTTTCGCTTTATGATATATCTCTAAAAACTATATCATAGCCCTCCCATCCTATCTTATTCTTTTAATAAACTCATAATTTTATCTCTAGCCAGTTTTTCTTTTACTGCCCCACTGCCATAGAATCTTATAGATTCTAATTTACTGTTAATCTCTTGCATTATTTTCTCAAATTTTTCATCACTGAGTTTATGTTTATAACTAAGTATAATCTCTCTTATTTCAGCTAAACTCGCATTTATGGGTATCTCAATTTGAAGCTTTTCTTCTATTTCCTCTTTAGTCAGCATAACTTTATCGAACTGTCGCCCACATAACGTACACGACTTAGCATCAGTTAGATTTTGATTGCCACATACACATAGCCAGTTATTGGCATTCGAAATTGCATAGCAGATTGCATCAATCCCAAAATAACGTCGATAAAGACTGAGATCTTGATCATCTATTGTGATCATTGCTTTTCTCTCATTGGTCTTCCACTGCCCGCCATCGATGTACCTCAGCCTGCTAATTCCGACCTCTACATACCCAACATGCTGAAGCTGCTCTGTGCTAATCGGAATAAAAACAAACGCTTTTTTTTGTTCATCCATAGTGATTTGCGATTCTATATGTGAAAAAGAAAGTTCAGGTATCTCTTCATCAAAATAATTAAGCATTCTCACTTTAAATTCTATAGCCCAAATAGACTGATCTGTTTTATTTTGCAGACCAATCTTTACTTTAGCTTCCGTGATCTGCCCACTTTGATAAACTTTTATAAACTCACTTTCAAGTATCACCAGTGGACACTCTATATCAATGTATCTGACAGGCTGAAAAGTCGATTTAACCTCTTCTGGTTCACTGACTTTATCACTCGTATTTTCTGTCAAAGTGTCCAAAACTTTTTCAGTGCCTATATTTTTTGTGGCTTTACTATCATTCCCATCTAGGCAATCACGCAAAAAGGATTTAGCTGATTCTAGTAAATCATGGTTATTGCCGTTATTTCGCTCTGACTGTTCTATATTAGGCGCCCGCTCCCCCTTATCCATTATCCAGTAATCATAAATAATAACTCCAATAATAGCTAGATTTAATAAAAACATAAGATAATAGCCAATGCTCATATCAACCTCTGCATAAGCCTGCTTCGCCTTATCATAAATAGTTGACTTTGCATATATAAGGAGCAGAAGTCCAGTCCCCCCCGAAATAATAGCTGCCATCGTTTCATATGCCACTAATTTCTTTATTACGATAACCAGTAAAGCAAGCGGCAGTAAAAATAACAGGATCATCAGAAAATTACCATCGGCATGCCGTCCCATAACTTCTTTGCCAAAGGTTAGATCTACGCCACTTATGTATATCTTTTCATCGCCACAAGATACAGTAAAAAGCGGAAGTAAAAATATAACTAACGAAATACTCGAAAATATCTTTAATAATTTCGACTTCATAATGTGCCCCCTCCATTTCCAATTTTTATTTTTAGCTATGTGAATTTTTATTTAAACGATCTGCCTAATGCGTTATAAAATACTCATCTAAACCATCTGCAATACCTTGAACGATTTTTCCTTGGTATTCATCTGAAGCCATTAATAAATCTTCTTCTGGATTTGTCATATAGCCCATTTCCACAATCGTTACAGGCACTTTGGACCAATTAATGCCACTCATCGTATCTGTCTCCCAAACCCCTTGGCTGGCAGCTTGAGTAGTTTTCAAAAGATGATCTAAAATAGCCGTTGATAAGTCTTTAGATTTCTGATACATATCACCGATATAGGGATTCTGGGGTGTAGAACAAATGGTCATCACACCATTTACGCTACTGCTCGCCGCCCCATTTGCGTGTATTCTGATAAAGGCCTCCGTCCCTAAACTATTTGCCATTTGGGCTCTTTCTTTATTACTTATATCTACATCATTTGTCTCTCGAATCATATGTACTTCATAGCCTCTATCAATAAGCTCTGCTTTTAAAGCCATGGCCACGATTAAATTTAGCTGATACTCTGCCAAGCCACTTCTACTCCCATATGTTCCCGATGCAACCTTTGCTTTTGTTTGCGACGCCCCTGGGCCAATAGGCTCCTGCTCGCTATTGCCCTTTGCCTGATGTCCTGCATCAATAGTTACAATTCGCTTCTTGTCTTCTGGCTCTTCTAAAGCCAAATAGTCCTCCTCCAAAGCATTTTCTTTGTCAGGGACCTGGCTGTCTTTAGGTACATCATCCGTTTCTCCCCATTCTTCTGACACAGGCTCCTGAAATGCTTCGGTTACTTCCGTTTGATTTTCTTGTATGGCAACTACGCTGTTATTCGTATGCGCAGTACATGCTGTAAGCCACCACACCACACACGCTGCATATAAAATCACAAGTCCATTGAACTTAATCATAATTTAATTCTCTTTTCTAAATAAAATACTCCTTTTAAAAATGCATTAGTTAAAGCCCTGCAGATTTTCATAATCCCTGATAAAGTATGCATTGGCTCTTTCATAATCATTAAATAAGCTTTCTTTAAAGTCATTTGGCTGGGTAGTAG
The DNA here is from genome assembly GCF_900095725.1 of Cellulosilyticum sp. I15G10I2. Classification (NCBI taxonomy): domain Bacteria; kingdom Bacillati; phylum Bacillota; class Clostridia; order Lachnospirales; family Cellulosilyticaceae; genus Cellulosilyticum; species Cellulosilyticum sp. I15G10I2. The sequence goes on from NZ_FMMP01000009.1 coordinate 510,304, forward strand.
GTTTATACCATGCCCTTCTATCAAAATATTCCTGCAGCTTAGCATCTACAAACATCCTTCCTCTGCGGGCATAAATTTCATTTCTGGCAAGCCGTAACTGTTCTTCTGTTAATAATTTTAAGTCTGCAGCTGTTAAATATCTTTTGTCACTATCATAAATAATAAAATCATTCACAAAAAGTTGTGCAGATGACTTTATCCCTTCCATCAGAATAGCTGGTATATAAGCATATTCACTTCTCGCACCGATATCATGATTTAAGTAATTGATATAGATGTTTCTTTGTACTATCATATCTTTGGCCGTGGTCGTTTCATACTCTAATAAATACAACTCTTTTTGCTGACGATAAATTGCCAAGTAGATATCCTGCATTGAATTGATCGAATTAATGTTGCGATAAAAACCGCCTGTATGGTCAGCGATATACTGCAAGTTATCAGTATCCATACCCGCTCCTACCCCAATAATAAATAGGGGTATATTGTAGCGCATCGCCAGTTCTGCTACAATTTGCGGTGTACACAGACTGGCGTTATCCTGCCCATCTGTAAAAGCAATAATACATTTTGCACCACTTTGTATAGCCGTCTGATTAATGGCAACATAAAGCGCATCATAGAGTGCCGTCCGATCTCCTATTTGCATACTATTAACAGCACGCATCACTTCCCTATCATCAGAAGTAAATGGAATATCCGAATGAACATGATCCGCAAAGCTAATTAAAGATACCTTATCTCCTATATTAAATTGAATACTGCTTATAAAGTCTTTTATAATATTTTTAGCAAAAAAAAGAGGCTCACCCTGCATACTTCCGCTCACATCTGCTACCATACTAATATTAACGCCCTCTACTTCATTAAGTTGTACAGCCTTATTAATCTGCTTTTTAATATAGCCCGCATCACCCTCAGGTTTTTCTGATAAATAAAAGTATTGTAGTTCAAGGTTATCTAAAGTCTGGTTCGTTGACTGACTTTGCAAACTTAAATAAATCTTGATCTTTGGATATTCAGATACATCTACTTGACTGACTTTAATAATATAATCCGAACCCCTCATAATCATATTCAAAAATGCATCCCATTCCCTAAGCTTACTCATGGCTTTAACATAGTTTTCTTCTACTAAGAGTTTATTGATAGCCACTTGATAGCCTTTTATTATATCGAGTTCTCCTCTATACACCCCTGGCGTACTCATATTTTCTAATTTATTCTTTAAGATTGATGTTTGCTTCTTACTTTCATCTTTCATTTTTATTTTTAAAGATTCCAAAGAAGCCAGGGTTTCTTCTGCTACCTCAAGTTCCCGCGCCTCTATAGTTTTATTAAGTTTTTCAAGCAAGTACCTGAGTTCACCCGCCTGCTCATCATTCGCTATATAAGTATCATACAAATGATCATATGTATCTTTTGATGCCACTAACTTCATCCAATACGCATCGGCTTGTTCTACTTCGTTTTTGGCATCGTCTATTGTATCAACCATTGCAGACTCATCTACTTTATGACTTAATGCATTGGTCGTTTTGTCTTTACGCTCAAGTGTATTACCTACCATTATGGTTATAAGTGTCAGAATACCTACGATGCTTAGTGCAATAAGTACTTGCTTGATATCTTTCTTGCTGTGATTTTTTTGATGCCAAACAGTCTCTTCAGTATTTAATTTCTCAACTTGAGTCCCACAGTTTTCACAAAAACTACAATCTTCTCCTAATTGTTTTCCGCACTTTTTGCAAAACATTCTGTTCTCCTTCCATCACCACTTTACTCACTCGATTTTTACCAATTCCCCCTCCTGATCTACCTGTATAATATATTCATTGAGATAGTATAAAATACTACAATCTTTATAGCGCAAACTCAGGGCATTTTACACGAACACCTCGAAGTGCTTGAGAACCAGTGACATATAAAAAGTGGGTTTCAAAAACCCACTTTTGTCATATGTTGTATTTTGACTTGATTGGCATCGCTAAGAATCGCACTTAAAGGATATTTATTAAAGCGTATTTCACTCATACATAAATCATTATGACGTGTTCCTTTAAAAACTTCCTTAATAATTATTTTTATACCCGTAATATTTTTAAAGCCCACATCAAACTCTTGTAATCCAAGGATCCCATCCAAAAGATATATCTCTTTACTTTCACCATTTGTAGCGATGATTTCCAGTCTTGCAATTCTATTGTTTTTATAATATAAGTCTTCATTTTTTGTAAAACCATTTGTTAGTTGTATAGTATCTAAATCAAACTGTTGTTCATTATCAATTGTAATCCATTCCCCAACGCCATCACCATCTGCCCCCTCTACCCAAACAGTAGTAAAATCACTATCACAAAGAGCAAGCGGTGTATAGATGATAGTATTATTATTAACTTTTTCACTAAATATAGACGAAGCTTCTATCGTAAAAGTTAATTCACTTAAGTTGTTATCTATTTTGAGTACTTCTTCTTTAGCCATATTGCCTTTAGCAACATCATCCATAAGATTAGAACTTTCTTGGCTCACCTTAGTATTATTTTCAGTATCCGCTATTACAATTTCTTTAATTGTAGTTTTATCTTTTTCATTGTGATCTTCTGTAAACGCTATAGCAGTTAAGCAACTAAGTGCTATAAATAAGCATATTGTGATGATTAGTTTTCTGGAATCACGTATTTTCATCTTAATATCTTGTATCGTGCAAATATCGCAGCAAGGGCACTTTACATTATCCTCTCATACTCTATTATCTATTTATATTATCTTTATGGTTATAATATAAGAGAAAACCTCTATTACTATAAAATATTTAATATTTTTTATCACTGCTACACGGACACTTCTCATTTCTTCCAATCTTATGTAAATGTTGCCTTACTGTATTCATTATAAAGCCCACCTATAGTTTCTTTACCTAAATAATAGACAGACGGCGTCACTACTTCATGAATCACTATCATAGAATCTGTTGTTACGAGATTACCTATTGCTCCAGCTAGATTATATGTTGGTATGTCCTTAAGATTAACAACTAACTCTGTTTTAATTTATTGTTAAAGTATTTAATATAAGATAGATTGATCAATAGGCATACAAAATTCTCTTCTTTCTGGACATTTACTGATCCACTCCATAACTTAAAAACAGCCTCCCTAATAAAGGAGACTGTTTGTACTATTTATTGATTAATCCTGACTCAGTTAATAAGTTTCTAATGGCAGTTAATGCCTCTGCATGGGTGAGCGTTCCTTTAGGTGTAATAGTATCTTCTGTCCTTCCATTAAATACCCCTGCGCTCAGTGTTTTGCTTACTGCTTCATAAGCCCATGTGGCTACTTGCTTTGCATCTTTATATTGCAAAATTCTATTATTACTACCTTCTGGCAGTCTAACTATATCCATAACCTTTGCGTACATGGTCATGGCTTCTTCTCTGGTGATGGCGGCCTCCGGTTTGAATGTCCCGTCAAGGTAGCCTTGGATGATCCCCCAATCATTTGCTATAAGAATACTTGTTAGATGCTTGCTTGTACCAATATCCGTAAACTTATTCTCAATGAATAATCCTTCTCTGTATAACCCCGACGCTCTTACGATATACTCTGCAAATTCTGCTCTTGTTACTGCTTTGTCTGCTACAAAGTTTTCATGGTCTACCAAGATAAGCCTTGATGCCATATCATTGATAACTTTCTCCGACCAATGACCTTTGACCAAATCAACAGCCACCGGGTTCCCGATTACTGCGTAGGTGGAGTTTGTAAGTGAATTAATGCTTGCATACCATTTACCGCCTTTTTCAAATACTACTGTTGGTACGTGGCTGTAAGAACCGTCCTTATTAAAGACAATACCTGTCGTAATATTACTGGGGTCGATGCCTTCTGGTATTTCTATAATGCGTTCTGCAAAACTGTTAAACCTATTGATTTTAAGTTCCTCAACTTTACCATCTGCAGAAGTTATTCTTGCTGTGATTTCAAATTGCACAGGCTCAAATACAATGGTATGCCCAGATGCTTTTGCTTGCTCTTTTAGCGCTTCTATTTCCACCGATGTTATTTTGTTAATGCTGACTTCCACATCAATCGATTGTAAGTTGTCTAAAGAGACACCCATAGTTTGGGCTGCTTTTTCAATGGTGAAGTTTTCAGCATCTATCCGATACTCAATTTTTTCATCTTTGACTGAAAGTTTAAAGTTATTGTCTTCCATCTTTTTAATAACTTCGCCGGTTAATGCTACTCTTATTGTATCCCCTGTGTTTAAAACCGGCACAATGACTTCATTGTTGCCATTATTTATTTTGATGGCTTTTTCGATATGGTTATTCATCTGCTGCGAATCTACTACAACCCTGACTTCTGTTCTCCCATTTATTTCCGTTCTGATTTCTGTCCCTGATTTTTGTATTTCATTGTTTATAATCATTTCTATGTCATTTGATACTGATGGTAACTGTAATAGTGGCAGTGGTGATGAAGATGATCCAGAACTGCTGCCCCCTGTTGATGGTGCTCTATATGCCTCTACTATAACATTAACACTTGGACTTGCATTAAATCCTGTTTTCGCTGCATAGCGCATAGGATACGTTCCCGCTGGTAATCCTATAATTTCCGTTGATGTTACAGGCAGCCACGTACCACTTGAGCTTAACTTATATTCCATGCCTGTTGCTGTCCCTGTTATCTTACCATCACTATTGGCTAAAGATGTAGGTGTTACGCCTATCAGTCCTGTTGGAACTGGCTGATCTAGATTTTCTGTTGGTGGTATTACTGGTGGCGCATCCGATACAACTACATCCACACTTGCCTTTATATTGTTCGGATTTGAAATATTGTTCCCCACATTAAATGTTCCACTAAAAGTATATGTACCTGCAATGTTTCCATTATACGCTGGGGTTCCACCATCCCACGTAATAGCTGCACTTGTGGTTGTATTGTTCAAATACACAGTCCCACTAACTGGTAAATTAACTTCATTTAAACTCGTCCCCTTGGCTACTTTAATTTGGGGAATACTTTCTGCATTTATGACTAAAAGTATGTTATTTTTAATAGATAAATTTGAAAAATCATCTAGTTCATATACGCTCCCAGTAGTTGATATACTATTAATTCCAGTAGTTGTTATATTATTGATTCCAGTTTTCGCATAACTCACTTTAAGACTATTATCCAAAGCTGCTACACTCTCGTTCAAGGTTAAAGTAATGCTTGAACCTGATACCACAGCATTTATTACTTGTGGGTTTGAAGCCGCGCCACTTACCAAAAAGGCCGCCGGATCTGCATACCCATCAGACATCTCTGTATTCATAATTAAACCAATGTGCCTCGTATCAAATGTCTCAGCATTTCCAACAATTTTATGTGTAGAATTATTTGATTCTGTAAAATAGATGTATCCGCCTGCATCAACACTTATACCCCAAGGCGCAAACGTTCCTGTACTAAAAGTCGCCACTTTGGTCCCGTTTTGACTTATCTTTTCAATTGTTCTACTGCCTGATGCGGCTACATAAAAGAACCCATCTTTTCCTAGAGCAACCCAACGGGGTAATGCTATATTTGTTATAAAATCACTAACAGTTGCATCTGGTGTAATTTTTATGACCTTATTATTACTGAGATCTGCAACATACAAATTGTCATCTTCATCAATGGTCATGCCAATAAGTGAACCTGCCCTAAGTCCAGTTGCAAATTCTGAAAAATCTGTACCATCTGTATTCATTTTGTAGATTTTACCACTCCAGTAGCTTACAACAAATAATTTACCTTCGCTGCTAAGTGCAATACCCGTTAGATAATCATAAGAAAAATCTCTGGTAAGTGTCGTATTGCCGCTTGAGTCAACTTTTATAACCTTCGAACCATTGTATTGTGCCACATAAAGGTTTCCCGCAGCATCAAATACCATACCGACAGGCTGACTTATCCCCGATACAAAAGTCGTCTTATTTTGTCCCCCTCTATCCATCTTAATAATTTTGTTGCCACTATATTCCGCAACATAGAGCCTATCATCTTGTCCAATGACAATGTTAACTGGAAAATAATGACCTGATGAAACCGGTATGCCTGAATAAGGTATCGTTGCAGCATATGTAACAGATGGAATAGTGAGGCTTATTGAAAATAACATCATAAAAATAAGTAGTATGCTAATCCTTTTCTTTTGTTTCATTTTGTAACCCCCTCTTTTATCTAGAAGATATGTTATACACGCCTCCATTACCAGAATTCTCACGGTATTATAAATTTAACCTTCTTATTCTATTATAGCAAAAAAAGTCAATATATCTATATAAATGTTGAATTAAACACCTTCACTTTAACGCGTTTATTACAGGCTCAAAAGCAGAGCCTTCGTTTTGCAAGTATAAACCTACTAAAGATAAATTTCTGTTATCATTGCCCCAAAACAAAAAGCAGCAGCAACCTATAACCTATTCTATTCGATAAAACTCAAGGCGTACTCGGTAACTTAGCGAGAGATGAGTCTCGAGCTTGCTCATAATGTTTTTTGTTTCGACCAGAGAAGTCAGCCCAATGATAATCATATTAATGAAGATAATAGCCAATAGCGTATTATTATCTCCAATCATTGAATTAATATCAAATCCCATAATCAATTCTCCTACACGGTCTTAGTAATATACGGTTTAAATGATAACGGGTGCCAATTATCTTGGCACCCGCTTTACTTATAAATATCTTGTATCCTTTTTAAAATGCTCTGTTAATTAGTATTAATAGTATTAATATAAAGTTTGTCATCGTTTGTATAAACTCCTAGAGAGCTTCCAGTTGAGCTGTCTCTGATGCCTCCCACTATGCTATCATATGAACTATATTGACGCTGTATATCTTCTTTAATTTTTTTAAATAAATTTTCCAATTCACTCTTATTATCTGCGCCTAGAACATTCCATTTCCCTCTGTAATCTTCCAAAGTTCCACTTGGTCTAAGTTCGGTAGTAAGTGTAAAAGTAAGAATATCATTTTTCACTCCTAGCTCTATATCGCCAATAGGTATACTAAAACCTATAGTGTTAATCACATTATATTTTTTTTCTAATTCTTTTTCAAAGTCTTTTAAAGAAAAATCAGCGGCTTCATTATATTCATATGCACCCGCCTTACTATATTTGAATGAAGCTCTTTCAAGATCGTTTTTATTATCTTTAAGCGTCCCTCTGATTTCCACTTCTTTATGTGCAGCTGAAATGTCATAACACATTTCTTTTATAAATTGTTTGAGTTCTTCACTCGTTATTTTATCAAAATCAGCTTCATCATAGCGACTGTCATAAGTTACAGTTAGCTCAAGTCTACCTGATACAATCTGTAGATCATATCCCCAACCTACATCATAAGTATTTTTATAATTGGTTTTTATCTTATTTAAAGTATTAACGATGGCCTCTGTTGTTAAATTTTTATTATTACCACCTGCACCTGTTAAAGCTTCCAAATCTTTTTTTGCCATCTCTAATTGTTGTCTAAGCAAAGCATTTTCATAATTAATCGCAGCAATTTGCTCATCAGAATATGTAGAAGATTGTTGTCCATTAATATAGACCGTATTATTACCCCAGTTGACATCTGCTCCCATAATTTCACCAATGGCACGGAGTGGCACATAAGTTATGCCCTCAACCATAAAAGGTTCAGTCTTCAAACTTTTAATCTGACCATTATAAGATATCTTTATATTATTATAAACAGCTTTCAAAGTTTTTGTCATATTTGCAGCCTGCAGGGCAACTCCCGAAAGCATAATACCAAGTCCCAAGGTCAAACACAGCATTTTATTAGTTTTTATTCTTTTCATAATACCCTCCCTCTAAAGATATAATTACACATTATGTATATTTAAACATAGTATATCTAAAATTTACCAATATTTCAATACTTTCATTGCTATTAGCTACATTATTAGTTTCTATCGGTATACCATCCATAACATTAGGATACACTTAAAAAATACTAAAGAAAAAAGGAGTCCTCTCATGCGTAATAATATCTTCATATTACTGCTTATCCCACTATTGATTTGCCTATTTCTTTTAGCTTCCCCCATTGCTCTTTTATCCAGTATGTTACTATTAATTTTTCTTGATCTTAGAAAAACAAAAGAAATTTATTCTATACTTTTTACTGCACTACTATTCTCTTTAGGTTTATTGGGAAGAGCATGTTATTTAGTCATCTTACAAGGATCCCCTATTCCATTTACCGCCTTATTGCGTAGCTTACTCACCTGCAGTCTCACCCTAACTGTATTTATACTACTCAAGTTCATGTTTTATATTTATAATGAGAACAACTAACTAATATATAATAAAAAAGGAGTCATTATGACCCCTAATCCTTCTTTAACCATTCCTTTATCAAAACTATCACAATACCTAACGCCCCCCCAAACTATACCGAAGGCCACATTGAGTACATTCTTAGGACTTGTCTTTTGGCTAGGCGATACAGGAGGCGACGGTAAATAAACACTGGTTTCAACTATACCTATTACACTTGATTTGAGGCTCCCAACTTCACCTGTCTTATAATAGTTTTCAATAGTTTTCAGTTCACTGTCTAGTTCTTCTAAATGTTCATTGTAGAGCCTCATAATATCCTCTATACTATTAATAGTTTGTTTAAGGATGATGATATCACTTTGTACTTGTGTATGGTTAGGATTATTTATATTTTCAACAACTATATAATTACCAGCATTGGCTGTACTGACCCCTACGCCTTGCAAGGCTTCATTTTGATTGATGTTCTGAGGAATTTCTACTAATAGGGCTTCATTTCGCTTTAAAAGTTCCTTATTGCTTTTTAATGCAGCTTCTTCGGCTTTTAACGCAATCCTAAAGCTGTTGTGAAAATGGTTTATAGCCCTTTCCTTAGTCATAATGTCCAAAAACTTGATATAATTGTCATACAAAGTTTCAGCTAGCTTTAAGGCCTCCTCGGGACTGCCCGCTGATACTTTGATTTCAAAACTGTTTTGCTTAGGATCTGATTTTGCTCCTGTCTGGCTTATAGTTATTCTTTTTCTTAATCTTTCTACAGATAGTTCTTCTGATTTATACGCCATATGTGAGAGGGTATTAACGAGTACATTATTGCTTGTAATGAGGCCTATATACTGCTCATTTGTTGTAATGGGTAAAGTATACTCTCCATATTTCGTATTATAAATCTCCGGCATATTTATGATGATATTTAACTTGACATCATAAACAGGGGATAGCATAAATACACTATATCGTCCTGAAAGCATGGCTACTATAAGTGTTATGGCTATAGTGATATATTTTTGCTGCCATAGGGTAAAAATTAACTTCTTTATATCTATTTCATCTTCATACTGCTGTCTATTTAACTGATTGTCGGTAAGCGCATAATAAAAAGGTGTATTTTGGAATACAAAAAAGTCCGCTAAACTTAGATTTTTTTACTCTAAGTTTAGCGGACTTTTTATTTGCAGTCTTTTTGAACTTCTTCGTTCCAAGGCAGGAAGTTTTCCAGCTCTTCAGGATAATTTTTAAAGTCTATATCTCGCATATACTCTAAAAGATAAGTTAGATATTTATAGACGTTTAGGTTATTAGCCTTTGCCGTTTCTACAAGACTATAAATAGCTGCACTAGCATGGGCACCTTTTGGACTGACTGAAAACTCCCAGTTTTTTCTCCCTATAGTAAATGGGCGAATGCTGTTTTCAGCAAGATTGTTGGAGATTGAGCATCTGCTATAGATTTATACTTAAAACTTACTTGACAATCTACATCTGCCATCTAGTAAGTAGTTTTCCATATATTTTTTCTGATTCTTTGCATAGGTAACAGCCTTACCTAGTCTGGATCCATTTAGTGGATTTAAAGTACCAAGCCAGCACCAAAAAGCCTCTAATACTGGTTTTTCCAGTTCAAGACGCTTTATCTTTCTTTCATCTGCCGAAAGATCAACAAGAGTTTTTTCTATGTTAAAGAGTTTATTGCAATAGTCACGGCCTAGCTCTCCATTACTGACTTTTAACAGTTTGTTAGCATTAGAGGGCATAGCTTCTACAAAGTATCTTCTAAGGTGACTCCAGCACCCACATCTGATGATACCTTCTACTTTTTCATAGCCAGCGTAGCCATCTGTATTATCTTGATATCAGTATAATACTGACGGTTATGATGCTTATCATAATCTTGCAAATATGATTATTATATGCGGGTGCCTTGCTCATGCGAGAAGAAAATTTGAGGAAGCTCTTAAATCTATCCCGAGTTCAGAACAGTTAGGATCACAAGCGCTTATTGGTAAGAGTTATTGCGATAAACTATTCCGTATAGAAGAAGAGATAAAAGAACTATCTATTGAAGAAAAATATGAGAAGCGCCTTGAGCTTGCAAAACCAGTTTGGGACGCCTATTTAGTGTGGCTAAAAACAGTTAATGCGCTTCCAAAGTCAGCTTTGGGAAAAGCGATAAATTATAGCTTAGGGCAATGGAAGTATCTGCAGAACTATTTACTAGACGGCAGATGTGAAATTTCGAATAATAGAGCTGAACGCAGTATCAAGCCTTTTGTTATAGGAAGAAAGAACTTCCTTTTTGCAAATACCCCCCTTGGTGCAAAAGCTAGTGCAATAACTTATAGTATTATCGAAACAGCTAAAGAAAACAGGCTAAATCCCTTTGAATATTTACGATATCTTTTTGAGGAACTGCCAAATGTAGATTTTCAAAAAAATCCTGATGTACTGCAAAAGTATCTTCCTTGGGCAAATCTTCCGCAAGAATGTTATAGTAAGAAAAAATAATCTAATAAATAGCTCCAGAACCTTTGATGTCTGGAGTTATTTTACGCTTACCTTACAATTAATGGTACTATTTTCTTCGGAGCCAATGTAAAAAGGATGCAAGGGCAATCTCCTATCAGATTGCTTCTGCATCCTTTTTCTTAATCTTTTTTGAACCATTCTCTTACAAACACTATCATAACTCCTAACATGCCCCCAAGTACTATCCCAATGGCAACATTTAGTGCATTTCTCGGGCTTGTCTTTTGAGTTGGCGCTACAGGTGGTGAAGGCAGGTAGACACTGGTTTTGACTACACCTATTAAACTTGATTCAAGCTGGCCAATCTTACCATCTTCATAGTATTTTGTAATAGCCTGTTTTTCACTATCAAGCTCTGCTAAATATTCGTTATGCATCCTTATAGAATCTTCTATACCATTTATGGTTTGTTTATTGAGTATGATATCATTCTCTACTTTGGTATAGTTAGGATTAATAATGTTTTCGAGTACTACAAAATGACTGGTATTTGCTGACCCTGACGCAATTTCTTTTATGGCTTCTTTTTGATCAATCGTCTGTGGTATTTGGGCAAGGAGCTCTTCATTCTTTTTCAAAAGTTCTTGATTACTCTTTAATGAAATTTGCATTTTTTTAAGCTCAACATTGAAATTGTTGTAATAGTATCCTACAGCCCTTTCTTTGGTCATCACGTTTAAGAATTCTATGTAATTATCATATAATGTTTGAGCAAGCTTTAATGATTCTTGAGGAGTACTTGCTGATACTGTTATGTCAAAGCTATTTTGCACGGCATCTGCCTTTGCAGTTACTTGTCCTATAGCTATTTTCTTTCTTAAATCATCTACTGATACTTCTGACGCCTTGTAACCCATCTGTGAAATGGTATTTATGAGCACATCATTACTTTTAATAAGATTAATATATTGCTCGTTGGTGGTAATAGGCAGTTTATATTCCCCATACCTTGTATTATAAATTTCAGGCATATTTATTACGATATTTAATCGTGTATCATAAACAGGTGATAATATAAACACACTGAATAATCCTGCCAAAATGGTAGCTATAAGGGTAGTGCTTATGATGACATGCTTTTGCTTCCACAAAGTCAAAATAAGTTCTCTTAGGTCAATTTCATCTTCATAATGTTGTACGTTCAACTCATTTTCGCTCATTTTTTCCTCCTTAGTTATTGCTCTTATAATCTTAATGTAGCCTTTATAAGTGTATCATTTCAAATGCCCATTTGCAACCTGTTCTTAATTGTAAATAAAAGGTTTTTCTTTTCTCCTAAACGTTTTGAAGCTTTGCTGTGAATTATCCTTTTCCGATAATACGACTTCATCAACCTTTTCCAAAGGCCACTTTATACCTATATCAGGGTCATTCCGCACAATGCCGCCGTCATACTCCGGCGCATAATAATCTGTACATTTATACTGAAAAACAGCTACATCGGAAACTTCCAAAAAGCCATGGGCAAAACCTTGCGGCACATACAACTGCCTTTTATTCTCCTCTGCCAGCATAACTCCATGCCACTGCCCAAAGCTTGGAGAACCCTCTCTTAAATCAACAGCCACATCAAAGACTTCACCTTTAACAACCCTCACCAGCTTCCCTTGAGTATGCTTCATTTGGAAATGCAGTCCTCGAAGCACACCTTTTTTGGACTTACTTTCATTATCCTGAACAAATTCCATTGTAAGTCCTGCTTCAAAAAAGTCACGTTTTGAATAACTTTCCATAAAATATCCTCGGCTGTCTCCAAAAACCGTTGGTTCTATAACATATAAATCTCTAATGGGCGTTTCGATAAACTTAAATTTCCCCACTGGATGCCTCCTCATTTTCAAGATAATCCCTTAAAGCCTCTTCCCAATGTCTAAAGTGATTTAGACCATAAAGCTTAAGCATAAAATTATCAAGAACACTAAAACGAGGTCTTTTAGCAAGACTTACAAATTCCTTGCTTGTTATAGGGTTTACTTTTATATCTATATGCTTAAGGGCAAAGATCATACATGCAAAATCATGCCACGAGCATTGTCCTTCACATGTTGCATGATAAGTTCCGTAATACGCTGTCTGCATTAAGGCAATGATCACCCCCGCCAGATCTTTGGTTGAAGTAGGACTGCCTATCTGATCATCTACTACATTTAGCTCTTTATGTGTCTCGGCTAACTTTAGCATCGTTTTTACAAAGTTATTCCCCTCTCCATAAAGCCAGTCTATGCGAAGTATAAAATGCTTTTTGCAAAAGGTTTTCACATACTCTTCACCTAGAAGCTTACTACTTCCATAAATACTTTGCGGAGCGGCCTTATCATCTTCACGTCTTGGCTCTGGATTATTTCCTTCAAAAACATAATCCGTAGAAATATGCACAAGCTTAGCTCCTATCACTTCACATGCTATAGCTAAATGTTTTGCACCTAATGCATTTACTCTATAAGCATCTTCTATATCCTGCTCACACCGGTCAACCGCTGTATGTGCTGCACAATTAATCACTATATCAGGCTGCTTAGATAGCAACACTTGTTTTACCTTTTCTAAATCTGTAATATCTAGGGTATCATGATTTGTACTCATAATCTTATAAGCACCCTCTTTCTCATACAACTGTCTTAGTAGCTCTATGCCTAATTGTCCCTTGCCGCCTGTTATTAGCACTTTCATGTTGTGCATCCTTTCTCTTGTTTGTTCTCTCATAAAAATTGTGTTAGAGTTGATGATTTTATTTTGGAGAAACAGATCCACCTTTCATGATCTTATCTAGTACATCCCTCAATTTAGCTGAGGAAGTGCCTTGAGTGTAAGGGAAGTAAACAATATCTACTCCCAGAAGTTGTCAAGCTAGTTGTCCAAAGCAGTATAGGTTTTTAAGATGCATTTGCTCCTTGATCTTTCTTTGTGTCAGATTCTTCAGACTTATCAGGGTTCAAATAGACTCTATCCTCAATAGACCAATTTCTCGTGGTGGTTGTCCACCTTTCTGGATGCTTAAGTTTAGCTGATTTGCAGACTAACTCCCTTTTCTTGAGTGCATTAAGTCCATGATCAGACGCGTGACGTTGATTCGGTGTTAAGAAGCTTATACCGCTATGACGGTGATTATTATTATACCATTCCACAAAATTATATACCCATTTACGGGCTTCTTCTAGCGAAGAAAATCCTTTTGGCTGATAATTACACCGATTCTTTAGTGTTTTGAATAGACTTTCTGCAAAAGGGTTATCATTGCTCACTCTTGGACGGCTTCTTGAAGGTGTTATCCCCAAGTTAATAAGGTTTCAAGCATAGTGGCCCCTTTCATAGGGCTGCCATTATCAGAGTGTAGAACCAATGGATGTTCCCTAGTGGTTAGTTTTTCAGCTATAATAGCCCTGCGTATAAGCTCACTTGCATTTTCAGCAGAAGCAACCTCCCAAACTTCCCATGCTACAATTTTTCTGCTGAAAAGATCAGATATCATATATAAATAATAATGCCGTCCTTTAATAGGCCCATTGAGGTATGTGATATTCCATGTGTAGACTTGGTTTGGTGCTTTTGCTACATGAGTAGATACAGGGCATTTAACAGGTTCCTTACTGCGACCACGATGATGTTGTGCATTACATTCTTTAAGTACTCGGTAAAAAGTCGATTCGGATGCAATATATACACCTCTATCAGCTAAGATGGGTACGATTTGGCTAGGTGGTAAACTGCTGAATTCTGGTATATTTACATTGTTGATAATTTCTTGTTTTTCTTGTGGAGTTAACTTATTATGTGGCGTTGGACGAACTGTAATAGTTCTTTTATCCACATACTTATTGTTCTTATTAAATGAAGTTATCCACCTTTTATAGGTTCTTTGACTTATTGCAGCCTCTTCACAAGCGATGGATAGACGTGCCCCGCTTTTAACAGCTTCGTTAATGAGCACCACCACCTTTTCACGTAATTCTGGTTCTGTCATTCGTCCTCGTCGTCTGTCCCCAGTAATGTGTTTAGCTTTTTTCTAAGCACTAGTATAGCAGCTGCTTCAGCTAAAGCCTTTTCTTTACGTTGAAGTTCTTTCTCTAAAGATTTTATTTCTTTATCACGTATTTTAACTTCTTTATTAAGACGAGAAGCTTCCTCAGCGACAACGCCATTAGCTTGAATACAGATGTTTTTCCATTCCTTTACTTGTTCAACATAGAGACCCTTTTGACGACAGTACTTAGAAAGCTCTGTTTCATTCACACTTGCTATCTCTATGACAATCAAAAATTTATCCTGACTGCTCCAACGTTCACTTTCTTTAGTTCCAACAGGGAGCTGCTTGACCCGAAGTGCGAACTTGGTTTCTCCAGGTAGTTAAAGTTTTAAAACTAGTACCTGTCTCTTTTGATTTCTTAGACAGTGATTCATTATTTTAGGGTAACATGCGTAGAACAATTTTTTCTTTGAATTCATTGCTATAGCTTGCCATGTAGTTGTATCTCCTTACATTGTTATAGTTTTACTGTACTATTTTTACAGCTCCATGACAACTATTCTAACACCTAGGGGAATTGCTAGAATTGCTTAATAACCTTCTCACAGCTGGAATCACCTGTATCATACTAACACTATTATAGCCGCATCTCAGGATTGTAAATCATATTTAGTTTTCCAAGATATCAAGCAAGCAACTGCTCTGGCAAAGATGTGACTGCCTAATCTAAGTATCTTTAGTCATAAGAGCATCATTCGGCTCATCCCCCGAATAACCCAATACCCTTCTCACAGCTGGAATCACCCAATCAAGCTTACACAGTTATATGGCTAATGTTGAGATCGGAAGCTAGTGCTCAGGTGAAATAGGGACTGGGGGATTAGGGATTTATCATTATAAGCGCAATTCACCATAGTGTTTGATTGATCAGATGAATGTCTGATTTAAGCAGCTCCTCTTCCAAGTTTTTTCTTAATCGCTCCAACGATTACTTCAACATCTTCAATCTTCATAAAATAGATAACCACAAAATATGATAATGCACCTACTCCGATTGCCAGTACAAGCGAAAGGTTCTGCGATAAAGTAGTCCTTAGGTAATTGAAGCTAAGTTTTGCTAATACCCCCATAATTAATGAGGAAAATAGGATTTTTAGGAATGAAATGCTGATTTGCTTCATGCCGAATGGGCCTATTTTCTTTCTGAGGCTTATAAATAAAAGAGCCGTAGTAAATATCGCGGCTATAGAAGTTGCTAGTGCTAAACCCCCAATACCAAGATAACGTGATAATATAATATTAAGAATAATATTTACAACCATGCCAATGCCCGCATTAACCATAGGTGTTTTCGTATCTTGGGAAGCATAAAAAACCCTAGAAAGTACTTCGCGAAGCCCGAATCCCATCATTCCTAACGAATAAAAGAAAAGTGCTGATGCTGTCATACTAGTAGCATTCAAATCGAACGCCCCTCTACCAAACACCAGATCAACTATTTGATGTGCAAACAACATGGAGCCAAAAGTAATTGGAATAATCAAAATATTTATACTTGTTATTATTTCAGAAACTATACTTTTTAACCCCTTAACATTTCCAGCTGCAACTAATTTTGATATTAGAGGATACATTACAGTAGCAATTGACATAACAAATATCCCTTGAACAAAAGTATTTAATCTATTCGCATAGTTTAATGCAGATATTCCACCAACTGAAATAGTAGAAGCTAATGTCCTATCAACCAGAACATTTATCTGATTGACTGAAACACCTATTATAACAGGTATCGATAAATAAAAGATCTTTCTTAAATTCTTATCCATGAGAATTTGATTTGGTTTGAATTTAAAGTTAAACTTCTTAGTAAAAATCAAAACAAGAAATAGTTGTGAAATCAGTGACGCGACAATTCCTAGCGGTAAAAAAATTGTCCCAAATGTTGAACTTAACCAAATTGAAATAATTATAACAATATTGTTCGGGATTCC
Organism: Cellulosilyticum sp. I15G10I2; assembly: GCF_900095725.1. NCBI lineage: Bacteria > Bacillati > Bacillota > Clostridia > Lachnospirales > Cellulosilyticaceae > Cellulosilyticum > Cellulosilyticum sp. I15G10I2. Next base: position 527,125 of record NZ_FMMP01000009.1, read on the forward strand.
TGCAAAAGCTGGTATATGATAGTTGCCTTTTATATTCAAATAACTTGATAATAAATGAAACGATACGGAAAGAAAAATCCCAAACATTGATATCCTTGTGAACATAACCGCTAATTCTAATGTTTCTTTATCAAATCCCATAGCAAATGCTTTAACAGCTGGGTATGCAAAAATATACATAAATACTACAAGTATACTACTAATCGTAAGCAAAATTAATAACAAATTACTTGTAAAGGTATCAGCGTCACTTGTCCCATTATCTTTTTCAATATTACTATACAAGGGGATGAAACTTGTTGCAAGCCCCACGCCTATAAAAGAGAATATAAAACCTGGAATAGTATAAGCAATTAAATATGCATCGCTAATAGTGCTTGCGCCATAATAATAAGATAAAACAATTTCTCTTAAAAAACCAAATATTTTTGATATCAATGTAATTAGTACTATAATAAATGCTGTTTTTTTCATACTAAATTTTCAACCTTAATTCGTTCCATATTTATGCAGATTTGCATATGAATCATCTCCATTTTCGTTTTATCATTCCCCCAGCATTCTATTTCCCCCAAACAACCCTATTCACGTAATCTGTATAAGATAAAATTATCCTCAACACTTTGTCTGATACATTAGGCATACTATAATCTGCCACCAATCTTAATGTATCTTTCTTCTGTGTTTCCAGTATTTCTAGTCCCTGTAGAATTCTTTCTTTCTTAAGTCCTACCATCATCACAGATGCTTCTTCCATTGCTTCAGGTCTTTCATGAGCTTGCCTAATATTAAGTGCTTTAAAACCAAGTATTGATGTCTCTTCGCTTATTGTTCCACTATCACTCAAAACTGCCTTTGAATATTTTTGAAGTTTCACATAGGCATTAAAACCAAGCGGCTTCATAGTTTTAACTAATGGGTTGAACTCAATACCTTTAGCTTCAATCATTTTTCTTGTTCTTGGATGTGTACTCACGATTAATGGCATCTGATATTTTTCCGCTATCGTATTTAAGCTATCTACTAGATCCATAAAGTTCTGCTCAGAACTGATATTCTCTTCTCTATGAGCTGAAACTACAAAGTATTTCTCGACTTCAAGTCCTAACTCTTCAAGTATATCTGCCTTATCAATATCCTCTTTTCTTGAATTAAGAACCTCGAACATTGGGCTACCAGTTTTGATTACTCTATCTGCAGGAAGACCTTCTCTTAAAAGATATTCTCGAGCTATGTCGCTATACGTTAGGTTGATATCTGCTGTATGATCAACAATTTTTCTATTAGTTTCTTCAGGCACTCTCTGATCAAAGCATCTATTTCCGGCTTCCATGTGGAAGATCGGAATGTGTCTTCTTTTCGCTGCTATTGCACACAAACAGCTGTTTGTATCTCCAAGTACTAAAAATGCATCTGGTTTTACTTTTTCAAGAATAGGATCAATTTTTACTAGAATATTCCCTATTGTTTCTACCGCTGTTCCAGTAGCAGCATTGAGGAAATAATCCGGTTTCTTTAGGTTGAAGTCATTAAAGAATACTTCATTTAGTTCATAATCATAGTTCTGCCCTGTATGCACAAGGACATGATCAATAGCTTCAGATTCATCTAGTTTATTTATCACAGCTGACAGTCTGATTATTTCTGGCCTAGTACCAACGACTGTCATGACTTTTAATTTCTTCATCAATTATACCTCCAAATAGTAAGTATCCGGTTTTTCAGGGTCAAACGGCTCATTGGCCCACATTATTGTAACCATATCTGTAACACCAAGATTCTCTATGTTGTGTGTATAGCCTGTTGGTATGTCAACAACTTCCATTTTTTCACCACTTACGAAATACTCTAGTAATTCATCTGAATCTATTTTTCTAAACCGAATAACACCTTTCCCGCTTACAACTAGAAACTTCTCATTCTTCGTGTGATGCCAGTGATTTCCCTTGGTAATTCCAGGTTTTGAGATATTAACAGAAACCTGACCACGATCAGGCGTTTTTATAAATTCAGTAAATGATCCTCTCTGATCCACATTCATCTTTAAGTCATAACTAAACTGATCTTCTGGTAAGTAACTTAAATATGTACTGTAAAGTTTCTTAGTAAATACATCAGACATGTTTGGCACTGATCTATTTTCTCTACTCTCCTTGAATGAGTATATTAAATCTACTATTTCACCAAGTGTTATCGCGTGTACTACAGGAACTTCGCAGAATTGTTCTACTTTATTCTCATTTCCTTCTAGTGCATTAATCAGTTCATTAACCACATCATCTATATAAACAAGATTCATTACTGCGCTCGGATCATTTACTTGAATAGGTAAGGCATGAGCAACATTATGACAGAAAGTAGCTACTGCACTGTTGTAATTTGGTCTGCACCATTTCCCGAAAATGTTAGGGAATCTATACACAAGAACTTTGGCTCCCGTATTTTTACCGTAAGTAAACAGAAGTTCTTCCCCTGCCTTCTTACTTTTGCCATAAGGATTATCTAACTCAGCCTGAATAGATGATGAAATCATCACTGGGCAGGTGTTATTATGTTTCTTAAGGGAATCTAGTAAATCGGAGGTGAAACCAAAGTTGCCCTCCATAAATTCAAATTGTTCTTTGGGGCGGTTTACCCCTGCAAGATGAAATACAAAGTCAGCCTCTTTACAATTATCGTCTAGTAAACTAGGATCCGTTTCTTTATCAAACTCAAAAATATCCTCATATTTTCTATTTCTCAATTCTGCTATTAAGTTTTTTCCTATGAAGCCTTTTGCCCCAGTAACTATGATATTCATTATTTATCCCAACTTTCCAATTGTTCCCTTACATAATCAAGCTGTAATAACTTTTCTTTAATCTGCTCAATATTAAGCCTTTCTGTGTTGTGTGAGTTGTACTCGTCTTCAGATGAAAGTTTTTGATCTCCTTCAACAAAGTATTTATCATAGTTTAATTCTCTCTTGTCAGCCGGTACACGATAGAATCCACCCATGTCTTTTGCCACAACATGTTCTTCTTTAGTTAAAAGTGTCTCGTAGAGCTTCTCACCATGACGAGTACCGATTACTTTGATTTCATTATCTGCATTAAAGAGCTCTTTAACCGCTTGCGCTAAGTCCCCGATAGTTGATGCTGGCGACTTTTGAACCATAATGTCTCCAGCTTCAGCATTTTGAAAAGCAAACACAACAAGCTCTACAGCTTCTTCAAGACTCATCAGGAATCTCGTCATATTCGGATCAGTTACTGTCAGTGGTTGTCCGCTCTTAATCTGATTAATAAACAGTGGAATAACCGAACCTCTAGAAGCCATCACATTACCATACCTAGTACCACAAATAAGGGTTCTGTCTGGATCAACAGTCTTTGCTTTTGCCACAAATACTTTCTCCATCATAGCTTTAGAGATTCCCATGGCGTTTATTGGATAAGCCGCCTTATCAGTAGAAAGGCAAATGACCTTTTTAACTCCCATCTCAATAGCACTAGTAAGTACATTATCCGTTCCTAATACATTCGTCTTTACAGCTTCTAACGGAAAAAACTCGCAAGAGGGAACCTGCTTAAGAGCAGCTGCATGAAAGATATAGTCAACTCCATGCATGGCGTTTTTAACGCTAGAAAGATCCCTGACATCACCTATATAAAACTTCAGTTTATCATTCTTATAAAGTTTTCTCATATCATCTTGTTTCTTCTCATCGCGAGAAAAGATCCGAATCTCTTTAATATCTGTATTTAAGAATCTTTTCATAACTGCATTTCCAAAAGATCCTGTTCCACCTGTAATAAGTAAAGTCTTTCCTTTAAACATATGATGCCTACTCCTATCTTAATTAGATTGCACATTCTTTTTACAATGCTTTATAATTATATTTCTTATGATAAAATAACCAAAACAAAATCATTGTAATTGTTGAAATAAAAGTATCAATTGAATTAAATAGCTGGTTGTTTGCTGGTACAAAAACTAATCCCAAAGATAATATTGAAAATAATAATATGGAAACTGGATTTCTATATTTTATAATTTCTAACCAGGCAGTTTGCCAAATATACCCTACAAAAATAAATATCAAGAGTGCTCCTAAAAAGGTAAAATCCGATGCTAACCACGGAAATATAGTATTCCATGTTCTCAAACCATTTCTTCCAAAAACCTCTGTCATTCGATTTAAATAAGTCCTGTCATAAATTTCTGAAGTATTAAATAGTACAGATATTAACTTGGACATAAAATAGGAATTTCCAATTCCGTAAGTCCATTCAAATGGCAATTTGAAGCACAACGATAAACCATAATATCCTGATGATAAATATCCTGTCAATAAAATTGCCAACCCTAACCCAAACTCGTTACCTAGAATCTTGAAAATAAAATGATTAGTGTCAAAATATAGTTGTCCCCCTGATCTGATACCATAGTTTTCAACAGTTACTCCTAGAAGAGCGTATCTTTGAGATTGGATAAATGTAAAAGTTAATATTAATATAAGTACTAGAATTATACTGTATTTAATAATTTTAAATGCTCGTTTCTTGTCAGAATCCATCATCCTAATAGATAAAACAATTACTGTAAAAATCACTAAATCACCAAGAAATTTTTGTGTTCCATATGCAAGCATGTTTACTATTACCAATAACATAAAATACATTAACAAGATAAGTTTATAATTCCTTTTTAAATTTCTCCAATAATAAACCCCTAAAATTATTGATGCGTTTCTAAAAAAACCTGTGAGGAACCTAAAAAGAATTGGAATAGAATAAAATGAACTTCTATTTTCTAAATTTATCTCAAAATAATTACCAGCCATATTAGATAAAGAAAAGGCTGATGGATTTTTTATTAGTATCTCTAAAAATTCTAAAAAAATCGAGAAAAAAGCAATTAGTATTGTTACTCTAACAAACTTTGTTATTTTCTTTTGGTTCTTAAGAGCAATAATCATGGTCGCATCATTCGAAAGTTGTGGTTTCTTCTTTAAAACTACCTTGTATCTATTTGCAATGGTATATCCCAAATATAAGCAAAATAGAAAACCAGTGACATATAAAAAAACTAATAATTTATCATAATTATAGTATTTCATAGGGCCAAAAAAACTCAAAAATAAAGTTGTTAATATATAAATTGTAAACATTTTGATCGGTAATGATTTCATTTTTTCACTCCTAAAATTTGCTGTATTACATTATTTTTTTGAAAAAATCATCGAAATTACCTACATAACTTTTAAAGTTAAACTCCAAACTATTAACACAGTTTATCTTGAGTCTTGACACTTCATCTCTAGTTAATTGTAATATTTCTTTAATCTTACTAATTGACTCACTAATATCCTCATCTAAATAAAATCCATTGAAATCATCCAGCAAATACATCTCTAAATCACTAGTTTTTGTTGTAATTACAGGGATTCCACAGCTGATGCTCTCTACAAATTTTGTTGGGAAACCTGCGTTTGTTAGCCGATTTCTTTCTCTTATAAAAATACTAAAATCGCTTTGCTTTACTTCATCAATACTCTTTTGGTGTGACAGACGCCCCATAAAAACAATCCGGTTACCTAAAGCGAGTAGCATTTCTTTATGTTCAGGATAATAATCAAGATAACCATCAACAGTAAGTCCTATTATTTTTAATTCATAATTCTTATATTCCTTTAGTGAGTATAAAACCTCAACTAGTTTGTTAATTTTATCTTTATTCTTCCCAGGACTACCTGAGTATGAGAATTTTAATTTATCATTAGTAGTATTTCTTTGATAGACATCCCATTTCGCTTCATTAATGTCTACCAAGGGAGGAACCCGTAAAACATTTCTATTGTTTTTATAGTAATTTTCCAAATATGTACTTATAACAATCAACCCATCTAATCTCTTTTGAATAATTCTCATTCTTAAAAATGAATCAATTCCTTTTATAAGCATGAATAAGAAATTTGTACCTTTTGTACTGTACCACTCTGTACAATCAGCTAAGATTTTAATATCATGTTTAGCACTATATTTTTTAAGATTATACAATGCTATTGATGGATAATTGTAGGCTGTAATGGCTTTAATATCTTTGTATTTATTTTCAATTATTTTAATAAAACTAATACAGGTTAAAAAACTTAACCAGTCTTTGATTTTTTCTGGGTAAGGTACTGACCAGCAGTCAAAACCTTGGATATTTCTTAAAGTTGTTGAAATATCTGTATCAAACCTCAAAGTTTTATCGACATCAACAAATACTACATCGTAACCTAACTCTCTCATGGCTTTCCCATTACTAAGCACCCTATGAGCTGCTGCATTTTTATCCGGCAGTTCAAAACCACCGACGTATAGAATTGTACCTTTTGACATATTACAAATTCTCCTTATACCATTCTATAGCTGCTTCAATTCCTCTTTCAAAACTCCAGCTTGGATTATATCCTAACATCTCTTTAGCTTTGCTGATATCAGCATTACTATGCTTTATATCGCCTTTTCTATCAGATCCAAAGATTGGCTTAATATCTTTTCCAAGTGCTTTACAGAGTGAACTATAAACATCTATCAAATACTCTCTTCCACCGTAAGCGATATTGAATGCTTCTCCGGCAACTTCAGATGATGCCTTGCAAGCTTTCAGATTTGCTTCGATTACATTCTCAATGTAAGTAAAATCTCTACTTTGTTTCCCATCACCATTTATAGTTGGCTGTTCATCATTTAAGAGTTGCTTTATGAACTTTGGAATTACAGCAGCATAAGCTCCACTTGGATCTTGTCTTTTTCCAAACACATTGAAGTATCTTAACCCATAAGTATCTAACCCATAAAGTTTTGAATATAGCTTACCATACTCTTCATCAACCATTTTAGTTAACGCATATGGTGAAAGTAGATTGCCTTCTCTGCCTTCTTGTTTCGGAAGGTTTGGTTCATCTCCATAAACAGATGAGCTGGAAGCGTAGACAAACTTCTTCACCCCGGTTTGTCTAGCTGCCGCCATCATGTTTAGTGTTCCTTTAATATTGATTTCTTCATAAAGTAATGGCATTTCAATACTTCTTGGAACGCTGCCCCATGCTGCTTGATTTAAGACATAATCTACGCCTTTACAAGCCTTCATGCATGTATCCATATCTCTTATATCACCTTTAATAAATGTATAATTTGGGTTATTAATAAATAGGTCAACATTGGCTTGTTTACCATTAGAAAGATCATCTAGACATCTAACCTTATAACCTTTACTTAATAACACCTCACACAGGTTGGAACCAATGAAACCCGCTCCACCTGTCACGAGAAATACACTATCTTTTTCAAATTTAATATTTTCATATCCCATGATATGCACTACCTTTCCTTAAAGTCTCCAATACTTATATCCTGAGGCTTCATACTCTTTTCTATCTAGTATTCCTTTAATATCAAGTAACACTTTATTTACATTAGATCCTTCTTTATACATCTTATTGAAGTTTTGTTGACTTAAACTCAAGAATTGATCATGCCCAACAGCTACAACAATTGCATCCATCCCTTTGATGTCTTCTATTGAATCAAAAGCAATTCCATATTCGTGTTTTGCTTCCTCAGCATCAGCTTCCGGATCTGCAATCATCGGATTAATTCCATATTCTTCAAGCTCATTAACAATATCAATAACCCTTGTATTTCTAGTATCAGGGCAGTTTTCTTTAAACGTAAAACCTAGAATGGCGACTTTTGCATCTTTTACTGGCACATCTGCTTTTATAAGGTTTTTTATCAAATTTTCAACCACATATTTCCCCATATCATCATTGATTCTTCTACCAGAAAGAATGATTTGTGAATGGTATCCTAGCTGCTCAGCTTTATAGGTAAGGTAATATGGATCTACACCAATACAGTGTCCTCCAACAAGACCCGGATGGAAATTAAGGAAATTCCACTTCGTTCCTGCAGCTTTTAGAACAGCCTGTGTATCAATGCCCATCTTATTAAAGATGATAGAAAGCTCATTCATAAATGCAATATTGATATCTCTTTGAGAGTTTTCAATAACTTTAGCTGCTTCAGCTACTTTAATTGATTCCGCTCTATGTACTCCAGCATCCACTACTAGCTCATACACTTTAGCGATAGTATCCAAAGATTCTTCATCCCTTCCGGATACAACTTTTACTATCGTCTCAAGTCTATGTACTTTATCACCAGGATTGATTCGCTCAGGTGAATAGCCTACTTTGAAATCTTCTCCACATTTCATTCCTGATTCTTTCTCAAGAATTGGAATACAGATTTCTTCTGTAACCCCTGGGTAAACAGTAGATTCGAATACAACAATGGATCCCTTAGTCAGATTTCGTCCAACTGTTCTACTTGCTGATTCAACGGGCTTTAAATCAGGGGTATGATCTGCATTTACAGGAGTAGGAACTGCAACAATATGAAACTTAGCTTCTTCAAGTTTGTTCTCATCTGCTGTGAATTCTACTGTTGTGTCTTTTATTACATCATCTCCAACCTCTTTAGTTGGATCGATTCCCTTTTTGTATAACTCAACTTTTTCTTGGCTAATATCAAATCCTATAACGTCAGCTTTCTTGGCAAAGGCCACTGCTATTGGCATCCCAACATAACCGAGGCCTACAAGTGAAATCTTCTCTTCTCTGTTTTTGATTTTTTCATATAAGTTCATTTTGAATACTCCTTCATCTACTGATTTGTTCTAAGTAAGCGTTTATGACAATTTTTCTATCATACTCTTGTTCCATTTTCTTTCGCCCAGCTATACCCATTTGCTTCTTATTCTCATGAGGTAAATCGAGGAATTTTTGAATGGCACTAATAAGAGCCTTAACACTTTTAACTTCAAATCCAATTCCACTAACACCATCATCAAACGTTTCTTTACATCCCGTCACATTCGAAGCCAAAATTGGCCTACCCGTAGAAGCGGATTCTAGCAAAACATTAGATGTTCCTTCATGATATGAAGGCAGAATTGCGGCATGTGAATCTTTTATAAACTTATGTACATCATCTTGTTGACCATGATAAAATATTATTCCTAAGTCATTTAACTCTCTGAGTTCTTCTGAATATCCTTCTTCACAAAATCCTACAAAATGAAATTCTACAGATTTATGACTTTCTTTTATTCGTTTTGCAGCCTCAAGTAATTCATCTATACCTTTCGCCTTCATTATTCTACCTATAAATAAAAGGCGGATATTCTCTTTATCATTCGGATACTCTTCAAAACGTTGTTGCTCTAAGTTCACCCCTGAACCAGGTATTACCTTTGATTTATTCTTAATAATTCCTCTGTCAATAAAAAATTGCCTGTTCGGCTCATTTTGAAAAAATATACACTCCGCATTTTTTAATGCTATTTTGTATAGATTAAGAGTAATTTTTTGCATTAACCCTTCATTTTCCACTGCAGTTCCTAAACCTGTTATGTTTGGTAAGTACGGTGTTTTGGTTATTCTACAGGCGATACCGCCATACACATTAGGCTTAATTGTATAAGTTAGAACAATATCCGGTTTGATTTTGTTTATGATCTTTATATAAGAAAGCAACAACTTCATATCAGATAAGGGATTTGTCCCTCTTCTATCTACATTTGATTCAATATATTCACAACCTAAGTTTTCGAGTAATGGAACATATTCATTATTTGGTAAGGATAAAACCACCTCATGTCCCTGTTTGATTAACTCTTGGAGTAACTCTTTTCTGAATTTATATAAGCCCATTCCGAAATTTGATAATACTAGAACTTTCATCTATCAACTCTCCTCACCGGAACCCCAACATATGTCCCCGGTTCAATAATATCCTTAACCACCACAGCTCCTGCACCTACTTTGCAACCGCTGAAGATGTTCACATTATTGCTTACAACACTTCCTATGCCTAACCATGTACCTTTACCTATGGTCACACTCCCTGCAATCCTAACTCCAGGAGAAATATGCACATAATCTTCAATAATAGTGTCATGATCCAAGCTAGAACTTGTATTGATAATGCAGCTCTTACCGATTCTAGTAGAACTATTTATAACAACTCCTGCCATTACTGCTGTCCCAATCCCGATCTCTACATCAGTGCCAATCACCACACTAGGATGAATTAAACTTATTACACTTAACCCTTGTTCAATTAATATCTCTTGAACCTTCTCCCTTATCGCATTGTTTCCAATAGCAACAAAGAAATCAGCTTCATCTTTATATGTAAAAGCATCAGCAGTCTTACCGATGACTTCTAACCCCATAGATGTCTTAATAGACTCGTCATCATCGAGGAATGTGATGCTTTTCCACTTATTCATTTTTATTGCGATGTCAGCAATAACCTTTCCATGTCCACTGGCACCAATAATGATTAGCTTGTCTTTCATAATCGGTACATTCCTCTCTGAAATAATACATGTATGATTACTCTTCTTTTAACTGTCAACTTTACTTCCTCTAAATGGTTCCATTGTAACGGACGTATCTGAACTGATGCCTTCCTTAACAAATACCTTCTTTATAGTAAAAAAGATTATTTTCCAGTCTCGTATAAAACTTATATTATCTATATACTCTACATCAAGATTAAACTTGTCTTCCCAGCTTATAGCATTACGCCCGTTGACTTGAGCATGTCCTGAAAGACCAGGTCTCACTTCATGTCTTCTCTTCTGATGTTCGTTATATAGTTCCAAATACTGAACCAGTAATGGCCTCGGCCCCACAATACTCATATCCCCTTTAAGAATATTGAATAGCTCAGGCAGTTCATCTAAAGAAGTTGATCTCAGCATACTACCAAACTTAGTAAGCCTCACTGAGTCTGGAAGCAGCTCACCGTTTTTGTTCTTCTCATCTGTCATTGTTCTGAACTTATACATAGTGAATATCTTCTCATTAAGCCCAGGTCTTTTCTGCTTAAACAATACAGGACTACCGAGCTTAACTCTTACTAATACACCAACAGTTATAAACACCGGACTTAAAAAGATAATTGCCATCAAAGACAAAATGAAGTCCATTGGTCTTTTGAGAAATCTTCTATATAAAGCTTTTGAAGGTTTAGCTGTATTCCAATTTACTTCACTAACTGATTTAACTTCACTCTGCATCTATTAGCACCTACTTTTTCTTAAGACCACAGTCCCTTTATAATTCCACAAATTCTCTCAAGATCCTCATCAGTCATCTTAGTGTCACTAGGCAAGCACACACCATTTTCAAACAGCTTTTCACTTACATCTGAACCTATATAATCATACTCAGCAAAGAACGGCTGCATGTGCATTGGCTTCCACACAGGTCTTGATTCAATGTTCTCTTTCTCTAATGCCTCCATAACATCAAGAGGTCTTACTTTACCTTTCAACGTCATGACACTTAACCAGTAATTCGGCTCATTCCAGTCATTGATTGGCATGAAGTCTACACCACCAAGTTCACCAAGTTCTCTCTTGTAATATTCAAAGATATATTTCTTCTTAGCAACTCTCTGGTCTAATACTTTAAGCTGGCCTCTACCTATTCCAGCAACGACATTGCTCATACGGTAATTGAACCCCAATTCGCTATGCTGATAGTGCCTTGCTGCATCTCTACTTTGAGTAGACCAGAATCTAACTTTCTTGATCTTCTCTTCATCATCAGAAACAAGCATCCCGCCACCTGAAGTAGTGATGATCTTGTTTCCGTTAAAACTGAAAACCCCAAACTTACCAAAGGTTCCAGTATGTTTTCCTTTATAATAAGCTCCTAATGACTCTGCAGCATCTTCAATGACTGTTACATCATACTTACTACAGATATCCATGATCCTATCCATATCAGCTGACAGGCCATATAGATGTACAACTAAAACAGCCTTCACCTTATCACCATACTTTTCGAAGGCCGCTTCTAATGCTGATGCGTCCATATTCCATGTTTCATAATCACTATCTATAAAGACAGGAGTAGCATTCTGGTAGATAATCGGATTGGCTGTAGCAGAAAAAGTAAGGCTCTGGCAGAATACGATATCACCCTCACCTACTCCAGCAGCTCGAAGCGCCAAGTGAATAGCTCCTGTTCCAGAAGTTAAAGCAGCCGCATGTTCAGCTCCAACCTTAGTCGCTAATTCCCTTTCAAACTCATTCACATTTGGCCCAAGAGGCGCGATCCAATTCGTATCAAAAGCTTGCTGTACATATTGCATTTCATATCCTTCATCGCTCATGTGTGGGGATGAAAGCCAAATCTTATCTGCCATTTTCAAAACCTCTCTCCTTGAAAACTTGTACATCTACATACTTCTTTTATATTACCATTCAATCATAAAAATGAAATTTCTTCCTCTTCTACTTCATCCGACAAACTACCTTCACAATCAATGCAAAGCCTTTATCCTCTACTATGCATTTTTTCTTATACTCCATCAATCACTCACCTCAAAATTATATTTTGAAGGTATTCTATTCATATATAAGAAGGAATTAAAAATTCTTTACATTTTATTCATATTTTCTCCAGTAAGTTAATGATATTTGAAAATCCCTTAAGAGTCTCAAATGTTTCCGTATTTAGCACAGCAATCTTTCTTTCTTTAAAATCTTCTTTTATACTATTTAAGAAAATCCCAATATCATCTCTTGACTCTATGTAATGTATATCTTTCATATCACTAGTGGCAAATTTAACAAGTTCACTTATTTCATCACCCTCTAGCACGATATAAAGCTTTTGCTTCTCTGTAGTTAACTCGATAATCTGTTCACGTATTTTTTCTTTTGTTTCATTAATATAATTATAGTGATATTTGATATAAGTACTTGTTTTATTTATTTTTTCAAGCATACCTTTAGGCGTAAGCATATAAGCTACTCTATTCATAGGAATCTGATTGATTTTTATCAGACCTTCCTTCACCATTTTATTAACCAACAAATTGACACTTCCTAAAGAAATCTGTGTTTTAGAAGATAGTTCTCTCTGTGTAATATTTTGATCTTGCTCAATCGCATGAAGTATGACATATTCTTTATCCATATACTATTTTCCTCCACTGTTCATTCTTTGAACAGCATTAGTATATAACTTCATAATATGTTGTGTCAACTTTTTTACATATTCCTCATCAATCTCGTGTTGTCTTAGCCTAATTATAGCATAATATTTACAGTACATGCCCTTTTTTTAAGATTTCCCACAAAAAACCACCTTAAAAAGTTACCAAACGATTAAGTTTGGTTTTTTACTTTTTTTATTACCTTTATTATGATAAAATTTAAAGGATATTTATTTTATATAGAATCGGAGATGACTTTATTCATGAAACGTTACAAAATTCTTTTAATGTTAATAGATGCCATTCTTATTAATCTTGCCTTTTTCCTCGCCTTATGGCTAAGACTAGAATTTGAAATTCCCCCTAACTTTTGGACGGCTTATAAAAACAGTATACTCATTATCCCACTAATACAGGTTGCAGTATTTATACTATTTAAGATTTATAATATTCTTTGGCAGTATACAAGCACTAAAGAACTTATTCAATTAGGGATAGCTGTACTTATAGGAAGTTTGGGTTGCTTAGGTTTTGGGGTCATGACAGGACATCTTTTGCCTCGTTCTGTTTATATTATCTATCTTCTCATTATACTCATCTTTATGGCTGGCTCTCGTATAAGCATTCGTATCCTCTATCGTCTGCTGAAACATGATGAATTTTCACTGAAGATGCTATTTAATAAAGAAACAGATGTACACAAAAGACGCATTATGATTATAGGCGCTGGCGAAGCTAGTTCTGTCCTTATCAAAGAACTCCAGAAAGAATTTAACAGTACAAACGATGTAGTCCTTGCTGTAGATGATGACACACGTAAACACCACTCAAGTATCCACGGTGTGCCTGTTAGGGGAACTATTGAAGATATACCAACATTAGTGACCAAATGGCTGATCGATGAAATTATTATCGCCATTCCTTCAGCTTCTAGAAAACGCATTTCACAGATTTTGAAAATATGTAATACTACAAACTGTAAACTCAAGATTGCCCCCCCTCTTACTAAAGCTGTCGAAGCCTCTCTTGGCATCAAAAATATTAGACCTGTAAATATAGAAGATCTCCTAGGAAGAGAAGAAATCGACTTAGACGCTACTGGTGTTGCTAACTATCTAAAAGATAATATCATCCTTGTAACAGGCGGTGGCGGATCTATAGGTTCTGAACTTTGCAGACAGATTATGTGTTTTAGTCCTAAAAAACTTATAATTTTTGATATTTACGAAAATAATGCTTATGATCTTCAAAACGAACTGCTGCAAAGAGGAATAAGTCCCTTGTCCTTAGAGGTTATCATTGGTTCAGTACGTGATGCAGCTAAGCTAAGGCAAGTCATAGAAAAATACACTCCGAATATTATCTTTCATGCTGCTGCTCATAAACATGTACCGCTTATGGAGGCTAATCCTGAAGAGGCTGTTAAAAATAATGTGTTTGGCACCCTAAATACCGCACTGCTTGCCAAAGAGCTTAAGGTTAAAAAATTTATTCTTATTTCTACAGATAAAGCTGTTAATCCAACTAATGTGATGGGTGCCACTAAACGCATCTGTGAGATGATCATACAGTCTCTTAGCAAAGAACCTTCTGATACTGAGTTTGCTGCCGTAAGATTTGGCAATGTACTTGGCAGCAATGGTAGTGTTATTCCTCTTTTCAAAAGACAACTGGAAGCCGGAGGGCCTCTTACAGTAACCCACGCAGAGATTATCAGATACTTTATGACCATCCCCGAAGCCGCGAGACTGATCCTGCAAGCTATGAGCTTTGCTAAGGGTGGTGAAATCTTTGTATTAGATATGGGTGAACCTGTTAAGATATTAGATTTAGCTAAGAACTTTATTAAATTATCCGGCCTATCTGTAGGCAAAGATATCGAGATTAAAATAACAGGACTTAGACCAGGTGAAAAACTTTATGAAGAACTTTTGATGGATGAAGAAGGCCTCCAAAAAACAGGTTGTGATAAAATCTTTGTAGCTCACCCCCTTGATTTATCCTTTGAAGAACTTAATAAACAACTAGATCTATTACTACATAGTATATATGATAAAGAAACACTTAAAGCATGCATTGGTAGTATTGTACCAACTTATAAAATGCCCCTAGCTTCTACAGAAAAATCTAAACCTTATGATACCGCTATGTAAGCCATTGTATAGTTCTAACTAAAAAGGTGTAATAGCAAGTCTACCCCAACTGCTACTACACCTTTTTATTGCTCTAAAAAAATTATGTTTCTATTTCTTTTGTTACTTGGTGACTTACTAAATAATTAATGCTTATACCAGTTCCTAGTAATATCCAAGATATAAATGCTATTCCTACTACCGAGTCATTAAATACTCCCGTCACTAAATAGCCCATTATACCCAAAAACGTAGCTATCCCTGTTAATTCTATAGAAGCATATCTGCTTTTCCAAGTATATAATCCCATGCTTTGTGCGATATATCCTATAATAAGAATGAGATATACAATCAGAGCTACTCCTCCATTGTTAATCCCTATTTGCAGATACATGTTATGAGGTTTGTCTACGATTATATTAGCATCATACAATGCATAGAATTTTGAAATATAGTCATTCTGAGGAAAATACATCACAAAAGTATCTACTCCCTTACCAATAATTAAACTATCTATAAGTATAGGAATACTTCTACTCCATATATAACCTCTTCCAGAACCACTTCTTTCTTTTCCTTTAAATCCAATAACAGGGGCATCCATTATCTTTATTTCCTTTTGTGTGTAGCTATCTATTGGATATACGCCTTGTATAGAATCTACTTTAATAGGGATAACCTGTTTATTATCTATACAAAGTGCAACACCCGCTACCCGTGTATTCTCCTTACTTGTAAAAATTTTTTCGAATGTAAGAGAAGCAAACCTATCATCTTTTGTGCTATAGACCTTTTCTGTCTCCTCATATTCAACTGGCTTCTCCTCTTGATCATAAAACCCAAGCTCCCCTTGTAACGATGTGATCGCAAGTGCATTATTTTGCATTACAATAACTACTTTTCCATCTTCACTTCTTATTTCCCTTACATGTAATTTGTTTTTATAGATAGTTAGTTGATCTTCCGGAGTAATAATAACTTCTATATCTCTCATTAACCTTTGAATCTGTAGTACAAATTTTCCACCGCTTGCTTGATTTACCCCAACCAAGATAACCACCCCTGCCAAAATAGTTGATATAGTAATAAACCACTTCTTAATGGCAATCCTGCCAAATATAAACAATGCCATTAGTACCGCTAGTGCACATCCTATCATTCCCGCTCTCGACCCACTAGCAACTACCAAAAATATATTACAAAAGGCAAGCAATGTGAATAAAAATTGTTTTATCCAATCTTTCACAAAAAATATTGAAACGAAAAAGATCGGGAACACCAAGGCAACAAAACTCCCCAAATAGTTTGGGTTCGAAAAAGTCCCATAAGCTGTTTTACTCCCTATCTTGGTTCCTAATGCTTCTCTTAAGTGTGCATATTTTTCAGGCACAATAAGCGCTCTTCCTATCTCAGTATGAATCATAAGGTCTTTACCAATCCACTGTGACAATCCTATAATAGTTAAAATACCTGTTACAATCCCCAGTGGTATCAATATATATTTATAGTGGACAGGCTTATTAAAGCCATAGAGGGTATAGAACATGATAAGTACGTAACATAACGTAACCACCATACCTTCATTTCTATCAGGTACTCCCCATAACGCTATATATTTGTATTCTGAAAAAATAGTGGAAAGAATAGAAAATAATAAGAATATGCCAGTGCCAATAGAGTAAAACAATATGTAATTATCTTTTTTTATCTTACTTTTGTCAAACAAGAAAAAAAGCATCACAATCATAATACCGGTGATGAGAATAATCATCATAGCTTTTTCTTGAGCAAAAAAATCTACAATTTGTGACTTTCTAAATACACTTTGTACAGCTTCACTTGGAACTATTATCTTCATCCTTACAATTAGAGGAACTAATGTAAGCATGAGCGCAATTGGAATAAGCAGTATATTATTTATTCTTTCCTCTGATTTTTCCTGCCTTCTTTGTTTACTTTCTTTAGACATAATATTTCTACCTCGCACAATAAAGTTTTATTATAATTTTATCATAATTTATGACAAATTTGCCTCCTCGACTCTAAAGAGGCCCTGTCACCCTTGCCATTATCGAATAATAGAGTATTACTTTTCCAGTTTGTGCCTTACTTACCCTGTTAATTATGTAAAACTTACGAAGCTCAGTCACATTTAGGTCTATTACCAACGGTTTACGCTTAAACACTATTTGTTGCCAAAAACGCTCCTAAACTCGCTACTGGTTTCTTGACTAAAGATTTATCAGATAGGATTTCCACCTATTAAACTACAAGCAACTTCCAAGTCGCACCACAAAATTATTTACACTCCTAAAGATTTTGTTTACAGGAAACCTAAAAGGTCTGACTCGAATAGAATGCATCCAAATCAGACCTTAACAACACAAATTTTATTTTTTCATCCGTCTACTTTCTAGGATACAGTTAATATTTAATTAATGCTTTCCTGTCTTATACTTCTACTTTATCATGAACATTTATATAATTGATAGCTATTCCCATTCCTAAGAGTATCCAAAATATAGGCGCCACAGATACAACTGAGTCATTAAATACTCCTGCTATCAAATAACCTACTATAGATGCCAGAGTAGCTATACCTATAATTTCTTCTTTTTTGTAATATACCTTTAATGCATACATTTTAAAGCTATTAATAATGTATATCAACATCAGTGAAATAAAACTCGCTAACGCTATCCCCCCCTGGTTAATGGCCATTTGAAGATATAGATTATGAGGTTTATCTACTACTTTATTAGGATCCCCAAGTGCATAATATTTACCTAAATAATCTTGCTGTGGAAACTCTAGTACATAAGTATCTGGTCCATGACCTATAAAGAATGTATTTTTGATCATCGGCAAACTCCTTGACCAAAGGTAACCTCTTGACGAGCCTATTTTTTCCTTTCCTTTGAATCCAAGTGTCTCTGGAAAATCTATTTCTGTTTTTTGTTGGGTAAAACTATCTACTAAGTAAATACCTTCCTGATCTGTTATTTGAAAAGCAAATAAGCCTCTATTCTTATAGACAAGTCCAATTCCTGATAACTTTGATGTATCATCTGCTTTAAAAAACGCTTCAAACTTTAAGTCTATAAATCTACTATCCTGTGTAAAATAGATATTCTTTTCTAATTGATACTCAACTTCATTTTCTTTTTTATCTGTAAAACTAATACCTTCTGGCGTACTTTCTAAAGTAAGTTTTTCTTCTTGGGTAATAATTATAAGCTTACCCTCACTTATAATAAGATCTCGGATAGGAAGGTAATCTCTATAGTCAACATCATTATTTACCGGCTTAAATATCTGAAGGCTATCTGCTAAAAGACTTGTTGTTTTATAAAGCATAATTCCTTTGGTAGCAATACCAAGCCCTACTACTATTGTCAGTATCCCTATTAAAATAGGGAAAATCAACCGCTTTTTACTCCATGCTTTTTTTAGGAAAATGACTCCTAATAAAATAATCGCACCTATTGTTCCTAGAATACCAGCTCTTGAACCACTCCCGAAAAGTAAAGATAAACTACTTAAAGCGATAATACTAAGAAATATTTTTTCTATTTTTCCTTTCACAAAAAAAGCAAGAGTCATAAATAGAGGAATCATCATGGCTGTAAAACTTCCTATATAGTTGGGATTATACATGGTTGCTGTAACCCTAGCCTTTTGAATATTTGTCATTAATCGTTCTCTTATTTCGGCAAATTCATTAGGTATGATAAGCTGCTTTCCTATATTAGATACTAATAGGTCCATACCCATATATTGTGAAATACCTATTATAGTGCTGATAATAACAAGTAGTCCTAAGCTATAGATAATATATTTGTAGCACTCGGCATTTTGAAATGCATATAGCGTATAAAGCATCATAATAGTATAACAAAAAATAATAACCATTCCCTCTGCTCTATCTGGTACCCCCCACATAGCTATATCTTTATAGTCTGAGAATAGTGTAGAAAGAACTGTAAAAGCTATAAATATAGCGGTAATAATTATATACATTGTAATTTTCTTATCCTTTTTAAGCTTATACTTATCAAATAGTAAAAACAAGATAAGCATCATAACTATAGAACTAGCCAATATAAAGACTGCTTTATATTGAGAATAAAAATCTATAAATTGTTGTTCTCGAAACACCTCATGAACTATTTGACTAGCTTGTACTTCTTTTAGCCTTACTATAAGAGGTACTATTCCTAGCAAAAACATAATAGGCATAAATAGTATAATAAGTATTTGTTTCTCTTTTTTCTCTAAACTTTTTTGTTTTACATTTTCTAACATGCGTATCCCTTTCTATGTTATAAAATAATTATGAATACATCTTTTATATTTTATCATATTATTCCTAGAGGGTATACTCTTATCTACATAATCTGTATTTTTTATTCTATAGCCACTATATTTTTATATTATCATAATAAAAAGCGACCTAATAATTTAGGCCGCTTTTTTAATAAACTAATAATTATTTATTTGTGAATGTAGCTGTTTGAGTTGCTGCATCCCATGTAGCTTCTACTCCAAGAAGAGCTCCAATTTCTGAAACTGGTACATAAGTTCTTCCATCTTTAAGTACTGGTGCTGCTACCATAACTTTAGCAGGAACACCATTTAATTTAGCTACTTTATCGCCAAGTGTTAATGAAACTGTTTTAGTTCCAGCAATAACTGTAGCTGTTCCATTTGCAAAATAGATATCTGATGAAGCTACGCCAAGAGCATTTGCAACATATCTTACTGGTACCATTGTACGACCATTTTCAATATAAGCAGCTCCATCCATTTCAGATTCTATACCATTAACAACATATTTGCTGCTTCCGATAACAAATGCTGATGTACCTTTTCTTAATCCATTTGCTGTAATATCTTCTGTATTTGGTGTTGCACTGTTGATAAATCCTTTAACTGTAAGATCACCTTTTAAAGTATAAGTATCTGGTTCAACAGCTAAACCATTAATTTTAAGGTCATATTTACCTTCTGGTATTGTACGATCTACGTTTACAGGGAATGCACTAATCTCAATTACTGAAGCAGTTTTTGATGCACGTTTGATTTCTACTGTAATTGTTGAATCAGTTTTCTTAATTTCACCAATTTGAACATCTCCAGATACTACTTTAACTACTGGTTTGTCAGAGAAAGTAAATCCTGTTGGACGTCCATCTACAGTAAACTCAAGAAGTTCATTTTGTTTTAACATGCCCTTATCTGTTTCAGTAAGAGTTACTTTACCGCCTACTTGCGCTTTAAGACCAGTTTTTACTGTAAGTTCTTCTGATGTAATTGTTACAGGTGCTTTTGCATTAAGCGCTACTACTTCAAGTTTTTCACCTAAAGTACGACCTTCTGCTGTAAGTTTAATATCACCTTCTACATTTACTGGTGTCCATACTTTTAAATCTTTAAATGTAATTTCATCGATATCAGCTTTTCTGAAATCTTTATTAGCAGTTGTAAAGTAGAATCCAACTACTCTTTGATCATCATCATTATCATAAAGTAATGATATATTTCCGTCTATTGCATCTGCACCTTTTTCTACAACAGGAGTTGCTCCCATTTTTGAAATTTCAAGTGTTGATCTAATAGCCGCGATAACTTTATCTGCTTCTCCAGCAGTATCTTTTACTTTTGTTTTATTCCAGAAATAACCTTTGTCTGCATTTATTTCAACATCTCTATTAGAAATAAATGTATCTCCAACATTTTCTTTAATACTAAATGTTACTTTAGCTTCTCTACCAGCTACAACATCTACTACTTTTTTATCTTTCATTTCTAACGTAGATCCAACTTCTTTAGCTACACCTACTTTAAGTGTAGTTTCATTTACATTATCTCCACTAACAGTTACTTCAATTGCATCATCTACTTTAATACTTCTTGATTTAGATCTAACTTCCCATCCTTCAAGAACCATTCTACCAGGTGCTACACTTGATTTTTGGCTAAGTGTAATTTCTACAACTCCAGCATCTGATGTCTTACGTACTGCAGTAGCTGTTACACTATTAATTGCTCCAAATCCACCGCTTAATTTTATTGTTCCACCGTTTGCATTTACAAATTCATAGTCAGTATTTTCTAATGTAACTGTGATTTTCTTTGTATCAAGATTTCCTTTGAAAGGTTCTTGAATTGTGATATCTGCAATAGCACCAGTAAAACTGATATTTTTTGCATCTCCTGCTGTTACAGTAGCTTTTGCATCACTTGTTCTAGCAAATACTACTTCAGCCATATCATTAACTGCTGTTCCATTACCATTAATAGCTACAGTAGCATCTCCACCAGTTAACTCTACTTTTAAAGGAATATCAATTGTGTTAGTACTATTAACTGTACCACTTACAACTACTTGTAATTGAGTGTCATCATTTTTGTAAAATGTTGCATTAGCAGTATTACTTGGAGTAACAACCCATTTAGCATTTGTTAAATTTACAAAAAATGTGCCTGTTGAAAATGATGGTGTAGGTGCTTCTGGTGTAATAACTAATGTTGCGGCTGTTATTTTATCACCTTTTTCTCCTACTTTAATACCTGTTGTTAATTGGTTCTTTGTTTGTGCCATTGTTACCATCGGCATAGCAGTAAGTGTCATTGCTGCTGCTAGTAACATAGCGATTTTTTGACGTATTCTCATTATTCCACGTCCCCCTTTTAAATTTTAAAAAATAGTTTAAAGATTTCTTTATCAATTTAGATTATATATATTCTATTTTTCAAAGTCAACCAAATATTGGTTTTGTAACTTTCTTGTAATATTTGCCTAAAGACTCTAAAATTAAATTTCTATCTAAATATATACCTAAACTGATTTATTTGTTTCAAGTATATTATTTAACCTAAGTGAAATCAAGTAAATATTTGTTTTGTATTATATTTGTATTTAATTTGTAACATAAAAAGAAAGCAGAATAGACCTAAGGTCTATCCCGCTTCAATTTAATAATTATTTATTTTCAAATGTTGCTACTTTTGTTTCAGCATTCCAGTTAGCGTTTACCCCAAGAAGAGCTCCGATTTCTGAAACTGGTACAAATGTTCTACCATCTTTGATAACTGGTGCTGTAGTCATTACACGTGCTGGCGCACCGTTTAATCTAGCTACTTTATCACCAACTGTTAGTGAAACAGTTTTATTACCCGCGATAATAGTCACTACACCATTTGCAAAGTAGATATCTTTAGCACTTACTCCAAGAGCATTTGCTACGAATCTTACTGGTACCATTGTACGTCCATCACTGATGTATGGTGCTGCATCCATTTCTTCGGTAACACCATTAACAGTAAAGTTTTTGTTTCCGATAGCGAAAGTTGAAATACCTTTTCTAAGTCCATTACTTGCAAGATCTTCTGTATTAGCAGTTCCAACTACAACAAATCCTTTAATAGCAAGCGTATTTTTATCTTTTCCATCGCCATCTACATCAACCATAGTAGTGCCATCTTTTAATAACGCTGCCCCACTTACAGATGCATCATATGAACCTTCTGCTAAAGTACGGTCTGCTGATACTGTGAATCCAGCAATTTCAATAGTTGAAGCTGTTTTTGAAGTACGACTTACTGTTACTTCAACTGTTTTACCAACTACTTTAACTGTTCCAATTTGCATGTCTCCCTCTACAACTTTTACAGTTGGTGCTTTAGTTGCAAATGTCATACCTAATTCATCTGGAAGATCAATTACTAATTTATCACTAGCTAAGTTACCAGCTTTTGTTTCTTTAATAGTAATTTTTCCACCCACTTGATCTTTAAGACCTACTTTAAGTGTCATTGCTTGTGTTGTAACTTCTACTGGAGCATTTACTTTTACTGCTGTTGCCTGAATTTTATCACCTATAGCACGACCTTCGGCTGAAATAGTGATATCTCCTTCTGCTGTTAATGGAACAAATACTTCTAAATTTTCAAATGTAAGTTTATCTGCTTTTGTACCATCTAAAGTAGGCATAGTAAATTCAAATCCAGTGATGTAGTCATCTGAGTTTGTTATAGGTACTGCACTAATAGCTACTGTTGAGTTGTTAAGCTTAGCAGTAAGAGAAAGTGTTTGACCTAAAGCATTTGTATTTGTTAAATACCCTTTATCTAAAGTAACAATTGTTGTTCTACCATCAATAATACTATCATTTACGTTTTCTTTAATAGAGAAAGTTACTTTACCTTTTTTACCTGCAGTTATCTCCACTACTTTATCATCTTTCATTTCAATAGAATTACCAAGCTCTACTGATTTAGCAACTTTAACTGTAGAATCATTAAGTTGTTCACCACTTACTGTTATAGAAATGTCTTCACCTACTGCTACATTTCTATCTTTAGCTCTGATTTCTAATCCTTCTAAAACAATTCTTCCTGGAGCTACTGTTGATAAAGCTGACAGTTTAATTCTAACTTGACCATTATCAGTACCAACATATTCAGAACCGTCTAAGGTTACACCGTTAGATGTTCCAAATCCTCCTGATAATTTAACATTAGCCGCTTGTGGAACTGCTACGAACTCATAATTAGTATTATCAAGAGTAAGTGTTATCCAATCTGTTTTCAATGTGCCTTTTACTGCTTCTTGAATAGTAATATCGGCAATTGCACCTCTATAGTTAATACTTTTAGCATCGGCTACCGATACACTTGCTTTTGCTTCATTAGTTCTAGCAAATACAACTGGGCTCATATCATTAATTTCTGAACCATTACTATCAACAGATACTGTCGCTTCTCCACCTGTTAATTTCACTTTTAAAGGTATATTAATACTAGCATTTGCCGCAAGGTTGGCATTTTTAATAGTAACTTGTAATTGTTTTTTATCATTTATACTTACTACTGTCTCTGCATCTGGTGCAGCCCCTCCGAATGTAACATCTGCTGAAGTTGTTAACCATTCTGCGTTTTGAATATTTACAAAAAATGTTTGATTGTTTGCAAATGCAGTTGTAGCACCTTCTGGTTTAATAACTAATGTCGCCGCTGTTACTTGAGCATCTTTAGCTGCTACTACAACCCCTGTTGTTAATGCATTTTGTGATTGAGCCATAGTTACTACTGGCACTGATGTTGCTAACATTGTTGCAGCAAGGACTGCTGCTAATTTTTGACGTAATTTCATTATGTAAGTCCTCCTTAAAAGTTATAAATAAATGAGTTTAATTTAGCGAAAGACGTTTTGGTATCTGACGGGCAGATTATGTTTGTGTTAAAAGTTATGTAATAGTTTGTAACATGTATGTAATCTGCCACTGATATCTATCGCTGCATCAAGATGTGGCATGCTTGATGTGTTTATTATAACTTGGGAATTCTACAATTTCAATAGCCATTTACTGGAATTAATCCAGCTGTAAAGATTCTATTTTTTCCGTAAATAGACCTAAAAAGGTAATTTCTAGGCCTAAGGCCTTGTGCTTTATAGATTTATTTTTTTGAACTTATGTTAACATTTCCTTTATGTAGTTAATATTATTAATACTTTTGTAACATTTTTATTGCTATTTTTTATAATTTCATGTGTTTCTCCCCTTTTTTTGACTTGAATACGTCTTATTTGAGAGCTTGTTTAATATATTTAGAGATATAGCTTTTTATAATGATTTTATATTAGGGGGTACATATGAGAAAAATAATTTATCTTTCACTCATTGTTTTTGCGTTTTTTACTTTGGGCTCTATTCCTTTATCCGCAGATACGCTTAGCGGTGAGTATACTTTCTTTACCAAAATCATAGGTTACACCAGTGCCAAGTACGAACCGCATGTGGGCACCTTTACTGGCGCTTACGTCTTACAAGATAGCTTTATTGAAAATTAGCCGTACTGTTTGAGCAGCAATTATAAAATTTGTTTACAAATTTTATAATTCGCGAGTTTGCGGCATTTATTTGAAAAAAGCGGTTAGATTTTTAGCAATGCGCAAGTCAGCAACTGAAGAATCCTTAAATCTTCCTACGGTCCTAGTATAAAACCCAAGGCTCTAGACATTTTCACTAGTCTAGAGCCTCTTTTAGTGTTAAAATATACTTTAGTACTAAAGCCGCAGCCTTTTTGCGACAGCTTACCTGAGGAGGTCTACCATGAATCTTGTCCGCCGACACTTTAATCCGACTTTATTTTACACCCTTTTGTGCCTACTATCCTTGATACTCTTAACATCTAGATACATTTACGCTAAAGACGTACCGGTGCAAATACTCACCCTTACCCAGAAGACTGCTCCTACTTTTAACATAGCCCCGGTATTTACCACTAGCAGTGATTTAGCCGAAAAACCGCCAGTATCAGATAGTTCCAAGTTACATACTAAAGTTGTTATAGCCTCTCCTGATAGTGATTTAGAAACTATTATCACGCCACTCATGACCCTAAGTCCCTCATACGAGGCGATTATGCTTTCTGTTATCCCGGATGCTGCTTTATCAGAAGAAGCCTATAGTGCACTTTGTGCTGATTTAAATAACTTAATTGAAGAAAAAGCTATCTCAAATATTTATCTCATCGCTTATCCCAAAGATCTCAAAAACCTACCCCTCTACGAAAACGAGACTATCTCTGGTATAGGCATCGTCATTAAGAAGGCTGAGGATCTTAATCAATTACATACTTTTTATCACGCACCCAAAAGAACTAAACCCTTATTTATAGAAGATAATATCCAAGCCCAGCACCTCTATGATGTTGCTATAGGCATTAAAACCGTGTACAAGCTCTACTACGCCTTAGCCGTTAAATATCCTCAGGTTGATACACTACTGCGTCCCCAAGGGCAAAATACAGCGCATGCACAATATAACCGCGCCTATGACAATGTCCTGTCTAAAATACAAGGGACCTATGCCCCTATTGGTCAATCTACCAAACTCTCAGGCACCCATCATCTTATATTATGGGATGATCAGGATTTCTTTAAAGATACAGCTTATGTGCAGTATAAATGGAATGACAACCACACCGATCAAAGCGTGCATTACCCTTATCCCCTAACGACTGATACCACCAAGCTCCACGATGGGATAAACCGCCTCCGCGTAATCGGTTTTGACACTGCAAACAACGTACTCTGGCGTAAAACGATGGATGTGGAAGTCTCTAATAAGCTAACACCCAAAAGATCTCTACGAGTCGTAACGGCTTATCCTAAAAATCAAAAACCATCCTATAAGGGGCGTTACATCCCTGTACTGATGTATCACTCTTTTGCCGAAACGGTACCTAAATCTTCACAAAGCAGTTATGTAACCACCAAGTTATTTGAACAGCAGCTCCAGGCTCTTTTAAAAAATAATTATACCCCGGTTTCTTTTTATGATCTGCACCAATACATAGAAGGCAAAGCTGGACTTCCTAGTAAACCCATTATCATTACAGCAGATGATGGTTATTCAAATAACTACACCCACGCTTACCCCCTATTAAAAAAATATAATATACCCGCCACTTTTTTTGTATCCACAGCGTACGTAGGTATTAACGAAACCACCAGCCAAAACACAGTCCATCCCCATTTTAGCTGGGAAGAGGCTCTAGAGATGGAAAAAAGCGGCCTGATTGATATACAGATCCACGGCTATGACCATACCCGATTTACCAAGCTTTCTAAAGAGGAGCTCGCCTATCAAATCTCTATCTCCATAGGCTTAATCGAAAAAAATCTAGGCAAAAGGGATGTGGTAGCCGCAGCTTATCCAGAATTTAAGCACAATACTTCTACTGTAGCGCTTTTATCTAAAATGGGCGTCCACCTTCAGATCACTGATCTTGCAAGAAGGGGGACGGTTCTCCAAAGTACCGGTATTAAACGCATTCATGTGTCAAATACCATGAGCGCCGCAGAGTTGATAAGCACCCTCGAGTATATGACAAACTAAGTGGCTAATGACTTCATTTATAGGTGCCAGAAAAACAGGCGCAAATATATATAAAGGGTTATGGCCAATCTCGCCATAACCCTTTATATTGTTATTTTAACTATCTGCTACTCCATAGCCATCCAAGGCTTCTGTATAACTTCTTTTAAAACATTATAGTTGGTAATAAGCTTTCTTATATTAAGCTCAATAGCCTCTAAACTTAAAATTTGCTTATTATAATCAAGAGCAGTACTCATACCCGCTTCATAATGAGCCTTTGCTATAGCTGCCTGTTTTTGTACCAATTGATGTTTCGTCTCTAGTGTACTGATTTGTTCTTCCAAACTGATAAGGTTTGAATAACTATTCATCAGTGCATCTTTCATAGCTTTTCTGGCATCTTCCAGAGAAGCTAAATTTTTATCTGCCGTATACTTTTTATCTAAGTAATCTGCATAAAAGACCACTGGAGTTCCTGCTATAATAATATGATCTTTTGCAAACTGCGCCAAATTCTGATCATATTTTAAATACTCGGTAATTTTACTATCCATATAGCGATCTACACTCCCTGGAATACGAAATATCTCATAGTTAAAAGCATCATCTAGTATGTATTTGGTTAAATCTTTACCTGTAACAAGTTTAAAATAACTTTGCTCATTCGCAAGGAATTCTAACTTAGATTGTCTGCTGTTTTTAAGATCCTCGAGTTCGATAGCTGCACTGTCATACTGAACAGGTGTAATAACTCCCGCTTCTTTTCTAGCCTGCATCTGCATAAGCTCTTTTGTTTTTAGAGCAATCTCACGCTCTAAATGCATCAATTCTTTTTCAAGAATTACAATCGCATTGTAGCGGTTTGTAATATCATACGTCATCTGGTCTTTTAAAACTTTTGCTTGATTTTCATTTTTAGCTTTTTGCAAATAGATACTTTGATAAACCTCATAAATATTATTTTGGTTCGCTTTAAGCCTTTCTTTTAGCAAATCTCTTTCCTGAGCATTAAGCGCAATTTGGTTACTATAAATAGTTCCCGACTTAATAGACTCTTCTAAAGTAAGCACTGGTCTTGCGTCAGTCGCATAAATTGGCAATGCATTTAAGCAAACTATGCTGAGTCCAATAACTAACATTTTCTTTAAATGTTTTTTCACTTTTATACTCATTCCTTTCTCCATACTTAGCCACGAGTTTGCGACGTTTATAGTTTTAATCTATTATATATTTACATTTAATTTTTTCTCATCCCTTCTTCTTTTAACTGCTTCTATTTTTCCTTCTATTAGACTATATAGTACTGGAATGATTACTAAAGTTAATAGGGTAGCAACCATAAGTCCTCCCACGAAAGCTACTGCCATGGGTCTAAATAAGTCATTGCCAAAGAAGGCTAATGGAAATAAGCCAAAGACTGTGGTGGTGGTACTTAAAATGACTGGTCTAAATCTTTCACTTACAGCTTTACTACAAGCCTCCTCTATAGGCATGCCAGCTTTTCTTTGAGCGTTTATATAGTCTATTAGGATGATGGCATTATTAATAACAACCCCCATTAAACTGACTACTCCCAATATACTAAATAGGGATAGGGGCTGTCTTAATACTACTAGAGCCACCATAGAGCCTATAAGTGATAAAGGAATTGAAGCTAATATAATCCCCGGTTGAATTACAGAATTGAACTGGATCATAAGAATGATAAAGAGCAAAAATAATGCAAATATTGCTGATATCCCCATATTCCCTAAATCTCCCTCCATCTCGGCTTTTTCACCTTCCGGGACAATGGTAACATTAGGAAAATCTATATCCTTAATCTTTTCTTCCAATATTGTTTGTACTTCAATTGCATTATATCCTTCAGCAATATTTCCCTGTACTGCTATAGCCCGCTCTCCTTTATATCGGTTAATCTGTCCAACAACAGGCTCAAAGTTTACATTGGCCACATCCTTTAATAGCACCTGTAATCCTGTAGCTGTAGATTTAATCTTCAAATTTTCAAGTTCTTCAAGTCTCGATATGTTTCCCTTTACTAGAATATCAAATTCTTCTCCTTCTTCCCTAAATACAGAGGCTCTTCTTCCCATTAGAGCCATATTTACTTCATTTTGTATCTCCTGCTTTGTAAGTCCATAGGCTAGGGATCTATTTCCATCTATCGTCATACTAAATTGGTAATCTAATAAGGGTAAATCATCCCTTACATTGGTAGTCCCCTCTATATTTATGAGGGCTTCTTTAATTTTTTCCTTTGCTTCAATAATGTCTTCTATTTCATTTCCTTTAATTCTAATTTGAATCGGTGCTCCAAAACTGCCTTCCATCTCCAGTTCTTTTACAATAACATTTGCCCCTACAATTCTTTTATCATATATATCCTGAAGATGTCTTACTAGCTCTTCATTAGTCTTAAATGCTTCTCCCTTTAATAAATTGACCCGCATTACAATCTGTGCTGAATTAGGAGCATTGGATTGAGGTATAATAGATAAATCAAACTTAGGAAGACCTCCACCTATAGAAGATGTATAGGAGGTGATTTCTGGTTGTTCCCGTAGTACAGCTTCAATTTCCTTTACTAAATCATCCGTCTTATCTAGATTACTAAGGTATTCTGTTTGTATATCAATATAAATCATATCCTTATCTGATGCTGGAAAAAGCTCCTGGGGTAAGGTACTAACTAAGGTTAATGATAGAATTAAGGTAATAAAAGAACCAAGAAGAGTCCGAGCCTTATACTTCATCCCTAAAACCAATAACTTTTCAAACATCCCTTTAATCTTGCCATCTTTTTTTCTATTACTCTTACTTTTTCTAAAGAATAAATAAGCCATTAGGGGGGTTATAAAAATTGCAATGCCATAGGAGGCAATCAATGATATAATAATCATCTGAGGTATACCTCCTAAGAAGGCTCCTACCGACACAGGTAAAAATAGTAAAGGCGAGAAGGCTGCAATGGTTGTAAGGGTAGAGGATAATACTGGTATAGCAACCTCTTTTGTTCCTTCTACACAAGCCATTAGCTGATCTATATCTTCATCAATTTTATTTTGAATGGAATCACTCACAACAATGGCATTATCCACCAGCATCCCCAGTGCCATAATAAGGCCTGTTATAGTAATCATGTGGATCTTAATCCCCAAAAGACCCATCGTAATAAAGGTAATAAACATCGATAAGGGTATGGCAAAGGAAACTGTTGTAGCATTTCTTATTCCCATTCCCAACATAACCACAAGAATAACAATGAATATGCCGCCTATAAGGTTTTTAACAAAATCATTAACAGATTTTCCAACCTCCTCTGGCTGATAAACAATCTCATCAATACTTATATCCTCTGGCAGTTGTTTTTTGAAATCCTCTAATGCTTTTCTCACGTCTTTACCTGCCGTTACTACATTCACATCTCCTTTAAAATATCCCACGAGTAATATTCCGCTTTCTCCATTGTTTCTTATCTTATAATTTGAGTCCTTCAACCCCATATATACCTGAGCTATATCCTTCAATCGTACAATTATATTGTCTTCCCTTATGTATAAAATAGTATTTTCTATTTCCTCTAAAGACTTAAATAATCCCTTTTGATTGATATGAAATTTCATCGTATCATCCTGTATGCTTCCCGAAGGCAATTGTATATTTTGTGAGGCCAAGATATTAGTAATTTGACTAATAGATAAGTTATATAAATCTAACTTTTGAAGATCTACCTCTATCTTCAATTCTTTTTCTTGCTCCCCAATAATTTCAAATCTATTAATTCCCCCTAGACCAGTAAGGTTATTTTTCAACCTTTCTCCATAGGCCACCAACTGCTCATAGCTGTAATGATCACCGGATAGGCCAATCAATATCCCTGAAGTCTCTAGTAAATTCGTATCAATACTTATCTCAGCTACTCCTGCTGGCAGATGTCTTTTCACATCCTCCATCATGCGATATAATTCATTCCAGGTTTGATCTAGCTCAGCTTGAGAAATGTTCGCATCTAACACAAGAATAATCGCTGCTGCACTGTTTAGTGTAGTAGAAGTGGTGTAGTCATAATTTCTTAATTCTACAAGCTTTTCCTCTAGCTTTTTGGTTACTAAGACTTCTACCTCCTCTGCTGAAGCTCCGGGGTAGATCACTGTTATCATGGCAAAAGGGGCAGGAAATTCAGGGTATTCTTGCTTTGGAATAGTATAGTAGCTATAAAACCCAAATAGGATGATCATAATCATTGAAAATATAGTAACTGTTTTATTTCTTATGGGTAGTTTAATCATATTCTTAAACAATTGAATCCTCCCTCTACTCTTTAATCTCTACTTGATCGTTATTTTTTACACTCCTCATGCCTTCTACAATTACTTTATCTCCTGGATTAATTCCCTCCAGTACCTTTATTTCATTTCCAAAGACTTCACCTAAGAGGACTTCCTGCATTACAGCCCTTTCATCTTGAACAATATATACAAAGTCAACGCCTTCATTTAAAAGACTATTCATTGGAAGAAATACCCCCTCCTCTTCCCCTAAGATAAAGTCAATATTCACTAAAGATCCTATGGGGATTGTATTTGGCTCTAAGTCTATTTTTACTTCATAAAGACTACTTTGACTTTTAGGAATAGAGGATACGGTTTCTACAATTCCCTTAACCGCATTGTTTTGGTGTCTCACGGCCACATCCATTCCTAAAGTTATTTTACTTGCATCTTCATTACTAACTCCTACCGTTACTGTAGTTCGTTCTCCCTTTATAATAATAACTGGTACCCCTGCAGATACATAATCTCCCTCTTTAACCTCTATCTGCAAAACTACACCATCTATATCACTTCTAAGGATGCTGTCTTCAAGTAGGTCTTGACTTTGTTGATAGGAAGCATAGGCAATATCTATTTGATTCTTTAATATTTGAAGTTCCTCATCCCTTGCTCCTTTAAATATGCGATTATAGGATTCTTTGGCACTAATAAGCTGCTTTTCTTCTAAATCAAGTTTAAGCTTAATTTCTTGTAGCTGTTGGGGAGATACAGCTTCCACTTCTAATAATTCTTGATACTTTCCATATAGCTCCTTAGTATTTTCTAAATTTCTTTCTGCCATTTCTACACTAATCTTTGCTTGATTTATTTCCTCCTCTGTGGCCCCCTTCATTACCATATTATATTGAGTTTGTGCCATTTCATACTGGGCCTTAGCTACACTTACTGTTGATCTTAAATCCTCTTCATTCAATCGAATTAATTTATCTCCCTTATTAATCTGTTGCCCTTGTTTTATGTATATCTCTTCTATTTTTCCTCCTGTTTTAAAAGCAGATGACCTTGTATCCTCAGTATCCACAATCCCCATATACTCTAGAGTTAGGGGATATTTATGGGTTTTAGCCCCTACTATCCTCACATTTTTTCCTACTACTTCAATTTCCGCTTGAGTTTGACAACCCGGTAGTACTATTAAGCCTAAAATCATTAATGCAGTTAATTTTTTCATATTCTGCCTCCTTACACCAAGTACCGAGTGATCGGTATGTTTTTGTTGTAAAAAAAATGGAAACTATTTTCCATTTATAAACTAAAAATTGAGCCTTCAATAATCATCTAGTTTTTACTTTTCAACACTTCATAAAAGCTATCCCAAAGAGCCATCCAATTATTTTTTGCATCTCCATTGCTATCCCCCATATAAATACTATGCAGCGCTAATCCATCTCCTGCAGTTATAAACATCTTAACTATATCTTCATCCTTCATAACTGTGGAGATTTCTCCATTAGCCCTTGCCTTCGAAACTACCGACTTCCAATTATTAAATTCAATTTCTTGAATATGAGATATTTTTTGTTTAAAATCAGGAAAAATTTTCGCTGCTTCAAAATAGAGTGAAAAATAATTCATCACTGAATTTCCATCTTCTGTAGAAATGAATTCAGGCAAAAAGTTATCTAAAAAAGTGTGTATATATTGTCTATAAAATTGCTGCAGCGAATCTTTGGTAAGATAATCATAATAGTCATCAACGGTGGATAAGGCATTTTCAATCACTTCTAAAAATAAAGCTTCTTTTGTTTTGAAATAATGAAAAAAAGCCCCCTGAGACATTCCAGTTTTCTCAACTATCTCTTTTATAGTAACTTCCTTAAAGCTCTTTTGCATAAAAAGCTTAAAGGCGATTTCTACTATACGTTCTCTTGTATCAGTCACCCTTTGGCACCTTCCTCCTAACATAGTGTTCACTCGGTTTTTTTATCATACTACTATTTATTAAAGGATTTGTCAACAATCTCTTTGTTTTTTTAATAATTAATACTTTACTTATTTTATGTTTAAGATCTTCTCTTATATTATTAATGATTATTTACTAAATAGCATTTTTAAAGAACTGTCCCTCAGTTTTAATACCCGCTTTACCAAACTTTCTAAAGAGGAGCTCGCCTATCAGATCTCTATCTCTCTAGGATTAATCGAAAAAAATCTAGGCAAGCGGGATGTGGTAGCCGCAGCTTATCCAGAGTTTAAGCACAATGCTTCTACAGTGGCCCTTTTATCTAAAATGGGCGTCCACCTTCAGATCACATATCTTGCAAAACGGGGGACGGTTCTCCAAAGTACCGGTATTAAACGCATCCATGTGTCAAATACCACGAGTGCCAGTGAGCTGATAAATACGCTGGAGCATATTACTAATTAGTAGTAAATAAAAGATGCAGCGCATATCATTACTGATAGGTACTGCATCTTTTATTTATAGGCTATTCATCCAATCACACTTGTAGTTCCTTCTGACATCTGCAATACTTCTTCGGCTGATATCAGTTTATTATCCGTTTAATATATCTTCTTACCTGCAAGTTTATAGTCTGCAATCTCTAGCTTCCGAGGTATATCAATACCGTATGGACATTTTGAGCTACACTTGCCGCACTGTGTACATTGATCTGCTTTAATAGTTAATGACTCATACTTTGCCATCGCCATATCGGTGTTACCAAACCAGAATCTTAGACGATCTCTCAGAGCAAACTCCGCTGCATCCCTTACCGTACCATCCCGCATCTGACGGTCATAATAGCCTTCATATTTGAATATTTCTGGAATAGGAATCCCCGCCTCACAAGGCATACACTTATCGCATTGCCTACATACATAGTTGCCAAGTTCTGGTGCATTTTTAAATAACGCCTCTTCCTCCTCTAAGGACATAGGCTGAAAGTGACGCACATAGTTTAAATCTTCTTCAAGCATTTCCCGAGTATTAATACCCGTAACCACAACTGACACCGGTCGGCTTATCGCATATCTGAATGCTGCTGGGGCTGAGCGCCAAAGCAGTCCATCTGCAATAGGTTTCATAAGGATAACAGCTGTTTCTTTTTGACTTGCAAGAGGAAGCAGTTCGTTTTCGATTTCTGGAAAGTTAAAACGGTCGTAATAGTTGATAGTCGTCATCACAGCATCAAAAGGATATTGCTGTAAAGCTGAGATAAGTACATCCGGCTGTCCGTGCATAGAAATACCTATATGACCGATCTTGCCCTGCTGTTTGGCCTTAAGCGCTGCCTCTAATGCGCCGTTTGGACTCAATATTTTATCTAGATCTTCTTTGGTCCCCACGGCGTGCATGATAAGTAGGTCAATATAATCGGTCTTTAAGTTTTTAAGACTTTGCTCTAAACTCGCCATACAGCCACTACTATCCCGGCTGCCCGTTTTTGTAGCTAAGATGCATTGCTTACGGTGCGCGGCCATAACGCGTCCAACCTTAAGCTCAGACTCACCATCGCCATAGCTTGCTGCCGTTTCAACATAGTTTCCCCCTGCATCTAGGTATGTATCCAGCAAATATTCGGCCTCGCTTGTTGGTATTTCAAGAAG
Organism: Cellulosilyticum sp. I15G10I2; assembly: GCF_900095725.1. Lineage (NCBI taxonomy): Bacteria > Bacillati > Bacillota > Clostridia > Lachnospirales > Cellulosilyticaceae > Cellulosilyticum > Cellulosilyticum sp. I15G10I2. Next base: position 562,092 of record NZ_FMMP01000009.1, read on the forward strand.
ATGAAAGCCTCCAAAGCCAAGCAGCGATGTCTTAAGTCCCGTCTTGCCAAAATCTCTGTATAACATAATCATTCCCCCATTTACTGATTTTTTTATACGCCGGCTGTACTTCATGCAAATCTTCAGCTATGCCTTCTCACGGAGTGGTATTTATAAAGCTAATCTTAGTATATGACTTAAAGTTTACGCTAAGTCAATACTAAAGTTTAAAAAGCCACCTATGATGATAACCATCACAGGCGGCTTTTTAACAAATTATCTCACCCCACTATCTAACAAGCAGTGTTAAAATAATAATTAAATTAAAAGTCCAATGCAAATTATTGGTATAAGGTATCCCAAGTCCTTCAAAATGGGTAACACACTTATGGGCTTTAAGGGCTATAGGTAAAGTCATAAAGACTAAAGCCGAAAGCCAAGGATAGATGCCGGTTAAAATATAAAGCGCCGTGAGTCCAAAGGCACCAAATACTAAAATGCGATATACTATTTTGCTCCACTGGCTGCCCATTCTTACGCTTAAAGTACCAAGGCTTAGTCTTTTGTCTCTCGTGAAATCTCTCATTTCATTACTGATCATAAGCGCTGGTATGAAAAGTGTGGGCGGAAGTCCTAGTAAAATAGGATACCATGAAAACGTGAGCGTAAAGGGAAAATACGCACCGTACAGCATCAATGGCCCCATAAGAAGAAATGAAATAGGCACACCTAAGCCATGTCTTTTATAAACAAATGGTTCTCCTGTATAGGCATAGGCCCCCACAACTCCGATTAATCCAATATAAAGCATCTGTATATTGGTCACATAAATAAGGTATAGCCCGATAAGCGCTGCCCCGCCAAAGCATGCCATTCCCCATAGAAATACAAAGACATCAAAATATGTCCTTTCGGCTCCTAAGAATGTCACCTTTCTCCCTGAGGGACGATAATACCTAAAAGAGCCTTCAAAATAGTCATTAATGAGATTGGCTCCGCCTTGGGCAAAAATACCAGCGATAGTTATGAGGATGATCTTTATGAGGTTCTCTGTATTTAATACCATCCCTTCCCGATAAGCTGCAATCATCCCCAAGGTAGTTGAGCCTATAGCAAGTGTCAGAGACCTTGGTCTAAAGGCGATCCAGAGGTCTTTGATGAGTTTTTGATAGTATTGTTTGTCTTTTATTAGACTTATTTTGATTGGCATATTTTAGTTCCTTTTTCTATGTTTAAATTGAGTATCTTAGCTTAATATTCTAATTTAGTATTTTAATTTCATACTATAAATTACTTCAATAGTAATGCTAAACCTTTGTAAAAATGGTAAAATGTTGTCTGACGGCATGAAATAATAATTATTTCTACATCATTATATAACATTCTTTACAAAAAGCAACTTTAACCACAATCTAAATCAATCAAGGAGAAAAGTAAAATGATTAAGTTTAAAAAAATATTAATACTTTCAGCAATGTTTAGTCTTATCTTTACTGCAGGCTGCGCCTCAGGGAGCACGCCAAGGAATGATGCAAATAATCCGGCAGCACTAACCGAGACAAAGAATGCCGCTTCTGATGAAATAGTTAACGAAGGAAACAGTGCGGCATCCAGCGAAGAGGCTACACTGCCTGCGTTAAAGATAGGCCTTATGCCTGCTGTGGATTCTGCGCCTATGTTTATCGCCGAAAAAGAAGGTTATTTTAAAGCACTAGGATTAGATGTTGAACTTATTGTTTTTAATAATGCTCAGGATAGACAAAGTGCCCTTCAGACTCATTCTATTGACGGGGCTATGACAGATTTTATTGCTGTCGTGACCAATGTAAATGGCGGTTTTGATCTTAAGGCTACTACAATGACTTCTGGCAAATTCCCTGTGCTTGTTAAAAAGGGCTTTGAGGATAAAAAGGATATCAAAGTAGGCATGATGGAAGTCAGCGTTTCTAATTTTCTGATCGATGAATGGTTAGGAGATAAATACAATATTGAAAAAGTATTTATTAATGAAATACCAGCAAGGCTTGAAATGATAGGAAGCGGCAATATAGATATGGGATTATTCCCAGAACCTATGGCTTCCATGGGCGCCCTTGGCGGTCTCGAAAAAGTAATCTATGAACCCGCAGATGGCTACTGCCCTGATGTCATGGCCTTTACTGGCAAAGCTCTAGAGGAAAAGGCTGAAGCTATTAGGTTATTCCACGAGGCTTATAACCAAGCTATAGATACAATCAATGAGGACGAAAACCAAGCCAAGGATATCCTTATAGAAAGACTTAAACTTAAAGAAGAAGTTAAAGAGATCATGCTACTTCCAAGTTATACCAAGGCTTCACTCCCTGATGCTGCCTATCTTCTAAAAATAATTGATTGGGTCGAAGAGGTGCTTGGCAAAGATATTACAATTACACCTGAAGATCTTGTTGAAGGGAAGTTTGTGGCGTAATGATTGCAATCAAAGACTTATGTTTTTCATACGGTACCGAGAAAGTACTTGATCGTATTGATTTAACAGTCCCTAAAAACACCACCTGCGCCGTTATAGGTCCGTCCGGCTGCGGCAAAACCACCCTGCTTTATACCCTGGCAGGGCTTCTTCATTTTGACCTGGGGACTGTTCTTATTAATGGAGAAAGGCCAGTAGGACGCCAGAAAGAAACCGGCGTTATTCTTCAAGACTATGGTCTTTTGCCTTGGAAAACGGTGTGGGCCAATGTAGCTCTTGGTTTAAAAGCAAGAGGCTTTAATAAGCTTGAAGTAAAGGATAAGGTTCATGCAATACTTGAAGAGCTTAACATTTTAGAACTTAAAAATAAATATCCTGCACAATTAAGCGGCGGGCAAAAACAAAGGGTTGCCATAGCTCGGGCTTTAGTCCTAAATCCCGATTTGCTGCTCTTAGACGAAGCCACCTCTGCTCTCGATGCGATGACTAAGGAGCATATTCAAAACCTTCTTTTAAAACTCTATAAAAAACACCCACTTACCATGGTATTTATCACCCATAGTATTGAAGAAGCGGTATTTTTGGGACAGCAAATTGTCATTATGGAAAAAGCGGGTATCAAAAAAGTGATTGCCAATCCTTACTTTGGGGATGAAACCATACGGTCCAAAATGGATTATTATAAGATATGCCTCGAAGTTCGAAAATACCTAGATGGAGGAAATGATCAATGAAGGCTTTTATCAAAACATCCAAGCTTAAAACATTATACGGCATGATTATGGTCGTTCTACTCTGGTATGTACTGCATCTAACCCTGAAGTCTAATGTGATCCCAAGCCCCTATGCGGTGTTTAAGCGGTTTATGGTTCTGCTGCCCAATACTTTATCGCTTCATCTTCTGGGCAGCCTTTTAAGAATTTTAACGGCAGTCACCCTGTCGCTTCTACTTGGTGTGCCGCTTGGTCTCTTAACAGGTACCAGCAAAAAAGCTGATGCTGTTATTTCGCCGATTATTTATATTTTATACCCGCTGCCTAAAATAGCTTTTCTGCCTATTTTTATGATTCTGTTTGGCATTGGGGACGCTTCTAAAATTATCCTGATTGTAACGATTATTATTTTTCAAATACTGCTTGCGGTACGGGATGGTGTAAAAGAAATACCTCAAGAACTTTTTTACTCCGTCTCATCTCTCGGGGTCTCTCCTTTAGGTATGTATCAGCATCTTATTTTGCCAGCAGTGGTTCCTAGGCTTATCTCCGGTCTTAGAATCAGTATCGGGATCAGTATTTCAGCCTTGTTTTTTGCCGAAAACTTTGCCACCACCTATGGCATCGGTTATTATATTATGAATGCCTGGACGATGGTGGACTATCTTGATATGTTCTGCGGCATACTTGCCCTTAGTCTGCTTGGCTTTTTTCTGCTGAGTACTCTGGATGCTCTTGAAAAAGGCCTATGCCCTTGGCTTTTTGCAAAAAGCGCATGACCCAGTTGCCTATCTATTTTATAGATCCTGTAACTTAAATGAGTGGGTAAGTCTATCTAGAGCCTTTGTCAGATCATTGAGCTGATTAGATGAATTATTAATCTGCTCCACATGATGAAACTGCTGCTGCATAGAGGCTGAAAGCTCCTGGGTCGATGCAGCTGACTGTTCAGATATGGCGGCTATTTCTTCCATTGCTTTTAACACCACTTCTTTACTCTGGTGTATGCCTTGGATAGTGGCTGTCAGTTCCTTGATTTTGACCACAATATCTCCTATAACAGTTTCTATCTCTTTAAACTCTCCCTCACTCTTAGTCGCAGCCTCATTGGTTTGGCTAATTAAGTGATTGGCATCATGAACGGATGCTTTCGTCTCAGTAATGTCTTGATGAATCTCTTGAATCATCTGTCTTATGTCTTCAGTATTCACTGATACATTAGCTGCAAGCTTTCTTATTTCTTCTGCAACAACTGCAAAACCTCTGCCAGCTTCTCCAGCTCTTGCAGCTTCTATGCTGGCGTTAAGCGCTAGTAGGTTGGTTTGGTCTGCAATACTTGCAATCGTATGTACAATCTGACTGATCTGTCCAGATCTTTGTTCGAGCAGATTGACCTTCTCCAGCATATGCGTCGAGCCTTTAGTCGTGCTGTCAATAGAACGCTGAAGCAGCGCCATCCCTTTTAAGCCCTGCTGGCTGCTATTTATGATCTTATCGCTATCTAACTGAACGTCATTTGAATGTTTTACAGCTGTGTCGATGGCATATCCAAGGTGACTTAAGTGGCTTACCCCTTCTTCTGTAATGCGTGCAAGCCCCGTAGCTCCGCCTGCCAGATCTTCTGAAGCTCTTACAACTTCTTCTAAGCCATCTTTTGTGTCATCTGCTACATAGCTGATAGCTGCCGTCTGCTCTTTAAGTACATCCGACTCCGACTGAATAGCCCGCACCACCCGCCTGAGCTGCTCACGCATATTAGACAACGCTCTTATCATCACGCCTATTTCGTCTTTTCTTTTTAAGAGCTTGTCTGTCTGCTGGTTGGGATGTCTAATCAGATCAAACTGCGCTGTTAGATCGAGATACCTCGTTAAGATCTGAAGAGGCTTATGTAATTGATGACCAAAGTAAACAGCTAGTATTACAGCTAAAAAGAGCCCTCCGATGATGGCTACGATGCCTGATCGCATATTACGATTTAGTTCTTGAAATATTTCTTTTTCTAGTACATTTCCCATCAAAATATAACCGCTTTTTAGTACATAATAGCTTGTTATTTTTTTAGATCCTTGATAAGTATAGATGACAGTATCCTGAGGCTTTGCCTTTACCGCTTCAAAGAGTACTTGAAGCTCCTGATTCTGATCCTGATCTTTTAGATTATCTTGTTCTTTAAAATCTGGATGTACCATCACATTAAAATCCTGATCGACGAGGCTCAGATAGCCTGTCTCATAAATAACCTCCTTGGCAATTTGTGCGTTGACATGCTGCTGCGCCGTAGCACCTGTTATCCCATCAATCTTATTAGCATAAGACTGGACGAGTAGCTGGAGATTTTCTTTGGCATAGTTTTCTATAACTAATTTACTTTGATAGGCACTAAATCCTCCCACGAGCAAGATAGAACTTAACGAACTTATAAGCATATAAAGTATAATCTTAAATCTTATACTACGAATAATAATACCTTTCAAACACTTTCCCTCCTTTAGCAGATTAATTATTATAAGATATAAACATCGGAAAATGATTATTACTATCAAAATTATAGTTTATAATATTGTACAAGTCAACGTATAATTCTGAATCTTTGGCGGAGCTATTTGGGGACAGTTATTCAATATTGGGGTTCTTCTTTTGGGGTTCTTCTTTTGGGGACTACTCTTTTGGGGACGGTTATTCAATTTTACGGTTAGATTAACTGCTACAAAACTGCTTGCAGGGAAATTTTATAGGCGTCATACAGAAACAGGGAGCACCTCAGATGAGATACTCCCTATTTCTGTCTTTATATTAATTATTCGCTACATTTTTAATAACCCTTATTTCTACATCTTGTTTTTGGATCTTAGAGCTTAGTTCATCAACTTTCGTTTCTAAAGTTGTAAGTTTTTCATAAGTTTGTTTATAGCCACCAAAGAGTGCCTTACCTTGAGTATCTATTTTATCTTCTAACTTTATAATATGGTTTTCAACATTATCCATTCTCTTTGCCATATGATCCATTTTTTGTGTCATATCAGAATACATTTTACTCATTAATTCAAAGATTTTATCTTCCATACTTTTACTCCTTATAGCCTTTTTGAACAAGCTAAATGATCACTTGCCACTCTCTATCAATTATATCATTATTCTAGCCCCAAAAAAATTAAGCTATGCAGATTTAATTCTTTTATGCTCTCGTCTCCCTTTATGTACCTTTGGGGACGTAGCTTTGGTAGCTTTGGGGACGGACATCCAATATTGTGGTTAAGTCATATGAGCCCCTGAATGACATTGAGTATCGGTACGACTACAAGGAGAAGTCCTGTACAAAACAGCCAAGCTGAATTGGCAAGGTCTACGTCAAGGTCATACAGCTGAGGCGGAATCAATGAATTAAAAGCCGGAGACATGGCTGATAATACAAGAACCACCTTTAAAACTAGACCATCTTGAATAGATCCAATTCCTAAAAAATAAGCCACGCTTGTTATGATTGCAGGTACCATCAAAAACTTAATGGAGGCCACCACAAAACATTCTGGTAAATATGTACTGATCGCTTTGAGTCTCATATTAAATCCAACAGATGTTACAAGGAGAAATGATGAGAGCGGAATAAGGATTTCGTTAATATGTTGATAAATAGCAAACCTTGGCACCCCGGATATATTTAAGCTTCCCCCGATTAATATACTCACAAAGTATATGAGTATAAACGGATCGGTAATCAACTTGATAAAGGCACTTCTTTTTACCCCGCTCTTCGGGTCCGTTCCATAGAGCTTTGCAATGGGATAGCCGATAAGGTAATAGGCTATTTCCTCTAAAAGTTTATACATTGCAACAAGCGCATAACTTACCTCACCGAAAAAGATATAACAAACTAATCCTCCGAAATTACCTATATTGGTAAAAGAACCGGATACTATCATAGATCCTGTCTGTCTTTTGGTGTGTTTTAAAAGCTTGGAAGCGATATAGCCTAGTATCCCTCCAACAACAAGCGCACCAAATCCCAAAACCGGCAGCGCCGCCAACTTGATGTTATTAAGATTGGTGCCCCAGAATGCACCTATTGTAATAATGGGATTAATACCCAGCAAAGCTGTTATTTGTATCATTCTTATATATTTACTGACCGGGACAGTCTCTTCTATTTTATATTTAAGCGTTAAAAACTTGATACTTTTTCCAAGAATAAGTGCAACTAATATAATTCCTGTCGGAATTAAAAACCTTATCAAACCGCCACCTCACTTTCCATCTATTTAAGCGCTTTTTATGCGCGTATTATACTATACTATCCCAATTAATACGAAAATTCAATATGATACTTTTGGTGATACTTTTGTACTTTTGCGGATCTATTTGGGGACAGTTATCCAATAGTGGGCTTGACCGTTTCCCTTGGGGACGGACATCCAATATTACCGACTGCTTCTCTTGGGGACGGTTATCCAACAGTGCCGGTAAGCGCTAAAAATGGAAGCCGGCATCTTCTGCTACGGGCTCCCATTTCTTTTAGCTATCTTATGGATTAACAATATTAACAGGCGCTCCGTCTAAAAATGCCTTTAAGTTATTCACCGCAATGTCCATTAGACGTGTCCTTGATTCTGTAGGTGCCCAGGCAATATGAGGAGTAATGATACAGTTTTTGGCATCTAAAAGAGGATTATTCGCTTTAATAGGCTCTGTAGATACCACATCTACGGCTGCTGCATATACTTTTCCAAGATTTAATGCATCTCTTAAATCTTCTTCTACAATAAGAGGTCCTCTAGAGGTATTGATAATAATGACTCCATCCTTCATTTTAGCAATAGTATGATGATTAATAATCCCCTTTGTACTTTCAAACAGCGGACAGTGTAAGCTGATGACATCCGATACACCCAGCAGTTCATCCAGTGTCGCGTATTTTAAAGTATCTGTTTCTAGTGCATGATTTGGATACTCATCATAAGCTACTATTTTCATCCCTAGAGCCTGGGCAATCTGTGCTGTTTGCTGTCCAATTCTTCCAAACCCTATGATCCCCATGGTTTTTCCTGCGAGTTCTATCAGTGGATGGTTCCAGAAGCACCAGTCAATATTATTGGTCCATGCGCCTTTTTTAACTTCCTCACTATGTTCTCCAACATGGTGGCAGATCTCAAGCAGTAAGGCAAAAACAAATTGCGCCACTGCCGTTGTGCCGTAGGTTGGAATATTCGCAACAAGAATGCCTAGTTCTTTGGCCGCTGCAGCATCTACTATATTATACCCCGTTGCCAGTACCCCAATGAATTTTAGGGCTGGCGCCTGACTTAGTGTTTCTTTTGTAAGTGGTACTTTATTGACAAAGACAATCTCCGCATCTTGCAGGCGTTCTAGAATTTTTTCTTCAGGAGTTCTATCATAGACCGTAAGCTCTCCGAGCCTCTCCAGTTCCTGCCAGCTTATATCCCCTGGATTTAAGGTATAGCCATCCAATACTACAATTTTCATATTCACAGTCTCCTTTTATTAAAGTTTTGCCCAAGCTTCGTTTAAGGTCCTTTTTGCATTAGCAATAACAAGTTCTGGGTCTTCATCTCCCCATGGTTTTACCTCAAAACTCACAATAGGAGGATTCTTCGTATTTAAAAAACCAATATCAAGGAGTACTCTTAGGAACTGCGTTAATTCCTCTACATCGTTTTCTCCCCCTGGAAATCCAAAGCGTGGATGCATATCTCCATAGGCCTCAAGGCTCGGATCCTTAATCACGGTATTACCCATATGGGCATGCACCAAATAATCCCGAATAGGCAGTATAGCCTCTTCACAAGTTTCATGGATCATCGGAATGTGACTTAGGTCTACCATAAGTCCAAAGTTATCATATTCTTTTGTGATATCTTCGGCAAATCTCTTAGCAAGAGGCGCAGGGCCTATTAAACTCTTCTTATCAATATCATAATCAAAAACTTCTAATATGATCTTCAGATCTCTTTTAGACTTGGCATAAGTACAGAGTTCTCTCGTTGAGCTAAGCAGTGCCTGATAGGAATCTTCTTTTGTCTCCTCTTGGTACTTGCCGCTTAGAAAAGCAAATCCCTTTGCCCCCATCTCATACGCTTCATCAATACCTTCTTTTAAAGAAGCAACGGCATTAATTCTTTCTGATTCATCTAAGTTATTGATATTCATGCCCGTAGTAAGCAGTCTTGGCTGTGCGCCATAGCCTACTGCCATATGGCTTGAGGTTAAGATTTTCTTAACTTCATCTCGAACCTTGGCATCTTTGATCCACGTTAACTCAATTGCTGTAAAGTACTCATCACAAGCAATTCTTTTTATCGTTTCAACGATAGGCCCTTCGCCTTTTATTGTAGACGGATATGCCATAAAGTGGATAAGCCCTACCTTCATATACTTATGCATTGATTCATTCATTGCCAGACCTCCTAGGTTTATTTTGTTTTTAATATACGTTTTGCTGCTTCTAGGATGTGCGGTGTTGTCAGTTTATATTTATCAAGCAGTGCACTGTACGCGCCGCTTTCACCAAAAGTGTCTTTAAGCCCTAATCTTTCAAGCTTGGTTGGGCATTTTTCTGCTAAGGTTTCTGCAACAGCACCTCCCAGACCTCCAATAATGGAATGTTCTTCTATACTTATTATAGCACCTGTTTTTCCCGCATAGGCCACTAATGTTTCATGATCAAAAGGTTTAATAGTCGGAAACTCAACAACTGCAGCACTAATGCCCTCTTTTTCAAGTGCCTCTGCGGCCTCTAGGGCAAACGCAAGCAGTGTCCCGCATACAGCAAGGGTTACATCGCTGCCATCACGCAGTACTCTTGCCTTACCTATTTCAAACGTCTCATCGCCTCCATGGTAGGAACCCACCAGGTCACGAGAAAGTCTCAAATAAACAGGTCCCTTATACTCTATCATGGCTTTTACCGCCCCTCGGGTTGTTTCAATATCCGAAGGCACAAGTACAGTCATATTAGGCATAGCCCGCATAATTGCCATATCCATTACTGACTGATGGCTGGCACCGTCTGCAAAATCTGAAAGTCCTGCATAGCCTCCGGCCAATTTGACATTGAGGTTGTTATACGCAATAAGGCTTCTTATAGGATCCCCAGCCCTTAGGGTAAGTAAAAATGCAAAGGTAGAAGTGACTGGGATGAGGCCCGAAGCTGCCATACCTGCTGCTGCACTGACCATATTCGCTTCTGCAATGCCAAAATTAAAAAATCTTTCTGGGTATTTTTGTCCATAAAGTTTAGTCTGTGTACTGCTGGATACGTCACAGTCTAAAACTGCAAGCTCCGGAAATGATTCGCCAAGTTCTACAAGTGTCTCTCCAAATACTAGTCTCATTGGTTTTGATGCACTCATACCAACACCTCCTTTAATTCCTTCATAGCCTGCGCATACTCATCGTCACTAATCGGTTTGCCGTGCCATGCTGACTGTCCTTCCATAAACGAAACGCCTTTTCCTTTTACGGTTTCAGCTATTATTGCAACAGGGCCTTTGTGATCAAGAGCGCTGTCAAATGCATCTGATAAAGACTCTATAGTGTGCCCATCACAGACTATTGTATAAAGTCCGAAGGCTTCAATCTTAGCCTTTAGATCTCCCATAGGCAGGACTTCATCTACTGTGCCGTCCAGCTGCACGCGGTTTCTATCAATGATCACGACTAAATTATCAAGCTGCCACTTAGAAATGCTCATCATCGCTTCCCAGTTCTGTCCTTCCTGAAGCTCTCCGTCTCCGCAGAGTACGTAGGTCTTGTAAGATCTATCCTGCAGTTTAGCCGTGAGTGCCATGCCTACGCCTACGGATATCCCCATTCCTAAAGAGCCTGTAGACATTTCTATGCCTGGCAGCTTAAACATACATGGATGCCCTTGAAGGCAGCTTTCTATTTCTCTAAGTGTCTGAAGATCTTCTGACTCAAAATAACCTTTTCTAGCCAAAGTGGCATATAAAGCCGGTGCCCCGTGGCCTTTACTAAGTATAAAACGGTCTCTGTCGGGCCAGTTTGGTTCGTTTGGTTTAACGTTCATTACTTTTTCATAAAGCACGGTTAATATTTCAGCACTGGAGAGACTTCCGCCAGAATGTCCGCTGCCAGCTTTATGTATCATGTTGATAATGGTTATACGAAGCTCCTGTGCTTGGCGCTGCAATTTTTCAAATGTTGACATGTTTATTCCCCTTTCATTATAGTTTGTTGTTATAGGCTTCAATTCTTGGCAGAATGAACTCTGCTGCCTGCCTTGCCGCTGTATCCGGATCCGGTTTAGCCAGTATTTCAATAGAAGCCCAGCCGTCAAACTTTGCTTCTTTTAGCCCCCTAAAGACATCATCAAAATCCAGATGTCCCTGCCCAGGAGCCAGTCTGTTAGAATCTGCAAAATGGATGTATTTTATCCTATCAGCATTACGAGTGAGGCTTGCACCGATATGATCATCCTCAATATTCATATGGAAAACATCTGGCATAAGCCCAATATTTTTGTGTTTGAGTTTAGCCGCAAGCTTTGCGCCTTCGTCTAAGTTATTAATAAAATTAATCTCGTAACGGTTAACCGGTTCTAAAATAATCGTAACGCCCTTTTTGTCTGCCCGCTCACAGATACGTTCTGCAGTATCGATGAAAATGCGCTCCGCCTCTTCATAGGTTTGCCCTTCTGCGATAAAACCTCTTGTGCGCCCTACGTTGATAATCTGCCCAAAGTCCTGTGACAGATCAATTAGACCATTAAACACCTCTATCGCCCGCTCGCGCATCACTTTGTCCGGATGTGTAAAATACAACCCCAGTGCTGCAAAAACCTGACCTGTACTGATACAGCTGACTTCCATCTTATACTGATTAAGCCAAGCACTCAGTTCGTGTGGATTAATATCATCTGCTGTTTTTAATGCAAGCTCCACACCGTGATAGCCAAGCTCAGAAGCTTTTCTAATCGATTCCTTAAAGCCGCGCCATACTACAAATGCTGAAGATGGTGCGTCTTCACTTGCGATTGCTACTGCTAATTTCATGGTTTACCCCCTCTTTATTAAAGCATCGGACCTTCCGGCGTCCATAAAGCCTCGCTGCATAACGTCTCCTCAGCCTCACTGATCAGCCCCAGTGAAATAGCGTGTCTGCCGCCTTCATATTCCGTTGCAAGCCATGCTTCAAGAATATCAAGCGCCTCCATAGTACCCGTCACCTTGCCGCCAAGCACCAAAACGTTTGAGTTGTTATGCGCTCGTGTCATCTTACCTGCAAAAGTACTGGTACAAAGTGATGCACGCACCCCTTTAAACTTATTAGCAATAATACTCATCCCAATACCCGTTGAACAAATCAATATGCCACGAGTAGCCGCACCGCTTGAAACAGCCCCAGCCACTTTCGCTGCAAAATACGGATAACGGACAATATCAGTAGAATCTGTACCGATATCGTTATAGGGAATTCCCTTCTCTTTTAAATAAGCTATAACATGCTGTTTCAGCTCGTAACCCCCATGATCATTACCAATCCAAATCGTATCTTTATCCATCTTTCCCCCTCCTTTAATGTGCCTATCATTGTAGCTATATAACACGCTATACTTTTCTGCTCTAAATTTTAATTATGTTATTTTTGAAGTTTACAAAAAATTTATTTGGGATTTTAATAAGTCAATATTGATCTTAATTATTTTAATCTCTTCTCTCCTGCTCCCTTTTTCGATATTATTGCTATTCATTCCTTGGCAGGTAGTTCTAAAACTCATTTTCAACTAATTATTTCGAGGACTAGCAGGGAGATTTTAGGGTTCGGAAGTTGCCTCTGTGAGCATAAACCTTCTAACGAAGGTCCGTAAAGAAAATCTTAGCAGATTTTTGGAATGGTTCTTAGGGAGACTGTTTGAGCAGCAATTATAAAATTTGTATACAAATTTTATAATTCGCGAGTTTCGACCGTTCATTTAAAAAATGTGCTTAGATTTTTAGAAATACGCAAGCGAGCAACTGGAGAATACTAAAATCACTTGCGGCCCTCCCCAATAATATCGCACCCAATCCCCTTGATCTCACAGAACTTCCTAAGCTCCTCAATATAATCTCCAGCTATGGCATGCACATGGTTATTATCATACCTATCGATAAGTACATCAGGATCTACCCCCACTTCCACAAAGCCATGGGGCCATGCCTCACAAGTTTCTTCAAGCTTCTTAGGCGGCATGGATTTAAAGTTTCCTTTAAACATCGTTAATTTATATTGATCTAAACATCTTGTCAGCCTTGCAAATGTCATTTCTCCCGCTTTAGCTATATAGCGCACATGGCATCCTCCGCCTGCATATTTAGGAATCACCGGACACAGGGTAGTTTCACTTAGATTCACAAGAGGATCTTCGCTTTGTGCGGCATACCATGTGGCCATCGCACCACAGTTGCAGAAGGTAAATACCTTGTCTTTTCCATCATAGTGCCTAAAGTCAAAGAACAAGACAGGCTTCCCTGAAATAAGCTTCATAATCTGCATCGTAAGCGCGCCGTCTGAGTCTGCTTCGCAGGAATACACTATAGGATCCTTCGGCCCATCCCAATCATAGGGATCGTTAAAAAATGCAGCTGACAGACATTGTGTAAAGTAATATTCGCTGAGCTCATAATGGCACTTTACGCCTACAAAGTTTAACTTTCGCTCGTTTATAATTGCTTTTGTTGCATAGTAGGCTCTAATTTGCTGCTTTAGCGTACTTTCAGTCAGCTTACTCTCATCGTACACAATGCTTCCCATATTCTTTTGCAGCCAGTTAAAGGCACTTTCAACTTTTTCCTCTTCTATGATTTCTGCTCGGCGTATAATTTCGAGCTGATCGATGTGCTCCGTATCTACACCAAATACCTTCATCCAAAGATCCGGGCTAATGGTCCCTGATCCCATGCCGATGCTTCTGCCGCCAAAGACACCATAGACCTGGCCTTTAAGCCTCGCGGCTGCATGGGCAGCCCTTATGAAACTCAAGACCTTGGTGAGGGTTTTAGCATCTTCTATATTCCCCCACACCTTTTCACACTGAAGCCCCACTTGTCTTACCATATTGACAGCTGCCTGAAGGCCTCCAAGCCCTGGCAGCATGCCGTTTATGGGTGCTATAGCGAGGCATGGCACATGTTGCAGGCTCACTGCAATTGCCGAAAAGTTAGGAAAAGCAAAGACAGGCACATTTAATATCACTACATCTGGGTTCTTAGCCGCAAGCTCTATAGGCTGTGTACGGGCCAGTTCGTTGTTACATATTATGTATGAGGCACTAAAGCACTCAACTTCCTTGGTCTCCTCAAGGGATTTTTTGATACGCTCTTCACATGCTATAATATATTCTTTCAGACTTTCATGTACCCTTTCTCTGCCATCAGAAAAGGATAAAATACCTACCCTAATCATAATTCCCCTCCTTCAAGTACTGCATCAATCATCCTTCTTCTATTTGCTGTTCATTACATTAAGGCACCATATTTGGTACAAGCAGTCTTGGCAGGAATAACGCCACATCTGGGAAGTATGCCAGGATTAAAACAAGCGCAAGCATCGTACCAAACATTGGAATTAAAGGTTTGATTGCATCTGTAAGCTTTACTTTACCAATTGCACAGCTGATCAGTGTACATAGTCCATAAGGCGGTGTTAAAAGACCAAGTGCTATTGTAAGACATACTATAAGACCAAGGTGTACAGGGTGAAAACCAGCAATCTGTCCAAGCTTTTGGGTAATAGGAAGCATAACGATAATCGCTGGCGTCCCATCCATAAATGTCCCGATCACTAAGAAAGAGATAATGATAAAGGTCATAATCACATTTGGATTCGTTGTAAATGCAGCAACTGCATCGCCTACCATATCTGGTACTTTGTAGTAAGCTAATAAGTAACCGTAGATCCCTGCACAAGAGAGACAGAAAAGAGGTATTGCAGAGGCCAGTGCATTTTCTTTAACGATATCGATAAGATCTCTTGGCTTAAGTGTTTTGTAGATAAATAAGATAATAATAAGTGTATAGACAACTGTTACGATAGAAGCTTCTGTAGGGGTAAATATCCCGGCTACCATCCCGCCGATCAGAAGAACGGGTACACCTAAAGGCCAAATTCCTTTTTTAACAGCTTCAAACATTTCTCTTGGCTTTGCGATATGCTCCATTTCTTTTGGGTAATCATACTTTTTAGCATAATAAGCAGATATCGCAATAAGGCTGAGTCCGATTAATGTCCCTGGCAGAATGCCAGCTATAAACAGTGCAACAACCGAAACATTTCCAAAAGAACCATATATAATCATGAAGGTGCTTGGTGGAATAATGATCCCTATAACGGATGCACATGCTACAAGTACAACTGCGAATGCCTTGTCATAACCTTTTTTAACAAGGTTTGGTATAAAAATAGAGCCGATAGCTGCTGACTCAGCAGCTGAACTACCTGTTGTTCCTGCAAAGATCATTGCTACGATTACTGTGAAGTAAGCAAGCGCACCTCGTATCCATCCTACAAAAACGAGGCAGACACGTATGAGATATTCGGACACCCGCCCCCGGTTCATCAAGTCTCCGGCAACGAAAAATATAGGGATTGCAAGTATTGGGAAGGAATCGATTCCTTTTTGCATCTGCTGCATAATAAGTACCGAAGGCAGATCACTTGCTACGATCATTGCGAGTGCAGAGGATAAAAAGAGTGAATAAGCAAGTGGTATGCCCATGATAACGAGTATTACAAAGCTTACAAACAGCCAGATTAAAAATGATGTTTGCATACTACACCTCCTGAATAGATTTTTTTAAGTTTATTTAAGCCTGCACATCATTACCAAGGTCTAGGTCTTGGTTTCTAAGTTCTTCTTCAAAACTTATGTCATGTGAATAATCCTCAAATACAATATTGTATACGGCAAACAGCAGCATAAAAACACCGGTGATTGGAATGGATATAAATACGCCTGTCATAGGAATCAAAAAGGTAGGTGATACCCTTGTTGTACCATAGTTGATTGCAAAGTCCCATCCGTAAAATAGGATAAATAGTGCACATGCCGCTATAATCAGGTTAACAGCGTATTTCATATAGATATCTCTGGCCTTGCCTTTTAATCTATCCGTAAAAAGTGTCATGCCAAAGTGAGAACTTTTTCTTACCCCTACTGCTGCACCGAACATCGCCATATACATAAAGGAGTACCTTGCCACTTCCTCTGTCCAGATGGATGGTGCTTTTACAACAAATCTTGTAAATACCTGCCACGCGATTGACATCATCATGATGAACGCACATAACCCCGTAAGATGCTCAAGTATGTTTACAATCTTATTAATAAGTCTCGTCATGCTTCCTTTCATCAATATCCCTCCTTTTATAAGATTTCCGAGAACCTTAGGGCCGCTGATCTATGCCGCCATCTAAGATTCTCGGATTTTAAAAGTTTTAGTAGTCTTTGCCTATTTCTCTTATTTTTGCTAAGTCATCTTTCATCTGAATTCTTTCAGCATTTTCATTTTGGGCTGCATTACAAAGTTCAAGTGCTCTTTCGTGGTCTTCTTTTGTCATTTCAACAATAGTAACACCATGTTCTTTGACTAATGTTTCCTGAGCTTTTTTGTCACTTTCTATTGCCCAACTGATTTGCTCTTTACAAGTATCCATACCTGCTTGAATAACAACGTCTCTAAGATCTGCTGGTATCTTTTCTACAGCCTTTGCACTGATAAAGAAAGGAAGTGTTAAGTAGTTGTGCTGTGTTCTATAAACATATTTACAGCTTTCATAGAATTTCATGTTAAGAATAGCTGCCATTGAGTTCTCAGCCCCGTCAACAACACCACTTTCAAGTGCTGCATAAAGTTCTGTATACGCTAGTGGTGTTGGATTTGCGCCAAGTGCTTTCCATGAGTTTGTTTCATTAGGACCAGTCATTGTTCTTAACTTTAGTCCTTTAATATCATCGAGGTTATTAACAGGTTTTTTAGTAAATACATTACGTACACCATCTGTGAAAACCCCAAGATAAATATCGCCGCGTCTTTCTTTAACTGCTTTTGCAATCTTGTCATTAACATCACTGTCTACAACGGCCAGCATGTGATCCCAGCTTTTAAAAGTATATGGCGGACTGTAGATATCCATTTCCGGAACGAAGTTTGCATATTTAGCAGAGGCCGCCATCATAACGTCTACTGTACCCATCTGCATCCCTTCTGCCATTTGTTCTTCATCGCCAAGTACTGCATCACTATAGAGTTCAACCTGTACTACCCCGTCAGTTCTTTCTTCAACGAGTGCTTTAAAAATCTCAAGCCCTTTGTAATGTCCGCTTGTTTTTGGATTATTTGTTGCAGCATTTAATACGACAGTTTTTACGGCTTTCGTCTCTGATTTTGCTTCAGATTTGGTTTCAGCCTTTGTTTCAGTTTGCGCAGATTTTGTTTCTGCTGTTTTTTGTGGTGCTGCGCTGCAACCTGCTAGAATTGAGCTTCCCGTTACTAGAATAGATAAAATCAATGCTAATTTTTTCATTCTATACCCTCCCAAATTTTAATGTTTTTGTGCAATTTGTTATGTTTTAATTATAATACTGGCCCTTCTATTGTGTAAGGTGTGTTTTTTATAAGCCCTTACATAAGTCCAACTGTCTTATGTATCTGTTGCTAAAATTATCTACCCCATAGACCTTAGCCTCATTAATGGTACTCTATAGTAAATATGACTAATCTCACAGCGACTAGATTTTCTCCACCCTTTGTACATTTTGATGCTATATATTGTATTTTATAAGCTATATTTATACTAGTTGACAATAAATTTTATCTAGAGTAGGATAATCTTATAAGTTTAAAATAAATTTAATTTATTTTGGGGTGATTATTTTGGCAGATACTAAAACGCGCATCAAAGTCCTAGTAGTCGATGATATGGAATCTTTTCGTGCAAGATTTCGAAATGTCTTGTCCAAAGATGAAAATATTGAGCTGATCGGACTCGCCAAGAACGGTTATGAAGCTATCGTTGTTACTGCACTCCAAAAGCCGGATGTGATTATTATGGATGTCCGTATGGAGCATGACACTGCAGGTATTGAGGCTTCTAAAGAAATTATTAAAATGCTGCCAGATACAAAGATTATCATATCTTCTGTTATTGACGATGATGAAGTGATCTTTAAGGCGTACGAAACAGGAGTCGCAGACTATATTATCAAAAAAAATGCTAAGGCTTCAGATGTTTTAGAGGCAGTCTACGCAGCATATAACAATCAATCTCCCATTCGACCAGAAATAGCGGAAAAGCTCCGCAAAGAGTTTCAAAAGATGCGTACGTCTAAGGATAGTATGCTCATGACCTTACATATCCTCTCTAAGCTTACGCCTGTTGAAGTAGATATTTTAATCCTTCTTAGTGAGGGTTATTCAAGAGAACAAATTTCCAAGATGCGCTACAGCGCCTTTTCTACGACCAAAACACATATAAATAATATCCTTGGCAAATTCAATAAAGAGTCCTCTAAGGAACTTATACAAATGCTGACTGAAACTAATATTATAGAAATGCTTGTCCAAATCAAGTCAGGTCAGGTGAGTCTATGATTTATGCTATTATTTCAATGCTTATATTTGGCATTTTAATTATTGTAAAAGAAAAAGGTACGACAAGGTACTTTCTTTTCTTAATGATACTAGGCTGGGCTGCTTCTATCTTAGGCTTCACCTCTTATTTACTTTATCTTCAAGAAAGAGAACTCTACCTTTTTATGTTTGCAAAAGTATTTAGTCCTGCTCTTTTACTTTGGGGGAATCTTGACTTTCTGCATATCGATGTAATCCCCGCTATCTCTCAAATGAGTTTTGGTACACTGTGTTTTATCTATGCTTCTTTATGTTTTGCGATCTCTATTACCAATTTAAATAAATATGGTTATAAACTCTATCTGGCACTTGCCATTTTACCAGTATTACAATTTATTATTTACAATCCCTATACGTATTCAGCTTTCTATAATTGGTATTTTGGAGATAAGAGTCTTGATTCCCCTCATTTTCAAGCTTTACTAAATATAGAGCCTCATATTTATCATATTACACTTACGATTAACTACATCTATCTTGTGGCCTCTATTGCACTTATTGTGTATTACTATGTCAAGACACCCGCAATGAAATACTTCAATACTTATATTTTGACTATTCTTATAGGTTTCTCTACCACTATCATCACCTTTGCAACAGCGTTTTGGTGGGCGCCTAAGCGGCTTATTAGTGTATCAGTTTTTACAGGCTATACCCATGTTTTGCCTGTTTCCCTTTTTTGGGAGGGTAAAATTCTTTTTATTTTTCCTTATGTCTCTTTTATTTCTTGCGTAATACTGCTCATTGCATTATTTAAGTATAATAAGGATCATTTGACGATGAAGCAAACAAGCCGCCTTATTGTTACAGGGTTTGAAACTGCTGGGCTTGGAACCCGGATGATCTCACATAACTTTAAAAATTATATTATGGCGACACTCCTTGATGCTGAATTCCTAGAGGAAAAGTATGCGGATGATGCTGAATCTATGGAATATATTAATCGCATTTTATCTTTAAATAACGAGCTTATGGAGAGTCTCAACTATCTGAATAATAAATTCAAAACCTTGTCTCTTTACATAGAGCCTTTTGATCTAAAAGTGGTCCTTCACAATGTGCTTAAAAAATATAACCTGTCTGAGGTAGAACTGGAAGTTTACGAACCACCCGTGCCTGTACTGGCCCTTATAGATCCCAGCCAGATCACTGAAGTTCTATGTAATATTATTAAAAACGCCGTGGAGGCCATGCAGCAGAGTGATGAGAAAAACTTATCTATCGAGCTGTTTACTGAAAATAACTGGGCCATTATCACGCTGTCTGATTCTGGATGCGGGATGAATGATGAACAGCTGGAAAAGTTATTCACACCTTTTTATAGCACTAAGTCAAGTATCAAAAACTGGGGCATAGGCCTTAACTACTGCTATAAGATCATTCATTTGCATAAGGGTAAGATTATGGTGGACAGCAAACCCGATATGGGAACATCTTTTAAAATATTATTGCCTAGAGCATAAGTTATACTTATGTTCTAGGCAATATGACTTCTTGGGGACATCTTTTGGGGAGCATCTTTTGGGGACCAACTTTTGGGGACAGTTCTCTAATATTGAGGTCATACCTCTTGGGGGACGCTTCTCCAAAACTTTGGGGACAGTTATTCAATATTGAGGGTTTGAGCATATGACTGAGAAAATAAAAACCGTCCAGTTCAATCTTGGACAGTTTTTATTTTCTCGTATTTTTAGTTCATAAGCATCTTTTCAGTGTAGTCTTTTTGCAGATCATATCTTAAGTAGTCAATAAGCTGGCCAAAGAAAGCTGCTGCTTCGGCTTTAGTTACAACTTTCTTTGGAAATACATAGCCGTTACTTGGTGTAATTATGCCTAATTTACTGGATGCATAAATAGCCCCTTTAGCAGAGTTTGCAATCTGCTTATCATCTATAAATGGTGTGTAGACACCACCTGTCCCTATCCCTAATCTTTCAAGACCTATAGCTCTCATATTAAGTACATACATCTCTTCCCTTGTAAGGTTTCTCTTGGGGCTAATCGTACCTCCACCAATGAGTCCTGCATTATAAGCTGCCCTCGCATAAGGATAAAAAGCATTGGTAGTGCTGACATCATTAAAGGGGGACGTTTCTCCATTATTGGCGTTTGCGCCGCCAAAGGCTGTATTAGTCTTCTTAGGCGGATCCGGTAGTGGCATCTGAAGTGCGCGCACAAGCATTTCTACATACTCTTGTCTGGTAACTGCTTGACCTGGTGAAAAGGTGGCTGCAGATTCTGTAAAAATTTTCATGCTGTACATTTTTTTGATATCGCTTTCTGCTGGATGCCCTTTGAGTTTTGGTAAACTTGGGATAGAAAGCTGTTCTATTCTTGGTGAATCAGTAATGTTCAGCGTTCCTGTGAGTTCATCATCATAAAGTTCCGGACTTCCAATAAGTATATTATACCCCAGCACCCCTTCACTTCTTATAAGTTCTTTATAATTGCCTTCAAGGCTAAAAGCATCTGGCTCGTTGGCGCCGTACTGTATATCTTTATGTACTGTAAAGGTTGGTGTTTCCTCTATATAGTATTGATCTCCACCTAGATCAATGGCAATACTTCTTCGTTGTGTCTCTGTTTTAGCAAAGGCCTGTTCATAACCATATATAGGACCATGTACTGAAACGGTGATAGGGATACCATTTTGTGCTGTTATTTGATTATAAACTGCATCATATTGAATATCTCCTCTATAGTAAGTTACTCCCGGAGTATAGTCCTCTAGGATACTTTTGGTATATCTTGACTGCTTGGAGTCGAGCTGATAGGTTTGTCCTGCTGCCACGACTATTTCAGTCCACTTTGTAACTTTTGAGGTTTTGGTCGTCTGTCTTCTTGATGCTTCATATATATATTGCGTTTCAAAAGTAATATTTCTTGTAACTTTGGTCGTGCCATCTGCACTTTCAGCTTTAATCGTGTAGACCTCGTTGTATTTACCGCTACCTTTAGTTTTATCTATCCCTTTTCCGGGTCTGATTTCTATGGTGCCTTCAACTGTTTCTGGCTTGCCTGCGAGATAGACGTTTTCTTTGTAGGGTAATGTATATCTTGTTGTTGCACTTGCTTTTTTAGCTTGAGATAATTCTACGATAGTCGGAAGCTTTACCCCTGTACTGATGCCGCCAAAATACCCCATTTCTCCCTCTAGTGCACTGAGTGAACTAACTGCTAGTATAAAACTTATGCCTATAGTAAGTATTTTTTTCATGCTAAGCCTCCTATCCTTCTACTATGATGATGTAACTTTCTGCGCTGCCATCTGTCTCTTTTAAGTTAACTTCAAGCATAGCTTTAACTTTATCGCCTTTTTCAAGACTTGTGGCAGGTATTACTTTACCATTTTTTATAATCACTGTATTTGGTGTAACCGTAAGCGTTGCACCAGTATTTCTGCGGCTATACTCCATCCATTTCTTTTGACTGATATGATAATAATAAACATCCTTCACTTTAATGCTATCGGCACTCACTTCATAAACTTCACCTTTAAGGGATTCTCTTGTATACGGCATATTTATAACAGCATAGGCTTTCTCACCCACTGCAACTACTGTATAGACTTCTCCTACTTGAGAATTCTCGCCGTAGCTTAGGAATGTTTCTATCCCTCCAGCCACAAAGCCTTCTGCTGTGTAGAACTTGGTTTGTTTATCAATACTAAATGTTTGAGGCGTTGGGTGGAAATACCATGTATTGCCCTCGAGTTTAGAGAAGCTTTCAACTTCAAAATCTTCACGGTCATTGATTTTCTTAATACGTCCTCTGAATATTTGTAACGAACCTGTTGTGAGATCAGTTGTAATACTTGCGATAGCTAACTTATTTTCACCTGTTATGACAGCCTGCATCACATCGCCGACCATGATATTATGGGATTCTATAAGTCTCTTGTCTCTTACTATAATCGCATCTTTTGCTATATGAATCGTCTCCCCTGAAAGCAGTCTGACCACGCCTGGTGAGGAATAAGTTACAGTTGTAGGAGGAAGTGTTCTTTGGAGTTTGCTTTGAAAATTTAATTTCACAGCATTCTCTTTGCCCATATGGTTTTCTGCTGCCACATAAACATAGTTGTCTCCGTTTCTTAAATATCTCGCAACATAGTCTAGTGAAACAGGATTTCCAATTAAGTAAGATTCTGCTTTTTTAGGATCTACACTTATTGCTTTAAGAGAAGTATAAGCACTCCATCCAGCTTTAACGAACGTACGTGTATCTTTGAGATTAAGCAGGTTTTTGAAGGTATTGATCCCAGCTATTTGACCTCTGTAGATATTAGATATGTATCTTGAATCATTATCTATTACAATTTCTTTGAGCTCTTCGTCAACAACACCTTCACCCAATATTTTTTGAGCTACAAGCACTTTAATCCAGTCTCCAGGTCTTATTTTGCTTATCGTATATAGGGTACCGCCTTTTGTCACAGGGGTATTAAGCTGCACATCATAAGAATATATCCGTCCTTTATCGTCTTCTAACAAAAGATTTGCTGTTTCTGCAGTATTAAAAGTAAAGGCGTTTACCTTGCCATAGCGCATAATATAGTCGTTGTAAGCACTGATATAGGTTACATAATCATCTTTATTCGTTCTAATATAGATATTATCTCCTGCTTTTATAGCGTCGATCGTTGTATCTCTTGGATCAAATCTAAAGTTTGGAAAGAGCTCATCTAAGTAGCCAAGTCTATCTTCAGATTCATAATAAGGTTGTTTTTCTACTGTTATTTCTTCTCTGAAGTAGTTTTTTGTAACCGTTCGACCGCTGTTATTTTTGTACACGATATAACCTAACTGCGGGTCATTTTCTACGACAATCCCTTGATCTTCATTAAAATTATCTCTTAGTATATCATTATACTCGTCTTCATTAAGATACGGGGATAAGTTAGCAAAAGTAGTAGTACCTAAGCTTAATGATAAACAGATGATGCCGGCAATTTTATATAGTCTCTTCACTGTATCTGTCCTCCTTAATATTTTTTCGTTATACTTTATATCGGCTTAATTTACCAATCCATTTAGAACTTTTTGGTATTTACTGCAGAAAACCTAAGAAATCCACCTGGTAAATTATGGATTTAAGATTCCACAATTAGACAAAGATTGATGACCATAGATTGGGGACAGTTATTTAAAATTACTTGACCATAGTTGGGGACGTTTCTCCAATATTGCTGGTTTAGTCTGTTCTAAACCTCATTATTTGAGAAACGTCCCCATCAGCTTACATCTGCTTAAAAGGTTTGTAGAACTTTTTAGGGACGCTTCTCCAATGTTACTGGTTTAGTTTGTTCTAAACCTCAACTTTGGAGAAGCGTCCCTCTATCTTTTTGCCCTTCTAAACCTCAACTTTGGAGAAGTGTCCCCATCGGCTTACCCATCGGCTTATGCTTAAAAGGTTTGTGTAATATTTATTAGATATTCTTTGAATTCTTCTCTTAGTTCATCTCGTTTGAGCGCAAATTCTACTGTGGCTTGCAAAAATCCCATTTTATTCCCTACGTCATAGCGTTTGCCTATAAAATCGTAAGCATACATTGGTTCTTCTTTTGCAAGTTTATTGAGTGCATCTGTAAGCTGTATCTCTCCGCCTGCACCTATTTCTTGTTTTTCCAGGTATTTAAAAATTGCTGGTGTAATAATGTATCTGCCAAGAACAGCTACATTTGAAGGTGCTTTGTCAACTGGTGGTTTTTCAACCATGTCATTAACTTTATATACCTTATCTTCTATTTGTATGCCGTCTACAATACCATATTTGTTGACATCTTTTTTATCTACAGTTTGAACACCGAGTACAGATGCATTGTATTTTTCATAGACCTCTATCATTTGTTTAAGTGCAGGTTTTTCAGAATCAATAACGTCATCTCCAAGAAGCACTGCAAAAGGTTCTTCTCCTATAAAGGTCTTTGCAGTAAGCACTGCATGTCCAAGGCCTTTGGGCTCTTTTTGTCTTATGTAGTAGATATTGGCTATTTGCGAAACAGACTTCGCTATTTCAAGGAGTTCTTTGTCCTGTTTTTTCTCAAGTTCCATCTCAAGTTCTACTGATTTGTCAAAGTGATCTTCGATCGCTTTTTTTGTACGTCCTGTAACGATAATAATATCTTGTATCCCTGAGGCCACTGCTTCTTCTACTATATATTGAATAGTCGGTTTGTCTACAATAGGCAACATCTCTTTGGGTTGCGCTTTGGTTGCAGGCAAAAACCTCGTACCTAAGCCTGCTGCTGGTATTATTGCTTTTTTAATAGTACTCATAACATGCCCCCTTAATTTATCTGTATGATCTACTCCTAGGTTGTTGTTAATTTGCAACAATCATATATATATTATCACTTATAAGCTTTCCTTGCATTAAAATTTTATACTCGATGTATATTTTTATGCCTTTTTCCAAAATATACACTTCACACTTTTTAGTAATAATCTGTATTTCCATTTCACCATAAGGCGTGTAATAGATAGTTGTATGCGGTTTTTCAGTATCAAATTCCAAGTTGCCTTTTAAAGCCCCTTGTCTCTTAACAGAAACGATGCCATTTTTTGTTTTAATAATTGTAGAAACGCTCATTTCATCATCTTTATAAGTAATATAGACACTTTCATTTCTAAAAGCTAATTGCCCCTGAAATTCAGTTTCTTTAGTATCATCATGAGTTTCATACGTTTGTTTATCATATACTTTAATGTTTATATCTTTCATTTGATTCTCCTTATAGAACAAGTTAGGAACATCACTTCTTTTCACAAGCCTTGCAAGCAAGACGAACTTTCCTATTTCAAAATAAAAGGGTAGGCCTAAAAAACCTACCACGCTCTTATTATGTTTTACATAGTTATCTTTTAATATTCTTCTATTGGAACTGTAGCTATATGCTCTATAGGTTTATTTAAAAATATTTGTGCCATTTTTTTAAACTGCTCTTCTGAGTCGCTGACATAGAATTTATATTCTGGGTTTATGCTGTTTGACGACATATTATTTTTACTCAGTATATCCCCCATTTGTTTTGCAGCTTCTTCTGCTGGGTTAATGAGTTCTACTTGAGTGCCTACAATCTCTTTAATGGTATGTGTAAGCATCGGATAATGTGTACAACCTAGAATAAGCGAATCTATATTCTTTTCAAGCAGAGGTTTTAAATACTCTTTTACCACTTGATACGCTACATCATGGTCTGCCCATCCATCTTCAACGAGTGGTACAAAAAGCGGACAAGCCTTGCCGTATACTTTTAAAGCTGCATCCTGGGCAAGCAGCAACTCCGGGTATTTATTACTCGCTATAGTCGCCTGAGTCCCAACTACCCCTATTACGCCTGTTTTGGTTGTATGCAGTGCCATGTGCACTCCCGGCCCTACCACCTCTACAATAGGGATATTAGGAAACATATCTCTTAATTCTTCAATACTGTTTGAGCTGACTGTGTTACACGCTATTATGATAGCTTTTACATCTTGTGTGAGAAGGAATCTTATGATTTGGGCAGAAAATTTGGTTACTGTTTGTTTTGATTTGCTCCCATAAGGAACTCTTGCAGTGTCTCCAAAATAGACAACGGATTCTCCTACAAGACTATGCATCACTTCTTTAACAACAGTAAGCCCCCCAACACCCGAATCAAAAATTCCTATTGGTCTAGAGTCCATATACTTTCTCCTTATAATGCAGCAAGTTCTATTAATTTTGTGATAAGCTCTTGAATAGGAGTACCTGCTGCGTCAAATAACATCGGATACATGCTAATAGACGTAAAGCCTGGCAAAGTATTTATTTCATTAAATATAATACTCCCGTCTTCTTTAACAAAAAAGTCTACTCTTGATAACCCTTTACCTTCTACAGCGTCGAATACTTCTCTTGCATAGGCTCTGATTTTTTCCTTTGTAGATTGCGGCAAATCTGCATCTACTACAGTTTTAGATTCTGCATTGTTATATTTAGCATCAAAGTCATAAAACTCTGCTGCTGCCAGAATCTCACCAACACCTGATACCTCTACCTCTTCGTTACCAAGTACAGCAGTCTCAACTTCTCGGCCAACAATGGTTTCTTCTACTAATATCCTTGAATCATGTTTGGCCGCTTCATTCAAGCCTGCTATAAGCTCTTCTTTATTTTTAGCCTTAGAGATTCCTACCGAAGAACCCGCATTGGCTGGTTTAATAAAATAAGGATATGCAAAAGCTTCTTCTATTTTGTTCACAACTTGATCCATCTGCTTAAGTTCTCTTTCTTTTACAAGAACAAACTTAGCTTGCGGAACCCCTTTTGCCTCAACAACTATTTTTGTGAAACCTTTGTCCATAGCTACTGCTGATGCTAAAACACCACAACCAACGTATGGTATTTGTGCAAGCTTACATAGACCTTGTATCGTTCCGTCCTCTCCATTTTTGCCGTGCAGAACTGGAAATACGATATCTATGTTTACATAGATCGGTTCTTGTCCTTCTCCTCTAAGGATACAGAGTCCTTTATGTGTAGGATCTGGACTTAATATAGCCG
The DNA here is from genome assembly GCF_900095725.1 of Cellulosilyticum sp. I15G10I2. Lineage (NCBI taxonomy): Bacteria > Bacillati > Bacillota > Clostridia > Lachnospirales > Cellulosilyticaceae > Cellulosilyticum > Cellulosilyticum sp. I15G10I2. The sequence goes on from NZ_FMMP01000009.1 coordinate 589,409, forward strand.
GAATACCACTTGTCACCCAGTTATTTGTCGAAAGATCAAAATCATTGCCTTTATATAACAACCATCTACCTTCTTTTGTGATACCAACTAAGTGTACCTCATATTTTGATTTATCGATATTGTTTATGATTGTAGTCGCCGATTTGAGTGACACTTCATGTTCTGATGAACATCCACCAAATAACAATAATATATCTTGTTTCATTATGTTCCTCCTATTTACAGAACCTACATTTATATTCTATTCTTAATCATACTTGATGCTTACTATATTTTATTACTTTATTTAATAATATTCAACTACAAAAAGGGAAGATCGGAGACAATTCCCCTATTTTCCCTTTATTTGAAGCAATTGGCTAATTATTTCTTTTTTGGAATTTGGTTATAATTAGGCTTATCTAGGTATGAATTGATTGTATCAACTATTTTAAATCTTACTTGATAAGGACTTCCTTTTTTATGAGCAATAAGATTATATTGTTCTTCATTGAGTTCTTTTTTAAGCTGATCCTTGCCTTCTAGGGGAACTACACCGCTTGCTGCATCAATATAGCATAGGGGCGGAAACATAACACACCACCAATTTTGTCCTTTTCCTTCTCCAATAATAATTCTGCAAGCCTCATATTCTCCTGCCGGCAGCACCACATCGCCATAAGCTTTTGTAGGAAAATTAGCATAATCAAGTGCCACATAAACTTTATATTGTTTGTCCCACTTTTTAACTACCTTCTTCGCAATCTCTTCTATATTGAATAAATTTTTCTTAACAAGCATTCTTGTCTCATCTATACTTGTTGACTCCTTAAGCATAGGCTCCATGTACGCAATAACTTCATCTCTTACTTGTTGCTTAAGCAGTTGATCTGCTGTTGTATCACTATTTGCAACCACATGAAATCTAATGACCTTATCAGAAATAGCCTCTGTAACCGAATGTGTATATGTACCTATAGTGACTTTACAAATAGTGAGTAAACATACTACAATGAATACAATGTATAAAAACTTTTTATAATTTTTTGTTTGAAATACTTGAAACAAATACTGTCTGATAATATTTTTCATAAGATGTCCCCCATATTAATTAACGTTTAGTGTAATTATTGACTCATATTTATTTTTTATACACCTTCCTCAAAATTTTTTCGAACATATTTCGGGGACGCTTCTTTAATCTTCCTTTTTGGCGGTACGTCTTTTAGAACTGCTCTTTGGGGACAGTTATTTAATTTTGATGTTTATAAATTTCTTGTTTGTGTGGTGAATAGCATGCGTATAAATAATAATACTGTTTCTGTTTCCGTTCGTGATTTAATTGAATTTATATTAAAACATGGTAATTTAGACGCTTCAACTATTGTCAGTTCTTCAAGAGCAGTATTGGGCACTAGAGCTCATAAGAAGATCCAGAAATCTATGGGAGATAATTATACGAGCGAGGTCATTTTAAAACATACTTGTACCTATGATGATATAAGCTTTATAATAGAAGGCCGCGCCGATGGGATTATAGAGAATATAGATGTTTTGATTATAGATGAGATTAAGTCAACTACCGTTTCGCTTGATATGATAGAAGAAGACTATAACCCCCTTCACTTAGCGCAGGTTAAATGTTATGCCTTTATGTACGCTGCTGATAAGAACCTGTCTAAAATAGGTGGGCAATTAACCTATTATAACTTAGATACAAAGGAAACTAAGCGCTTTTTAAAATTTTATAATTATGCTGAACTCAAAACATTTTTTGAGGATCTGACAGATCAATATATCATTTGGATTAGATTTTATATCAACTGGTGTGCTTTAAGGGACGCTTCTTTAAAACTGCTGGTTTTCCCCTTTGAAAAATATAGGGCCGGTCAGAGAGAACTTGCAGTTCATGTCTATAAAAGCATTGTTAACTCTTCTAAGCTTTTTGTTAACGCACCAACAGGCATTGGAAAAACTATTTCTACCCTATTTCCTTCTTTAAAAGCTATGGGCGAGGGACAGATCTCCAAAATTTTCTATATCACAGCGAAAACCATTACCAGATCAGTTGCAGAAAGTGCTCTAAATATTATTCAACTTGGAGGGACACGCGTTAAAAGTATTACGCTTACTGCTAAAGATAAAATTTGTTTTTGTGAAACAACACATTGTACACCTTCTCATTGTATGTATGCCGAGGGACACTTTGATAGAGTAAATACTGCTATTTGGGATGCCCTAAATACTAGTGATTTATTTACGCGAGATGTTATTGAAACACTTGCTAAGAAGCATCGTGTATGCCCTTTTGAACTAAGTCTTGACCTTGCACTCTGGATGGATGTCATTATCTGTGACTATAATTATATTTTTGATCCAACCGTTGCGCTTAAACGTTTTTTGGATGCCCGTGATTATGTACTTTTAATAGATGAAGCACATAATTTAGTAGATAGAGCACGCGATATGTTTTCAGCCAGCCTTTCTAAGAAAAACATATTATCTGCAAAAAAAGTTCTTCCCAAATCTTATAATTCTATAAAAACAGCTCTTTCAAAAATTAACACTTACCTTTTAGATATAAAAAAGGATTATTTTGCACAAGGCTTGCCTTTTATAAAAAAAGAAGCACCAAATAGTATTTATCCTCTCCTTCGGCAATTTATTAACTTATGCGATAAACAGTTTCAAAAGTCCTCTAGATCTTCTCTTGAGAGTTCTTTGATAGATATGTATTTTGAAATATATAATTTTCTCAAGCTATTTGAGCTCTATGATGATAAATATATTACTTATGCGAGTAGTGAAAATGGGGATATTACGCTTAAACTATTTTGTATCGATCCCTCTTTTTTATTAGGTGAAACAATGGCCAAATTTAAGAGTATTATTTTATTCTCTGCAACATTTTTGCCTATAGATTATTATAAATATTTACTTTGTGGTGAAGATGATACAGCGATCAGGTTGGCTTCTCCTTTTGACTCATCCAAATACCTTCGGCTCATTGCTACAGATATATCCACAAGGTATCAAGATAGAGCGCATAGTTATGCACATATTTGCAGTTACATTAAACAAATTGTTGATAACAAGGCGGGAAACTATTTTGTTTTTTTTCCTTCATATAAGTATCTTATTGATGTTTATAATGCTTTTTCAACAATATACGGTTCGTCTTATACCCTCCATGTTCAATCTTCTAATATGAGTGAGGTTGAAAGAGAATCTTTTTTAGAGCAGTTTAAAGCAAACCCTGTTGATACTCATATTGGCTTTTGTGTTCTAGGAGGAATCTATTCCGAAGGTATTGATTTAAAATACGATAGATTAATTGGTGTAATCATAGTGGGGGTAGGCCTTCCTCAACTCTGCTTAGAACGTACACTTATCGAGAATTATTTTAATGAAAATGGCAAAAATGGTTATCACTATGCCTATACTTACCCTGGCATAAATAAAGTCTTTCAAGCAGCTGGGCGCCTTATACGAACTGAAGAAGATAGCGGCATAATACTTTTAATAGATGATAGATTTACGAGTTCTCTCTATAGAGCACTATTTCCGCCCGAATGGTCACCTTACTATCCCGTTACATTAAGTTCTATCTCCGATTACTTAACTTTTAAGAAATGAGTAATTGCGAGTAATTGGGGACGTTTCTTTATTTTTCCTGGCGACGGATAGTTGGGGACGTTTCTTTATTCTTCCGGTTTAGATTGCCGATATTTGGATGTTTGGGGATATTGTGACGATATTTGGGGACAGTCTTTTATTTATCTTTTATTTATCTTGTTTACAATACTTTTATACGCATGAAAAGGCAACGTAATAGTTTAACTACGTTGCCTTTATGTATTTGTCTTCTATTTCATTTTCCACTTACTAACTTCTTTATGATTCGCTCCTTAAATAAAAATATATTTACACAACACAAATAAGCCTTTAATCTATAAGTATTATTAAAGACTTTATGCTATTTGTTTTAATACCTTATTTACTTCTTCTTGAATACTCTGGTCTTCTATCATTAAGTTAATAGCTCTTTTTATGCTTTCTCCAATAGCTGGTGGTTTTACATAAAATATTTCTGCTAGTTGTTTATAAGTCATTTTTCCTATAAGCGCCATAATATATATCGAAAGATCTCTTTGCTTCTGATGAATTTTATTATTTCTTTTTAACAATTGTAGTTTGTGGACATTAAAATGCTTTGATACTACGGCCAGAATCTGGTCTTCATTCATTTCTTTAGACGCTCCTGTAGCAGCTACTTCAGCCCTTATCCCTTTATGTCCCGATTCAATGGCCACAGCCACTTCTTCCTCAATCTCCTTATTATACATATACTCAGCATACAACTTCATACTGCCTTTATAATCTTTTGAAAAGTATGCTAGTATACGCCTATTATCTATTATTTCATAAGAATCACGCTCTCCCAAGTACATTTTCAAACTGCTCCACTTGTAATCTTCTGGTGCTCCAACCATACCTGCTTCCGCTGGATTTAAATGTATATATTTAGATACTTCAATAAAATAAGAATCTCTCTTAACCATGACACTATTAAATCTCCCTTGAAACAAATGCCCGCAACGATTATATCTTTTATTAAAGTATCTGACATAGCTTAGGTTAAGACCTTTCATTACCTTTGAAATATCTTGTCCATTATCATATATAAGAAGATGTACATGATTTGTCATAAGACAGTATGCATATACTTCTATCTTAAACTTTTCTTTATATCTTTTTAGTCTCTTCAAATATTGAATTCTATCTTCTTCATCTTCGAAAATATCTTGTTTGTTGTTACCCCTAACCATAATATGATACGTACTATACTCACACTTTTCTCTAGGTCCTCTTGGCATATATTCATTCACCCTTTTTATTTTAGAGCATAGCCAAAAACATATTTTTAATACAGTTTGCCTTTATTTTTTTACCTTTTGAAGAAATTTCAACTTCATCTACCCACTATTTTAAAGAACTGTCCCCAAATTCACAAATTCAAAGAACTGTTCCCAATTCAGTGCATTGCTAGTGCAACTGGAAAATTGGAGAAACGTCCCCTCTCGTTACCCTCGTTATTGCAATACACCTGTGTTTTGGATATTCACTGTAGCGCTTACGTGTATCGGTAGATTTTTATATGCTCCTTTATCCCATGTATCTTTGTAGTTTTTCCACTGCTTTGGATGTTTGCGGTACATTTCTAGGCCTATCTCAAGAAAATCTACTTCTAATTCTTTAGATTTATTGACTGCTACATTGACTTGTTTTTCTATTTCTTGTTTAAGAATCTCTGTTATCTTTGATATACTTTGCTCATTAAGTATATTTTTATCATCAGTTGATACATATTCTTTTATATCTCCAGTCGTTGTTATATTAATATAACATTCCCATGAGCCATTATTTTCTTTAAAAGCAATTTTGCTTTCTTGTTCCTTAATCATATAGGTTAAATACTGATTTTCATAATCAACAACTACTGGTGCTCTTCGCACTTCTCCTTCAACAAACAGTTCGCCTCTTACTTCTTCTTCATCTAGCCACGTTACTAGTTCATAATCCTTAATAAGTGCAGCCCCACGTATGTGAATAATCCCTTCTTCATTGCTACTTATGATAGGAATAGTGGCTACCCCTGTATCATCTATCTCTTTTATAAAATTTCCTAACAGCTGCTCTTTTGCACGACTTGCGCCTCGCTCTCTATTATTATAATACTCCATGACATACATCCCTATAATAGGATTTTGAGGGTTTTCGGCTCGCGCAAAATCTCCCGCAAGACCTTTTACAGCAAGAAGTGTAACACTTCTTCCCATTTTCATGTCCCTAAGGAGTGCATCTATAGCCGCTCTTAATAAACCCTTATCTTTTAAGAGCTCTTCTCCAATAATCAGTGCCTTTGTATGATTAAGTGTCACTGTATCTTGTGTCTTTTTTTCAACCTCATCTATACTTGTTGTTATTGAAACACTATTTGTTGTTATATTGGTTTTTACCTTTTCTGCAAGACTCTCTTTACCTGATAATAGCCCTATGTCTGGTACACCATATGTTATGCGATAGGATTGCTGCTCATTAATAGGCTGGCTTAAATCCAGGTCAGGATTTTTATCTAATGCAATATCCAATATGATATGTCTTTCATCCAGTTCTACACTATCCCAGCATCCAGTTAATACAAGAGGGAATATGAGTAGAAATAACCATTTAAACTTATTCATTTGTATTCCCTGCCTTTCTCATCTTAGCTATACCAAGAAGAATTATTGGAATCGGAAATAAGAACCATATACCAAAACGGTATTGGAACATAATGTAATATTTATAGGCATCTACTAAGCTTTTAGGAAATATAGCTATAAAATAAACAACAGGGATAATAGGCAGCAGAAATATATTTTCTCTCTTAAACTTAAAACTCCTGCTTCCCATAAGTGAAGTAAAATATAGGCCTGAACTAATGTACATATATATACTAAATACCCAGCTTGTCATCATAAAAACTTCTTGATTTTCTATCCACGAACCTGGAAATTGTACACTCTGCATTAATGTTAAGACCGGCCATATTTGCTTATTTGTTTCATTGACACCTATCCCTATATAAGTTGAAACAATAACTATTGCTTCTATGATTGCAATAATAATAAGTGCTAATAACATAGCTCTCCTTGATTTTTCTTGCTTTTTCATAAGTCCTGCTAAAATAAGCATAAACTCTATCGGCATAAATGAAAGACTTATAAAGAATGCCCCTCTTCCGATACTCACCATATCTGTTTCAAAAAAAGGCATAAGCTGCTTGTAATCTGCTTTAGCGATTATAAACACAAGCACTATGGCCAGAGGAAAAAATATAAAATACATAAGAACCTCCGCCATACGGGCTGTTGCCTCAATCCCTGATTTTACCAGATATGCTGTTGTAAGGAGTAACGATAAGATAATAACCGGCAGGGGCGTTGTAGGAAGCATAACCTGAGAAACCATCTCACCAAACATTCTCATTTCAAGTCCTGTAGTAATGAGAATTTTAAGTGCAAATAGACCAATAACACAGTAACCAATAGCCTTAGGAAGTATTTTAGGCATAAACTCGACAATAGTATCTCCCTTAAATCTATTCGTAAGGCTCGTTATAGCGTAAAGATACAGCATTCCGAAAATAAGAGCGACAATAGGAAGAATATATCCATTTCTCCCTACATGGTTAGCAGCAATTCTTGGAAGCAATAGTATACTCGTATTAAACATCTGAAGTATAAGTAGTATTTCAACCTGTCTTACTGATACTTTGCTATTATGAGAAAACATCTACTCACCTCTTTTATTTGAATTATTGTTATTACCATTCTCAGTGCCTGGTTCTAAATCTTGATCAAGTCTGTCTTCTTTTAGCCGAATACGTATACGCTGGTTTTCTTTTGCAAAAATTGGCCGTGTAACCTGCATAAACGTCGGAAATCTGAGTATCGTATCTTTCAAATCTTTAAATTCATTACGATCAGAGGCACAATATGGTGCAAGATAAGGTACTCTGAAACTTTCTAGAGAAGAAAGATGTGCAAGTACAAAAAGCATTGCTAGTAAGAATCCATATAATCCAAATAAAGCAGATGCTATAATAAAGAAAAATCTAATGAGTCTAAAAGCTGATGTAAGATTATAATCTGGTATTGCAAAAGTACATATTGCTGTAAACGCAACTATGATGATAATCATTGGGCTTATGATTCTCGCCTCTACTGCTGCTTGTCCTATAACGATACCGCCTACAAGACCTATGACATGGCCGATCGCTCCTGGTATACGTATCCCAGCTTCCCGAAATAGTTCAAAAGTGAGCTCCATGACAAGTATTTCTAATACGGAAGGAAAGGTAATACCCGCCCGTGCAGCAGCTATAGCTATTGCAAATGGCGTTGGAATCATGCCTGCCTGAAAATTAAGTAGCGCTATATAAAACCCCGGAAGTGTAAAAGAAAGAAAAGATACTAAATATCTTAATACTCTCGTAAAACTCATAATCTGCCATCTTTGATAATAGTCTTCTGAAGCTTGAAAAAACGCATTAAGTGTTGTAGGGACTATAATAACAAAAGGTGAATTATCTACTACGATAGCTACTTTACCCTCTAAGAGGCTGGACGCTACCTTATCCGGCCTTTCTGTTGCTTGCGTCTGTGGGAAAGGACTTTTCCAGCTTTCTTCTATAAGCTGTTCTATATAGCCACTGTCAAAAATGGCATCTACTTCATATTTATCAAGCCTTTCCATAACTTCGTCTATAAGTTCAGGCTTTGCAATATCTTCCATGTACATAACGGCAACATCTGTTCTGCTTCGTATACCATAACTTAATGATTTAACCTTAAGCTTCGTGTCTCTAATTCGCCTTCTAATAAGGACTGTATTAAATCTGACACTCTCAGTAAATCCGTCTCTGGCCCCTCTGACTACATTCTCCGTCGCAGGCTCTCCGACCCCTCTATTAGGCCATCCTCTTGTTGCTATAACCAGTGCCTTTTTAGAATCATCAACAAATATAGCACTATCCCCAGATAATATTGATCTAACAATATCATCCATTTTATCCACTTCTTTAATATCAAAAGTAGCAGAAAAATGCTCCATAATAATCTGCGTCGGTGTTTTATCGCTTTCAAAAATACTACCATTTAAATTTTTATAGTCAATAATTCTGCTTAAGAAAAAATGATCTAATAGTTCTCTATTGATCATTCCGTCAATATATACACCTAAAACTCTAAAGGGTATTTGTTTACTTATATCCACTTCCCTTTTAACAACATCTACGCAGTCCTTAAATAAAATATCCAAATTCTTAATGTTTTCCTCTAAACTTGTAGACAACTCCATATTTATTTTGTTTTCTTTATCATGATATATGCCCTCAACACTTATTTTAGTTGGACCTTGCTGTTTTGCCATACACCTTCTCCTTCCCTCTGTCTATCTCATAATGTTATAATTACAACCCCTATTATTGAAACGGCTATATAAAACCACCCAACTATCTTAGCAAATGAACCTTCTCTTTTTAACTTCACTACATGTATTAAGTCTCTGCTTTGAATAAATACCATATATGCCCCTATCCCCATCATAACTACCACTATATAAATAGAAAACATGTCTCTTAGCATTTCCATATCTTATTCCTCTTTTCTTTCTTCTAAACCACATACTTATAACATTATTTGTAATTACCCAAAAAATATACATTGCGAACACCATGAGACTATATAGTGGAGTAGTGGAGTATTTGGGGACGGTTCTCCAATTTTACTGTTATAAAATATATATAACTGCAAAATTGGAGAACCGTCCCCCTCTCTTTAGTTCTCTCTTTTTATCCACTCATAATATTTTTTACTTTTTTTGGTATTTTATCTTTTTTTAAATTAATGATTGGTTTATTATATTTATGTGAATACTTAAAATAAATAGAATTCTACAACATATTTTATGAGAAAAGGGTGTTTTAATGAAAAGGACAAGCTATATAACAATTATCTTAGCTATTCTATTTGCACTATTAATTACCTCTTCGTTTCCTGCATTTGCTAACACTACCGAGTTATCTGCTAAAACAAATAGTATGGCTTCAAATTGGATAAATAAAGGCATTATTTTAGGCTATCCTGATAGCACCTACCGACTTAACCAACCCATGACCCGTGCAGAACTTGCAGCAGCTATCTGCCGTCTTTTTGGTCTTAGCCATACCGAACCCACACTAGTACTTTCAGATATTTCTCCTACAAACTGGTATGCTCCTTCTGTCTACCCTATAGTGTCAAAAAATATAATGAGTCTTCGCTCAATTAGCTCAATGCATACTTTTAATCCGGCTTCACCTCTAACTTACAAAGAAGCTCTAGAAAGCTTATCACAGGCCTACAACACAAGTATTGAAGATATAATAACACCCCAAAATATAGCCCCCAACGCCTTATTTACTCGATTAGATTTCATTACGTTAATCGATCAGCTTACCCAAGAACTTATTTATGCTCCCTGTACCTATTCCAATGATGTACTTGGTAATCTTATTATTAATACGCCTAATGTAGTGCTTCAAAATATGACTATATCAGGCAATCTATATTTGGCTGAAGGCATAGATAAAGGTTCCATAACCCTTGACGGCGTTCATGTTCAAGGAAATCTATATGTAAATGGCTGTGGTGATCATTCTTTAATCATTAAAAATAATACCATTATTGAATCTATGATAGTTGAAAATAAAATAAGCACCGTCCGGCTCGTTACCACTCCAGAAAGCGCTATAAAAAAACTTATTCTCCTTACCCCAACTATTTTAGACAGTCCTATATCTTTATATGACGCAGCCTCCAAAAAGTATGCTATTTATCCCTATACGCTTACCCCTATACCTAATAATAATACATCTCCTTCAACTAATAATAATTCCACTATAGAAATACCTATTATAAATGACCCACCTGTTGATCCGCCTATTTCAGATGACACTTCCTCACCAAATGCTCCTACAGATGAAACACCTTCCGAAGATGATAATACACCTCCAAGCGGACCTATAGTTGAATCCCCCGCAGATCAGCCTCCTATTGATGACGACAATCCATCTCAAAATGATCCTGAGAACGAACCTCCTGCCGAAGACGATAACATCCCTCCGGGTAATCCTTCTGACGAGCCTGATCAGGATACCCCTCCTCTAGATGATGATTCTCCTGACACCCCTATCCCCGACCTTGATGCACCATCAAATATTTCAATAAATCTTACAAATTACCCAGAGCTTAACTTCAACTGGGATACTGTCCCTTTGGCATCCCTTTATGACTTTAAAATAACTAATCTACAGAATTCCTTTGATTATTTTTCAGTGCAAACAACAGCCCCGATCATTACGCTCTCCCCTATTGATTATCAGCTAACCCTAGATAATCAATATGTTGTTTCTATCACTGCTATTGCAGATGATATTAGTGCAACGGCCACAGCAACTCTATCTATGCCCGTATTTGATTTACAAGAGTCTAGCAACGGTCTCTTGCAGGTAAAGGCATACTCTGATCCTGTAAATAATATGACTATACAAAATCTTAATCTTGCTATCTACGAAGAAAATCCAAGTGATACCATATCGCCTCCAAGCAGTCTACAGCATACCTTTACTTTTAATAACACTCAAGATGCTTATCTTATACCTATACTTCTAAACAATGACTCTATCTATACTTTAAAAATAGTAGCTCCCCTTCTCGCGGGCGACTCTCCATACCCCCTTAGTCAGTATACTGCAACTTACTTTGCGAATATTAGTTACAATAATATTACCACTCACCCAAATTCTATTGGTAACAGTGCAGCGACTCCCATAACGATCTCTTCTGTAAGGCATCTTAAGAATTTAAGTTCATTTGTGGCAGATGGACAACTTACAAAAAATAAATATTTTAAAATAATAAATAATCTCGATTTTGCAAATCCTTTTGATGATCACACATCTTCTGAGCGCAGCAACTTTACGCCCATAGGCATAAAAACTGATAGATTCTCATCAGGCGTTATAAGTAAACCTGCCAAAGACAGTAAGCCTTTTGAAGGTGATTTTGATGGTGGCGGATACACTATTTCTAATCTAAAGATCTCTATAGGACCAAATGACAATATACCATCTACTTCTTATGTGTATGCAGGCTTATTTGCAGTCACAGCAGGCAGTATCCGTAATATTACGCTTGATGCTACCTGCGAGATAACTGCCGATCATGACGACAAGTGTCTCGCTGCAGGCATTGCAGCTTTTGTGAACTTTGCTGGTACTACTAAAAGTATCTCAAACTGCTACAATTATGCATCTATTAGCAGCTCCTATTACGCCGGCGGTATTGTTGGACATATGTATTCTGAAAATAACTCCTCCAGCATTGTAAATAACTGTTATAACTATGGTTCAATAAAAGGCATATACGGTGCTTCTGGAATAGCTAATCTGTTAAATCTATCCTCTTCAAGTAAAATTAATATTAATGATTGCTATAACCATGGCTCTGTTAAAGCCATAATTTATTCTGGTGGTATAGTTGGTGAATCTATAGGTAATGGTATAAGTAATATAACTAAATGCAGTAACTTTGGTTTAATTGAAACTGAAAAGCCAACAAAATTAACTACTGATATGGCTTCTGCCGGAATAATAGCCTATGCAATGAATAAGACAAATATAAGCTATTGTCTAAATGGCGGAACCATCCAAACCGATGCCAGCGCAGCCCCCCCTGCTCAGACTGTCACCCTCTATGCGGGAGGTATTATTGGGCGATTAAGTTATAATGGCTATACACTACTTTCAAACTATAATTATGGCAGTGTATCAAACATATCATCACACTCAAGTACAAATTACACAGGTGGTATTTTACCTACGTACAATCCTTCATGTACTCTATCACCTAGCTATATAAATACCTGTTCTATTGTTCACTATGGGGCTAATGCATACCAGCCTGAAAACGTTGTTTCTTTAACTTGTACTGCTTTTATCACTCACCTCGAGGAAAACTTATGCCATCTTTCACATACTCTTTTAGATTTTATCAAACAGCAAATATACACCGACTGTGATATCTGCTACGAAATCGAAGATACAATTATTGGGGATTTAGAATACTCCCCTGAAGAAATGGGAGATGTATCCAAAGATAGTGATTTAGAAGATACTCATTTAGAGGATCGCAATTTAGAAGACAGTAATTTGGAAAACAACTTATCCAATGATATAACGCATGACATAGAAGATACTTCATCTTTTGGTTCCCAAGATAATATACCTTCTGCTGAATCAGAAAATATATCGGATGATCTTCCTGATAACTTCACTGATGATATTACGAATAATACTGCAGATGATTTTCTAAATACTCTATCTGATGATCTATCTTAAAAATTATTCTGGGACTTCTCATATAACTTTGAAAGATCCCTGCCTCTTTTGCCTTGTGATTTTGATAAGCGCGCTCCAAAGGGCTGTCCTTTAAGTCCTTTAATAAACTTTTCCAATTGACTATATTTATTATTTTCTAGATATTACTTTTCAGACATTATTATAAAAGGGATGAGATTTTACAAATCTCATCCCTTTTATAACCTCAATTTTAAAGAACCGTCCCCTGTTACTCTATTTTAGAGAACTGTCCCCCTATTACCTTAGAGAACTGTCCCCTGTTACTCTGCTTTAACCCTCAGTCTTAAAGAAGCGTCCCCCATTATTCTCCCCATTATTCTATTCCTAATATTCTACTCTTTTATAGCACGCTGTAAGCTCGTATATTCTATCTGCCAATCCTTGAGTCAGGACATCTTTTTTCATTCTCCATTTCCAGTTAATGCCGAGGGTGGAGGGTCTATTCATACGGGCTTCGTTGCCTAAGCCTAAAAAATCTTGCATAGGCGCTATAGCCGTTTCTGCTGTGCTGCTCCACGCCCCCCTTATAACTCCCCAGTGGCAACCTTCTTTATCATCAAGCTTGAGATACTTTTTGGCATACGCTACATCTTTTTTATCGCCCGTTGTATCTATCCAACCGACTGTTGTGTCATTATCATGGGTACCTGTATAAACGATACAGTTTTTATTATAATTATGGGGCAAATAGCTGCTTTCTTCTGTCGTGCTAAATGCAAACTGAAGTATTTTCATACCAGGATAACCAGTTACATCTCTAAAGTCTATGACTTCCTGCGTAAGGTATCCTAAATCCTCAGCAATAATAGCCACTTCTCCAAGTTTTGCATAAATGGCATCAAAGAGCTTCATAGCAGGGCCTTTTACCCATTTACCGTTTTCGGCTGTTTCATCTCCAAAAGGGATTTCCCAATAAGCTTCAAAGCCTCTAAAATGATCTATCCTTACCACGTCATAGAGCTTAAAACTTTCTTTAATCCTATCTATCCACCAACTGAACCCTGTTTGCTCTAAGTACTCCCAGTCATAGATAGGATTACCCCATAGCTGCCCTGTATCTGAAAAAGCATCTGGCGGACATCCCGCTACAACAGTTGGATTTTTATGAGTGTCCAGCTTAAACAGTTCTGCATTCGCCCAAGTATCAGCGCTGTCTATCGCTACATAAATCGGAATATCTCCTATAATTTTTATACCTAAGTCATTAACATAAGCTTTTAGAGCTCTCCATTGTTTAAAAAACTGATACTGCACAAAAATCCAATACTCAATCTCATCTTTTAATGCTATTTTGTAGGCTTCTAGTGCCTCTTTCTCTCTTAACTTAATAGCGTCATCCCACTCTTGCCAGCTTAAAAGACCCATTTTATTTTTGATCGCCATATACATTGCATAATCCTCAAGCCAAAGCTTATTTTCTGCTTTAAATAGGGCTATTTCTTGCTTTAACATATCTTTGCCATTATGATAAGCTATCCTTAGAATATCAAACCTCTTTTCAAATAACCTGCCATAATCTACTTCCGTTTCATCTATCCCAAAATCTATATTTTCAAAGTCTTCTTCTTTAAGAAGGCCTTCTTTTTCGAGTAGTTTAAAATCTATAAAATAGGGGTTGCCTGCATACGCCGAAAAAGCTTGGTAGGGTGAATCTCCATAACCTGTATGTCCTAATGGAAGTATCTGCCAATAGCTTTGACCTGATGCTTTAAGAAAATCTGCAAATTTATAGGCCTGTTCCCCAAATGTTCCTATCCCATAGTCTTCTGGCAAAGAAGATATATGCATCAAAATCCCACTCGCTCTACTCATTATCAGACTCACCTTCTCTCCTCAAATATTATTCCTTAGTGCTAATTTATATTAAATCTTTTTTGTGCTATTGCCCTCTAGAAGCTCCACATCTAATACGATATGTTTATTTTGTGATTCACCACTAAGGAGCTCAAATAGCAAATCAACGCTCATCTTCGAGAGTTCATCTTTTGGTTGTTTAACAGTTGTAAGCGTTGGCTCGTAATACTTGGCAACGTCCATGCCATCAAAGCCAACGATAGAAATATCATCTCTGATTCTTAGACCCAAGTTTACAACCGCCTTAGCTACCCCTATAGCCATCATATCCGATATAGCAAAAATGGCTGTTACTTCTTTATTTTCCTTCAAAAAAGCAGTTGCTCTCTCATAGGCTTTATTGATTTCATATTCTCCATATATTAAGTAATGATCTTTTGTCTCAAGCCCATTATCCTCAAGGGCCTTTTTATATCCTTCATATCTTATGACCCCAACACCCAAGTCATCCTTGTCACCTAACATAATACATATATTGCGATGTCCATTTTGTATAAGATAATTTGTGGCTTCATAGGCCGCATTATCATCTGCAATACCTATTGTAGAAAAACTATTCCATGCTTTTTGTGTTTTCATATTCACACATAATAAAACAATAGCTACCTCAAGATCGTCAAAACTCTCTTCTTTTATATCTATAAAGTTGCCTCCCAAGCAGATAACGCCCTGAAGCTTTTTTTCTTTAATAAATCCAACAAGTGTATCTAAATCATTGGGGTTATTATGATGTTGCAAAATCATCGTATAGCCTGCCCCTTCTACACTGGTACTGATATTTTTTAGTATAGCTGAAAAAAACGGATTGAATACCCCTTTTACTAAAATGCCTATGTTTTTCGTATTGGATTGTTTGAGTATTCTAGCACTATTATTGGGTACATAGTTGTATTCTTTAATAATCCCGAGTACCTTTTCTCTTGTTTCAGCTTTTACATCTGGATGGTTATTTATAACTCTGGATACAGTACTTACCCCTACCCCTGAAATTTTTGCAATATCTGTAATAGTCATTTTATCCCCCCTTATCATTTGTTTACATGAATTATTTACATGAATTATTAGCCTATTTAATAAGCATCATTCTATCATATAATCTATAAGTAAGATTTCATTTGTTAATACGTCTTAATTTATTTAAATGTATGATCTATAAATATAGTTTTCATTTCTGATTCTATTATGATTATTTTAAAAAGTCAATTTATAGCTCGTCTTTAATCATTATAATTTTTTTCCTATGCATTTTATATTATTTTTTTATATATAGATTTCACATCTTTAAATTTTAGTTATTCACGATAATAGTGATGTGAAATCATTCTGTGAAACAACATTATAGTGATGAATAACTCAAGTTTATATGTTATTTCTCTATAATTAAACAAAGATGACTTCCACTTTACATAGAAATCATCTCTATTATTTTCTATTTATCACTTTTTTATTATATTCCTTTATATTTGATATGATACTCAGTGTTATATTTATACGCTTATGAAGCTTATCCTATGTATAACATAGATTACTTGATTGACCCTTGCATAACGCCTTTAATAATATGCTTTTGCATTGCCAAATAAAATATAATAATAGGTAGCATGGCTATGATTAATCCAGCAAGACCTAAATCCCATCTCTTTGAAAACTGACCAAAAAAGTAAAACATTTTAAGTGGTATTGTCTGCCACTCTGGTTTATTAATAACAAGTTGTGGAAGAAGAAAATCATTCCATATCCACATAGCATTTAATATAGAAACTGTTACTGTGATTGGCTTAAGAAGCGGAAATACTACCCTCCAAAAAATCTGAAATTTATTACAGCCATCTATAACAGCCGCTTCTTCTATTTCTACGGGTACACTTTTTACAAATCCATGATAAAGTACAACTGAAAGTGGTGCCCCAAATCCTAAATACATAAATATAATGCCCCCAGGATTTAACAAATTAAGCTGGCCCATAATTCTTATAAGGGGCAGCATAACTGCTTGAAAAGGAATAAGCAGTGCTGAAGAAAGCAGTAAAAATATAAATGTACTTCCCTTTGTTTTAGTTCTAACAAGCATCCAAGCTGCCATGGAGGCAAATACTATAATAAGCAGTATTGAAATAACCGTTATAAGCAAAGAATTCATGGCGGATCTTAAAAAGTTTAGTTTTATAAAAGCTTCTACATAATTATTGAGTGTAAAGTATTTACCCGGCAGCCCTATGACATCAATCAAAAAACCTTTTTGCGTTTTTAGAGAATTGATAACGGCAAGATAAAATGGAGCTAGAAATAGTGCTGCTGAAAAAATTCCGATAATACCTAATCCAAGTTTACTTGTCTTTTTTTCTACCATTACATTTCTACCTCCCTCTTCTTACTCAAATACATTTGTGTTAATGCAACCATCGCCAGTACAATCAAAAAGATAACAGCCTTCGCCTGAGCGAGCCCAAACGTATTAAATTTAAATGCTGTATTATAGATATTCATAGCTACCATTTGTGTAGCATTACCCGGTCCTCCGCCTGTTAGTGATAAGTTTTGATCATATAACTTAAATGAATTGGATAAGGTCAAGAAGATACCTACTGTAAAAGCTGGTGCTACAAGTGGTATGGTAATACCCTTTAGTACTTGCCAATTAGTGGCGCCATCTATAGCCGCTGCTTCTAAGACGCTGTCAGGGATGTTTTGTATGCCCGATATGTAAATAACCATCATATACCCTGCCATCTGCCATGTCATAAGAATAACGAGTCCCCAGAACCCTGTCGCCTCAGTTGAGAGCCATCCTCTTAAGAATTCTATACCAAACTTTGCACCTATTGCATCAAACCCTTTTGTAAATATAAATTGCCATATAAATCCTAGTACTAATCCTCCTATGAGGTTAGGTATAAAGAATGCCCCTCTTAAAAAGTTGCTCCCTTTTAATCCTGAAGTTACAAGAAGCGCTAGTAAAAAGCCTACTAAGTTGATACTTATGATAGAAACTACCGCAAACTTGGCAGTGAACCAAAAGGTTGTAAAAAATTCTATGTCTTTAAATACTTTTATGTAGTTTTCAAACCCTACATATTCAATTTTACTAGCTATCCCATTCCAAGATGTAAATGAGTAAGCGATTCCCATTAGCGTAGGTATTACCAGCACTACTGTAAAAGCAAATAATATAGGCCCTACAAATATCCAAAACCATTTTTTTGAACCTTTCTGCATATTACCACCACCTTTATTTTAATAGAGTGCATAGAGAAATCCTCTATGCACTTTTAATCATATTCTTTCTATTTTTTCTATTTTCTAGCTTCTGCCCATTTCGCCTTAGACTCAGCTATTACTTCATCCCATGACACCTGTCCCGCTAAGTATTTTTGAAGGTTTACACCTAATACATCCATACCCCAAGCTGTTGGATAACCCATAAATACCCATGAAGTTGTTTTGCCTTCTGCTTGATATCTCATAATGTCTCTTCCTAGAGAGTCTTTTGCTGGATAATTATCATATCCTGTGAATGGTGGAATGAAGAAAAATTTATTAACCACAATGTCTTTACCTTCATCTGATGTATACAGCCAGCTTAAGAAATCTTTAGCTGCTTGTTTTTCAGAATCTGATTTATCTTTATTAACTGCCCAGTACATTGGTACGCCAAGAGGTATTGAATCTCCGCCTACTGGAAGGAACCCAAGATTTTCAGCTACTTCCGGATCAATATTATTGATATCTCCGAATACCCAGTTACCTTGTTGAATAGCTGCTACGCGCTCTATTCCAAGACCTTGACCTACTTGGGTTGAATAGTCTACCGCATTAAGCTTTTGTGGAGACGCCGCATTTGGTGAGTATTTAATCATAAGATCAATATATGCTTGAAAATCAGTGTTATTTTCAAACTTAATCTCTTTTGCATTAAATGCATCAACACCTGTTGGGAATTCTTGATTAATAAATATATTTGATGCATGAAGTCCTGTTACCCATGTTTCTTTTCCAGGCAGTTCTACTACGGCTTCTAGTAATGGGAATTTATCTTTTAATTCGCCTGATTTAATTTTTGCATCTAAACTTGCAAATGCTGTATCCATTGAAGCTGTATCTTTAATTGTAGATACGTCAATGCCAGCTGCTTCAAAGATCGCTTTGTTATAAACAACACCGTAGCCTTCTACTGCTAAAGGCATACCATATGGTTTACCATCTACTGTAACAGCACCAAGTGTCCCGCCCGCTGTACTAACCCATTCTTGATCTCCTAAGTCTTCTAACTTTTCCATCCAGTCTTCTACATCTTGTGGGCCGCCAACATTATAAATAGTTGGTTCTTGACCCGATTGGAATTTTGCTTTAAGCGCAGCGCCGTAATCATCTCCGCCGCCAACAGTTGTTAGATTAATTTTAACATTTGGATTGTTTGATGTATAGAGGTCAATTGCTTTTTGTAGTTCTTCTGCAATTTCTACTTTGAATTGGAATATGTCTAAGGTTACAGATTCACTCGCTTGTGCCTTCGCATCGTCTTTCTTCTCTTCTTTGTTCCCAGCAGCTGGTGCAGCTTGGCCACCCTCATTTTTTTGTCCTGCACAGCCTGTCATTCCTAGTACCATTGAAGTTGCAAGTGTTACTGTTAATACACCTTTAATCGCTTTGTTTAGTTTCATATTATATAACCCCCTCTATTTTATTTCTCTTTAATGAATTTATATATTAAATTTGGTACAGGTTTTTAGACCTGCCAAATCAATATTTAATGCACACCTTAAATTATGTAGTATTCTTAATCGTTCTTGAAATGATAAGTCTATTTTTAGTTAATATGTCCAAAATTATACTTATTCACATTCCCGGTAACCTTATCGGTATCGTTTCCAATTTCATTCTAATATAACTTTACTAAAAAGTCAACTATATTTTTGCCATTCGAAGTATTTTTTTATTCATTTTATATACTCTTTGTATAATAACTCTTCACCCTTTAGGGGCAGATATTTTGGATATTTTGGGACAGTTCTCTAATAATCCATATGCTAAAAACCCAAATTAAAGAACCGTCCCTTATATGTGCCTTATATCTAACCTATATTTCTACTACCCTGATTTTTTATCCTTATATTAGAAAATTACCCTCAATCACTTAGCTCTACCGTCATTATGGAGAACTGTCCCCATCTCTTTGCTTTGCCGCCATTATTGGAGAAACGTCCCCTTCTCTTTGCTCTGCCGCCATTATTGGAGAACTGTCCCCATCTCTTTGCTTTGGAGAAACGTCCCCATCATTTTGCTCTACCACCATCATTGGAGAAACGTCCCCAATTATTGTTTCGTTGCCTTTTGGATGCCCCAGATTTCTTGTGCGTATTGCATAATGGTTCTGTCACTTGAGAAGATGCCTGAATTTGCGATATTCATGAGGCTCATTTTTGCCCACTCTTTTTGATTTTTATATGATGCAAAAACTTTGTCCTGCGCTTCTTTAAAGGCTTTAAAGTCAGCAAGCAAGAAATAGGTATCACCTTCTCTAAGGAGCGATTTATAGAGATCTTCAAATTCTCCTGTATCACCATCATCAAACGTATCATCTATTAAGCTGTCTATAACACGTTTAAGTTCTGGATCCTCTTCGTAGTATCCCTTGGCATCATAGGTATCTCCTATTTTCTCAATGTCTTCTACACGAAGTCCAAAAATAAAGTTGTTTTCTTCTTTGCCTTCTCTTACAATCTCTACATTAGCCCCATCATAAGTTCCAAATGTAAGCGCCCCATTAACCATAAACTTCATATTGCCTGTTCCTGATGCTTCTTTGCCCGCTGTTGAGATTTGTTTAGAAATTTCTGCTGCGGGGAATAGCTTTTCTCCGTAGGATACTCTATAGTTCTCTACAAAGATTACTTTGATTTTACCGTCAATCGTTTTATCATTATTAACGAGCTTTGCTATCTGTCCTATATATTTAACAATCGCTTTAGCTCTTACATAGCCTGGAAATGCCTTAGCACCAAAAATAAACGTAACTTTAGGCATATCCATACTCGGATTTTCTTTTAATCTATAATATAGATCTAAAATATAGAATGCATTAAGTAGCTGACGTTTGTATTCATGCAACCGCTTAATTTGAATATCAAATAATGAATTTGGATCAATATCTATGCCTTCATTTTCCTTGATGTAGGCTGCAAGCTGCTCTTTTTTTACCCTTTTGATCTCACTCAGTCTACCCAGTACACCCTCATCATTTACAAACTTTTCAAGTTCCTTGATTTTAGATAAATCAGTTACCCACTCTTCACTACCTAAGAGCTCCGTAATATAGCCGGATAATTCTTTATTTGCAAGCTTGAGCCATCTCCTTGGCGTAATCCCATTCGTTTTATTCTGAAATTTATTTGGATAGAGTTCGTACCAATTACGCAGTTCTGTATCTTTAAGAATATCTGTATGCAGCTGCGCGACACCATTAACCGCAAAACCAATATAGATTGCAAGATTAGCCATACGTACCTGCCTATTATAAACGATCTTAAAGGCATTGACTTGATCTTGTGTATAACGTTTAACTTTAAGTTCTCTCATAAACATCTTATCAATTTCTTTAATAATCACAAGAATTCTAGGAAATAATCTGTCGATAAGTTTAATATCCCATTTTTCCAAGGCTTCTGCTAAAATAGTATGATTTGTATAGGCAAATACTGATTTGCTGATAGTCACAGCTTCATCAAAGCTTACATTTTCTTCATCAACTAAAAGCCTAATAAACTCTGGTATCGCAAGGACTGGATGGGTGTCATTTAGCTGCACTGCATGCAGACTGCTAAAGTTATTAAAGTCTGTACCATGAAGTAACTTATGGGTCCTAATCATATCTTTTAAGCTTGCACTTACCATAAAATATTGCTGACGCAGTCTAAGAAGCTTCCCTTCTGTCTTTGAATCATTAGGGTAAAGTACTCTTGAAATATCCTCAGCTCTATTTTTTACTTTAACTGCCTTATCATATTCTTGTTTATTAAAAAGATCAAAGTCAAAACTTATCAAAGACTCACATTGCCATAATCTAAGGGTATTAATGTTTTTTGAGCCATAACTAATGATTGGGATATCATAAGGAACAGCCTTTACACTATAATCTTTAAACTCTACGGTTACTGCCTCGTCTTCGCGACGTATACTCCATGGATCGCCATATTTAAGCCAATTATCAATTTCTTCTACCTGAGCACCATCTACTATCTTTTGATTAAAAAGCCCATTTGAATAACGAATCCCATACCCTTGAAGCGGTAGATTCATTGTAGCTCCTGAATCCATAAAGCAGGCAGCAAGACGTCCAAGTCCGCCATTTCCAAGCCCTGCATCTTCTTCGATTTCTTCGATCTTGTTAATGTTTAAGTTGAACTCTTCAAGTAATCCTTTAACTTCATCATAGGCACCCATACTTATTAAGTTATTGCCTAGGGCACGCCCCATAAGGTATTCGGCAGATAGATAATACGCCTTTTTCCCTTGATTATAAAGGTTTTTGGTATCATACCAGTCATCTGCTACTTGTTCTAAAAGCGCAAGTGATAAGGCATTAAAAACTTCATATTCACGAGCCTCACCAAGGGGTTTACCATACTTCACTTTACAATGTTTAATCATACTGTTTTTTAAGTCTTCCCTATTTATCATACTCTTTTAGCCTCCCATATCTCTTAGTTAGTTCATATATTCTTGTATGCAGTTTTTCTGTCAGCGCGTCTTTTTTCATACGCCACCTCCAGTTAATACCTAAAGTTGAAGGCAGGTTCATACGCGCTTCATTACCTAACCCCAAAAAATCTTGCATAGGCGCTATGGCAGTCTTTCCAGTGCTGCTCCATGCACCTCTTATAAAGCCCCAGTGATAGCCTTCTTTTTTATCAAGCTTAAGATATCTTTTGGCATGTTCTACGTCCTTTTTATTCCCTGTTGTATGCATCCAGCCAAGGGCCGTGTCATTATCATGTGTTCCTGTATAGACTATACAGTTTTTATTATAATTATGTGGTAAATAGTCACTTTCTTCTCGCGTATCAAAGGCAAACTGAAGGATCTTCATGCCCGGATACCCTGTTACATCTCTAAAATCTATGACTTCTTGTGTAAGATAACCTAAATCCTCAGCAATAATTGCCACCTCTCCAAGCTTTTTATAAATAGCATCAAAGAGCTTCATAGCTGGGCCTTTAACCCATTTACCCTTTTCGGCTGTTTCATCTCCAAAAGGTATTTCCCAATAAGCTTCAAAGCCTCTAAAATGATCTATTCTCACCACATCATACAGTTTAAGACTTTCTTTAATCCTATCTATCCACCAACTGAACCCTGTTTGCTCTAAGTATTCCCAGTCATAAATAGGATTACCCCATAGCTGTCCTGTATCTGAAAAAGCATCTGGCGGACATCCCGCTACAACAGTTGGTTTCTTATGTACATCCAGTTTAAATAATTCTGTATTTGCCCAAGTATCAGCACTGTCTATAGCTACATAGATTGGAATGTCTCCTATTATCTTTATGCCTAAGCTATTAACATAGGCTTTTAGCGCTCTCCATTGTTTAAAAAACTGATACTGTACAAAAATCCAATACTCAATCTCCTCTTTTAAGGCTATCTTATAGGCTTCAAGCGTCTTTTTATCTCTTAGTTTAATAGCTTCATCCCACTCTTGCCAACTTAAAAGCTTCATTTTATTTTTGATAGCCATATACACTGCATAGTCTTCAAGCCATGCCTTATTTGTTTCTTTAAAATCAGCTATTTCCCCTTTTAACTTATCTTTTCCATTATTATAAGCAACTTTTAGGACTTTAAACCTATTTTCAAACAACTTACCATAGTCTATCTCAGTCTCATCTGTCCCAAAATCTACATTTTCAAAGTCTTCTTTTTTTAGAAGGCCTTCTTTTTCAAGTAATTTAAAATCTATAAAATAAGGATTACCTGCATAAGCTGAAAAAGCCTGATAGGGTGAATCTCCATAACCTGTATGCCCTAAGGGCAGTATCTGCCAATAACTTTGACCTGATGCTTTAAGAAAATCTGCAAACTTAAAGGCCTGTTCCCCAAATGTCCCTATCCCATAGTCTTCTGGCAAAGAAGATATGTGCATCAAAATGCCACTTGCTCTACTCATCAAAATCACCCACTTTATCATTTATCTAAAATCCTGGTATCCTTTTCGGTACCGTTTCCATTATTAATTTTATTATGGTTTCTATTAAATGTCAATATGTATATTTAACTCGTAGTTGCAAAATAAACCATTTAACTGTTTTTATTTTGCATAAACCTATATTTTTTTATATAATGGGAATTATAATCCATATCTTTATATATAGATTTCACATCTTTTAATTTGAGTTAGTTAAAATAATTTTATGGCATGTAACCTACTATTTGATAAAATAAATATTTGGAGGTAGAAAAATGATATACACTGTTACAATTAACCCATCTTTAGATTATGTTATGCATTTAGATGCACTTAATATAAACCAAACAAACCGCAGCACTAAAGAAGAAGTCTATCCCGGTGGTAAAGGCATCAATGTTTCCATTGTACTTAAAAATCTTAACATAAGAAATAAAGCTTTAGGTTTTATTGCGGGCTTTACTGGACATGAAATAGAACGTTTAGTTAATCACTACGGCGTAGTAAGTGACTTTATCAATCTTGATAGGGGTAATTCCAGAATTAACGTCAACCTTAATAAAATAAATAACGCGCGTAAAACAGTGATTAACGGCATTGGCCCAAAAGTTACGCCACAGGACATCCGTGATCTTAATGAAAAGCTTGCAGCCTTAAAAGACGGAGACTTCCTAATATTAGCAGGAAGCATTCCAAATGGTGTTTCTGATGATATTTATAAAAAAATCTTAAAAAGTTTACCAGATAAGCAAATCAATTTAGTTATAGATGCAACGGGCGAACTCCTTTTAAGCACGCTAAAATACAAACCTTTTCTTATTAAACCTAACCATCATGAGCTTGCTGAAACTTTTGGTGTCGAGATAAAAAACGAGGATGATATTGTCATTTATGGCAGAAAGCTTCAAGAAATGGGGGCTCAGAATGTCCTTGTTTCTTTAGGTGAAAATGGTGCTATTTTACTTACTCATAATGGTGATATCATCAATGCACCTATACTAGAAGGAAACGTTGTAAATACAGTAGGCGCTGGTGACTCCATGGTAGCAGGGTTTGTTGCAGGCTACTTAAAAACAAATGATTTAAAACAAGCACTTAGATGGGGTGTAGCTGCCGGCAGTGCAACTGCTTTTGCACCTTGGCTGGCTACCAAAGACGATATAGATGAACTGCTTACGAGGTCATGAGGTCATGAGGTCATAACCCTCACTTTTGAATAACCGTCCCCTAAAATGGTCCCTAAAATGAGCGCCAAATACCACCTAAGTACTTGACTAATTCTATTTTAATGTTAAAATGTATAATTATAAGTTTTTATTAATTTTTATTCAAAGGAGCCTGCTTTATGGGAGATAAAAAATTTAATGTTTATGTAGACGGCCAAGCTGGTACTACTGGACTTAAAATAAACGAAAGATTAGTTAGTCACCCTTATATTAATATCTTAACAATAGCCGAGGACAAACGTAAGGATTATAACGCCCGCAAAGAAATGATCAACTCTGCTGACATTGTCTTTTTGTGTTTACCAGATGATGCTTCACGTGAAGCTGTATCTATGGTTGAACCCGCTAATGTTCATACTAAAATTATTGATGCAAGCACTGCGCATCGTACACATCCTGACTGGACATACGGTATCCCAGAACTTAGCCCAGAAGCTAGAGAGCAAATAGCTGCTTCAAGCCGCACCTCCGTTCCTGGATGCTATGCAAGTGCTTTTATATTACCTGTTTATCCTTTAGTTAAAGCTGGTATTATTCCTGCTGACTATCCTGTTACATGCCACGGCATATCTGGGTACAGTGGTGCCGGCAAACCTATGATTGCAGAATATAACCACGAAGACCGTGACACTTTATACCCGTATCATGGCAGTCCCCGCCACTATGGCCTTGGACTAACCCATAAGCACATACCAGAAATGAAACAAAAAACAGGCCTTAAATACGCGCCAATCTTTTCACCCATTATTGCTGATTATTACAAAGGGCTTGCTGTTTCACTTCAATTTCATACCCGCTTACTCGGTAAGTCTGTAACGTCGCTGGATGTACATGCATATCTTGCCGATTATTACTCTGGGCAGAACTTTGTTAAAGTAATGGACTTTAACCCTACTTCATGTAATGGCGAGCCTTTCTTTAACCCTCTTGCTTGCAATGATACAAACATGGCTGAGATCTTTGTATTTGGTAACAATGATCAGATAATGATTATGACTCGCCTTGATAATCTTGGAAAAGGTGCTTCTGGCGCAGCTGTTCAAAATATGAATATTATGCTCGGTTTAGATGAAACGATTAGTTTATAATCATGGCTAACACGAAAATAAAGAGGCATTCCTATTGGTAGGAATGCCTCTTTATTTTCGTGTTGTTCTTTAATTTCTTGAATTATATTTCATTTTGTGGAGGGTATGAATTTATCTTTCTCAATAACTATTTATGTCTCATTTTATCTTGTAAATTTTGAACTTGTTCTATTGTTTTATCAGCTAATCTCTCAGCGCCTTGTTTAAGGTTGTGAATACCCTCTGCCGCTTTATGACTGAGATTTTCACTTCCTGCAATAGCTTTGTGCCCAAGATCTTCAACCTGATTTAACGCCTTATGACCAAGATCTTCCATTTGGTTTAATGCCTTATGTCCCATAACCTCTGCATTATTTTTTACTTTATCAGTAAAATGTTCCACTTTGCTTTGTTGCTTATCTACTATATTAATCATATCGTTTTTATCATGCATTACAGTCACCCCTTTTAATATTATTATTAGCGACTTTTAATTTTGTATGCATGAACAATAGCTTTTCCTAATTATTCCTCTACAAAACTCAAATTTTAAATAACTGTCCCCAAATTCTGTCTCCAAGTTCTCCCAAGCGCTTCAAACGCCGCCATCAACGCTAAATAATAGGAATAATTATGAATCAATAACATATTTATATTTTATATATAAATTTACAATAAGTGGTATGATAATATGTTATAATAGCTATATACTTGTCGTTTGTTGTCTTATTTCTATAAAGACTGATTCGGAGGATTAATGATGCAGTCAATCACTTTAAAGCATATTTTAAAAATTATTCAAAATTCATTTAATACGCTAGATACACGACTTTCAGGGCATGGCAATCAAGCTGCTTATATTCTGTGGAAAATACTCGAGAGTAAAGGCGGTTATAGCCAGAAACAAATGTTAGAATTCTGTGCACTTGCTGTTTTCCATGATATTGGCGCTTATAAGACTGAAGAACTTAATGAGATCTTAAAATTTGAGGTCATTTCTCCCCATAGTCATTCAATCTACGGCTCTTTATTCATTAAATACTTTTCTCCATTAGCTGATAAATCTGATATCATTTTGTATCACCATTTGGACTATATCAATAAAGATAAAGTTTCTTCAAATCATTTAGATGAGGCACTGCTTCTGCACCTTGCAGATCGTATTACAATTATGCTGAAAAAAAGTGGTCTCATTGACTATACAAGTCTTTATCAGTTAGCTGATGTTAAATTTTCTAAAGAGGATATTCTTTTATTTGCGAGGGCTGATAAAGAGCATGCTATAAGCAAAAAAATTCTCAATGATACATATGCCGATGAATTATATACATTCTTTGAATCTCAAATACTTACGCACGAAGAACTTTTAGCTTATTCACGTATGTTTGCATACTCTATTGACTTTAGAAGCGAACATACCGTCTATCATACCATTATGGTTACTGAACTTAGTCGTCTTCTTTGTTTGAAACTAGGTGTGGATGAAACAACCACAAGAAACGTTGCCTTCGGCGCTCTCATGCATGATATCGGCAAATTCTCTACGCCAGTTTCTATTCTTGAAAAGCCCGGTAAGCTTACCTATGAAGAGATGAAAATTATGAAAAATCATGTAGTTGTAACCTTTGAAATTCTCAAAGATCTTGGATTTAAAGAAATAATCGATATTGCATCTTACCATCACGAGAAATTAGATGGTACAGGCTATCCTTTTGGCCTTCAAGGAGACGAGCTGTCTTTTCCGGCGCGGATTGTTATGATTACTGATATTTTCAGTGCCTTACTCGGTAAACGCAGCTATAAGGAGCCTTTTCCTAAGGAACGTATTATTAGTATTCTCAACGATCTGGCTTACCGCGGTAAAATTGATGATTATATTATAGAAGTTGTGGTGTCAAACTATGATGAGCTCGTTGAAGAACTTCATTTAAGTTGTCAAAATACTTTTGAACAATATAAAAATATCAAAAAAGAATACACTTCGATAACCGCTTACTTTGATAAAAGCTATGATCATATTTCTTGTTAATTAAAATAAATCCTCTAAATACATCTAAGCCGTATCTTACTAAAAAAGATACGGCTTTAAAAGTATCCAAAAGACTACTACTTGCACAATAAGTATAAAAGGGATTCCGAGCTTAAAATACCAATGTTTTGTTTTGTGCCTGCAGATACGCATTCCTATCAAGCTTCCTATACTGCCACCTATCAAAGCTATTACAAAAAGCGTGCGTTCTGATAATCTGTATCGTTTCTTAACAGCCCGCCTCTTATCTTCCCACATGCTCCAAAAACCAATGATACTCATGACTATAATGTAATATCCAAAATATATTCCCACTTAGGCTCCCCCTTGTTCTTTTACCAACATTTTTGGCAAATATGTATGCAGCAAGATTAGCAGGGTTCTCATGATCTTTAATTTTTTTATTTAATCCTAGAATACCCGAACGCGCTATACATTAAAAGTATAGCATAAATTTTGAGAGACTAGCAATTATCTGCTGCACGGTAAAAATAAGTATTATAAAAAGGCCATAACACATTCAATAACTGTAGATGTTATAGCCCTCTATATTTATAAATTAATCATCTATTTTCTTAAATTTATAAAATCACTTAGCTTCTCCCTCGTCGGCAAGCCTTCGTTATCCCCTTGATGCATAACCTGCAGTGCGCCTATGGCATTTGCTCTGTTGATACACTCCTCAATGGTGAGCCCTTCTAAGAGCGCACTCATATAGCCCACTGCAAAACCATCTCCAGCGCCTACAGTATCCACTACCTTTTCTACTCTATAGCCTTCAAAGTAGTTTTCTTCTTTTCGGGTTCTCACATAAGCCCCTTTTGGACCTAGTTTTATGACTACCGTTTTTACGCCCTTATCTAGATAGAACTGTGCAATGTCTCTCTCATGCTCGTAGCCTGTTAAGATTTTACCTTCCGAAATGCCTGGAAGTACTGTGTCACAGCGAAATGCAATTTTATTAATCGTAGCAACCATATCTGCCGAATCCTTCCATAAGCTTAATCTAAGATTAGGATCAAACGAGGTACTTAGTTTGCTGTTTTTAGCCTTTTCGATAAGATATAACAAGGTTGCTCTTGATTTATCTGATAACGCGGGAAAGATTCCTGTTAAATGAAAGTGATTGAATCCCTTCATATCAATATCATCCACATCATCAACCCTTAAGTTAGATGCTGCCGAACCATTACGATAATAAGCTACATCAGGATCGCCAACAGAAGTTTTGCCTTTTAACTGAAAGGCTGTTGGAAAATGATCATCATAACAAATGAGACTAGTATCTATATTTTCTTTTTCAAGAAAATCTATTAGGTATTTTCCAAAGGGGTCTCTTCCTAGTTTTGTGATGTAACACACTTCATGTTCTAGTCTCTTAAGCCCTATTGCAACATTCATTTCAGCACCGGCTGCTGACTTTTTAAAATTTGTTACTCTGTCTAAAGTACCTTCTTCTTCTGCAATGAATAACGCCATGGGTTCTCCAACTAAGATTACTTTCGCCATAGTACTTCCTCCTCTATAATTTCTTACTTAGTCTATATTATATAACACTAAAGTTCTGACTGTTAGAATTTATAAATTGATATACGTATAGTTATAAAAAAACGATTAAAGAATAGGGTCTTTAATCGTTTTTTTATAATAAATTAGGAAAGGTCATGTTACCTTGGTCTATATGTTTAGCTAATTACTTATCTTTGTACGCGTCCTGAACCGTCGCCACCAGCTAAGGATTGTACTTCTGCTACCGATACGCGGTTGTAATCGCCTTCGATAGAGTGTTTTAAACATGATGCCGCTACTGCAAATTCAATAGCATCTTGCGCCTTATAGTTGTTTAATAAACTATAGATAAGGCCTGCGCCAAATGAGTCACCGCCGCCAACGCGATCCACAATACGCACAAGATATTCTTTAGAGAAATAATAATCATTGCCATCATACAGCATAGCAGCCCAATTATTGTCGCTCGCTGAGATAGACCCTCTTAAAGTGATTGCTACATGTTTAAAGCCAAATTTATTTGCAAGTTTTTTAGCTACGTCTTTATAACCTTCATGGCTAAGTGCTCCACCAGTGATGTCGGTACCTTCTGCTTTGATACCAAATACTTTCTCTGCATCTTCTTCATTGGCAATACATACATCTACGTATTCCATAAGTGTTCCCATCACTTGGCCAGCCTTTTCGGTTGTCCATAATTTCTTTCTAAAGTTAAGGTCACAGCTTACTGTAATCCCTTTCGCTTTAGCTGCTTTACACGCTTCAAGACAGATAGCTGTTACATTATCGCCTAAAGCTGGTGTGATTCCTGTAAAGTGGAACCATTCTGTATCTTCGAAAATCTCATCCCAGTTAAAATCTGCTGTAGTTGCATCTGCAATTGCTGAATGTGCTCTATCATAAATAACTGATGATGCTCTTTGAGAAGCACCTTTTTCTAAGAAGTAGATCCCTACTCTTTCTCCGCCTCTAGTGATTTTTGATGTATCCACACCATATCTGCGAAGGTCATTCACTGCTGCTTGCCCTATATCATGTTTTGGAAGTTTAGTTACAAATCTAGCATCTAATCCAAAATTAGCAAGTGATACTGCAACGTTAGCTTCTCCGCCGCCATAAGTTGCTTGAAAATCATCTACTTGTGTAAATCTTAAATACCCATGTGGTGCAAGTCTTAACATTATTTCTCCGAAAGTTACTATTCTACCCATTATCTGGCCTCCTATTTTTTCTGTAATAAGTGGAATGCAAACCCACCTTTATCACCTTTTATATAAATTGCAACCATATTGCCTTTTTCATCATACTTCGCTGAGTCTTCATCAAACTCTATGTTTCTTGCTTTTAAATAATTAACCGCTCTTTTTAAATAGTTTGTTTTGTAAGCAACATGTCCGTTTTGTCCGAGGTAAGGTGCTTTAAGTACTTCTACGCCTGTTCCTACAAATATTGAACTATTGCCTTCTTTAACAGGATGATTAAATAAATCTGCAATATCGCCTGCAACTGATTGTGCTTGGGCTTCTGATGGTGCATTGATTCCTATATGTGCAAGTTCAAAGCCTAACATTTGTGATACAGCTTCTTTTGTAAGCTCTGTAATTTTATCAAATTGTCCGTTGTTAATAAGGCTTGCATCTACCATCCAGCTGCCGCCGCATGCAATAATTTTGTCAAAAGATAAGTAATCATTAAGGTTTTTAGCAGTGATTCCGCCAGTAGGCATAAATCTCATTTTTGTATAAGGTGCTGCCATAGCCTTAATCATTTTGATGCCGCCAGCTGCTTCTGCTGGGAAGAATTTAACAACCTCTAAACCTAGTTCGATAGCTTGTTCTACGTCAGATGGATTTGTACAGCCTGGCGTAATAGGTATCCCCTTATCAACACAGTATTTAACAACTTTAGGGTTAAGTCCAGGACTAACTATAAATGCTGCGCCCGCTTCTACTGCCTCATCTACCTGCTCTGTTGTAAGTACTGTACCTGCACCAACTAACATTTCTGGCAAATTCTCTGTAATCGTTTTGATAGCTTCTTTAGCACATGCTGTTCTAAAAGTAACCTCTGCTACTGGAAGACCTCCGGCGCACAACGCTTTTGCAAGTGGGAGTGCATCTTCTACTCTGTCGATTTTAATAACTGGAACAATCCCAAATGCTTCAAGTTTATCTAAGACATATTGCATACTTGTACCTCCTGTTATTCTACTACCTTATTTTTTTATTAATTATTTTTATATTATATATTATTTTTTTTTAGATGTATAGCTTTTTTATGATTTTTTTTTATATTTTTGCTTATAATATATAATAATTTGTTATAATTATGTCATACCCTTAAAATATTATTATTTTTACTAAAAATATTTCTGCTTTTTTATAATTCTTTTTTATATCTCTATCTTTTATTTACAGTTTTTTGATATACTATAACCATCTAACCGGAAACTTATACCACAAGGAGGTACATATGAATAGCATTTATGATAATTTAGATATATTCACCAATCTATTAGATCTACTTGAAAATCATTTTGGCAGCAACTGTGAAATTGTTTTACATGATAATACTAAAGAATACGAACATACAATTGTAGATATACGCAATGGTCATGTAACTGGGAGAAAGGTGGGTGACTGCGGCGGTGTCTGGGGGCTTGAAGTGATGAGTAATACTTCCAGTGATACACATATTTATAATAAAATCGTTCACACAAGAAATGGTAAGATTATTAGAGGGTCCTCTATGTTTCTTAAAGATGAGAAAGGTAGTAATATTGGTTCTGTTTGTATTAATATGGATATAACTGATTCTTTAAAATGCGAAGAGTTTCTTAAGCAGTTTAATAACTATTCTTCTCCTACGCCTTCTTCCAATGAATTATTTACTACAGATGTCAATCAGCTTATGGATAATCTGATTCTGCAGTGTGAAAATATGTTCGATAAAGCACCATCAAACCTTACCAAAGAAGAGAAATTAGAAATCGTTAAGTTTTTAGATGCCAAAGGCGCTTTTCTTATCACTAAATCCGGTGATAAGGTTTGTGATTTTCTTAATATTTCAAAATTTACCTTGTACAATTATCTGGAAACTATTAGACAGTCCTAGGCTTAAAATATATTTAACACCCTAATAGATAAAGTATTTTAAAACAACATAAGAAGGTGATAATAAACAAGTAGTCTATGCGTTGTTTATCATCACCTGCAGCTATTGTGTATTCTCCTGATAGGATCTGGAATACTTTATATTTCTCATTTTTAGTATACTTTTCTATTTTTGGATTTCCCCTGCCTGCCAGGGTGTTTTCCAAGCGTCTTTATCTTTAATCTCTTTATTAAACGGCTAATCTACTATCAAGATTGACCCTAATTTCGATTTCTGTCTCGTTGCATTCTGATATCACCTGTCTTGATATAAGTGCTGCCTCTTCTGTCCCTCCATTGAAGCACTTGTTACCATTAATAAAAATTTCTTTTATAACATATTCACCATACTCTAAATCTTTGTGATTACTATATTTAATTGTGATGCCCTTGTTCGCAAATACAGTCCTAATAGTAATAATCCCCTCTTTATCGAACTGCATTTTAAGAAGCTTAGGTTCTATTTTCAAATCACCTAAACTTCCTTTTATCCCAAACATTTCTGTAAGAGCAGTGAGAATAAACCAGCTGGCAGCACCTGTGAGGTAAGGATACATCCCTCTTCCTTTTTCATTAATATACTCAGGTATTCCTGGATAAATCCTACTTTTCTCAAAGCTACTACAGTGCTTATATAATGTACTGAGTACCTTATAGCCATCTCTCACATAGCCCCTCATATAAAGTGCATTAGCATACATGACTGCCATGTGACTAAAAACTGCTCCATTTTCCTTATGTCCATAGCCAAATCCAAATAGTCTGCCCATATCAGTTTTAAGCTCTCTAAAAGGTGTATTTAGCCTGTAACCACCAATCTTTTTATCATATAAATAATGGTTTGCCGACCTAATAATCTCCTCTACCTGATCATTTTCCGCAATGCCTCCCATAATAGTAAAAACTTGGCTAGTGAGCATCATACGAATACCCTTTTCATGGTCCCCCTCAACTTTTTGCCCTTTATTATCGTAATATCCATTAAACCATCTATAACCTTCTTTACTTTGAATCCACTCATTTTTCCTTAAATGATTAGTGAGCCACGCTGCCTTTTGCTCTAAGTTTTCGATAAGTGCATCACTCTGTATTTCTGCTGTTGCGCCACTGATATTATGCTCACAGGTTTTAAGATAGGCTGCAAGCACCTTTCTCTTTTCTTCTATATCTTCGTAATTGCAGCTTACTAAAAGAAGAGTAAGTTCTTTGGCAAGTAAAATGGTAGTTTGTGCTTTTTGTTCTTTAAGTATTTGAATAAGTCTTGCTATTTCTTTTAAATTATACGCATAAAGAGCTGTAAAAGCTGCACTTTCTCCTTGTTCCACAGCCATATCCAGTCCATCATTCCAGTCTGCTCCATGAAGGCACATAGTGTTATGCTGCCCGACATCATAAAAAGCTGTCAGATGCTGCACCAAAAGATGTTCTAGAATACTACCCTTATAGACACTGAGCTTTTCATCAAGCTGACTCCTTCCATAGCTACTATTCCAACAACTATCCTTTTTTTGCCCTCTTGCTATCTGCGGATCTTTAAAATAAGAGGTTTTTTCAAGCAAAAACATCACATCTCCACTTTGCTCTATGTATAGTTTGGTAGTAAGAAACGGCCATGCACCGTGGTCCATCCATACCCTTGTAATATTATTTCTATCAGCTATAAATTCCCCTTGCCCACTACCTATAATAGTGGCATTGGTGCCATCAAAGCGTACACCTCCAAAGTTGCTTATCAGCATATCTTTAACCTTTTGGGGTTCCATAATCAAAAGAGCCAGGCAGTCCTGCCATAAGTCTCTCCAACCTCTACCCCCTCTTCCATAATCATGGTGCGGTAGAAATGAACAACCATAAATTCTTCTTAAAATAGGCTCTAAAGAAACCCATTTCATCCATCCGTCAAGCTGTCTGTCTCCAGTCTCAAAAGTAAGATTAAGCTTTTGATTCCAATACTTAATGGTTTCTTGAAAATGCTTGTCAAACTTCTTCTCACTTAGGTACTCTGAAGCTATATCCTCAAAATATGCCCCTTTTGCATCTATACCTATAGCCACAACATACGTCTTGCTTTTCCCTGGTGAAATCATCTCTGTAGCAAATCGAAGACCTCCCATAGCCTCATAGGCTTCAAAACACTCACCTTCCTTAGTTATAGAAGGCTTGTTTCTTATAATAGCTTCAGGGTTTTCAAGGTTTCCTCCTTGTCCTATAAACTCCTCAAGGATAGGAAAGAAAGCTATAGGACTATTACCTTCATCATCTCTTCCAAGGACGCCATAGGTCATTTCATTAAGCTTATGTCCTCTCTCATCAAAGGTAAGTGTAGGCTTTACAACAACCCCGTCTCTCGTTGTATAAATGCGGTGCAAAAGAGAGGTCACATGGCGGTGGTCCCTTAAATTGTCTGCTGATCTTGCGTAAATAGGAACTGCAGCAGTAGGTGTTACCCTCATTATACTTCCACTCATATTGGTAATAGTTATTTTAGTAAGTTCAACTTGATGCGGGCCAGCAGGAACAAAAGAAGTAATCTCTGCCTTAAGGCCAAGATTCTTAGAACTTCTCTCAAGTTTATGCCATAATATGCCTGCTGTAAGCTTAGTCTCTTCTTTATCTTCATTAAAAAGACCAGCTTGCTGCACAGCAGATAGCCCTGCTACAGACCAAGCTCCTTTTCCCTCTATGTAGACCCAAAAGTTTCTTGCCATTCTTGAATTATGTAAGTCTTCACCGCTTACCGGAAGTAGTGCAAAGGTATTTTGGCCTGTTTTTGCATCACCATTTAAGGTAGGTGTTATACTGCTCATCATTCCCGCCTCATTAGTAAGGGGAAAATAAAGATAGCTGCTAAGTTCAGGTGAATCTAATTGAAAAGTGCCTTTATCATCAATAAAAATCCATTGGCTGTTGTTATTCATTCTTTATCACCTTTCTTTATAAATAGGCTCCTTGTTTCCTTAAAGTATTTTGAAGCAATAAGATATCAATCTCTTTGGGCAAAATCTCTTTTTGGCTGCAAATAGCAGCAGCCGTTCCCGCTGCCTGCCCCATGGCAAAGCAAGCTGGCGTAACTCTTAGTGAGCCTTGCATTGCCCTGTCCGCAGCAATAGTTCTGCCTGCAACAATAATATTTTTTAGTTCTTTAGGAAGCAGTGCCCTATAAGGAATACCATAAGATTCTCCTGCCTTATACTTCATATTTTTAAACTGATTGTGACTCCTATCCAGCGCATCATCTGATGGAATAGAAGCGTGTATATCAATTGGATAGGCATATCTTGCTATGTTATCTTCAAACAGTTGCCTATTCATATAATCTTCTTTCGTTAGTTTATATTCGCCAATGATTCTTCTTGACTCCCGTACCCCAATAAAAGGTCCTGTTGATGCGAGTTCTGCATGCTCTGCCCCTGGAACATATTTTTTAATAAACTTAAGCAGCTCCGGAATTAACTTTCTAGATTCAATCTCCGCTCTTGTTAAGTCTTCTGTTTTTAATGGATTAACTTCATATACGTGACCAAAGTTGACCCCCGCCATATGCCAACTTTGAAGAACAAAGGTTGCAACAGACTTTTCGTTAAAAGGAAATTCTCCATTTTCTCTAGCACATCTTACCGCAAGATCTAGATTACCTGTCTCTTTTGATTCTTTCTGATAAGCTATAAACTTCTCACCATCAATACCCGCAAGTCTAAAACACAGTGTCACTGCTTGAACTAATCCATCAGCATCACCATACTCAAACGCTCCATCTGATAATGCAACTAAATCCGCATCCCCTGTACAGTCAATAAATATCTTCGCCTGTATTTTCTTCAGCCCTTCTTTGCTATGAAGCAAAATAGTCTTCACTTCACCATTCTCCGTTTCTGTACCAACCACATTGGTATGAAAAAGCATTTCAGCTCCACTCTCTAACACAATATCATCAAGAACACGTTTCAACACTTCTGGATCAGTATTCACCCAATCTAATCCTTGTATGCCATTATCTTCTTCTTTAAATGGATTCTTCCACGCTTCTTTTTTTAATCCTTCAAGTATTTCAAGCCCTACGCCTTGAATGACAGGTTTTTCACCGTCACTGAAAGGACAAAAAACAGGAACGGATGCATTCGTTAGCATCCCGCCTAAAAAACCGTATCTTTCTATTAAAAGTACCTTTGCATTATTTCTAGCTGCCGAAACCGCTGCTGCTACTCCTGCTGGGCCTCCTCCTGCAATAACAACTTCATAGCTTTCGTTATAAGACATTTTATCTGTCTCCTTTCCTACAAATTCGCTAAATCTACTTAAAAGTTACCCTTTTACTGCGCCACTCGTCAGTCCTTTGATAAACTGCTTTTGCATTAATAAAAATACAATAATGATAGGTATAGCTACTAACATAATACTTGCAAACAGTGGCGTCCAGTTAACAGACGTTTCACCTCTAAACTTAAGAAGCCCCATAGGTAAAGTATATTTATTCTGATCCATATTAATAATCATTTGTATAAAAAAATCATTCCAAACATTCATTCCTGAAATAATAATGACAGTTGCAAATACAGGCTTGCTCACTGGTATTAAGATGTCAGTAAAAAGTTTCAATTCTGGACATCCATCAATTTCTGGTGCTTCAAGTAAATCTTTAGGAATTGTCTTGAAAAATCCTGCAAAAATGAGGATAGCAAAAGGCAAGTTTAATGCCGAGTAAGTCAACACCATGCCAACATACGAACTTATCATATTGATGCTCTTAAGAAAAGAAAAGAGGGAAATGATAAAAGATTGTGTTGGTATGGACATCCCTGCCAAAAAATATAAATATATGTATTTACTTCCCTTAAAATCTCTGCTAATTTTATATCCTGCCATAGCCCCTGTAATTGAAATACATAAAACACTTATGCCAGTTATAAGTAAACTGTTTAAAGTATATTTGCTAAAATTCATTTTGCTCCATGCATAAATATAGTTATCTATAGTAAAACTCTTTGGCATTCCAAGAGGGTTAGCCATAAAATCCGGCATCGTTTTAAAAGATGAGAAAAATATCGCTGATAAAGGATAGAGTATAATTACTGTAGTGAGTATAAGAATAATATAGGTAATGACCTTGGGCATTATTTCTCCTTTTTTCATATCAGAATGCCGTCTCCCTTCCCTTTAATACTTTTAATTGAATGGCACTTATTACGCTAATAGCAATGAGGAGTACTGTAGACACAGCTATTCCATATCCAAATTGCTGTGTGTCATTAAAGGCCACTTTATATATGGCAGTACCTATAACTTGAGAAGCATTCCCAGGGCCTCCATTTGTCAAAACAAAGACATGTTCAAATTGCTTGAGCGTACCTACTGTTGTGAGAATAACATTAATTGTAATAGATGGTGCAATAAGCGGTAATGTAACATGCTTAAATTTATAGAATCGTCCACACCCATCCACTTCTGCTGCTTCATACAACTCTTTAGGAACAGATTGAAGCCCCGCTAAATAAATAATCATTGAATAACCCATAAACTGCCATATATTCACTGCTGCAACATAATAAAGCGCTGTTCTTCCACTGCCTAATGGGTCAGCTCCCAATAGGCCGCCAATACCCAGTGCCTCAACCATTGGTTTCCAAATCCCAATTACAGGACTCAAGATAATTGCCCAAACAAAGCATATCGCAGAAGTATTAAGCACCGACGGCAAAAAAAGTACCGTTCTAAAAAAATTATTTCCTTTGATCGCCTTATTATCCACCATGATTGCAAAAAACAATCCCAATAGATTCTGAAAAAAGGTCACTATTATGCAATAAACAATTGTGTTTTTTATGGATAATAAAATAAAATTGTCTTTGAACATATCGATATAATTTTTAAAACCTACAAAATTAAATGTTTTTGAAAGTCCATTCCAGTCAGTAAATCCGTAAAGTAAAGATGATACTGCTGGAAACAACCTAAATATGGAATAAATCAAAAGTGCAGGCAAGAGAAATAGGGCAGTACTTACTGATGCTCTTGACTTTCTTGTTAGTTTCATAAGAACTCCTCTTTTCTTTATCAGGAAAGGGAGTATTAAACTCCCTTTTCATAGGTTTTATTATTTTACAACGTCTTTATCTTGCTCTAACTGAATAGCTGCTGCAACTGACTCTGCCGTTGCTCCTGTCTCCGCTTTTTCTATAAGTTTTTGGAATTCAATATAGACTACTTTTTTAGCATTTGGTGATAGAAAAGCATGAAACATAGGTGTCTTTGGCAGTGCATAGATAGGTGCTACTAACTTAGCTGTTGGATGAAAATCTGATGTAACTCCCTTTACTGTTCCAAATTGCTTTGCTTCATTACACCAAAGCTGAGCGTTCTCAGGTTGTGAAATCCAATTAAGGAATGTGCTGGCTGACTTTGCATTTTTTGATTGTGCAGCTACAGTCATAATTGTTCCATTTACATAAGGTGCTTTATTAGCTGTCCCCTCATTTGATACATAGGCAAACGCACCCACTTCAAATGGCGGTTCGGCTTCTGCAAACTTGTCAATAGACCATGCCCCGTTTGGAATCATCGCAGCCTTACCTTGGCTAAATGCCTGATAAGCCTGTGTATCATCAAGTGACAGGGAGCCATCTAAGATATATCCTTTATCAACCCACTCTTCGAATTTTTTAATTGCCTTAATAGAAGCTTCATCTGTCCATTTCGCCTCTCCAGTTGTAAGCTTATTGAGCCATTCTGTATTATTAGATAATAAGTCATTGTATAATAACCCAATAAATACATGAAGCTGATCACTCTTGCCGTATGTAACAAAAGGAATTTCATTATTGCTCTTTAGCACTTCACATACTTTATCCATTTCACTCATAGTAGTAGGTTCAGATAAACCATATTTAGTAAATATATCTTTGTTATACCAGACAACATAAGACTGAGCTGTCATAGGAATACCATATACTTTGTCATTAACTTTTGCTGAGTCTATTACGCCGTCCGTGAAGTTATTAAGATACTCTTCCCCTGTTATCTCAAAGAGCTGGTCACTTTGAGCAAGAACCGGATAATCAGCTCTTCCTGGTGTGAACACGTCTATCCCGTCTGCCCCAGCTACAAGTCTTGTTTTATATACATCTGCATAATTGCTTCCTGATTGCTGGTCCCAAACAAGGGTAATATCAGGATAATCCTTTTTAAATTTATCTATTACTGCTTGATATTGTGGCCCGTTTGTTACCATTACAACTTTTCCACCAGATGCAGTTTCTTTTGCTGATGGTTTGTCTGAGCTTTCTGACACAGCCACAGTCTCTTGCCCTTGACTATTTTCTTTTTGGCCACAGCCACTCATACTGACTGCCAGCATCAGTGAGAGTATGAAAAAAACTGTCATCTTTTTAAAATTTTTACTCATAGTATATACCTCCCATTAATTTGATGATATGCAAATATAATAACTTAGCATATCTAAAATAGTATTTTTTAGTGCAAATTAATTATAATATATTTTAGAAAACAAAAAAGGAGATAATAATAACTAATATAGTCTCCTTTTATTACTTCTTTTCAAACAGTATCCTATCTTGACTTTATGGGTGCAGTTTTATTACTCATTCTGAATTCTCCCGGAGTAAGCCGAGTATATTTCTTGAACAATTTCATAAAATACTTTTCGTTGCCATACCCAACTTTCTCAGCGATCTTCACAATTGTTAAACCAGTCTCTTTTAAAAGCAGTTTAGCATGACTCATTCTAACTTCCGTAAGATAATCAATAAATGATTTACCTGTTTCTTTCAAGAAAACCCTGCTTAAATACGAGGCATTGATATGAATCTTGTTGGCTAACGACTCTAAAGATAGGCTTTCACAATAATTCTCATTAATATAGGCTACTGCAAAACTAACGATTGTACTTAATCCTGCCATCCAATGTTTCTCGTCATAAATCTTATCATTTTTTGATTTGAGTGCCTCAAGTGCTACAGGTACTTCATTCAACATATATCCTCTTTCACTAGACAAATAAATAAGTTCTACATCCTCCGGCTCCTCAAACAGTTTATCTATACCTGCACAAAGCTCCCTTGGCATTTCATCGGCCCACAACGAAACCCAATAGTCATCTTGCTTGAAAGCACAGCCACTATTGCTACTTTTCAAAGCTTCAAATAGCTCTCTTAACGCTGCATCTGATTTTAATTTAACTATTTCTTCTGCCCCCCCTTTTACCTTCGAAAGAGGTCTAACGACAAAAATGACGTATTTCAAACTTAGTAAACTGCTATCATTTTCATGCCACTCTTGCTCAAATGCGTCTGTTCCCTTTTCAATCATTTGTTTAATTGTCTTTTCTAGCAAAAAAGCATTAGCTTCATCTATCGTCTGCCCAATGATTTTTTGATAACTTTCTGATAAATGTTTTTTAGAAATCTCCTTTTGAACACGCTTTAACGTCTC
Organism: Cellulosilyticum sp. I15G10I2; assembly: GCF_900095725.1. Classification (NCBI taxonomy): domain Bacteria; kingdom Bacillati; phylum Bacillota; class Clostridia; order Lachnospirales; family Cellulosilyticaceae; genus Cellulosilyticum; species Cellulosilyticum sp. I15G10I2. The sequence continues at coordinate 630,857 of NZ_FMMP01000009.1, forward strand.
AACAATTTCCTCTGGCATCATTGTAGGTTTATGAATATAATCCTTGACTCCTAAAACCATCGCCCTTTTGATATACTCAAATTCATCATAGCTGCTCAGTACCACTACTTCACATTGATAACCCTCTTCTCGTATTCTTTCAACGAGCATTAGCCCATCCATCTTAGGCATACGAATATCCGTAATTACAATATCAATATCCTTCTTAGCAAGAAGCTGTAAGGCCTCCTCCCCATTAGTTGCCTCAGCCACCAGACAAAATCCATTTTCTTCCCAGGTTATAAGGGTTCTTAATCCTGTTCTAACTAATACTTCATCCTCTACAATCATGATGTTGGTCATTCATTTCCCTCCCCCTCAAAGCAGGCCATGTAAGTTCTATAGTAGTTCCTAGATTTTTTTCACTGTAGATTGTCATCGCAGCCTTATCCTCAAAATTTAATTTCAATCTGTCATAAACATTTTTCACCCCAAGACTACTGAAAGTATCTTTGTTTTCTCCCTCTTCAATAAGCAGTTTTGCTACTGTTTTCTCATCCATTCCATCCCCATTATCTCTAACTATTGCTTTTACGCTCTCCTCTTCTTGTTTAAAAATAATTTCGATCAGCCCTTCTTTTTTCTCAAGGGGAATACCGTGAAAAATAGCGTTTTCAACTAGAGGTTGCAAAATAAATGGAATGGTAAAATAAGACCTTATTTCTTCCTCACAGACAATTTGTAAAGTGAAATGATCGTAGCGATGCTTCATTAATTCGCAATACGCCTCCAATATTTTCAAATCCTCCTCAATGCTTATTAATGCGCCCTGACACTTAGCCGCAGATCTCAGAAGATAAACAAAAGATGTCAGAAGCTTTGTCATCTTCTTATTACCTTCCATCATAGCAGTCAAACGAATACTATTAAGCGTATTATATAAAAAATGTGGATTAATTTGTGCTTGAAGGGCATCTATTTCCGTTTTTAATCTTTGATATTCTTTTCTATGTATTTCTTCAATCAGTTCTTTAACTTTGTAAGTCATATGATTAAACCTATCTATCAGCTCGCCCATTTCATCCTGTTTGTCATACTCAATTTTAGTTTCAAAATCACCACTTGAAACTAATTTCATTCTTTCTAGGATCTTTTTGATCGGCTTTGCAATGCTATAAGAAATAAAATTAGCAAATACAACAGCTACCATAATAATAATAATAGTTACCATCATCATTATATTTCTTGTTTGTTTTATTTCTTTTAACAGCTCATGTTTAGGGGCGTAATAAACGGTTTGCCAATGGGTTAAAGAAGAAATGTTTGATATTTCGATAAACTCTTCAGCTTTCTCTATTGCACTATCTGTGATAAGCTTTCCTTGAGCATCATAAATTGCTACATAACCTTCCTTAACAGAACTTAGACCTATTTTACTAAGATGGTCTACACTGATATTGATTTGAAGCACGCCAAGAGGCAAATAGGTCACATCATCTTTAATAACTCTGCCAAAAGTAACAAACTCTTCTTTTGTTCCACCTATTTTTAGCAGCTGATTGTCTATTCTTTTTCCAGTAAGCACCCATCTTCCGTCTGCGGCCACCGTATCTTTAAACCATTTTTCCTCCGAAGAATCAAAGTCCATATTCCAAGAATAACCCGTACTATAGTAATAATTCAGACCATTACATCCATGTAATAAAATAGCTGATATGCCAGACTTTCTATTGCATATTCCCATAAAATAATCAGATATTTCTCTTTGCAACGTTACATTCATAAATTTTTCATTCGTGACATTCTCACTGCTTCTTTTTAAAATCTCTTGAACATAGGTGTTTCTTGTAATGTCATTTGAAATATCATTGATATCCATAAAATAGTTATTGTATTGCTCATTAATGGCATTCCCCGCTATTCCCAGCTGCTTTTTTGTCTTGCTTTCTAGTACCTTCACACTACTGAAATAGTTAACCGCAGTTACAATGGCTAGGGGAATAGTAATAAGGACTATATAACCTAGCAGGATTTTCTTTTTTAAGTTCATTCGACTTATACTTTTATAAAATTCCATTTATTTACCCCTATATTCCCTCCAGCATTTTAATATCATTAATGCGTATTAACTTAATTATAAAGACTTCTTTTGGTATAATCAAATTTTTTAATAAACTGAATTAACATTGTTTAGTTCCCTTTTTATACTTTAAATACAATAAAGTAAGCGGGAGAAAAAGTGATTTTTCTCTCCGCTTTACGATTGTAGCGACTATTTTACGTTTCAACTTCGCCTTCTTTTACACTCCACCTAGCTACTGAACTTCTCCTTCTTCTACTGTATCCAAGGGTACTGTTATATAAATAGGTGTCGTATTTATTATAAGATTATCAAAGTTTGCTTCGGAAGAAGCAGTTCTCACCCCAATTTTACCCGCGCTAAGCTGTGAATTATTTACGCCTTTTTCTATAACTGGCTCTATATTCCCATTCCAATAGGTTTTTATGATATTGTTTTCTATATTTATTTTAAGTAGATACTGGGTATTTATATTGATATTTGTTGAATAGGCAGCTAGTTGAGTCATGGTTCCCCCGAGCTTTTGATATAACTCAACTCTGTCATTACTATCATTAATACGTATCATATAATAATTGTTTGCATCAACATATCTGAATAATAACCCCGCATTTCCATTACTTGTCAAGAGCTTTATGTGTCCCTTAAAGTCCATATCAGTCCACGCATCTCCAGTTACCGCAATGCTGTCTGCATGACTTGTAGTATGAAGCACTTGAGAATCTCCATCTGTTATCACTCTCCATACACCTCCCCGAGTCTCCCAGCCTGCCGTACTGCCATCCTCAAAATCAAAAGTGTATTGCGCTGGATAAGAACTTGGCGGTGGAGTGTATAACGTCCATTTTGCATATACGGTTGTGTCATCAGTTATTCTCATTGTAATAAAATCAAAAGTTGTGCTATACGTACTATCTGTATACCAACCCTCAAAGGTATGCTCTGCTAAGGTTGGTACAACTAGTGGTTTATTAGCATAACTTCCATCAACAACATTCTGGCTAGCCACTAGACTTCCTAAACCTGTATCAAAAGTTACAGTGTAATAGTCAGGAACTTGTGGCTCGCCGTGGTATTCATACGCACCAATATCTGGCGCGCCATAAGGAAATGTATTTCCAAAAAAATCAACGCCTGTATTATATAAATTAATGGATGTTCCCATATTCAAACATGGCGAGCTGGCTCGTAACTGATAAGCTGTTGCTGATGCCCAGCTGGTGCCTGCCCCTCCGGCATTTACGAATAAAGGATCCTTGATAATCTTCCCAGGATCATTGGGTACCGAAGCATTGTCCCCATAAAAACAGTTATTACTGTATGTCACGGAGCTGTTATTGGTGTATGTACTGCCAGACCTATTATAGAATATATTATTGGAAAAATTTGTTTTGCCTACTCCCGATGAAGCTGAGGTCAAACTCCTTTGTTGTGCTACACCTGGCCCTCTGTAAAATACATTGTTATAAACTGCAAGAGAACCATTGCTGCTATTGTATATGGCACTTCCAAACATATCTTTGTCATTCTGAGATATGTTATAACGGAAAACATTTCCATCTGTATTAGCCATAACCAGTAATGTTCCGCCTTCATTATTATAACTATAATTGTACTGATAAACTGAATCATAAACAAACTGATCAAAGTCCCAAGGTTGTCCATCGCCACTCAGCTTTTTTGTATTGGAGGCTACGTTGTACTGAAAAACCGCTCCCTTGCAGTAATATGCCCACTGTGCAGCTACAACTTCATTATACGGCGCATACTTTACTACATTTGAATCATAAACTGCGCATTTACCGATAGCATCTGTTGTATTATATTCTATCAATGGATTGGTGGATGATCTGACTAAAATGCCGTCGCGATAGATTTTTTCAACATAGTTATTGCGTATTCTTACATTTGTAAAAGCATCATAAAAGTGAATCCATCCTGATGGCATTGGACTAAGAAGTACATCTGTCATCGTTTGAATACCAGTATCCATTACATTACTGACTATACATCCTTCTACCAAAATATCATCCCATGTACTTTCCACGCCTCCTAGTGTATTTCTTGCGTGGAAGTTTATTCCCCCTCCCCTTCTGCTATTACTGAAAATATCATGTACATAGCAGTTTTTTATGTAGATATGCCTGAAATGCCCTCCGTTAGCACCTTCCCCCACTACCCATATACCATTACGCAGCCTGCTGGCAGCAAATTGCCCACTGGTAATTTCAAGATTATTGATTTGCCAGTACGAAACATTTTTGAGACGTACACCAAATCCCTCTCCATTTACCTCTGTATCTCCAAAATTGATGACAGGCTTTGGTCCACCGCCATAGCTATCTACAATAATAGGCTTATCAGCTGTGCCTGAACCTTTAAGATCTAGATATTGGTTATCCCAAACTGCTCCTGCCTTTAGTAATATTTTATCACCTGGCTGGAATGTCATTGCATTCAACTTATCTAAAGTCTTCCACGGTGATGTATCTGATGTTCCTAAGTTGCTATCATCGCCTTCTACTGCATCAACATAATAAATTGTCAATTCACTAGCTTTCGCCTGTATGCTTCCTACCATAGAAAACATTGCCACTGTCATCGATACTACAAATAGCTTTCTAAGTAATCTACTTAACATAAAATTTACCCCTCCATTTGATCTACATTTCATTGTATTTCAAAAAATTATACTAGCCTTTTTTATAAACCATGTACATAAAAATTGTCTTAATTTCAAATAAATGTAACTTTTATTGTATTTATTCTTTTATCACACACAACTTTATATAACATATTTATATTATAAGTGTATTTAGGCAGTAAAAAAGTAGTCAATTAGCACTAAATTAGTCTTCTTTTTTTACCCCTCTCATATCTAGTATCTTATTTTTACCTTTGGGGTGTACTTTTTTTGACCTACATATACTTTCGATCCATAAGACCATCCATTTTGTTGTAATCATATCACTTGGCATTACAGAAGATTACATGACCCGGAACTCCTGTTTCATAACATCTACATGTTCCTTTTTCTTTTTCCCCCATATTATGTACGTCTATAATTGCTATAATAAGTAAAACCATAACATAACCCCCCCTTAGAATGAATAAAAGACCGCAGTACCCGAGAAGTAAACTCAGATACCGCAGTCTTTTAATAATCCCCATACATAATTCCTCATAACCGAACCCTTCTCCCAATTCTCTTAAAGGTAACATTATCTCTTCCTCCACGAAATGACCCTATCCTGCATGGTCTTACATAATAGAAATCCATGTAAATCCCCACACCATATAAGCAAACATCAAAGCTCCCCAGAAGGCCCCCCAGCCCGCTTCCTTATTAGCATGAATATTCTCCATGATCGCTATAAAATTAATAAAAAATAAGAATCCTATAATGGGCATTATGTAAATTACGATAATCATGTCTTCACTTCCTAACTTCAAGGCATCTAAAGCCTATTGACTTTCAATCTTATGTAATGGTTAATAAAATAGCTCATATGTCTTAAACATAACATCTTTTTTTATACTTTTATACAATTATTGTTTAAGATGTCGTTTTTTATGTCTAAGATGTCATCGAGGGGGGTTAAGTAGCTGCAGCGCGCACGTAAAAAAAGACTGTGCACAGCTTTAGTGTACCAGCCCCTTTAACCAATCTTAAAAATTCAGCTTATCTGCTCCAAATAGCAGTTCAACTATCCATCCTGTGATTAAAAAGCATGTGATAAAAATTCCTGCCCCAAGCCAAGTTTTTTTAGGATTATCATAATATCTATCCGGGAAGATGTCCAATTCTATCTTAGTATATTTGAGCAGTATAAATCTTATTGCTAAATATTCAAGATATGAAAATATTAAAGTAATAAAAGTCATATTAATTGCTCCTTAATATCTCAATATGTAATCGTTATTATAAGATGCAGCAGTTCCTGTTGCATTGTGGCTATATGATCTAGACCTGCCATAAACTCTTTAAGTAGATTGGTTTGCTTTTTTTGATTCATCGTATCTTATTAAAGCCGCATAAACCGCTCCTTCTACTCCTTTTCTTATAATAAAAAACAATCCCAACGTGAATATTAATATTTCTAATAAATTCATTTTAAACAACAACCTTTCTTTATTTATTATTATTCTGTAATATGAATAATTTATGTCCCTGTTTCTACCATATACAAATCTTCACCATCAACTATTAAATAAAATTCACGATGCGAATCTTGAAGTTCTTAGACAACAAAAGGCGCCTTGACCAATAAGATTATTAATCAAAGCCCTTTTATAATATACAGCGAAAATTTAATTTAGTGCCTTATCAGGATAATAACTATATATTAATTGATTATCTTGATTATATCCTTTGATATCGTCATTAGGTAAAGACCTTTTAACTTTATCTATAAAGTACCACATCCCTATGTCTTTTAATAAGAAAGCTTCATCAGCTCCTATCGTTATTCTTGTAATATTAGAATCATAAATTACACCATATGTAAATGTAATTGTTTCAAAGTTATTCCATGTCCATATAAGCTTATTTTTATAAACGCTATTTACAGAGTTTATTAATGGTATTGCTCCAGTGTACTTTTTCATAATCCATCTATTACGTATTGTTTTTTTTACTAATGCGGAATACAAGTTGTTTAATACGTCTCTATAAAAGACCAGGCTTTCAGTATCGTTTATTTTAGCAACTGTCACTACTTCTGATATTTCTATCCCTTCACCATTTTCACTTAATATCCCTTTTATTGTAGTACTAGAAGGATACTTTTCATTCAGCTTGTAAAAAACACACAGTAAAATAACAACTATTATTATAGCTTGCAAATACTTTCTAGATAATCTATTCATTTATTTATGACCCATCCTTATAAACTATAATATGTATAAATTAATAGGCAAGACCATCAAGAGTTGCATCTAGAGACCATTGCTTACTCGTGGAAGAGAGTGAAAAGCTAGGACCTGAAGGAGATAGAGATATACTTCCGGTTGATGATTGATAGGTATGTATATACCCAAAAGTTCATAAAATACTATATATTAGTTTTCTTCCAATATCTTCGTCAATCTATAATTTTTTATTAATGTTCACTCCCTCTGTTTTAATATTTTATAAAATTTTACTTCATTGAACTTTTTCTCTCTTTTACCATATATTCTTAACTCTTAATTCTTAATTCTTAATTCTTATTAATAATCAACACCGGTATTATCTTGCAAAACGAATGTGCTGATAATATTTTCTCCATCTTTATCGTAAACTGGTAATTCTATAGGAGTCTTTCTATTGTTTTGCTGCTTTATAGCTTCTTCTGGTGTATTAGGTGGTGATTCAAGATCAGTAGATTTGATATATCCCAGAGTCCCATGTGTACCATAGACTTCAATTAAATCAGGTTCTTCTTCATAATTATCAATGTGAGGTCCATATGTCTGACCATTTTTATTTAATGGATATAAACTTACATTTTTAGTAGTTAGTTTTTCTAAATTATTATTTTTAAATAGCCCGCCGCGACTATAGAAAACAGCCAATAAAACTGTTGAAATTATGATGACAAATATACAGCTGATTCTTAATTTAGATAACCTCTTATGCTTCATAATTAACATTATCCTCTCATTTCTGGGTATTCATCACATAAAACTTCTATGATAATATTTTATTTACTTAACCCTTTTAAACTGTTTCATTTCTTTAGGCACTTCCCCTTGATAGGCAAACCAATTGCCCTACATATTTCATTAAACTTAAAGCGTACTTTTTAATTCCCCTCTCCCCCTTTCGTATATCCCATAATAAGTATTATAGCTATCCATCCTAGAGAAAAGATTATATATACGCTGTACTCATATAAGTAAGCATAAAAAACTGCTATTAGCGTAATTAGTCCAAAACTTATACTTAATCTCCTAGCTATATACTTATATCTTATTTTCTCTCCTCTGTCTCAAACTTAACATCTTTTTTTACACTTTTATACACTTATTGTTTAAGATGTCATTTTTATTGTCTAATATGTTATCAGATGCGTTTAAGGGTATAACTATTTTTAAATAAAATTCATTTTCTGTATGTTGAAGCACTAGTTCTGATTCGTATTTTTCCACACATCTTCGTATATTTTTTAGCCCTAGTCCATGCAGTATTTCATCTTTTTTATGGGTGATAATCTTTTCACCTTTTAGCTTAATTGGGTGTTCTTTAGGGTTTTTTATTTTAATCACTAAAAAACGTTTAACCTTAGAACCTTCTATATGGATATATCTCTTTCTATCTTCACTTTTTATATTTTGGCAAGCTTCTATAGCATTATCTAAAGCATTGGCAAAAATACTGCATAAATCTTTAGGTTCTATAAAACTGCATCTCGTTAAGTCTAGATTGACTAGCAGATCAATACGCTCTTTCTCACACACAATGCTTTTCTGCCTAAAGAGAGTATCTACTACTTTGCTGCCTGTTTGAAAGACTTGTTTCATGCTCGGTATTTCTTCCTCAATCGACTGTATATATTGGCGCAGTTGCTCCTTATCTTGTACCAATCCTTTAATACATTCAATATGATTATTCATATCATGATAAAGTTGCCTAACCTGTTCATGCTCCTTTTCTAGCTGCATATAGTAGCTGTACTCCGCTTCTTTTTTATCTTCATAACTTTTGTAAGCTAATTTAACCTGATAGTCCCGAGTCATTTTTCTTATCATTACAACAAGCGATACATTTGCTAAAACAATAAGCAGTGTCATACCTAGGATCATCGAGTAATAGTTCTGTGTGTTAATAGCCATCTTTGGTGCATACTCAAAAATAAAAATCAGTACTAAACTGTTGGCAGCTAAGGGGAGTAATATGTAGATGATGTCATGCTGATCATTATCTATAGATATTTTTAATTTTTGATAAACTAATACAACACTTACGAATAAGACTTTTGCTAAAATAAAAAACAGAAGCTTTATATAACCAGGTTCTAATAAAGACATATGAGATTCTAAGCGATAGAGTCTTGTTATAAGCCCCAGCATAATGCCTTCGCTTCCAAGAGACAACATCCAAAAAACAGCTGTCACTATACTATTTTTAACCCAAGAAACATGATAACTTATTTGGTAGAAGCCCCAAGTCATGATAATTATTATAATAACCTTTAGGATGGGCAGAACATCAAATACATTTAAAAGAAATTCTGCCCCTACCATCACGCTAAATAACTGATAATACCTTTTTGTTGGAATCTTTATCAAGCTATTGCTATCTATTAGGATCTTCAGTGCGGTCCAATCAATTAAACTAGATATCAAAAAAATTATTGACCAAAAAAGTGGTGTTTTTATCATGGCTATTCTCCTATTATCTTCGCCAGCTCTTTTTTTAAAGTCTGCATTTTTAAGCGGCTCACTGGAATCTCTTTATCTTTTATAAATACTGAATCTTTAGTAATGCCTTCCACATAGTTTAAGTTAATTAAACATGACTTTTGACACCTGAAAAAATGTTCCCCTTTCAACGCCTTTTCTATAAGACTTAAGGACATATAAGTAGGGTATATTTGTTGGGTGGTGTAAACATTGACCTGACGCCCATAGGTTTCAGCATACAAGATGTTATCTACCCTTACTTTATACGTTGCTTGAAGACTTTTTACCCATATATACTGCTCTTTTCGTTTTATAATAGCTTCAATACAAGGCTTTACTTGCTGAGTAAATATTTCATACTGGATAGGTTTTGTTAAATAACGCCTTGCACTTACTTCATAGCCCTGCTGCATAAACTCTGTGAGTCCCGTTATAAAGATGATCTCTGTCTCTGTATCAAAAGTTCTAATTTTTTGTGCAGTCTCCATTCCCGACAGCTCTTTCATTTTAATATCTAAAAAAATAATATCTACATGATTAGGATAAGCATTTAATAATTGCTCTCCACACTCAAATTCTATAATTTCATAGGCAGTATGCAGCTCGCTAAGCACGCTCTTTAAGTAATCGTTAATTTTATTTCTATGTATTTCATTGTCTTCGCAGATCACACATGTAAGCATATTGATGTCTCCTCTAACTTTTATTCCAACTTTCTATTATTTTACATCAAAATTCCCTCTTGGGAACCATATTTGTCTAAATAGTCTAGGAATAAGTTTGAATAGCGCTGCTTATTTCCGGTTAAATAAAAAATACGAGAGTCTTTTTATAAGTCTCTCGCACTTTTTAGTTAATCGTATTATATTTTTAAATCTACACCGCTCTTTTTCTCTTTCAACATAATTTCCGCTATATGAATAATCTGCGCGCCTGCTTCTACAGGGTATAAGCCTCCACTGTGGATATTAGAAACTACTGTTCTTTGCGACTCTGGTTTTGACGCACTCGACTGATAGGCCATATAGGCACTCATACTTTCCCCTGTTGCAAGTCCCGGTCTTTCTCCTACTAATAAAATAGTGACCTCTGCCCCTACCGCCTCTGATATGTAGTCCATCGTTGCCACTCTACCATACCGTACAAAGATGGGCGTTCCTACGGTGATGCCTCTATGTTTAAAACCGTCTGTTAAGATCCCATAAATATCTTTTAAGTTGGCATCAATCGCTGGGGAACTCAGACCATCCGCTGCGATGATTTGTACAGCAGGCTGGTGAATACACGTGCTTTTTATGTCCTCCAGCGTTTCCTCAGAAAACCTTCTTCCTAAATCCGGTCTTCTGATATATTCTTCTTTATCATTAATGAGAGTGTTAACTACCTTAAATCCGAGGCTTTTAACAAGCTCTTCATCTGCATGAGACCACACTGCATCCATGGCTATTGCATGATCTTGTCTGAACTTAAGCAGTTCTTTTGTCGTCATCCTTGCCCCACTACGTCCTATATGAATTCTAGCAGGAGTTATTACGCCTATATCCATACTTTTACCTCCCTATTTTTGCTGTTTTGAGCATCTTCGCCCCTATTTGATAACCTAAATTTCTTAAGTTTTGCAATTACCTATCTATTATTTAACCTTTAATCTAACACTTATAGTGCCACTGATTTTACGCCCTCTTTTTTGTCGGTTGATTGCGACGCATTTACTTTAGAGAGTAACTTAGGTGCAAGAACAGCTGCTAAAATAACCGCTGTAATACCTGCTGTAAGCTTTCCTAACACCACTGCGAAAATCATATCCGGATTAACCCCTGCTGTAAAGCCAAGATGATCCCCAAATACAAAAGCTGCCGATACCGCAAAGGCTACGTTTAGTATTTTACCTTTAGCATCCATTTCGTGCATAATATTAAACATCGGAATATTATTAGCAAGGGTTGCCACAAATCCCGCTGAAGCCTTTTCTTCAACACCCAGCATCTGCCCAAATTTCATAAGGGGTTTCGCAAAGTTTGTGGTAATAAAATGCACCATCGGAAAAGCTCCGATTAATACAATGGCAATAGCCCCTACTATCATAATGCCTTCCTCTAAGGGCACCACGCCCCCGTTTTTATCTGCATCCACCATCACATCAAAAAGCGGAAATCTAAGACCTGTTTGATATTGGAAAACTGCTATAGCCGTACCTATGGTAATAATAATGGTAATCGCATTACCAAACTTCATAAACCCATCCATCATCTGAGCAGGCTTAAACCATAAACCTACAGCAATGAGTCCCGCAATGATAATAACCGGCACAAGGTTAATAAGAATTTCTCCAAGGCTTATTTTATACTGTGTCATATTCATCGTTAAACCACCCACAATACACCCAATAGGTATGGTGATTAAACCCACTAAAATACCACATGCCAAATACGGTCTGTCTTCTTTTTTAATAATCGATAAAGCGACCGGAATAGTAAATACAATGGTTGGCCCCATCATACCCCCAAGTATTAAGCCCGCAAAATTACCAATGGTTTCGTTATCCCCTGCAAGCTGCATAGCCAGAGGGTATCCCCCCATATCATTGGCTAAAAGCGTCGTTGCAAACATAGCCGGATTTGCACCAAGCAGCTGATAAACCGGAGCAATAATAGGCTGTAATATAATTCTTAAAACAGGTGCCAGCGCAACCACCCCTATCATAGCTATGGCTAAAGGCCCCATGGCATTAAAGCCTTCATCAAACTTCTCGCCATAACCTCTTTTATTCCCTCTTACTTTATCAACGGCACCTACGACCATAAAGATCATCATGATTACCATAATCACCATGTTAACAGACATGTTATGTGAAAACTCCTCAAAAGATGCTGCTAAAACACCCCAATTCGTTATATTCTGGATTAGTTCATTAAACATTTTACAATCCCCCTGTCCTTATTATTTTAAATAGGTATGACCTTATGTACGCTACTAGTCAGTCTATAGAAACATCCTATAATCTCCAGCCCGCTTAGTCAGCCTGCCATCTTTTAGAATCTCCAGTTCTTCCATACGCTGATTAAATTCAGCTATAGGCGTCTTGCCTGTTATTTCCCTAAGAGCTGCTACATCATGATAACTGGTACTTTGATACATCAGCATCACATCATCCCCGGCTGGCACGCCCATATAGTAATTACAGTTTGCCTGGCTTAAGAGAAGTGCTAGATTCTCAAGGTCATTCTGATCTGCTTTCATATGGTTGGTGTAGCATACGTCCACTCCCATCGAAATCCCCGTTAGTTTCCCCATAAAGTGATCTTCAAGTCCAGCTCTTATAACCTGCGCCCCATCATATAAATATTCCGGGCCAATAAAACCCACAACCGTATTAACTAAATAAGGTTTGTAACGTTTGGCAAAACCATAACATCTTGCTTCCATCGTCAGCTGATCAACATTGTGGTGTCCTTCTGAAGAAAGCTCTGAACCTTGTCCTGTTTCAAAATACATGTAGTTAGGCCCTTTGGAACTTTTTTGCTGACGCATCATTTCATAAGCCTCATCCATCAGTGCAATGTCTATTCCAAAAGCTCTGTTTGAAATCTCTGAACCCGCAAGACTTTGAAACATCAAGTCAATAGGTGCACCTTTTTTTAGAGCTTCCATCTGAGTCGTCACATGGGCAAGTACACAGTTTTGTGTCGGGATAGCCCATTTGTTATAAAAATCGTAGAAGGCTTCTAAAATACGTTTAACATTATCTACTGAATCATTGACTGGGTTAAGCCCGATCACCGCATCGCCTACTGCATAACTCATCCCTTCCATAACTGACAGCATCACCCCTTCAACATCATCGATCGGATGGTTCGGCTGAAGTCTCGCTGAGAGTGTTCCTGGCTGACCTATTATTGTATTGCAGTAAGATGTGACAACCAGTTTATTAGCCGCATACACTAAGTCCATATTACTCATAAGCTTTGTAACAGCAGAAATCATCTCCGCTGTTAAGGCTGGTCTTATGCGCTCTATCTCTTCTTTTTCCACACTTAAAATAAAGTCTCTCAGTTCTCCCACTGTCATCTTTTTTATACCTTCGTAAATATCTCGGTCTATACTTTCTACAATAAGCCTTGTCACTTCATCTTCTTCATAAGGAATAAGCGGATTATTATAAATGGTCTCCAGCGTAATATCTGCTAATATCATTTTTGCCGCTATTCTTTCATGGGCAGATAAAGCAGCAATACCCGCCAATGCATCCCCTGACTTTAGCTCATTGGCTTTTGCCATCACCTCTTTTAAACTCTCAAATTGATACGTTTTATTTTGTAATGTAATTTTATACACTACCCTTCACCCTCTTCCTATTAGGCTCTTCTTTTAATCTTTCTAAAATATAAGTGACTTGATAACTACAGGTAAGCTCCCGCCTACCATTTTCCCAAGATCCACATAGCTGCCATGGGTATTTTGAATATGATCAATACAAACAATGGCCTTATGCTTTACCAAATGCCTCTGAAGGGTCTGTCCCAAAGCTTTGCCTATGTTTTTATCCGTGATGACAATAATATGTGCCATATTTTCCTCTGCAATATCGATGATCCCCTGAGCCAGCCTTATAATATCCTCATAACTTTTATCTCCCTCGTATGTCACATAAAGTGCACTCTGCCCCTGGTGATAGCCCATCAGCCTTTTGGCTGCCGCCACAAACCCTTCTATTTCTTTTTGATAAGTCACCCTTATCAGTGGTAAATTCTTCATCGGCAAAGCCGCCTGGTCTACATAAATCGTATTGCCGCTAAGCTGCATGCTATAGCTTCCTGAGCCACATACTGTTGCACGAATCTTATGTTCCGGCTGCCTAAGCACCATTCCCCTCTTTTGAAAGGCTTTTTTTACGGCGTCACCTAAAACGGGGCCTATATCTTGGTATTTTAAGCAGGCTTCTATCAGGCTATCCTTATCACATGTGGCATAGACGTACTCGCCTACCCCTCCAGATATAAAGTAGGCCTCAGCCTCTGTCGAAACAGTATCTTTCGATACATAAAGCAGGTCGTAATCTGGATGTAGTTCATGGGTAATGGCCCCCACCACATAGGCTGCCATAAATTCTGCAATTGCTCTTATCTGTTTGTAAGTCAGCGTGTCTTCTTGCTGAACATACCACCCTTCTAACAGAAGTGCTTTTTGCAGTACCGGTGATATGTAGGTTACACTAAGCTGGTTATCTATCCTAAGAAGCCTGCCTCCAATATGCAGTGTCAAGGTATCGCTGACTTCTCCGCCATCAAATTTGACGATATTAGTCGTACCGCCTCCTATATCAATGTTGGTAAGCTTACTGCTTTGTCTATAGGAAAGTGCCTGCACGCCACTGCCATAGCCTGCAAGGATGGACTCAAGATCTGCCCCCGCTGTAGCTACAATAAATTCGCCTGTACTATCTGCAATGCTATGGATAAGCTGGCTTGCATTTTCTTTAAGGCTGGATTCTCCTGTAATAATAACCGCTCCTGTTTTTATCTTTTTGATATCTACCCCACTTTCTTTAATAAATTCAAAAAACATCTTAATCAGTTCGGTCTCGTTTAAGTGATAACTATCAATCATGGGGGTAATCACTATAGGACTCTCATAAATAAGCTTTCTGGATAAGATTTTGGGTTCAACCGATAAGTAGTTGGCTGTTAGGTTTTCAACAGTAAGTTCACAAATGATAAGCTGCGTGGTGGTAGTCCCTATATCCATTCCCAAAGTATATATTTTTTCGATAAACACGCCTCCTCCAGCAACGCCAAAGAGGTCATACTCCGTTTAGGAATATGACCTCTTTGTCATCAGTATAATATTTGATATAGCCTATTAATTAACATAAGTATAAATTATTTAATTTCAAACTACAATAACCGATCGTTAATTTTTTAATTTTCTCTAGTTATGAATAATTAATATTTGTACTTATGTATAAATATTGTAAATGTTAGGGTATTGACAAAATGTTATTAATAAGATGCTCAACATTATGCACATAGGCAACTTTCAAGCCCCAAAGATCCCTCTGCTACGTATTGAAATAAAATATTCAGTTTCTTATTATACATATATAGAAAAACAACTTTAAAATGTGAAATCTATAGTATAATAAGTACAAAAGCTTAGAACTGGGGGACTATAATGAATAATAATTATCTGCCACTGCTTAAAAACAATGCACTTTTTGATAAAATGAGTGAATCCGAAATCACTCAGATCTTAGGTTGTTTAAAACCACTTACCAAAACGTATCAGCCTGAAGAATTTATTTATATCCCCAATACCCCCTACGATTATCTCTATATTCTCCTTTCCGGAGAGATCAGTATTTTTAAAGAAGATATCTCCGGTGGCAGGCATCTTTTAGAAATTTTAGAACCAAACGCCACAATGGGTGAGATCACCACCTTTGGCAAACATCAAGGCTGTGACTGTGCTGCTATTGCAACTAAGCCTAGTACCGTACTGATGCTTCCAAGCCAAGCCTTTCCTGCTTTTTGCCATAAAGCCTGTCTATCTCATCAGAAACTTGTGCAAAACACTTTTTATTTGCTTTCAGATAAAGCGCATTTTTATAAAAAGAAAATCAACTTGCTGACTACCCATTCGATACGGCTTAAGCTTGTGAAATATTTCTTAGAGCTTTATGAAGTGCAGAACTCAAGCACCATCATACTGCCTTTTAACCGCAAAGAGCTTGCGGAATATCTCAATACCACAAGGCCTTCTCTTTCCCGAGAACTTTCCCACATGCAGCAGGATGGTCTCATTCTTTTTAATAAAAATGAAGTTAAACTTGTGTCTGCTGATGCCCTATACACACTCTTATATGAACTGTAACACAGATAAAGCCATATTGTTATACACGTATAGCAATATGGCTTTATCTATAACTACTTTCAAATTTCTTACTGCTTATTTCTGCGCATCTCTGCTAATAGACAATACACTACAGCGAGGTTTAAATACACTAATCCAAAGCCTATATTGCGGCCTATAAAATTAAATATTGATGTAACTACAGTTAATCCTCCTGCAAAGAATAGTATGTAGCTTGAAAGATTTTTCTTCAAAACTGCCACCCTTTCTTAAATAAGTTGTATTTGATAAGCCTTGATAAGCTTTTATATCATTATATCTCATCCTATCTACACTTGTAATACACCAGAGTATATTTTTAATTTTTTTACTTAGAGTAACATATGTTACTCTTTCTTCAATTTGCGCTTTGTATAATCAGATATAGGGATAGCATTTATACTTATGCTTCCTTTAAAATAAATCTTTAAATTAATTAAAAATGGAGGGTGTATAATGACTCAATTTAACTATTACATGCCATCAAGAATATTATTTGGCAAAGGTAAGCTTAACGAATTTATTAACTATTTACCTGGTAAAAAAGCTTTGATTGTAACTTCTGCTGGTCCTTCTATGAGAAAATATGGTTATTTGGGGCGCGTAGAAGAATTGCTCACGAAGGCAAACGTGCCTTATGTAATCTTTGATAAAATTCTGCCTAACCCTATTAAAGTACACATTATGGAAGGGGCAGCCCTTGCAAAGAAAAATAATTGTGATTTCGTTATAGGTCTTGGTGGCGGCAGCAGTATTGATGCTTCTAAAAGCATTGCCGTAATGACAACAAATCCCGGGGACTACTGGGACTATATAAGCGGTGGCAGCGGCAAAGGGCTTCCAGTCCCTCATGCACCACTTCCTATCGTAGCGATTACAACAACAGCTGGCACAGGGACAGAAGCTGATCCTTGGACTGTTGTTACCAAAGAAGAAACCAATGAAAAAATCGGCTTTGGCTACGCTGGTACGTTCCCTACACTTTCAGTGGTAGACCCTGATCTTATGATGTCTGTGCCGTCACATCTTACAGCTTATCAAGGCTTTGACGCTCTGTTCCATGCTACAGAAGGCTATATTGCTAATATCGCTACACCAGTCAGTGATATGTATGCCTTAAAGAGTATCGAACTTATCGGTAAATATCTTGCCACAGCCGTAAATGATGGTTCAAACGAAGAAGCCCGCGCTATGGTGGCACTTGCTAATACGCTTTCTGGTTTTGTTGAATCTACTTCCAGCTGTATTTCGGAGCATTCCCTCGAACATGCGCTCAGTGCGCATCACCCCGAACTTGCTCACGGCGCTGGACTTATTATGATTTCCAAGGAATACTATACTTTCTTTGCCGAAAAAGGTACTGAGAAAATGGTTGATATGGCTAAAGCTCTCGGAGTTAAAGAAGCGAAAGAACCTATGGATTTTGTTAGAGCCCTGGTTGACCTCCAAAAATCATGCCATGTGGCAGATCTTAAGATGTCTGATTATAACGTTGATAAAGATAACTTCGAAAAATATGCTGAAAATGCAAGACATACTATGGGTGGGCTCTTTAACTTTGATCCTTCTCCAATAAGCCCAGAAGATGCGGCAGGGATTTTGGCTAGGTCTTATAACTAAAATCAAAAGCGACGGGCATGTTGACCTGTCGCTTTTTCCATATAACACTTATTGATAAATAGACATTTCTAATCAGCTACGTAATCTTGTCTACAGACTCTATCAATCATGTATACTATCTCAAAAAATTCCATACACTACACCTTGCATTCATTATGAAATTCATTCCCTTTAGGAGAAGTGACAACCATGAGTCTACAATATGTGCAAGGCGCATCACTCTTTACACACATTAATGAAGTTCCCAAACAATATGCTTATTTAACACAAAATATAAGTACGGATGTCATTATTATAGGCGGCGGGGTAACCGGAAGTATTTTAGGTTATTATTTTTCTCGTCAAAATATTGATTGTGTGCTTTTAGAAAAAAGCAGAATAGCTTTTGGAAGCACTAGTATTACCACCACCTTGCTTCAATATGAATTAGATAGCAGCCTGCGTGATCTTGAGCAGTATACACCTCTTGAAAACAGCCTAAAAGCCTATAAGCTTGGGCTAAAGGCACTTGATGAAATTGATGCTTTTATTAATGAACAAGGTAATAACTGTGATTATGAAAAAAAAGATACGCTCCTCTATACTTCAAAAAAAGAAGAAATAGCAGAGGTTGAAGAAGAGTATAATCTTAGAAAGACTCATGGATTCTCAGCCGAGTTTCTTACCGCTTCTAGTAATCCTTTTAGCTTTGATTTAAAGGCTGGGTTATATGCCATGGACGGCGGTGCTCAGTTAGATCCTTATAAGTATACGCATCAGCTTCTGGACGTCAGCTCTCAGAAAGGGCTTCAGGTGTTTGAAAATACAGAAGTTGTTAAAGTAAACTATTTAGACCATGGCGTCGAAGTCGAAACAACTTATGGTTATAAAGTTAAAGGTAAAATCATTATTGTAGCTACTGGCTATAATACACAGCTTTTCACCAAGAGAAACTTCGGTGTCAAAACAACGACTTTTAATATTGCAACAAAGCCAGTCACTTCTTTTGGGGGTTGGCCTGGCAGAGTATTAATCCGTGATAATAGCTCTACTTATCATTATTTTAGAACCACTGCTGATAATAGAATCCTCGCAGGCGGCGAAGATATTTCCTTTGTTCCCGGCATCTTTAATGAGGATGCAGCCTTAGAAAAATATGAGTTGCTAGAAGCGCGGATAAAAACGATGTTTCCTCTTATTAAGGATATTGAAGCCGAATATAAATACTGTGGCGCCTTTGCATCAACCCAAGACAATCTTGGCTTTTTAGGAAAAGATCCTAAAAATGATAAGCTTTGGTACTGCCTGGGCTATGGCGCAAACGGCATATTATTTGCCATCTTAGGGGGTATGATGCTCAGTAAGCTTTATCTTGGAACCTTTGATGAAAACTTAAAATTATTTAAACTAGATCGATTTGACGGGTGATTAAAAAACCCAATTAAATAAATTAAACTATAAAATCGGGGCCAGCGAACTGCCCCGATTTTCTTATAACTCTTTTACCCATATATTCATATTTTCAAACTGTCCGCAAATATGGCAGTGGTTTACAAGCCGTCCGCCATACTCATAATTATGCTTGGCAAATACAATATTCATGCCTGCGGAAATAGCTCTGGCTGTACTGTAGAGTACTTTATAGTGTCTATTTTGCATTTCTTTTTCTAGATCAAAGATCAGCCGCCCCATAAGTCCCTGTCCTCTATGGGCTTTGTAGGTTGCGCAGTCTGTCATCTCAACATTCAAATTTTTAGAATCCATATCTGCAGACGCCGCACTGACAATTTCATCCTGATATACTGCGACTTTGAAAAAAATATCATGGTCCATTACATATTGAATATAATCTGCATCATTCATAGGCGAAGGATAGGTTTCAAAAACACTATCATAAAGCTTTGCCAACCCTTTGGCATCTTCTTTATCAGCGCTTCTAATTTTATATTCATCATATTTTTCATAGTGATAATCTTCGTCTTTATATTCTCTCGACTTAATAAGTACCTCTTCCTCTTCTGGAAGCAGCATACTCATTTTACGTTCTGGCAGCATAAACTTTGATAAGAAATAACCTGGCTCTCCATTCAAAAAATGATTAATTTTTGCCTCCATAATAAAGCCTTGGTCTTTAAATGCTGCGATTTGATCTTGACTCACAATAGAAAATATCTTACCTACTTTTTCTTTGGCCGCTAGCTCTGTAAGTTTATGCATAAGCTGTGTAATCTCACCTTCAAAACTTACAATCTTAATTCTTTGATTAAATGCATTCAGCCTTATCCTAGCCGTCCCGCCATCAAAGTCAAGCTTTTCCATTTTTGGTATTTCTGCAATCATATTTTTCACCTCTATTTTTCTGTATATAGAGTCAATATCTGCATTTTTTCGTTTCTTTATTCTATCACCACAATTATATATATATTGATTCAAAAACCCCTTCACTACGTTTCACACATTTCATCATCTTCTGCACAAGTGCCAAATGTTATCAAAAAACATGAATTGATAACTTATTTAATTTATGCTATGCTACAATCAAATGAAACAAACCTCGCTAAGTCCCAAAGAAAGGTATCAATTATGATTAATACAACGGCTCTCACAGCTCAAGATGTAGCTGATATGTTGAAGATTTCTAAAAATACAGTCTATGAACTTATAAAAAGAGGTGAACTTAATTCTTATAAAGTAGGACGTAAAGTGCGTTTTAATTTGAAGGATGTAGAAAATTATATTTCTGGTTCAAAAAATCCCGCTGCTCCTAAGTCCACCCCAGAACAAACATCTTCTCTTCATTCTCTCCAAGGTCATTTCACCGCTGGACTTTTAGAGTCCTCCATCTCTTATGGCAGTGAACTTAGCAGTGGATTTATTATCTGCGGTCAAGATCCTCTTTTAGATGTACTTTCAAATTATATTGAGCGTTATACAACTGGCATCAAAGCACTCAGGTCTTATACTGGAAGCTATAATAGTTTAACTGCTCTTTATTACGGTCAAATCCAAGCCGCCTCTACCCATCTTTGGGATGGCGATACCGGTCAATATAATGTACCTTATGTCAGAAGACTGCTTCCCGGCATCCCCACGGTTATTGTGCATCTCACCTGCCGTACTCAAGGTTTTTATGTAGCTAAAGGCAACCCTAAAAATATTAAAACATGGAGTGATTTTAGACGACCTGATATCACTATGATTAACAGAGAGAAGGGTGCAGGTTCTCGCATATTGCTGGATGAACACTTAAGACTCTTAGGTATTCCCGGCAGTTCAATAAACGGTTACAAAAGAGAATCTCAGTCCCATCTTACTGTAGCCAGCACGATCGCCCGTGGCGGTGCAGATGTAGCCGTGGGGGATCAAAAGCTTGCACGACAAGTGAATAATATTGATTTCATCCCGCTTCAAAAGGAGCGTTATGAACTGGTTTTCAAAAAAGAAGATATGGGCAGTACGGCCGTCCAAGCCATCTTAGATATCTTACGTTCCGATGAGTTCAGACTTGAGTTCCAAGAAGTTGATGGCTATGACATCAGTGAAATGGGTCACATTACGGCAGAAACATAGAACAAACAAAGACAAAGCCTTGTGATATACAAGGGGTATAAGGTGGAAATAAAAAAGATTAGGTAAGATTTTTTAGTTAAATCTACCTAATCTTTTTTTATTTCTATTCTTCTTTCGTACACTTATTGAGTAACATCTATAGCGCAATATCTACAAGTTTACAAATCAATTTCTTCTTTATAAATAATAATGTACTTTATCCCAAATCCTCTCTCTCTCTATGCCTGCTCTCCTCACTTGACACCATAACGAATCATGACTATAATGTGCTTAACATTATATCAAAACCATTTTCGTTATGTTTCATATTTTTTCATACAATTCAAAACCGCCTATTTATAAAGGAGGCTACAACTATGAAAAAGAATCATTTTTCCAAAAGAATCTCAGTACTTATCTTAATGTTAACATGTACTATATTAACGGGTTGCAGCGAATCTCAAGCTAAAAACAGTTCCTCAAGTCCAAAACCTACTGAGCAATCAGCCCCTGCTGCAGCTGAAGGCCAACAACCCTCAGTGGCTGCCGAAGCACCCTCAGAACCAGAAGCCAAAGGCGAACTTACAGTAGCTGCGGCTGCGAGTCTAACCCAAGCCTTTACAGAAATGGGTAAAGCTTTTGAAGTTCTTAATCATTGTACAGTTACTTTTTCTTTTAATTCAACAGGTACTTTAACAGAACAGATTATAAACGGCGCACCGTTTGATGTGTTTGCAGCTGCCAATAAAAAAGCCGTGAATGACTTAGCAGACCAAGGCTTTATTGTTCCAGAAACTAATCAAGTTTTCACTGTAGGCCGTGTGGCTATTGCAGCTTTACAAACCAGCTCCTTTGAAGCTAAAACCCTAGAAGATTTATTAAATCCCGAGATCAAAAAAATAGCTATTGCCAATCCTGATCTTGCTCCCTATGGACTAGCTGCTAAACAGGCTATAGAAAAAGCTGGGCTTTGGCCCCAACTTGAACCCAAGCTCGTTTATGGCAAAAATATCTCAGAAGCATTAACCTTTGTTTCAACAGGAAATGCCGAAGCAGGCTTTATCGCCTTATCCTCTAAAGACGAAGCACCTATTCATGTCAACTTGATAGATGACTCCATGCATGATCCTCTTAGTCAATCTATGGGTATTGTAAAAGATACGCCTAATGAAGGGCTTGCTAAGAAATTCACAGCATTCATAATGAGCAACGAAGGCCAAGCCATTATGAGCAAATATGGTTTTTCAACTCCCGGAGCCTAGATGATGCAGTCTATTAATTGGTTTCCTTTGTATTTATCTTTTAGAGTAGCATTCACTGCTACTCTTGTTAGTCTTTTTATAGGCCTTCCCCTTGCTTATTTTTTAAGTAAAGGGCACAGTAAAATGACTGATTTATTAGATACATTAACCAATTTGCCAGTAGTACTTCCTCCTACGGTACTAGGATATTATTTGCTGGTACTCTTCGGACGGCAGTCTCTTATTGGGTTATTCCTTGAGAAACATTTTAATACGATGATCATCTTTACTCCTACGGGGGCTATCATTGCTTCTACCGTTGTGGCTATTCCATATTTAATTAAATCTTCTAAAACTGCTTTTTTAGAAATCAACGAAGATTACTTAAATGCTGCCAGACTTCTTGGCAGAAATGAACTTAGTATTTTTTGTACGATTGTAGTACCTATTGCATGGCGCGGTATTGTAGCTGGTCTTACGATGACCTTTGTAAGAGCACTGGGTGATTTTGGCACAACACTCATGGTCGCTGGCAGCATCCCCAACAAGACGATGACCATGCCTATTGCCATTTATGACGCCCTTCAAGCAGGCAATAAAGATCTGGCTAATCTACTCGTTATCATTATGACAAGTATCGCCATCGTCGTATTATTTACGATTAACCTGCTTGAACGCAAAATGAAAAGGGGGTAAGCACATGCTAGAAGCCGCTATCGAAAAATCGCTCGGAAATTTCAAATTAAACACTTATTTTAAAATCGAAAAAGGTGTGCTTGCTATACTGGGTTCATCAGGCTGCGGCAAAAGTATGACGCTTAAGTGTATCGCAGGCCTTAATACGCCAGATAAAGGAACTATCAAACTGAATGATAGAATACTCTTTTCTTCTGATTCTAAAATAAATGTACCACCCAGACTTAGAAATATTGGCTATGTTTTTCAAAATTACGCTTTATTTCCCCACCTTACCGTTAGCCAAAATATCGCTTACGGCATTAAAGAGCTTCCTAAAGAGGAACGCCACCAGAAAATAACTCAGATGATCAGCCGCATGCAGCTTGAGGGGCTTGAAAAGCGCTATCCCTCCCAGCTTTCAGGAGGACAGCAGCAAAGAGTCGCCCTTGCCCGCACCCTCATCAAAGAACCCGAGCTATTGCTTTTAGATGAACCTTTTTCTGCCCTCGACAGCCATATCAAACATCTTCTAGAAAAAGAGCTGATTGATATTATCAAAAACAACTTTGACGGTATTGTTCTTCTGGTAACCCATAATATTGAAGAAGCCTATCGTATCAGTGACCATATTATGATTATGGATCAGGGTGAAAATGTTCAGCTAGGCACTAAAGAAGCAATCATTCATACCCCGCAAAATCTTACGGCTGCAAGAATAACAGGCTGCAAAAACTTCTTTGATGTCACTGTAATAGATGATAATGATGCCTATTACTTACTTCAGTCAAAGGAGCTTGTTTTTAAAGCTGCAAAAAAAGCTGGGAATCCTATTGCCAAAGCTCTGATAGCAGGTGTACGAGCTCACCATCTAAGCTTGTCTTCCTTCGATTCAGAAAGTGATACAACTTTTGCCTGTCAGATATTAGAAAAGATTGAAGGGGTATTTTCTACAACCGTACTAGTAACCTGCAAGGGTTGTATCTTTCAAGTAGAAGTCTCAAAAGCTTCCTGCCCGCATCTTGCAGACGATGCTTCTAAGCAGCTTACACTCCATATCCCTCCCGAGCACGTCTTTTTGATGTCGGGCAGTGTATAAAACTTCTATACTTAGGTCTGTCATCGGGGTATTTTCAGGTTCACAAGTCGTTGATCTAAATAGCCCCTTTATTTTTTCTGTATTGATTGGGCGATATACCCTTCATCTTTTTAAACACATCCCCAAAATAATTGCTGTCGGTAAAGCCACATTTTAATGCAATCTCCGTAATAGAATGCTTTGACTCGATTAATAAATGTGACGCTTCTCTTAGCCTAATGTTGTTCAGGTATTCTTTAAAACCAAATCCTGTTATCTTCTTAAATTTTTTTGAAAAATAAGTGGTGCTCATCTTGGCGTTTTTAGAAATATCCTCCAAGGTGATCTGTTTATCATAGTTTTCACAAATATACCTTGCCATTTCCTGAATCTTGCCACTTGCACCATCTAGTTCTTCGATATGATTATTTTGGAAGGCTTGACACCTTAGCAAAAAGACGACAAGTTCATAAAAATAGCTTCTGATTAATAACTTGGAAAAATCATCTCTAAGATCAGATTCATATTTCATCTTCATAAAAAGTTCTTCAATATAAGCCCTTCGGCTGACTGGGATCACAATATGTGTATCTTCAAAGCACTTTACTACGGATGTTTTGTCTATCTCTTGATATAAGGGCTGTAAAAAGTCGTCGGTAAAATTAACGACAACCCGCTCATGGGGATCATCTGTTATAAAAGTGGTTCTATGGGGATTACTTTTGCCGATCATAATCAGACTGCCTTTATCTACGGTATACAATGTATGGTTAATAAACATACGTCTTGTGCCAGAAATCAAATAATAAATCTCATAATACGGATGAAAATGCGCCTTGTTCATCTCAAAAAATGCTTTCCTCTTCACACGGTCTATTAAAAACGTCTCTCCATTATCCAGCAGCATCATCATTCTCCTATCCCTTCTTTTTTATCTATCATTCCTTTTTACTTTATATTATACCAAAACAGCTTAGCTATAGCAAAAAAACAGTAATTTGTCTAAAATTGATTTAATAATTCGTAGAAACAACGTTATTTTTGTTATAGTATAAATAGGAACTCGCAAGTGACAGAGAGGATTATCAAACATGGAAAAATCAGCTGCACAACTAACTGCAAAAGACGAAGCTTTTCGCAGCTTCGCACTCCAAGACAATATGTGGCACGTCATTTTTCAAGTATGCGCGCCCCTTGCTTTATACCAAAGTTTAAATCAAATCTTTAAGATGTTAGATACGATGATGGCCGCCCATATCAGTGCCGAGTCCATCTCCACAGTAGCGTATCTGTCCCAGATTAATATGACACTCGCTGCCATAGGCGGCGGACTCGCCGTAGGGGCCAGCCTCAAAATAAGTGAGGCTTATGGTGCTGGTGATTATGAGCTTGTCAAATCCAGAGTCAGCAGTTTATTTGGGCTGTGTGCTCTTTTAAGTATTGCTATCTTACTTTTTATTCTGCCTTTTACCACACAGTTTCTAAGACTTGCCAATACCCCTGAGGAGATGATTGCACTCGGCAGCCAATATTTTATAGTTGAACTGCTTGGCATGATCATCAGCTTCTTTAATAACGTCTATATCGCTATTGAACGAGCCCGGGGCAATTCAAAACGTATTCTTTACCTCAACTTATTAACTATCGCTATTAAACTGATCTTAACCGCTTCTTTTGTTTACATACTTCGATCAGGTATTACAATGATTGCCGTTGCAACTATTCTTTCTCAGTTAGTTATTCTTGCAGCAGCCTTCATCAATATGCGTGATCAGAATAATGCCTTTGGCTTCTCTTTAAAAAGCATCCGCTTTAAAGGCAGAGTGACAACACCTATGATTGTCTTATCCATCCCTGTCATTGCAGAAAAAATCGCTTTTTCACTTGGCAAGGTTGTCGTTAATTCCATGAGTACCGTTTATGGTGCTTTAACAGTAGGTGCCCTTGGGATCTCAAATACCATCGGTGGCATGACTACCGTGCCGCAAAACGGCTTCCAAGACGGTGGCGCTGCGATTATCAGCCAGAATCTTGGTGCTAATAATCCCCAAAGAGCCTTGGATGCTTTTAAAAAAATATTAATCATTAATGTAATTATTGGTGCCATTGGTTATATCGTAACCATCGGATTTTTAGATGCTATCAGCACATTTTTCGCAGGTGATGATACTGTATTTGCTACTCACATTGCGCGTATTTATTACTTTGAAGCGATGGCCTGTATTCCCCTTGGCATCAATGCGGCGGTCATGGCACTACTCTACGGCTTTGGCTATACCAAGCTAACGCTTCTTATAAACTTCAGCAGAGTATTTGTCTTCCGGATGCCTGTTTTATGGGCCCTTCAGACTTTTACCAATTTAGGGACAGAAAGCGTCGGCATCGTTATGATGGTAAGTAATATTCTTACAGGTGTCTTAGCAGCTGCCGTTGCCGCTGTAATGCTCAAAAAAATATACAGGCAGACTAATACGCCGCCTGTTATCATATAATTTTAAGCTTTTATCTTTTCTAATAGCAGCTGAGTTGCATCACTGATTTCTTCACTATTCGCTGTAATCTCCTGAATAGATGATGAGATCATATTGACTGCCTGATTCATGACAATCATCTTTTCTTGAATGGCACTTGAAATCGACGTAACTTCTGCTGCTGCTTTCATCATGACTACCTGATCTTGCTGAGTATCCATGGCAATGACTTTGGAGCGCTCTGCCAGTTTTTTTACTTCTCCCGCAACCACGGCAAATCCTCTACCCTCTTCACCTGCTCTGGCTGCTTCAATCGCAGCATTAAGGGCAAGCAGATTTGTCTGATTAGCTATCCCGACTATTTCATCACTGCCTTTAGCAAATGCATTAAGTTTCTGCTCCATGCCATCGATATGCTCATTGAGATTGATGATCGTACTTAATATCTCATCCATTTTATTTGCGAGTTCTTGAATAGATGAGGCATTTTCTTCATTGCCTGCAGATATGCCTGCTATAGACTGCATAATCACACTGCTTTGCTGATAAATCTCCTCTGACTGCTTTAATTTTTCTTCTGTCATCATTTTCATTTGATCTAGTAATTGAATCTGTTCATCCTGTGCTTTACGATGTTTTTTCTCTTGTTTTACAGACATACGGTTAAAGTCTATGCAGTTATTTGGCATATTAAGGCCGTGAAAAATAGCCGTTGCCATTTTTCTACATGAATGGTACCCGCACGCAGCACAATTGATTTTTCGATGTTCCTCCATAGGCTTATTCATCTTTAAATAGATTTCATTAAGCTCTTCTTTAGAAGGCTCATCATAATGAAGGTCCAGCTGATGGGCCTGATAGTGACATTCAAATTGATGCCAGTCCATCTTTTTATCAAAGTATTTATGCAGACTATCAATCTTCTTCGTTTTAACAAAACCCTTCTTCTCTCCCTTTTTGACCCTTTTCTTTTGGTTGAAAACTCGGTCAACGTCATCTAATGACATGGTCTTTTCTAATGTATTATGGGCTGTCCCTGTTCCATAATTACATCCATAGCTGCAGTTAAGTATATCTAATAGAAGCGGTAATTCTTTTTTCTGCTTCATAGACTCAGCATATTCTTGAAGGTAATGATAGACATGATTTGTCCCTTCAATCTGACGTATCCAAGCATCTTTTACAAAGTACTCAACATTCTCCTTGAGCCCCCCAGGCCTACTAAAAAGAAACCCTAAACTCGCCTGTAACTCTTGGTCAAACTCATGTTCCTCATACTGAGTATAATCAACAGCATGGGCTTTTAGGTAATCACTCATTTTTTTAAAGGTCACATTATACCCCACAAGACCTTTGGTTCGGGAGGCTGTAATCTCATCACCTTTACCAATACATGGGGATAAAAAAGCAATCTCTCCTGTGGTCCGTTCGTAGGTTTTCATATATATGGCGAGGCACATCATCGGACTATGTATCTTGGCTAGCGCATCAATAAGATCTGGCTGATACTTTTCTATAAAATTCACAATAGGCGGACATGGCTGTGCAATAATTGGCTCCATACCTGTTTCTTTCATCGCTTTTAAATAAGCCCACACCGTAATATCCGCGCCCAAAGAAACATCAAGGATGGATTTAACACCTATTTTTTTCAAGTAGCCAAACAACTTCTTATAGTCAGGAAAATTAACAAGTATGGCCGGCGCCGCAATAACAGAAATAGCTTTTCCCTTTTTAATATCCTCAAAAAAACGTTCCGTATCATCTTTAAATAGTCTGGCCTGATGTTCACATACACGGATACATTCTCCGCAGTGAATACATCTTTCGGCATCAACTTTAACTTTATTCTTGTCATCTGCATAATAAGCTATATTCGCCCCAGGTATAGGACAATAGCCTATGCACTGATTACATCCCGCGCACCGGTCTTTATCCAAGTATATCCGATCTTCTAAATGATTTGATATAGATTTTGCTTCCATTTCATCTCTCCTCATATAATCATTCGCCTTATACGCACATCCGAATAATAACCGGTGGAGAAAGTAATTATTTTGATGCATTTAGCAGGTTATTATTACATTTTAGCATAATTAGTCGCAAAAAAATCTACTAAATATATTTAATTCTGTCACTTTATAATCTTGCCAAATTTCTATAAGTAGGCTTGCAGGAAAAATAATACTTTCAAAAGTGATGCGCGTACAGTAACCACTATGGCCCAGGCAAATATTTCCGCTAGATTAAGATTGTTTGGACAACGTCCGCAAGGGGGAGGGGGGATAGCTATTTTCCTCTGCTCCGTCACATGTATCCAAGTCGCATCGAAAAACACTATCCCCCCTCCCCTTGCTCACTCTCGCAGAGTGATGTTCTATAAAATACTTATAGTAAAACAAAAAAGCTATTCCCTCGTTAATAAAGGAACAGCCTCCACTTATATAGGACTGTTAAGCAGTGAATTTAAAATACTCAGGTCAAAAACACCATAGCCCTCACTAGGGTTAGGATATGATACGCCATAGGATTGTCGTATGACGCCAAGCAAGATATTATTGATGCCCAAGGTATTAGGTAAAGGCACCCTTCCTTCTTCCATAAGTTTACTATAAATGGTAGCTGTAACACCTGCCATAATACTTACTGCCGGCAATGTGCCTGTTACGCTCACCCATTCCCCATGTCTGCAAGGTGCTGTAATACGACTGCTTCCCGTTACCAAAAGCGGCCTTACTCTTTCATCCCAAGTGTATCCTCTGCCTGAGCTACTAAGCATTACCCCTGTACGTTGATCATAGCCGCCTACAACCATTGCATTATTAATACAAGCTGATGAACCAAGGGTCGTAAATGTGTCAGAAGGACGAAGGGTAATATGTGGATTAAGCTCCTGTTGTGAAATCCATAGATTAATTTGACTTAATTCTTCCGATCCTAATGCACCAGCTAGACGCCACTGCCCTATCTGGGGACTTTCTATCCTAAATAATAATCGTCTCGCCCCATTTAAAAAGTCTATCTCTTCCCCATTTGAATAAACAGTTGCTTCTAAAACTGAAGTGACCCCTGCTTGTTTTAAATCAATTGGTCCCGTAGCAATATTGGATGGCGGATATAAATAGGCAGTTACAATAGATGAAATTCTTTGATAAATAACACCTATTACATTCTGATTGGCTCTTGCTACATTAAGTGTTAACGGGCTTAGAGACCCTCCTGCTCGCTGAGTGCTGTAATGGTGTTGTTTATCAGCCTCATCTCCAGTTGGGATTATTAAAGTAATCCCCGCTCTTCTTGCTACCAGTGCTAGTATTTCATAAAGAATCAACGACCCATCATGGGGATCTATATTCGTATTAAAAGGTAAGCATAATACAAGCGGCCTATTTCTTTCTCTTGCAAAGTCTGCAAGTTCTAAAACACCAATCATTGCATCTTGCAGTATCACCCCATATCGGCTTGGCATGCCTCCATAAATTCTTTGAACGGCTTCTGATGCTGGTTTAACTTTTGCAACTATAAACTCCGCTTCTGTTGCAACACCACGATATGTCTCACCAAGACTCTTACCACCTGCTATGCCTAACATCATTGTGCTTATACTATCATTCTCTGGAATTGGAATAAGTTCCCCAGGGCTGGGACTATTTAGCGCTCTATCTATTTGTTCCTTAAAATACTTCATCCCTTCACTAGCACTTACTTGCTGCCAAATATAAGCTATTCTCGTCCCGCCATTTTGATCCCGCAGCACTTCATTTGTATAATCCACATCATCTGTTGTAATAAGCCCTATATAAACGTCTCTTCCTTTATATTTTAGCTCTTCTGCAATAAGGCTGTATGGCGTGAGTGGATACCCCTCTTCTCTTTCACAAGGCGCGTGGCTTACGATAGGTATACGGTGTCTAGGCGTTACATCTTGTCTTAGTATATTACTTAACTCATCAAACTGACTTTTCCTAGCATAAAGCATACTATATCCCCCTATTAAACGTGCGGTCTTTAACCCTAACGCTTCATAATACTCTGGGGGCCTATAATTACCGGTATCCAGAAAGGCATAGATTTCTTCATTTGGCTGGATGCTGTTATAAAATACATCATTTTCAAATAATGGACTGCTCTGCCGATACTGATCATACATATTTTTAAACCAATTCTTATTTTTAAAGGCATCTCTAATAAACGGCAAGGCTTTTAGCGTAGTGCTCTTTAGATCCTCACTTAAATAAATCACTTGATCTTGATAAAACTCATACTCCCCTCGCATTGGCATATAATACTTATTGTTATCTTCATGTGTACACTTTATGATCATACCACCATTTAAAGCTTCTAAATAATGATTAATAATTTTGGAAGTTAAACTTCTGTATCTAAAGCCTTCGTCAGGAATATAGATATTTGCATAAATAAGTATAGGTTTATGTAGCTGGCAAGCCAGATCTTTGAGATATGCCACACACTTGATATAATCTGCTGCTGTCGTTTGATGTGTTTCGCTATAACAGCTTATCGATAAACATTTATCATCTTTCCTATCACGGGAAATCGCTTTACTGGTATGCGCTGTCATATGGTAAATACGGTCTGCTTCTTGTATATCCGGCTTGGCCTCTATTGTTGCTATAATCATGTTAGGGCCGTCTATTTGCTCTTTTATGAGTGTATTGTTATTACTGCCTAGTTCTATTGTAAAGTTAGGTTCTATAATACCGGTTAGTCCACTTAACCAAGATAGGTATTTTTCTTCTATCTCTAAAACTTTATGGTTTATCCCTAAAGTCTCTATCCTATTTGCATATTGTCCTAAGTAGGGAGCTACATCTTTACTGTGTTCTATAATAACCTGCATACTTACACCTCCCCCCCTCTAACCTATCCATCTATATGTTCAGCGTCTATGTCCATATCCATCCGTCCTGTATGCTACTGAAATACTCCTTGGCTAAAATTCTCATTATATGTCTTCTTTTATAATGTTATGATTCATATATGTTATTTATTATTATTTAACTATTAATTTGCTTTTAGAATTTTCACTCTGTGTATACATTTAAGTTGTAGAGCTTCTACTTAAATATTTTGGCAACGTCCGCAATGGGGAGGGGGGATAGCTATTTTTCTCTGCTCCGTCACACGTATCCAAGTCGCATCGCAAAACACTATCCCCCCTCCCCTTGCTAACTCTCGCAGAGTTATGTTCTATAAAATGATTATACTTAAACAAAAATGCTGCTTATAAAAAATACTAATGAATCAAATATCTACATAAATATAATAGGGGGGCTTTAACCTTAGAGATAGAAAGTTTTATTTGCTTGTTATAGTTGTATTTATATTTTAAATAAAAAATACGTTTATTAGCATAAATAAGGAGGCGTTATGAAATTAATTGTTAAAATTGACAAGCAAATGAAAAATTATTTAGGACAGTATGGGACTCAAGTCCAGTCTCTCTACAAGGAATTTACTGTATTAGAGATTGATGAAAAGTATTTAGATTGGCTAAGTAGTGTTACTGAAGAAATTGAGATAAATGCTACATTTCGTCTAAAAAATTTAGTGGGTATCCCAGAACTTGACTTACTAGAACAAAATGATATTATACTAGCTATTCTAGCTTCTAAACAAGAAAGTTCAGTATTCACACATTATTATAATATAAGTACGCAAACCCTCAAAAATACTGATGAAAATGCCAGAACTGCTAGCCTTTATCCTAAAACTAAGGATTGGCGTATTCTTTGCTTTTCTGAAAACAATGAAATAGATACTTTAGCTTTTATGAAATGCATACACTTTCTGACATTCCTATCAAAAGAAATCTGTAAACCTTTGATTATCTACGCAAATATTGAAATGTCTAACTGCAATAATTCAATAAAAAATCTATCTTCTCAGATTATAAACCGTAGTTTAGAAGCCAGCGAGAGCTTACTCATAATGAACTCTATTAAAGAAAAAATATATGATCATTCCAAATACATCATTAAAGATATTGGGGAAATTAACGGCAGTATTAGAAGAGCTATTTCTATTTTAAAAGCTCAACCTTTTAAAATGGTAAATAAAAATAATAGACAGGCTAAACCTCTCTATAATGACTTTTTTTACTTAACTATAGAACCAGATGAGGAGATTTATTTACCACTGGTTGCCGAAGCCAGCATAGATGCTACCCAATTTGCAGAAATTGGTCTTGAATATATTCATGTAGCTGATGGATTAATGTTTCTATATGGCAGAAGAAGTGCATTTGACCAAAACAGTGAATTTCTTAGAAGATTAGTACCTGCTGACTATAGACTTACAATATTAACCCATGCTCCTTGTATGCCAGACACTGAAAATCCAATGATTCCTTATCATCTTCCTGCAGAAACTCAGAGCTACACAGGCAGAGGTGTTTATATAGGCATTATTACAACGGATGACATTGACTATACTAATATGGCTCTACGTCGTCTGGATGGAACTACCCGTATTGCATATATGTGGGAGCAAATCAAGACAGATCAGGGGAATACTTATACCTCTGAACAAATAAACGCTGCTCTAACCAGCCCAAATCCTAATGAACTCATTAGACTCCCTGTCGGCGAAAGCATGAGTACAGTAATGGCTGCAATTTCTGGTGGTTTTAATGAAACTATTGGTTATAGAGGCATTGCACCAGAAGCAGAATTTCTTATTGCTAAAATACGACCCGTCTCTGAAAAGCTTCAGCTTATCTATGGTGGAATGCCGAGTGATAAAGCTATTATTTTACATGATGCACTTATTGGGATGGCGAATCTTTCAGCCTATTCAATTGAACACGATAAACCTTTGGTACTTATTATGCCTTTTAATGGTAATATCGATGGCCACGACGCGGCTCTCTTTATTCAACAACACGTATCATTTATAGCAAAGCGCGTAGCTCATACACTTATTGTTCCTACAGGCGATGAGGCAGATAAGCAACATCATTTCGATATTCTTGGCGAACAATATGGAACAAGAAGAATAAATATAAGAGTAGAACAACCTGGTCAAAATGTAGTGGGCGTTATCTACCAGTGGGGAAATAATATGTTGACCGCAGACCTATACCCTCCTGCTGATCAACCTGGAGGGGCAGTTAATTTAAAAGAGCCAGGTATTTATCAAATAAGTAATACAACGATTTATTCTTCGGGAGAAGGAATAAGCTTTTTAAATGGGGCTTTGCGCATATTGTTTCGACTTGAAAACCCAAGCGTTGGGCAATGGTATATAGCCTCGGATATTAATATGGGCGGTTTAAATAGAATAGAAATGTGGATTTCTCAAGAAGAGCTTAATCGTCATGTTAAGCTTAATCCTCATGCTACATTACTAACTATGGGATCAACTTCTATCATTCCAAATATAATGAGTGTAGGCGCATATAATGTTAATACAAATACTGTAATTGTCAGTTCAGGACGTGGTGATTCTAGTCTTAATATTGTCCCCACCCTTGTAACCTATGGCAAAAGCATCCTAGCTCCCTGCACATTGAATGAATGGATAGGAGTGACTGGTACAGTACCGGCTGCCAGCATTATGGCTGGAGCTGCTGCTACAATCTACCAAAAATATATGGATTTAGACACTACCCCTCTCCCTAATACAATTGTTATCAATAGCATTATAGCAAATGCATTAAGCCGATTTGATACACTATCCTATCCTAACCCAAGTCAAGGATATGGTATATTCCGACTTGAAACACTTCTGCAATTGCTGGCTTCTATTAAATAATATAAAAAGCCATTCCTTCACTAATAAAGGAAAAACAACAAAAAGGGGGGGTAGCTATTTTTCTCAGCTCCGTCACACGTATCCAAGTCGCATCGGAAAACACTATCCCCCCTCCCCTTGCTAAATTTAGCAGAGTTATGTTCTATAAAATGATTATACTCAAACAAAAATGCTGCTCCCTTGTTAATAAAGGAACAGCTACTGTATTGATTTTACATGATTTATTTTAAATCTCTATACACTTGTTTCTCAGGTATTCTATTAATTTTAGAGCTTCATCAACACTATCTTTGAACTCCTGGGGATCTAGTTCGTAATAGCCTTCTGTTTCATAGTTTCTGTCATAATAACAATCTTTTAAGAATCTGCATAATGCTTTGTACTTACTGAGTTCTGGATATAGTCCTAACAGTTTATTCAGAATAACACTTAAATTATGAGAAGTATTTATTTCGCCTAATTTCTCTTTCAGCAGTACCTTCATATACTTTTCGACACATTGCTCACATCTTACCAAAACCGCATCTTCTAATCCTTCAATATT
Source organism: Cellulosilyticum sp. I15G10I2 (assembly GCF_900095725.1). NCBI lineage: Bacteria > Bacillati > Bacillota > Clostridia > Lachnospirales > Cellulosilyticaceae > Cellulosilyticum > Cellulosilyticum sp. I15G10I2. The sequence goes on from NZ_FMMP01000009.1 coordinate 666,123, forward strand.
ATTTAATAAAAGCTGAAGACTTTTATAATCTGTTTCTGCAAAGTAAAGCATACTCCCCTTTTTTAGCTCCATTTTACACCCCTCAAATCTTTTTTATATTTTTCTATTTCCATAATAAAATAAGAATCAGTCATTTGACTCTCATAAAATTTCTTAGTGTATAGTTTCAAATCTATTTCAAATGTCATATTGTTAGCTTTATATATTTGATCTTCTATCTGCCACCTTATTTCTTGGAGTTCTTTCGAAGTATAATGGTCGTCTACTAGTACCAAAAGGTCTATGTCACTCTCATCTTTAATCTTCCGCTTAGCATAGCTTCCAAATAAATAAATTTCACTCTGTGGCAAAAGGCTGTCAATGATGTCAAAACAGGTTTTTACTCTGCTGGCATGCTTAAGCTGTAAATTTAAATCGGTGTTAAATAAAACGGCAGAGTTATCTATCATCTGTTTATCCCTCCTAAAGACTTTTGGTTATATTATTAATATTATACCCTAATTAAAGGAAAAACAACAAGGAGAGGGGATAGTTTATACTTAAATGTTTTGGTGACGTCCGCAATGGGGAGGGGGGATAGCTATTTTTCTCTGCTCCGTCACATGTATCCAAGTCGCATCGAAAAACACTATCCCCCCTCCCCTTGCTAACTCTCGCAGAGTTATGTTCCCCATTTTAAACAGTATTAACATCACCACAATAATTAGATAGTACTACATATTGCCTTCGTATTTAAAGGCTATAGGGTAACCGCTTTCGCTCCAGATATATTCCTTGGTGATATTATTATCACTGTCAGTTTCATAAAGGAGAAAGTCATCTTGGTAGAAGAAATTAGTCTGCTTACCGTTTACTGTCTTTTGGATGCGTTCGCCGTTAGAGTTATAAATATAGTCTGCAATTTGAACTTCTGTTGTCTTATCATATACTTCAATAAGTTGGTCTAAGGCATCATAGACATAATCATTCTTTTCATCTTCTATTAAGCTACCTTTGAAGTCGTACTCATAAGAGTTAGTCTGACCATTTTGTTCTACGGTGTTTATGGTATCCTTAGCTGTTGTTATTTTGCATATAAAGTCAATAAATAAAAATAGTATGCACAAGTGAACTGAAGTTCATTGCTTGTATTTATGTGATTTAATTATAAGTGTCATACTTATACGCTGTATAACAAAGCCTATGGGGGCTCCCCTTGAAGAGGATATGGCAACATAGTGGCATAAAAATAAACCAGATAGGCTATTTGAAGTGCTCCCTGTCAAGTGGACAGTGGAAAAAATAAAAATCAGTTATAACGTCAACCCTAGATTCTGGTTGGCGTTATTTTTTATGCAGCTTTATTCATGAGATATTGCCTGTATTCAATTGGTG